>WRBD01000058.1 GCA_009779835.1 Defluviitaleaceae bacterium | reverse complement strand
TCCGTCCGGCGGGTTTGGGCAGCGCCCAACGAGCAGAAAAACGGCAAAAACGCGGGAGCGGTTTTTGTCCGTTTTGGGCAGGGTGCGCGCACCATGCCTTGCTTGCCATTAGCACTAACGGCGATTATGGCGGTTGGTGGTTTTGCGGGTTTTGTTTACGGTAAGCGTTTCGTAAACGGCGCAATGTGTGTTGTTTTCCTCTGCTTGGGTACGTTCCCTATTACAAATATTTTATCAGCGGTGATGGAGTTGTTCAAGATAAAAATATCATCAATCGCTACGATATGAAACAGACGAAATCGACAATGTATTTAACTGAAAAGTTTTTCTTGACCAAATACGCACACGCGAATATAATAACATTAGCAAAAGTATTTTCTTCTAAGTGAGGTGCTGCTTGTGAACGGATATATACGCCCCGAAGAAATAGCTGAAAGATGGAATGTTTCTATAAGACAGATTCAAATATTATGCAAAGCCGGAAAAATTGACGGTGCGGTTAAGTTCGGAACGATATGGGCAATCCCGGAAGATGCTGTTAAACCTACCCGCACAGGAAAATTGAAACCGGGACCGAAGCCCAAACGGAGGACAGAGGAATGATTCATTCATTGATAGCGGAAGCAACTGAGTGCGATTTCAAAATCGCATTAGAAAGAGATAAACCGGTTAGCTGGTTAAAGAGTGTGAGCGCGTTTGCAAATTGCATCGGCGGTACGCTCTTCTTCGGCGTCGATAATAACGGTAAACCTATCGGATTAGACGATGTGCAATCCGATGCGGATTTCATTAGTCGCAGAATTAAAGACCGCATTGCCCCTCTGCCCGATTTTATCCTCACACCCCATTCTGAAAAAGACAAAAATATGTTGACGCTCGAAATAAAAGCCGGACGTAATACGCCGTATTATTATTCTCCCGACAGCGGAATCAAAAGAGCATATATCCGCATCGGAAATGAAAGCGTTATCGCGCCCGATTATATTTTGAACGAGCTTATTCTCAAAGGTACGAACCGCACTTTCGATACAACTTCAACGACACACAGAAAAGAAAACTACAGCTTCACGCTTCTTGAGGCAACCTACCGGCAGAGGACAAAACTGCGCTTCGATTCCACGGACTATAAATCATTCGGGTTGGAAAACGACGACGGCTATTTGACCCTTGCGGGTTCGCTTTTGGCCGACCAATATATTGTTTACAATGCCCGCGTGTTTTGCACAAGATGGCGCGGCTTGGAAATGGGTTCGTTAGACGAGGACGCGCTGGACGATAAAGAGTACGAGGGCAACCTTATCCACTTGCTCACGAATAGTTGTGATTTTGTTAAACTTCACAACCAAGTCCGCTTTGAAAAAGCTCCAATGGAACGCATCGACAAACCCGACTACGCGGAGCGAGCTGTGCTTGAATCACTTGTCAATGCGCTGATTCATCGTGATTGGTTGATACAGGGTGCGGAGGTTCATGTTAATATTTATGATGACCGATTAGAGATTTCTTCGCCGGGTGGAATGTACAGCGGCAAGATGATTCAAGAACAAAACATATTTGAATTAGAATCCGAACGCCGGAATCCGGTCTTAGCTGGCCTCTTCCACCGCATGAGGTATATGGACAGGCGCGGCAGCGGCTTGAAGAAAATCGTGAACGAAACGAAAAAGTTATACGGCTACGCTGACAAGTTTATTCCCGTCTTTTATTCCACGACATCAAGTTTCAAAGTGGTATTAAAAAACGTAAACTACAGCGAAAATCAAACCGGGAGCCGTGATTCCAACGGTGGAATAAGTGGTGGATTAAAACGTGGAATAAATGGTGGATTAAATGAAACGCAACAAAAAATTATTGCTTTATTCTCTGATAATTCATTGATTACAACACAATCCATTGCGGACACTCTCAATCTTACAAGGCGCAAAGTTGATTATCATATCAGCCAATTAAAAAAAGCAGGGTTGGTTGAACGCGAAGGTGCAAAGAAAAATGGGCGTTGGATTGTGAAATAATCCGACACTTATTAAATGGAATGGTGGGTGGCGAAGATATGAAAGTCAATATAGCAAAACACGATTGCACGATACTCTGGGATGGCGTGTATTATTTCGCCCTCTCTGACTATCCGCACATATCGCCGTGGGAACTTAAAAAGCTGCTCACATTCGTTACGTTTGAAAAACAACACGGCAGACAAACCGAAATTATCTGTGAAGATAAAAACATAGCGGATGCAGTTAATTATGCCCTTGCTCATCCTGAAACAGTCGAAAACGCTTTACTTCCCGACAAGATTACAGAATGTACATATTGCAATCATAAAGGTTGCTTAACGAGATTCGTCTGCCATACAGCAACACCTGATAACGCAATGAAAATATTAGCAAGCGGGATACTGTTATCGGCGGTGAGGGCGTTTAAAAAAACATGCGCAGAGCTTGTTAATGACATTCGCAACGCTGCCGGTGACCCAGCGGATTATTTCGATTATATCATGTTTGCTTGGGGTAACTGCACGGCGGGCGACAACCTTACTATGGAGCGTGTGCTCGGCAGGGGCGCGACCGATGATGAGCGGGAAAACAAGTTATTGCCCGGAATACGTTTTTATTTTCGGTATGATGATATAACCCGGCATCCCGGATATGTTTTTGACGGTTATCATCCTGTGAAAATAAAAGACGAGCTTGTACTGGCTGATTGGCTGTACGCCTGTATTGTGCCGGAACAGCATGAAAACGATTTGAAAAATATAATTGCGCCGGAAATAACGGACAAGGTGATTTATTTGCCGCAGGACAGTCTTGGATTATTAGACTGGACAGAAAGAGTTTACAAATTTGTGGAAAATTGGGGTGGAAAGTATTGCTGATTCGTTGGGCAACCGAAACGACCTCCTGGAATGGCGATTGATGTTCACCAGAGAGAACCTGCGCCGTATGAGAGTTACGATGAATACTTGTGGTTCATTAAGCAACGAGGAGTTGAAGTAATGCCAAAACTACCTAACACGCTCGTTGTCG
>WRBD01000057.1 GCA_009779835.1 Defluviitaleaceae bacterium | reverse complement strand
TTTTCAAGTCGTCCATGACAAATCCTATCGATACAAAGTTCCTAGAAAACAAGAACTTGGAGGGAAAAACGAAAAATAACAATTTCCATAAAAACAGTCAATACTAAAAGGACACAAGGCGTTACTGGCAAAGGAATTAAATGACGCTGTGCATTGGTCGGCAATACCTGCGAAAATTAGGAACGCACTAGAAAAACTAATGCGACTCGCCGCATGAAATTTGGAAAGGGCAGTTTTTCGCTAACCGTAAAAATCCGTATCTGCTCTGGGGCAAGCCACAACGACGCTATTATTTGGAGGAGCCGCCGCAAAGTGTCATTAAAAATTCCCACTGTAAGGCAAACTTTTAATGTAATTTTCCATATACTCCCAGTCGGGGGTGTCGCCCGATTTGATGGGTAGTTTCACTAACGACTGCTCCATCTTTTCCTTTGTCCATTTAAGTCCATAGTTGTAGCGATATTTTTCCAGTTCAATCAACGTTGTCAAAAACATTGCGACAAAAGGATTGAGTTGAAATTTCGGATAGAGAACATTGACATCATCGCACGCAAAAAAACGTTGAGGTTGATAAAAAGCCATTCCCACCGAACCATTATAGGAAACTGTTATTAAATTTTCTTGATGAATATACTTGTCGCTATTAACGTAAGCCGTTACTCCGTTATTAAATTCTGTTGCTCCGATAAAAGGAATGCTACCGGGCATCATGTCGGCTTTTGTTAAACGTTTCCCTTTAACAATCTTGAATAAGGAATCATAGCGAAACCACTGCCAATTCTGGGTGTCAAGCGAATAATTATTATGTGCAATCCGATTTCCCAATACCTGTTCTTTTTCATTTCGTATAGCAGTTTTGACGCGGTACGCAACGTAGTCGCGAATTTTTTTCTCAAACGTTTCTTGTTGAAGTAGCGAATAATCTGTGGTCATGTAGAGCTCTGCACACCATTCGTCATTTGCGGATAATGTCCGGCACACGCTAAATCCCGGCGTTGCTTTATGGTTGATCCAATGAGAAACCCACTCGTGTTTAATCCTACTTTCAAATTCACCGTAAAGATCAATCCGTCCCAGATGTTTCCGTTTAACAAAGCCGTCTTCTTTGTAATATCCCAAATACACTTCTTTGTTTTTTGGGTGGGGACGCTTCGCGGTGAACACCATAACACAAGCAACCACGCCAACTTTGGAATTAAAAAACACCTCATTAGGCATTGAGAAAACGGCTTCCAAAGTGTGCTCGCTTAGTAATTTCTGCTTATATTCATAGATTTTACCACTGGTTGCCAACGCGGCTTGCATTGGAACGATGGCAACACAACGTCCGCCCTGTTCGAGACATTCAAGATTACTCAAAATGAATTCCAATTCGTCTGTGTCTTTTTTCTTGTCTCCCTTGTAAGGCGGATTGAGCAAGCCGACTGTGGGGTGGAATTTCTTCACTTGGTCAATAATATCTCTATCAAAACAACTGCCATTGAGAATATTCGTCTTACCGTCTTGATGAATAAACATATTGGAACAAGCCAACGCAAAAACATGGGCTTGATATTCCACGCCAACAAGCTGTTTTTGTTTGATATTTTTAATTTTTGACTGGTTGCCTTTTGCATCAAGAATCATCTGTTTCATTGCAGAAACCAGAAAACCACCCGTGCCAGTGCAATTATCATAAATAACGCTGTCTCTGTTTACTTCTGCTAATTGCGCCATAAATTCTGTGATATGAGGCGGCGTTAAGACAATTCCCAACCCCTTGTCCGAATTAGCGTAGCGCAAAAATTCGACATAGAGTTGCCCTAACACGTCAAAAAATTCATGCGTCTTGATAAAATTCTTAATATTTTTATCGACATCATCAACGATGTCGCGCAATACATGCTCTTTTGTTGACAGAGTGGTATCTGTTGTAATGAACGCAAAACGGCTCATCAATACTTCCAATTTTTTGGTGTCCAATTTTGCGTTTTGGAATTCGTTCTTTACTGTCAGCGTAAGGTAGTCCGCCAATTGTTTGGGATGGGTATACGATTGATACGTTGCGGAAAATCCCTTATTTTCAAGGGCTATGAGAATACAACTTAACAAAAGAGCCCGATCACTTTCGACGATTTTATGGGTGTGTAGGTTCTCGTTGAGTTGCTGCGCAAATTCCAAGAGACAATTATAATCTTGGCGAAACTTTTCAGGACTTTTTATATAACCGTCAAGATAATCATCAGGTGGCAAAAGAACATTTGCAAAAATCGGCGTTGCGTCGGCTGTTCCTCTCAGATGCAGAAAGTGGGAAACTTTTAGCCGTTCGACATTTTGTCCGCTCACGGCAATCGCCAATACGTCGTAATCTTTTGCCAAATGCGCGGCATAAAGCAAGACACCGTTAACGGCGCAATCGCTGTACTGATCTCGTGATGCGCTTTCGTGTTTGCTTGTTTCCGCTTTACATTCGATAACGATAACGAAATTGGGCTCATGCGGGTATTGAATGATAAATTCGGGTCGTCCCGTTCCAAGTCCGCTTTTGGAAGCCGTGGAAAGCAGTTTTTGGATTCTGACGTTATCCGAACGCTGTTCCTCGATTGTTATTTCGCGAAATCGTTCAAAATGTCTTCGGACAAATTGCTCTGTTTTTCGTTCGCTCATTGCTTGTGCCTCCTACAACGCCCTCATTCTAACCTCCCCCACCAATTTTTCAACAACCGCATCAACATTCACTTCCCCCAGTTCCCCTTCCTTTCGCCCGCGCAACGCCATGGAACCATTCTCGGCTTCCTTTGCTCCAACAACCGCAAGGTAGGGCACTAAGTCCAAGCGTCCTTCGCGGATTTTTGCGCCGATCTTTTCGCTCCGATTGTCTAGTGACGCACGCAGTCCCACTGCTTGCAGTTTTTTTAGCACAGCATCGCCGTAGTCGCCGAACTTTTCGCTGACCGTTAAAATCCGTATCTGCTCTGGGGCAAGCCAAAGCGGAAACGCTGCCGCAAAGTGTTCGATCAAGATGCCGCAGAACCGCTCGAACGACCCCAACGGAGCACGGTGGATCATGACCGGCGTGTGCGGCTTGTTGTCCGCTCCCGTGTATTCCAAATGGAACCGCTCCGGCGACGGCAAACTGTAAT
>WRBD01000056.1 GCA_009779835.1 Defluviitaleaceae bacterium | reverse complement strand
TAATTCTTTGCGGAGGTCATCAATTTCACGGTTGACTTTTGCTATCTCACGATTGATATTTCCTTTTTCGGTGACGATGCCTTTCTTTTCCATACTACACGCCGCCGCGCCCATGTGAATCTGCGGAACTTTATCAATGCCCTGCCGTTCGTAACTGCGGTGGTCGATGCGGGAACTGTGTCCGTGCCGCTCTAAATATTCATTGCAAATATTAGCCCACGCCTCTCGCCATTCTTCCGCTTTGGACTGTTCGCTCCAATCAACGGCATTTATTTTTCGGCTCTTGTACTCGCCGCTTTTTGGAAGCCGTATGCGTTCGCCATTTTCATCAAGAATATATTCCTTTTTCGACTTCGCGCCCCAACGTCCATCTTGTTCAATCGGGCGCATAGTGAGTAAAACGTGGAAATGCGGATTGCCGTCATTCTTGTCGTGAAAACAAACATCGGCACACATACCTTGACTGACGAAATTGCGTTTTACATATTCAAAAGCGAGGGATATATTTTGCTCTATGGATAATTCAATAGGCAAAGAAATTTCCAATTCTCGCGCAAGCTGTGAATTGCCGCTTTTCTCCGCACGTTCCACAGCGTTCCATAAAATTGTGCGGTCAAAATATTCTCTCGGCGCGTGGTCGGGCAGTAATATTTCTGTGTGGATAACGCCGAATTTGCGTGTGTAATCGTATGTTAATCCGTTGTAATCGCTCAACAGCTTTTCGCCTGCTCGGTATGCGGCTTTATCTATCGCGGAATCGCCTTTACCTCTTGTGAAAACTTTCATACTTAAATGATAAATTGCCATGCGTTTACTCCTTTCCGTTTTTACCTTATTCAGAAAAAAATTAACGAGCGTGACAGTTGTGACGGCGTGACGGTTGTTATATACACGCACCCCCATGAAAAAAACCGTCACACTTTTAATTTGCATGACGGTTTTCGTGCAGGGGGTACATATATAAATTGACTGTCACACCGTCAATCCGTCACAGATTTAACTGTTCGTCCTGCCGTGTGATGGTGATAACTCTGCCGTTACGATTACGTTCAAAAGTGATTGCGATATTGTTTTCTTTGAATAAGGTAAAATTATTTTTTAGCCGTTTTGTTATGTTGAGGGGCGTTAAGCCGGAATTGCTGTCGATTGCATTAAGCGTGTCGCACAATTCCGTAGCCGTACCGTTCCAATCATCTCTCAGAAAATCGTCAATCAGCATAAGAAGCCATTCGTCTTTTTCTTCTGCCGAATCAGCTTCGTTCGACACGGCGTTATCATAGTTTCCAAGAAACTGCCACTTGCACGTTTCGGGGTCTAATTCTAACTTGAAACAGAAACCTTCCGTGTCACGATTGGCGATTGTCAGCTTCGCCGTGCTACCTGTACGTTTTTCTTTTTCAAGAACAAAAACGCCGTCCGTTGCACCGACTAATCCCATACTGCCCGATAACATATTTAACGGGTCATCATCAGACATTTTCCGTGTGTGATGGATTAACAATAACGTCAGCTTATGCTTGTTCGTAATTTCACGCAGCAGGGTCATGTCGCGGTAGTCACAAGAGTAAATACTCCTGTTGGTTTCGGTGTCGCGGATGCGTTCCAAAGTGTCGATGATGATTAATTTCGTGTCGGGATTTTTTGCGAGAAAGCTGTTCGCCTGTTCAAGCAAACCACCGTTGATTCCGAATGAAGCCGTTGAGAGTTTCAGCCGTGATATGTCAACATTCTGTGCTTCGATTTTTTCCAAACGGTCTTTCAAACGGCGGTAATTATCTTCAAGCGCGAGATACAAAGCCGTGCCTTGCTCGGCGGTGAAATCCCATAAGCTGCCGCCCGTTGCAACGCTTACAGAAATATCAAGCGACAGCCACGACTTTCCGATTTTTCCGCTCCCTGCTAAAATAAATAATCCGTGCGGCAAAATCTTATCAATGGCGAATAATAACGGTTCGTATTCTTGTGCCATGAGTGTGTTGCCGTCGATTATTTCAAACTCCTTCGGAGCGGTGTTACTGATAATATTTTCATTCATTACAAAATGCTCCTTTACGTTTAATTTTTTTCATAATATCTTTTGAAACAGAAACGGCGAGCCGCATAAACAAGCCCGCCGTTGTTGGTTTATGTTTTTAGGCGCGTAGCGCCATTTTGTGACGATAGGCACAAAACGCCGTCGGCAGACCGCACAGCACCGACCAACGGGCGGTGTATAAGTGCGCCCTTGTAAACAAGGGAATAAAATCAGTTCTGCAATTCCGATTAATTTTCGCTGTTTTGCGTTTCAACGTTGGCGGCGTTTTCCGCACGGAAAGCGTCTGCCATTTCACGGATTTTTGCGTGTGCTGAACGAAAAGCCGTCTGCATTATTTTTTTGATTTGCTCGTTGGTAAGCATTTCAGGGTCTTTAATCATGCTTTCGATAATCAATCCGCGCTGAATTAAACGGCGTGACCTTTCCTTGCGAGTTAGCTTGCTGTTTTGTTTAATAAGTTCCTTAATGCGCCTTTCGGTTTGTACGACTTTGGTTTCCGTTTTTGTGATTTCCTCACGCATATCGGCGGCTGTCTTTTTTGTTGTTGGCATAATAAAAATCTCCTCTCAATTTTTGAAATTTTGTGTTAAGATTAAAATAGAAAAACGGCTCACAGAATTATTCCGTAAGCCGTAATTTCATAGATGATTTTATACAGCGGCGCAAACAGTTTCCTGCGGTGGATTCTGTGCGGCGGTTTCGGTTCGCACCCGTTCCCGCCGTCTGCGTTCGCTGTCGCGTTTTTGTTGCCGTTTTCGTTGTAACTTTTCCTCCGCGATTCGCTCCGCTTCGATTTCTTCCGGCGGGCGTGTGTCCGGCACGTTAAAGTTACCGATATACTTCAAATATACGTCAACCTTTTGTGTGCGTGTACCCTTGCGGCGTTCGGTTTCGGTCTGTTCCGTCCATACGCTTTCGTGGATAATTATTTTATCAACAAATTCATAAATCATAGAGGTTGTGAGTTCCTCAAACCGGGTAAACTTTCGCACCAACGCAATGAAGTTATCAGCCTTTGCGCTGTCGGTATTGAATGTGTCAAGTTCATCTTGAAGCGTGATGTTTTTAGTTCTCAAATCCGCTTGCTCACGCTCGAATCCGGCAGACATAAGTACGAACCGTTCTTCGGTGATTATGCCTTTTTCTTTATCTTCATAAAGACTGCTGAACAGCTTATCAAGTTCAATAATACGCCGTTCATTTTTGGTAATCTGCCGTTTGTGTGTCTTGGTGGTTTCGCCGTGCCGGAGTGTTGAGGATTCACGGACTTTTTCAATAAAATCCGCTTCGTGTTGCAAAACATATCCGCTTGTTTTTCTGATTATGTCAAGCAACAATTCTCTGATTGCCGCCACCGTAGCATAGTGAGGACTGCAATGTTCATCAGCGAAACTTTGCCGCCCCTGCACATATCCTGAACAGGTATAATGGTCGATGCGTTTTCGGTGATTATACAACCGCTTTCCACAATCATTACAGAATAATAATCCCGTAAGAGGATTCGCCTCGCCAACCGTGTCCGTGCGCCGTACCGTCTGCCGTAATTGTTGCACTAAATCAAATGTTTCTTGCGTTACGATGGCTTCATGGGTGTTCTCGAAAATCAGCCATTCTTCTCTCGGTATCGGTATTTGTTTGCGTGATTTATACGATGGTTTCACGCTACGGAAATTTACCGTATGCCCACAGTATTCGGGTCGTGTCAGCATGAACGTAATCATGTGAGAACCCCATACATAAGGGTCTCTCGCTTCAAGCGCATTGTGATACATAACATGACCGCGCTTGGCTTGATAATATGACGGGCGTTCGACTTTATCATCGTGAAGTATGCGGCAGATTTCAAACGAGCCTTTACCCTCGATGGTGAGGTCGAAAATCCTCCGCACAACTGCCGCCGCTTCGCTGTCTACAAGCCACCTATCTTTGTTGTTCGGGTCACGGATAAATCCATACGGCGGCTTGGTTGATAACGGCTTGCCCTGCCTACCTTTTGTTTGCAAAGCAGATTTCACTTTACGACTGCAATCTCGCGCATACCACTCCGACATGATAGCTCTGAATGGTGTAAAATCATCTTCGCCTTTGGCTGTATCTATGCCGTCGTTTACCATAATCAGACGTATCGACTTGGAATCGAACAATTCCATATATAATCCAACCCGTAAGTGGTCGCGTCCAAATCTTGATAAATCACGGAAAACGATACATGACACGTTATCTTTTTCGACTTCTTCAAGGACTTTCAGCCAACCGGGACGATTCCAACCCGTCCCGGAATAGCCGTCGTCGCTTAGATGAATATACGGCTTGAGATTGTTGCGCTCTGCATAATCTTCAAGCTGTGCGCGTTGATTTTGAATCGAATTTGATTCTGAATCCCTGTCATCTTCGACAGATAATCTTTCGTACAGAATCGTTAGTTTTTGCTTGTCCATATTTACCTCATCTTTCCGGCAATCATAGACATTTGCGGCACTTAAAACAAAAGCGTTAGGCACGTTTTAGCACCTCCCGCTCGATTAATCGGAGGACTTTATCCTCCAATGTTTCTTGGCTCGTCCGACTGAAATGGACGGCTACCTCGAAGGTAGTTGAGCCAATTCGTTTTCGCAGGTTTACGGGTTCTGCC
>WRBD01000055.1 GCA_009779835.1 Defluviitaleaceae bacterium | reverse complement strand
TTAGACCTTCAAGTTTTCCCCGAAATGGGGGTTGCTATATTTTTTTTGTTTGAAACGTGAGTATATCAAGGTTTTTTAGCAATAATCTATAAATTTATAAGGTGGTTTGTACACTACCATAAATATATGGGAGGGATGTGTATGAGAAATCCTGTGATTTTTTTGTTTTTGGATGAGTGCATACGAGATAAAATTTTGCGGCAAACGGAGCGATTTTTTCCAACGGGTTCGGTTTTCAATATGCCTTCTGCTGATGAATCCCGCGAAATAATTGCGAAAATTCAAGCAAACGAGGGCGGGTTACGTCTTAACCGTGTGAATATTTATGTGGTTGTGGAAGCTGAAAATCCGGACGCATTGCGGCTTGTTGAAAACGCGGGACAACGTCTTAGTGTTCAGTTTCGCGAGAATTTTGCCGCTGTGGATATTACGCTTATAATCTCATTGAACGAATCAAACGGCTGCGAAAATATCAAAGAGCGCAACACAAGTACATATAAATTTTTGACAGGGCTTGCCACGACTTTATTCAATAGAATTTTTCTTATTAGTAACAAAAACGAATACGGAGAAGTTTTTTCGGAAAGCAAAAACAATGCTCATGCTTTGATTGCGGCGTTACCGCTGTTAAATTTAACGCAATCTTATTTCAATGAAGCGTTGGATGCAAAAATGGCTTCGCAAAAGCAAATTCTTTTCGCATCCGCGGGTTTTTGGCAAAAAACGCCGTCACAACTTAACGAAAACCGCGTTTTACATAAGCTTGCGGAGGTGCTTGAAGAAGAAATGGAAAGTGATAAGGGGATGGTTCTCTTGTCGCGCGAAGTTCAGCGTGACAAGAGAATCGCCCCTCTGTCACCTAATATTATTAATAATATTGCAGGCGTGGCGGCGAAACCGTTAAGGCTTTGGGAGTTATGGGGGCTTACAGTAAAGGAAGCGGAGAGTCTTTTATTCGGTGATGAAGCGGTGAAATTTTTTGAACGCGTTTATATGAGAAAAATCGAAAATTTTTCAGAGTGCGAAATTGAAGCTACTAAAAAGCCCTTATATCAAGCCGTATCCGAAGAAGCAGAACTTCGTGAAATCATTTCTGAAACAGAAAATAAACTGCATGAGTTGCGTGGTAGCATGGGGCAAATAGAAGTTACCATCTGCCGACCGAAATTTTTCGGCAGTATAGATTATGTAAAAAACAGAATTGGTGAAGTCTACACATTGCGTTATGAGTATGAAAGCCTTCTTGTTGCCCTTGATCGGCAAAAAAGCAAACAAGCCCAATTGGAATCGTACCTCGATTATATTCGCGGCGTGGTTCAAACGTTAAAATCATTGCCTTTAACCGAACCGCCCCCAAAAACCTTAAACGAAACCGAACCCTACGCCCCAATACAAATTTCACTGCTACGAAGTGATGATTTAATTCGCGAAAGCCACACCTTTAATACCATGAACGGCGAACCTTGTTTGCTCCGCTTAATCGGTGGATTCACCCTTCAAGATTTTCGCATACAATAGTAGCAGGGGTGATTGCTTTGTTTTTCGATTCACATCTTTCGGGTTTGCTTTCAGGAACGCTTTTTAAAAAAATATTTAATAATGAACAATTAACGCTTTTTGAGTATAATGTCCTCATGGGGCTGTTAATCAATAATAATATCCCATTCGATACGGCGTTTGTTTCGGGCACGCGAAAAAATCCCGCATCGTTGCAGTTGACGATTCACGTAAACCCCACAACAACCCTGGTTCTTGTTATCACACTTGAACCCGGGTCGTCGGTATTTTCGCCCAGCCCTTAGGAGGATTTTATTGGAAGCATGGCTGTTTTATGCGGCGGGGGCTGCTGTTTTTGCGGCGTTGACAACAATTCTTGCAAAAATGGGTTTAAATAATGTTGACTCACATTTGGCTACCGCAATTCGCACGATGGTTGTATTGGTTTTCGCGTGGATAATGGTTTTCATTGTTGGTTCGCAAAGCGGAATTTTTCACGCAGACGCAAGAACTTGGTTTTTTCTTATACTTTCGGGGCTTGCGACGGGCGCGTCGTGGCTCTGTTTTTTTCGCGCACTTCAATTGGGAACGGTAAACCGCGTCGTTCCGATTGACAAAAGCAGTACAATTTTCACAATGATTTTGGCATTTATTTTTCTCGGAGAACCAATCGGCGCGTTTACCGCGGTCGGTATGGTGCTTATGGCGGCGGGAACTTGGCTGATGATTGATTTTAAAAAAGAAGAAGGCAACCGTTCTAAAAGATATGGTTGGCTTTTTTTCGCTTTGATTGCGGCGGTTTTTGCAAGCCTTACCGCCATTCTCGGAAGCATCGGCTTTGAAAACATAGAAGCAAACCTCGGCACGGCAATTCGCACAATGGCTGTTGTTCCAATGAGCTGGCTGATGGTTTTTCTCACACGAGGGAAAAACACACGCGGAAAAATTAACAAAGAAAATTGGCTCTTTTTAATCCTTTCGGGTGTGGCAACGGGTGCATCGTGGTTGTTTTTTTTCCGCGCACTACAGCTTGGAAACGCAAGCAACGTCGTACCCGTTGACAAATTAAGTGTTGTTCTTACAATGGGTTTTGCACGCTTATTTCTCGGCGAAAAGTTTTCAAAGCGAAGTCTTGCGGGACTCATGCTTTTAACAGGCGGGACATTACTTACGTTGATTCGCTAATGTATACCGAAAAAGAAAGGCGCAAAAAAGATGGCTAAAAAAACAACACGCTATATCTGCACCGAATGCGAACACGAGCAAGCAAAATGGCTTGGACGTTGCCCTTCCTGCGGAAAGTTTAATTCGTTGGAAGAACTGGTGCAAAAGCCCACATTACCCGGCGGCGCAGGAGCGGCGGCAAGCGGAATACGCAGTGCCGGCGTTCAGTTATTGCGCGACATCTCCGTAAGCGACGATGGCACAAACCGCGCCGTCACAGGAATCTCCGAACTGGACCGTGTCCTTGGCGGCGGGATTGTCGCGGGCAGTATGCTTCTTCTTGGCGGCGACCCCGGAATCGGCAAGTCTACGCTTTTGCTACAAATTTGTCGCCACATGGCGCGCGATGACTTTCGCGTTTTGTATGTATCGGGTGAGGAAAGCGCGGCGCAAATAAAAATGCGCGCAAACCGTCTGTCGGTCAATTCGCATGGATGTTATTTACTTGCAGAAACGGATATTTATGCGATTCGTGACGCGGTTCTTTCAATTAAACCCGCGCTTCTTCTGATTGATTCCATTCAAACAATGCGGCTTTCGGATTTAACTTCGCTTCCCGGCAGCGTAACACAGGTTCGCGAATGCGCGGCGTTTTTTACATATTTGGCGAAAGAAAGCGCAATGTCTGTGATTCTTGTGGGACATGTTACGAAGGAAGGCTCGTTTGCGGGGCCGCGTGTATTGGAACACATGGTCGATACAGTTTTGTATTTCGAGGGCGACGACAAAGACGCGTGCCGTTTAATCCGCGCCGTAAAAAATCGTTTCGGCTCTACGCATGAAATTGGCGTTTTCGAGATGGGAGAACAGGGGCTTACCGTTATCGAAGACCCGTCTGCGTATATGCTTTCGGGGCGGCCCGTGGGGGCGGCGGGTTCGGTTGTAACTTGCTCGCTGGAAGGCTCACGTCCGCTTCTTACGGAAGTACAAGCCCTTGTGGCGTATACGAATTTCGGTACGCCGCGCCGCACGTCCACAGGCATGGACTACAATCGAATGGTGATGCTTCTCGCCGTTTTGGAAAAACGATGCGGTTACAAACTGCAAAATTTTGACGCATATGTAAACATCGCGGGCGGTTTGCGCGTAGACGAACCCGCCGCCGACGCAGGAGTAATTGCCGCACTTGCCTCATGCTACAAGGAAAAGCCCATCAATCCCCGAATAATGGTAATCGGTGAAGTTGGACTTGCGGGCGAACTCCGCGCTATATCCCAACCCGAACGCCGCATTGCCGAAGCTGCCCGGCACGGTTTCGCGGGTTGCGTTCTGCCCGCCGCAAACAAAAAGAAACTTCGCAAATCATCAGTCATTCCGGAAGACTTCCGCATTCTTGGCGCAGACAATATCGGTGAGATGTTGAATGCGTTGTTGTAGGAGCAGAAAAAAATGATATCTCTATAAAATTATAGTAAAATTAGACAAAAATTGTAAAGGAGAAAACCTATGTTAATCAGAAGATACACCCGCGCCGATTCCGATTCACTTTTCGCCCTTATTGAGCGCGAAGGCGATGAATGGACATATTGGCAAGGAGAAAATAGAATCAAATACGAAAAAGCTCTTGATAACTGTATTGTTTATCTTATTTTCGAGAGCGATGTCCTGTGCGGTTACGCACGCTGCCGTGATGATTTTGGTTTTGGCATTTACGTTCTTGATTTATTGGTAGACAAAGAATATCGCGGCAAAGAATACGGACGCTTGCTGATGGAGCAGGCTTGCCGTGATTTTCCTGATTGCATTGTGTATGTCACGGGCGATGTATATCCTTATTACGAGAAGCTGGGTTACAAGGAAGAGGGCAAGATTTACATTGTAAAGCGATATTAATTGCAAATGCAAAAACAATTTCATAATAATTAGCAACACAAAGAACACGGACGGATTATGGCTTATGCGCGGGGGGGCGCGTAAGCCGCGCAGTAAATTTGTGACTACGTCGCAAATTTTACAGCGATTTGTCACAGGCGTTAAAGCTTGAGGCTCAAGATAACGTTCTGGACGAATTGCAAAACGCCGCACGGCTGATTTGGGAAAATGCCATATAAATTCCATTTAACACTATAATGCTTATACATATTTCGACCGGTTATGATAATATTCTTTACATATTCCTTTATTTTGTGTAAGCTAATGAGAGATGTTGAGAGTGGTCACGCATTGTTTGCGACACGAATGCACAATAATAGGAGGTTTAGGGATGAAAAGGGGCATCATGCAATGCATTTCTCTTTTGCTGGCAGTTACCTTGGGGCTTTCCGGCATTACGCTTTCTGCGTATCAAGGAGAAGAAGAATTTTTTCTCGAAGGACTTGGCACAACAGAACTTGAATTGACATCAGAAGTCGTTGATTTGAACCAAGTACTACAACTGTCATCGTTTACGGAAAATAAGTTTGCTTCAATGCCTATGGTTTCGGCAGGTAATTCGCA
>WRBD01000054.1 GCA_009779835.1 Defluviitaleaceae bacterium | reverse complement strand
GGTTATGTCCAGTAATACATAATGTAAAGCGACCCGCCGGATGCGTATAAGTTCAATTATTTTCGACGGAATCACTTTACATTAAAAAAAGTTTGCTAATGCCTACTTAGCGAAACCCGTGAGCCATTCCATCAATTCTCCATCCTGTTGCCATACCGGTTCAGCGTCCGGTGTGGTGTCGGCATAGGCGGCTTCAAGGGCGGCGCGTTTCTTTTGGGAGTCAATCCGCGCATAGCGTTCCGTAGTTTTTACGGAAACGTGTCCGAGAACATCCCTGATATATATCAAGTCCGTATCCCCGCTAAGCATAGACATTGCTTTACTATGACGCATGGAGTGGCAGGAAAATTCTTCCGGTATGTTTTCATTGCCCGGCAATCCGCTTTCCATGGCAAATTTCAGATATTTCTTCAAGATATACGCCGCGCCCTGCCGGGTCAGTGCATTGCCTTTGTCGTTTGGAAACAACGGATATTTGTTGGCGTATGGTTCGTTCAGCCGATTTTCTTTCATATAGTGTTTCAACACCTCGACTTGGGAATCCGCCAACGGCACAATCCGCGCTTTATTACCCTTTCCGATTAACTTAACCGTGCAAGGTGCGTCAAGCCGAACCATACCCGGTGTTAAGCCAATAATTTCTGAAACCCTGGCTCCGGTGTCAAACATAAGCGCGAGCATCGCCAAATCTCTTCGTCCCCGCTTTGCCGTTTGATCAGGCATACTCAAAAGCAGTTTTATCTCCTCAGCGGGCATATAGCAAGGCGTTTGCTGCAGGGTTTCCTTCGTCCCGATTTTCAATACATTTGAAAATTCGCTGAGATAATCAGGATTTTCGTATTGAACATATTTTACGAATGAACGTATGGCGGCAAGCCTGATGTTCCGTGTTGCCACATTGCAATTGCGCTCCGTTTCTGTCCATTCAAGAAAGGATACGACATTTTCTCTGTCGATGTCCGTAAGCTTAATTTTATGGGCTTCCAATCGGCGCGTGCCCCGCATAAAAACAAGGAATAATTTAAAAGTATCCCTGTAAGAGCGTATTGTATGGATACTTTTACCTTCCTCGGACGGTAGATATTTCGAGAGGAAATTTGTCAGATGATATCCAAAGTGTTGATTGTTTTTCACGGCAAAATCACCTCCGGAAAGACGAATCCGTACACGTTGTTTGCCTTGGAAATAAGTTCTGGGAACACCATCGAAGTAAGACGTACATACATTTCCGTGGCTTCAACCGATTTATGCCCAAGATAATTGGAAAGTATCGGAAGGCAATAATATAAATCCAACCCTTCCCGTGACATCTGCGCCATTGAATAAACGCTGAATGTATGCCGCAAATCGTGGATTCTGGGCCCTTCACCCCTTCCGCTGTGGGCTATGCCGGCTCTCCTTAGAAGAATCCTAAACCAATGGTATGTCGTCCGTCCCGTCACTTTACCCCCACGTTTGTTCTGAAAAAAATATTCGTCATCGGAATAACCGGCAGCATAACGAGTGTGATACGCTATCATGACCTCAAGTAACGAGCCGGATAAAGGCAGTTTTCGGTCACGCATATTTTTCGGCTCACATATTAAAATCGTTCCTTTATCCAAATTCACATCTCTTATTTTGAGCGAAAGCGCCTCGCTAAGCCTTAACCCGCATCCGTATAAAAGCCTGAAAAGTGCCGGAAACGTGTGGTTCGCCACTGCGCGTGGTGTTATATCAAGTTTATCACAAGCCGCTAAAAATCCATTTATTTCTTCGTTCGAAAAAATATACGGCGTAAACGTGCTTTGGGGAACTTTAACGGCTTTGGGCACGCATGTTTTGTAACCCAAGTTCACAAGGAAAGCAATAAAATGTCTTATATCGCTTAGTCTGTTTGCGCGTGTTTTGTGGGATTCATTCGGCCTTGCTGCGTTCCATTTGTCGCACAAAGTTTCTGTAAGAACCGGAAATATCATCCCGTTTTCAATGGCGAATCTGTCGAATAAAACAAACGCCGATTCTTCTTTGAACAAATACCCTAATCCACGCTTAAATTCGATATAGCGCACAATCAACGGCGCGTATACGCTTCGATATTCTCTCATTACGCGTCACCTCCGAAAAAAGAGGTAGGCGCAACCGCTAACGCGCATTGTTGCAGCGTTTCCATATCAATTCTGATATATTCCTGCGTTGTTTCCGTCGATTCGTGGATAAATATTTCCGTTATAACGGGAAGCGGTGTTTTGTTTTCGAGCAGTCGCCCCGCAAGACTGTGGCGAAGGGCGTGTGTGCCTTGCTTACGCTTCTCTTTGCTTTCTATTCCCGCGATGGCAAAGTAGTGTTTTGCGATGTTGTACATACTTCCGGCTACTAATCTTGTATATGGCGTTTGTGTCCGTAAAAATACGTATTCCGAATCCGATTTTGGTCGGCCGTATTTTAAATAATCAATAATCGCAGCACCGACATCATTCAAAAGCGGCAATTCCGCCGGCTTTTTTGTCTTTTGCTGGACGGCTATGAAAATTCTGTTTTCCCGCCAATTTATGTCTGAAAATTTTAGTCCGCTTAAATCCGATGCCCGTAAACCAAGCCGCGCGGCGGTCAGCAGTATCGCATAATCCCGTTTACCCATAGGGCTTTTGCGCTCTATTGAACCAAGCAGTTTGATAACCTCGTCTTTTGTGTAGAGCGATGGCAGTTTTTCCGCGCTCCTATAAGAATTTTTCGGCACAATAAGCGAAAAATCTGTGTCTGTTATGTTTTCTCCATGTAAAAATGATAAAAACAACCGTAACGTCCTCAATGTGCAGCTTATCGTGGAGCGTGAATAACCGGCCAAAATTTCGGCGAACCGTAAAATGATTTCAGGGGTTATATTCTCCGGTTTTATGCAACCTTCAGCGTTTAGATATTCGTTAAAACGCTCAAGATAAAGACGGTCAGACACAACAGTAGCTTCGGCGAATTGTTTTTCGCGCCGTGCAACGTATTTTGTAATTAAATCCCCGATTTCGCCAGAATAAGAGTATGTCTTACGGTTGTGCCTCACGGCGGTGAATCCGTAAGCCGCAAATTCCAAAAGCGCACTCGCCGTGCGTATGATTCTAGTCAATGCCGCAGCGTTGGAATAATCTTCTTGCTCCCGCACATATTCAATAAACCCATTGCAAACTTCCGGTGTGTAAGTGCTTTGCCCCTGCGCTGACATGAAGTTTTGTATAACATCCAAGTCGATTTCTCTGTGCCGGATATACTGCTTGTGGTACTCTCTTGTGACCATGTATTCCCGATATTCAGAAATTAACCGGTCAATTCCTTTTTTTTACCTTTCATGAACATAACCTCCATTTTTTAGTTGATTCTTTGACTTTCGTCAGTATAATTATAATAGGCTTGGTTTTTAATGTAAAGCGATTTCAATGTAGACGAGTGAATATATGTGGTTGGATGGACTTTGCTTTACATTATGGATTGTTGGACATAACCCGTGTTATGTAAAGCTTTACATAACACGGGCAAAACCTACGTTTACACCAAGACGATTTTTGAGCTTAACAAGCAATACGGCTTCACAAAGTTTATTATCGTTGTACCCAGCGTTGCCATTCGTGAGGGTGTGTATAAATCATTCCAAATCACCGCCGACCACTTTGCGCGGGATTATGATGATGTGCCT
This sequence comes from Defluviitaleaceae bacterium, assembly GCA_009779835.1. GTDB lineage: Bacteria > Bacillota > Clostridia > Lachnospirales > WQUN01 > WQVC01. The sequence continues at coordinate 1,522 of WRBD01000054.1, read as the reverse complement.
GTGCGGTGCTTTATTTACAATAGCAAAGACCTCTCCAACGTGCGCCTTTTCGCCACGTCCAGCGAGATTGAGATAATGATTATCAACATTGACGCGTTCAAAAAGAGTGAAAATATCATCAACCAAGCGCAGGACAGGCTTAACGGCGACGCGGCGATTACCCTTGTGCAGTCCGTTCGTCCCATCGTTATAATCGACGAACCGCAAAGCGTTGACAATACGCCGAAGTCAAAGGAAGCTATAGCAAGTTTGAACCCGTTGTGTGTATTTCGTTATTCTGCTACGCATAAAGAGAAGATAAACACATTGTACCGCCTTACGCCCGTTGACGCTTATCAGATGGGGCTTGTAAAACAGATTTGCGTATCAAGCAATCAGATTGAAAGTGATTTTAACAGGCCGTATATCCGGCTTTTGTCGGTGTCGATGGACAACGGGTTTTCGGCAAAGGTTGAAATTGACAGGACAGTAAAAACGGCTAAAGTGGAACGCAAGACGATTACAATCAAACAGGGCGCGGATTTGTACGAACTGTCCGGGGAACGTGAACTGTACAAAGGTTACGCTGTTTCGGGGATTGACTGTACCCCCGGCCGGGAGGGGCTTGAATTTTCGGACAGCCAATTTTTGCCGTTGGGTAAGGCGTTTGGCGATATTGACGAGAATATCATCAAGCGGGCGCAAATTCGGCGCACGATAGAGGCGCACTTGGAAAAGGAATTGATTTATACCGAAAAAGGGATAAAAGTCTTAACGTTGTTTTTCATTGATGAAGTGGCGAAGTATAGGACAGCGGATGGCGAAAAAGGTGTTTACGCGCTAATGTTTGAGGAATGTTACGAGCAGTTGAGAGCGCTGCCAAAGTTTGCACCGTTACGCAGTAACTTCCCCGCCGCCGTAACAAGCGTCCATGACGGTTATTTTTCGCAGGACAAGAAAGGCGTTTACAAGAACACAAAAGGCGATACCGCCGACGATTACAACACGTATAACACAATTATGCGCGACAAGGAATGGCTGTTGTCTTTCGATTGCCCTTTACGGTTTATCTTTTCACATTCCGCGTTGAAAGAGGGCTGGGATAATCCCAATGTCTTTCAAGTATGTACGTTGATTGAACAGAAATCAACTTTTACGTGCAGGCAGAAGGTTGGGCGCGGTCTGCGGCTGTGCGTCAATCAAGATGGGGAGCGGATTGAGGACAGGAATATCAATGTGCTGCATGTAATGGCTAATGAGAGTTTCGCTGAGTTTGCCGAAACGCTTCAAAAGGAAATCGAAGCCGAAACGGGCGTAAAGTTTGGGATTTTACAACTTTCGCTTTTTTCCGGCCTAACATATTTTGAAACTATTACCGAGGAAAAGAAGCCGACAGAGGAACAAGCGCGGCAGATTGCGGCTTTTGTAACGCTTATTGTTGAAAACAAGAAGGAAACGCCCGCGCCCGCCGAAATCCAAGCACTTGCGCCTGTTATTGAAAAAGCCGTTACCGCCGCAAAAATGGGAGCGGAGGTTACGCCGG
>WRBD01000053.1 GCA_009779835.1 Defluviitaleaceae bacterium | reverse complement strand
TTGAAATACATAAAAAGAGGGCGAATTATGCCCTCTCCTTTATTTGAGTTTTGGAGTAGCACCCCGCAAAGCCTTGATTTTAAGCCTTTTTCATGTTCCATTTTTGCCCTCTATGCCTCTGCCCAGCGCGAGGTGGAATCCGCCATAACTGCCACGTCGTAGCCCATATCGCGATAACATTCTGCCAAAGTTATTCCCGTATAAATGCTTGCTTCCCGCGCCGCAACGGGCATATCCGACGTGTTGGCGATTAAAACCGTGCGCTCCAACAACGGGCAACTACTTTTGGGGTCTGTTAAACACGCAAAACTTTCAAGAACGTCTGTCATTTCGTTACCGCGTTCGCCGCAACCTATGTAAATTATTATATCCGCGTCACAGTATTTTGCGATTTGGTGTTGCGTGGATGTTTTTCCGGTACCGAAACCGCCCGGAATTGCGCAAGTTCCGCCTTTTATTATTGGAAAAAGGCTATCGACTATACGGATGCCCGTGGTTAACGGAATGCAGTCGGTCAGTTTTTGTTTCACCGGGCGTGGAACACGAATAGGCCAAATTTGCGACAGTGTTAAATTTAACGAACCTTTTGGCGTTTGCAATGTGAGAATTTTTTCATCCGATTGATATTTGCCGTCGGGTGCGGCGTAGGAAACCATGCCGGAAATTGCCGTCGGAAGCATTGCTTTGTATGTAATGATTTTCGTTTCGGCGACCTCTGCAAAAATTTCGCCTTCGTTTAGAATCTGTCCTTCTTTCGCAAGAATTTTTGTTGAAAAATTTTCCTTACAAGCCCTTAGCGGCCGCATAATTCCATCAAAAATCCCGCCGATAATTCCGGGGCGAAGCGTTAAAGACATAGGTTGTGATGTCTTTTTGACGTACGCGTCCTGCCTTAACCCCGCTGTGTCTTCGTAAAGCTGAATTGTTGCAATATTCGGTTTTAGCGCGATTACCTCGCCCGGAAGACCGTTAATGTTTACCATTTCAGCCATTGCAAAATTTTCACCTTGAATTTTTAACACGGGGCCATTTATTGACAAAATCTTTGGGGCTATCATATTTCCACCTCTTTCAAACGCGTTCGGAAAGTGTAATCCGCGCTGATTTTTCCGTTTTCATTTTGCAGAATAAAGCCTCCTATATAATCAGATTCACCGGGCAAAGGTTTTAATCCGGTTGCTTCTTCAATTTTTTGCTTAAAGAACATATCTTCCGGGCGGATTTTTACTGCCGCGGCAAAGCTGTGTTTTGATTTTGCTTCATTGATTCTTTCTGTAAGATAACTTTCGTATTCGGCGGAAGTTGTGAACAGTTTTAAGTCTTCCGTTACCTCATCAAGCAATTTAGCATGATGAGAATTTCGCATTGCAAAGTACGAAGCTTTCTCATGTGTTATTGCCTCGGAAATTTTTTTATTTTCATTGCGGCTTATTTGGCGGCGCGTTGCCGCTACTTGTGAATCCACCTTTTTTATCGCCGCTTCAATTGCTTTTGCCGCGTCTTTGCTTAAATCGTTCGCAAGCTGATGTTTTGCGCGTCGTTTTTTTGCAGTAACTTCACGCCCTATTATTTCTGCGAAATATGCAATTTTTCTCTCGCTCATACGCGCCCTAAAATCATAAACGAAATTAGCAAGCCGTAAATTGCGATACCTTCTGCCATCGCCACAAAAATCATCGCCTTGCCGAAATTATTTTCGTTCTCGCTAATCGCCCCAATTGCCGCCGCCGCCGCCGAACTTACGGCAATTCCCGTACCAATCGCGCCAAGCCCCGTAACAAGCCCTGCGCCGATAAATGCCGCCGCAAGTGCAAACTCGGAGGTTTCTGCCGCAGTTTCCGCGCCATGAACACGACCGGTAAAAATTAAAACGATGGAAAGCAAAAAAACTGCGGTAAATGCCGCAATGTTTGCAAAAAGTGCGTTACGTGGTTTTACAACCTTTGACAGTGCGGCTGGTACAACCCATGAAGCCAAAAAAAGCGCGAGTAAAATGAGCATTTTATCCCTCTATTCTGTTGTAATTTGATGATTTAAACGGTTTGCCTGTTCCTTTGTAGAAGCGGCTGAAAATCTCGTAGAAGTCCAACCGCAAAACTTGGATTCCCACAAGCAAGCCTTCGATTATCATTACAAGGACGTTGCCGAGAATTAAAATTAAAATATTTTGTGTACCTGCCGCGCTTTGGCTTAGTTGTAAAACAACGTGCATCATTCCCGCGTGGCTTACCGCGAACGCGCCCACGCGCACGAATGACACTGTGTTTGTGGCGTAGGTTAAAAGGGTTTCAAAAAGTTCTATTACGATGTTTCCCGCAAAAGCAGGTATACCGTTTTCGGAAATCAAACCGCGCCCGTCAAGATAATTTTCAAGCGGATGTTTGAAACAAACGAACGCAAGCGGCAGCGCGGCGAAAAAAATAACCAGCGGCGTTATCGGACGACCTTGTACAATAAAACGGAAAAGTAGCCATAACATTGCGGAATAGAAAAGCAGACCGGCAAATCCGTTTGCGCCGAAAAGCAACTCTGCGATTTTTCCTCGCCGAAAAGAATTGTACATATTTAACAGCATTGAAAGCGCGATAAGCCCCGCGCCTAGAGCCGTTGCGAAAATCAAAGTTTCGGTTATATTCGTTGTGGGACGCATCCAAACAGGCTGAAATTCCAAACCGAAAACACTTCCGTATAAAATGCCGAACACAGAGGCAGATATTCCGGCGATTGTCATTATTCCGCCTAAATTTACATGGTGGCGTTGCTGTATATAAATCCCCATTATTGCAAGCACTGCGCCATGACCGATATCCCCGAACATAAGCCCGAAAAGAAGTGTATACGTTATGGCAAGAACAGGCGTAGGGTCAATTTCGTCATACTCGGGCAGACCATACAAGCGCGTGAAAAATTCAAATTGACGAATAACAGGCAAATTTTTTAGAAGCGTTGGCGGACTAGCATCTATGTCTGTCGAGTGGCGCGTAAACAAAACAAGGTTGTCGCTTTCGATTTCCGCTTCAAGCGCGTTTGCGGCGTCCGCGTCAATCCAGCCGAAAAACGTAAAAATCCGCCGCCCTCTGCTTATAGACGCATATTTTTTTACATCAAACGCCGCGTATAAATTTTTTACTTTTGCGCACGCAATCGCCAGTTTTTCGGCATTGCACACACTCGAAAGTGTATCCATTGTAAGTTTCGCTATTTGTTTTTCTGTTTCGTAAATTTCATTGCGTAGATGATGAAGTAACGCGAGTGGGGTCATTAAAGCTTTAATATTTATTTGCAGAGGGGGATGTGACTCCCACTCCAATGATGCAAAAACAGCATCAATCTCATCTTTATGCGGCATGGGGGTAAAAAAAATGCCGTGAACGAAATCCTTGTCCCGTTTTGCTTCAATAAAAAAAATTCGATTATCACTGTGTAAAAATTTTTCAAACCGCCGAAAATTTATGACGGAAAGCCGTCCGAAACGAAAATGTATAAACTCAAGCTTTTCAAGTGCGTTAAGGTCGATATTGAGATTTGTGTAATTTTCCAGAATTTCAATTTGCCGTTTTGTATCGGCAAATTTTTCTTCCAACTCACGTAAGGAAAAATCACGCTGTTCGTATGCTTCTGCCGCCGCTTCTACTAAATTGACTGCCTCCGCAGATTGCACGGGAACAAATAAAACCGGCGGCAATCCAACAATTTCAACTAATTTCTCTGCTTTGCGAAGGGTCTGCGCATATGGATTAAGTGTACTAAACGGCTCCATCAGGTTGTGCCATGTATGCTCAAGTTGAATATCATAGCGGCTCAAATAACGATTTACCGCGTGGTTCATACCCGCGATATGCCCCGATAAACTTATGTATTTCATTTTTGTAATCATTTGTACACATCCTTTATATATGAAGCAAAGAATAAATTTCATGCGGCGAAAACCCGTGTTTTTTGCCTTCCGCGATTGCACGGATATTTTTTGATTCCAAGTGCCGCGCATATAAATATCCGCAAACAACAGCTAAATTTTCATGGCGGTACTCTTTTTGAAACTGTGAACGAACTGCTCCGGTTAATTTTTGCTCACCACGTGTGAAGTCGGTTATATTCCCAAAAATGCTGCCGTAAAAAGTGTTTGCCGCAACTTGCGCAAAACTTTCCATATCTTTTGCATGAGCAAGCAGTGATATTTCCGCCGTGCTTAACCTGTGGCTTGCGGGGTTAAGAAAAGAAAAAACTGCGTTTCCGTCAATTTTGTGATATTTTTTTAAACGATACACCCATAAAATATTTCGCAAATCTGTTTCCGTGCCAAATACCCTTTTTAATGAATCCCTGCCGGATTTGCCGCACAGCATCGGGACTGAAAACATATTGGCGCTGTCTCCGGATAATGAGGGAATGTAAATTTTTTTCAGAAAATCGCGAACGGGTTTGTCCAAGTATGCCGAAATTTTTGCGAAGTCATGTTCTGTTTTTATCAAAATTACATTCGTGTCATTCGTTGCGCATAAATTCTCGTAATCCCGCCCGGTAAGCAGGTTTGCGCGCATTGCCTTAACTTTTGTGTTCACTGCGGTATAAATCATATTTCACCGTACAATACATCATGAAAAATTTTGCCGCGAAGATTTTCCCTCTTTCCCGTAAAATCTAATTTTTCGGTTTTTGCGCGGTATTCCTCTTGAATAAGCGCGATTCGTGCAGCGGTGTGGGTTTCCGCTTCGTTCACAAGAAGGCGGATAGCTTCTGTGCCGTCGCTTTCAATTGCGGCTATTTTTTTCGTAAGATTTTCTTGCGCCTGCCGCGCCAAACACGCGTTTTCCTTGGCTATGTCGTTCATGGCTTCTTGCGCTTCGCTTTCGAGTGCTAGCAATTGTTCTGTAATTGTAAGAATAGTTTTCGCGCCCCTTTGTGGTATTTTATGGTAATTATAATACATAATACCAAAAATTACCAGTCCCCGTTGCTAAATTTTATTTTTTTTACAAGTGAGTAAATCATTAAGTCCAGTTTTTCGCGGAATTCCCCCATTCGGAAGGTTACGTATCCTTCAATGTTTAACTCCTTTCCGTTTGAAACAAATTCTTTTAACAATCGCAATTCGTGCGCAAAAGTTGATGCGTAACGTAAATCCCGCGCCATTTTTCGCAATTTCGCCGAATGTTTATAAACCGGGTTTTCGCTTTCCGCGATGTCCATTAACAGTCTTAACAGCAATTCGCAAAATGCTTCGCGCTGAACCATCGCAAAACCAACCTCGAAGCCATTTTTTTCTCTGCCGGTCTTGTTTATGTAAATAATATCCGCCGCCGCCGCTTTTACCGCAAAATCACGCAAAATCGCTTCGTATTTTGTAGTGTAAAGTGTAAATCGCTTCATTGCATTTCCCCTCAAAAAATGGGTGTATTTCACTATATGCCACTCACCCCGCAGAATTATCATGTCTAAATTACTGGACAGATTCAAACTTAAATGTTACGATTATCCGAGAGTATCCGTAGCTCAGGGGATAGAGCGTTCGCCTCCGGAGCGAAAGGTCGCGCGTTCGATTCGCGCCGGATACATAGAAAAACCCCTGTAAACACTGGATTTGCAGGGGTTTTTGCTTTACCTTTCTTCTGTCTAACTTGGCTACTGTCATTGGGCTTTTGTTACCCCATAACACAACTATTATTTACATCTCTTTATCTGTCAGCTTCATTGTAAATCATCACACCAGCCTAAAATCGTTTGAACTTGTATAAATTATACTGAAAATACTTCCTATTGTCAACAATATACTTTATAGGCTCTTAATTAATGCCGTCAGTCCGTTTACCATTGCGAGAGTAAAGGAGATAGTGACGGTAATGTACAATATTGACTACAAAGAACTAGGCAAGCGTATCCGTGCCGAACGGCGCAGGCAAGACTTAACCCAAGAGAAGCTGGCGGAGCTGGCCGACATCAGCGACAGCTTCATGGGTCATATAGAGCGCGGCGGGCGCACGCTAAGCATTGAAACTCTGGCGAAGTTGGCTAATGCCTTGAATCTCAGTATCGAATACATCGTCTGTGGGGAGTTCAATTACCAACCCGCCATGCTCCCGCCAGAAATTCACGATGCATTGAATCAAATGAGTGGTAGACAACGCAAAGTATTTCTT
>WRBD01000052.1 GCA_009779835.1 Defluviitaleaceae bacterium | reverse complement strand
AACCCACGCACCGGGCAAATGGGGTCGGCGGGGAAGAATTATCCCGGAAAGAAGAGGAAACCATTTTGGTGCTAACAGAGCAAGTTTGGAATCCCGCTGAAAAATCAAGCGGGATTCCAAATCTAAATTACATCATTATCCCCTCATTTTCCATAGCGATTGCAATTAAGCTATGAGGGAGTTATCTCCAAATATAGTCCGCGAAGGGGGGGGCATCCGAAAAATTTTGAATGTGTTTTTGCATGAGGAAGGGGTGATGCTGAAAATCGATAGTGCAGTTCGTAAGTAATCAAAAATTATTTAACGGGAGGTTCACAATGAAATCAAAAAAGATGTTGGCATTTGTTCTGGTTGTGGTGACTGTTATGAGCCTGTTCACCGCCACGGCACACGCGGCAAACAACGACAAAACCTACACTTACAGCGATTACCTGTTTATTTGCACAACAGGCGGCAGGCACGATATTGATTTAGGAAACCACGGCGGCACGATTTCGCTTGATGCGAGATTCAACAGAGATACGCGGGTTATTCTTTACGACAGTTCGTGGAACGAGGTTTGGTCTGGGACATTTTCGGGGTCTGCGATTGCGTACTTAAACCCGTTTAAGTTCCACCAGATACGGAGCGGCTCAGACGTAAGGCATGTTTCGATTTTCCTAGACAGCGATAAAAGCGTTGTTATAAGATCATCGAAGTAGACCATTTAACATCGGGTTCCCCCTCTGTTTTGACGCACTGAAACGAGGGGGAATTTTTATGGTAAAATCTTGCTAAAAATTAGGAAGAAATATAGCGCAAACCTCCGAATTATGGTATAATTGTATTCGTTGGCGTGATACAGCGATTCAACGAAATCGATTTTAAGGATTGAAATAATGTGTTTAGAACAAATTATGAGCCAAAGGCGACGGAGTTGGTGCTTGCTTTTCAAGCGGAAACTGATGTCGATGAGCAAAAAGCGTTGCAATGGGCATTAGTCCTGCATTTAGAGCAACTAATTAAAGCCTACGCCCAAAAATACATCGTTAATGAATACATGAACGAACAAACCAAACAAGACGCACGAAGTTATATTGAAGATGCGTTTTGGTTTGTAGCCGGACGCCATTTACTCTGCACCGATGAAAAATATCAACGTAGCGGCGAGTTTCAGCCGTTGATATGGAAATACCGTCAAGACTATATATCGGACGGTCGATTCACGGAAAGCACCTTCACCGGATTCTTAAAACACCGCTTGATTTTTGAGTTTAGGCACTATTATGAACGCAATGTTCCCGATAGCGAAAAACTTGCACAGTCTTTGGACGCGCTTCGGGAGAACGAGGACGGCGGTATGTATAAATCCAAAGAATCCGCTGTTTCACGCGCAAGCCTGCAAGCGCACGATGAAGCGGAGTTACTGATGCAGCAGCAAACAGACCGGAAAACATTAATTCCGTTGATTGAAAACGAATGTAAAACCTTTTTGCGCTATGTTAATGATATTGATAAAGATGCCGATTTTAAAGAAAATGACCGTAAAAAGAACGAGCGAAAACTTCTTGTATACCACTTGTGGTTTTACACCTCTGAAATAAAACGTGATGTAAACGACGGCGATTTAGAGGGCGGCAGATACAATCATGCGGGGAACTACGTTGTTTTTGGTGACGCTGAAACTGAAAGGGTTACAAGGGTATTGCGAAAGGCTTTTCGGGAAAAAGTGGAGAAGTCAAAAAGTTTTATCTTATCTGATGTGTGTTCGGCGCAGGAACGTGACTATGTTAAGGTTTTTTCCATCGAAGGAATAAATAAATCGGCAGGCGGCTTTATGTATGGGCTTGCGTTAAGAATAAAACAAAAACATATAGAGAACATACCGCTGTTACCCCCTAACGCCGTGATAAAGCACACAGCGGAGGAATGGGTGGGGACAATCGCCAAGTTCGTAAGAACAGAACATACGGATTTTAGACGCAGGCTTCACGCTATAAGGAGGGAAGTTTATAATGGGATACGGTGACGCCGTTCACGCGGACCATATAACATATGAGGAAATGGAGCGGTTTTTCAACCTTAACCCCGATGCGCTTACAAGTGAAGATATTACGCTCATGGACGCTATCGACAATAAAATCGAACACTGTTCCGTGTGTCATAGAAGATATTCCCTTTTTTCGTGGTCGCAGCGCACTTTTGGCGCGTATGGTTCGTCGCCGCTTGAATTTTCACCTATAAATCGTATTATCGAACTTTTGCATGATAGAATTGGCGAACTTAATACAACCTTAAATAATAATGTCGGTAAGTGGCTTGATGGTTTGAGAAATGTTCTTGGGTCATTCGAACAATCCTCCCTCCGTCCGGCAATGTCCGGCGGTACAAGAGGCACGGCCGCCGAACTTGCTGTTACGGTAACGGTTGGTGAAGTCGGTACGTTTGATTTTGAATTATCTGAAACCGTTGAATTAGTATTTAAGGTTGCCCGACGGACTGAATACGGGCAGCCTGTCTGCCTCGTAGTGCTTGGGCGCGGTGATACGGATTTCTTTCAGGTTTATGAATTGTCGGGGTTCGATTTCGGCGGGTTAACATCAGAGGATTTAACAAGCGATAGAATAAAACTGAGCGCCGGGGAATATTCCATTTGCGTCCCAACAATAGGCGTCGATTGAAAATGAGGGCATATGAAAATTGAATCGGTCTGTTTTATGCCGGACGGCACAAATATTGAGTATACTGTAAGCGGAAACGGGGAAAAACTCCTGTTTATCCACGGTTCAAGCAAAACTTCAAGTGAAAAATCAGACCTTGCGGAAGTTATCGCCGCAAGGTTTACTGTATACCAATACGATAGGCGCGGTTGGGGAAACAGCGGCCCTAAAGGCAAGGATTACTCGTTGGCAAAGGAATGTGAAGATGCCGCCCGTTTCATAGCTGACCATGAAATTGATTGCGTATTCGGTGATGATTACGGCGCGGTTATAGCGTTAAACTTGGCTTTGTTTGTTCCGTTGAAAAAAATTATCCTCTTTGAGCCTTTTTTGGCTTTTTTGCGGAATCTAAATTGGCTGCCAAAAATGGAGCGGTATCTTGAAAAAAAGGATTATTTCAACGCCATTGCCGCATACACCAAAGGCACGAACCATAAAACCAGATTTGTGCCGTCGTTTTTGGTAAAAAAACTGTACGCGGCTTTTTCTATTGATCCGAACAAAAAAATGATGACAAAAATAATTGAGTATGATGACCCGAAACAACAAACGCGATACATAAAGGACATCGAATCTGACGAATGGATATCGAATAAACGGATGCTTGACAACATCCCTGTAGAATTAATAACTGCAAGGCAACTCGAGCAGGGTTTAGATGGGTTACGTTCATTGACGGCTGATGTACTTATCGTTTGCAAGCGTGAAAGCGAGCCTTTCGTATTCGCCGCCGTTGATAAGCTGGAAGCGCTTATTCCAAACAATAGAAAAATTACTGTAGCATCTGCCGCTGATTTTATTAATAATGGGAGGGATTTGTAATGCCGAACATTCTTCTCAGAGGCAAGGCGGCGATGGGACAAATGTATCTCCGCGCTGGTGATTATGAATCCGCATATGAACTTTTTGCCGAAGTTGCCGAAAAAACCGAACGTAAAAAAGATTTGCTTTTCGCTTTATCGGCAGGCGGAATAGCCACGGTATTCATGCACACAAAGGAATACCAACACGCGCTTAACTGTTTTTTGGAATCGCTTGCCGCGTATGATAACCTTAAACACAACAAAAACAACGACCTTGCCATTGCCATAACTTGTGACAATATCAATATTGTTTATCAGAAACTAGAGGATTACGCCACAGCGCTAAAGTATGCCGAACGTGCGCGTAGTGTTTTTGAGAAGCATAACGCGGAACAATTCTATGGGGTTTGTTATAACAATCTAATGTGCCTGTATGTACGTACAGGTGAAATGTCGAAAGCTATTGAGATTTCCGCGGCGGCCGCAAAATATGGAAAAGTTACCGATATGCGGCGCACAATGGGACTTGAAAAAGCGGAAATCGCATTAAATATCGCGGCAATGCTGCAATTAAATAATACCAACATAAGCGAAACCATGCGGATGGCGCACGAAATGCTCGGCGTTCAAGAACGCGAATTGGCGGAGAACGACCCCGTGTACGCACAAACCCTTACGGGAACCGGAATGATATATCAACAGTTGAACGATTATGAAAAAGCGTTGGAATACGCACTGCGTTCCCTCGAAATATGCGTTAAGAACCACGGTAAAAATCATCCCGTAACAGCCGAAGCCTACATAAACGCGGGCGACTGTTACGTTGCTGCCGGTGATTATGAAAAAGCGATTAATTACGGTCACGACGCGTTGGACATATTCCTGTCACGCCTAGGGGCAAATAATTTAAAAACATCAAATGCCTACCACTTTTTAAGTTCTGCTTACAGCGCAATTAACGAAACGGATAAAGCAATGGATTATGCAAGAAAAGCGTTGGATTCCGCACGAAACAGCGACGGATATAATCATAGTTCAATTATTGGCGCGTTAAGATTAATTTCATTGCTATACCTTGAACAAAAAAAATACCAAATGGGTTTTTCATACGCCGAACAGACGCTAAAAATGGATATAGAGGAACAGGGTATGGATAACCCTAATGTAAAAAGCAGCTATGTTCCCGTTGTCGTTATGGCATTGATTAATCAAATGCCGCAAGCCGTTAAATATACAAAGGATTTAATGAATTTACTCATCAATTCACCGCTCTCGATTTTGAAACTCCCGCAAGAACATTTACGGTTTAGTTATTTACGGGACTTAAAGCGTGAAATTGATATGTGTTATTCCGTTGTCTTTACTTATACCCAAGAGTTTGACGCAGCCTTTCTTTATGACTTTGCGTTAAAAACAAGTAATATTAACGCGGAGATAAGTTACGCTCACGCACAAATAAACACAGGGAAATATCCCGCGATTAAAGCTGTTATGGATCGCGCGAGTTCGTTTCGTGAGGAACAGGCAAAACATATCTTAGAGGGAAACGGCGATAAATCAATTCTTGACGGCATTGCCGTTAAAATCGAAGTTGCCGAAATTGAACTATTGAAGCACCTCGGCGATGCGGAAATCGGCGGAAATTTTAAAGATATTTCTGTTTGTAATGTTCAAAATGCTTTGAGGGAAAAAGACATTATCCTTGAGTTTGGGCGGTATACATGGTACGCCGACAAGCAGGCGTTTGAAAATAAGGAATTTCAAGAGCGTTATTATGTATTCGGTGTGACGAAAGCGGAAGTAAGAATAGTTGATATTGGAAGCAGCGGCGATATTGATGATATGGTCGGCGTAATTTCGCGCGATATGGATTTAGGGGAAAGTCAGCAAATACGAACGGAAGTAATGTGTACCGCACAATTATACGAAGCGTATGACAAACTTATCGGGCAATTTGATTCGTGGCTGACCGGTTTAGAAAATATATATATAGTCCCCGACAGTAATCTATATACGTTACCGTTTGAGTTGTTGGCAGATAAAACCGGCGTATCCCTGCGTGAAAAAGCCAATTCAATCAGATTCCTTTCATCGGGCAGGGAGATTTTACGCAACAAGCGTGGAGTAACCGCAAACAGTATACAAATTGTTGCCAATCCTCAATATGAAATAAATCAAGATGATTATGATAACGATAGTAATTGTAATAATCCTAATAACCTATCACGCGACACAGGAAAGTATTTACGTGCAGAAAACATAACAAAATTACCGTTTACGGAAGTAGAAGCTGAAGAAATTGCATCGTTATTTGCTGAAAACGCGTTTGTTTCGCTTGGAGCTGCCGCAACAGAAAACTCGCTTGTTACAGACGATTCAGATACAGACATTTTACATATCGCAACACATGGGTATGCGTATCCTTCGCAAGAGGACGGAAATGATTCGTTCGATTTATTCGGGGAAATAGAAAGAGGTAAGCGGATAATCGCGGCTGACGACCCGCTTCTCCGTTGCGGGTTGCTTTTTTCAGGAGCGGTAAACTGGCTGAAAGGGGAAAGTTTGCCGGATGCTTTTGGGGACGGTATTCTAAACGGGCGTGAAGTCTTGTCGCTTGATTTATCAAAGTATAGGTTATTAACCCTTTCCGCTTGCCAGACAGGTTTAGGGTATGTTCAAAGCGGCGAGGGAGTAAAAGGCTTACGCCGCGCGTTTGAAATGGCGGGAGTAGAAACGTTGGTCTGTACGCTATGGAAAGTTGACGATTTCGCAAGTGCATTGTTAATGAAGATATTTTATGAGGAACTATTAAAAGCGCCTACAGAGGGCGTGTCCGCCGCTCTGTCAAAGGCAAAAGAGTTTGTGCGTAATATTAACAGACAACATATCATTGATATGGGCTGGGCTGAACATATTGTTAAAATGCACGGCGATAACCCGGAATATGCCAAACACTTGGCGAGTCATGAACAACCCCTCGCCCATCCCTGCTATTGGGCGGGATTTATTGTGCAAGGATAATTTTGTT
>WRBD01000051.1 GCA_009779835.1 Defluviitaleaceae bacterium | reverse complement strand
TTTCTTTTCGTGGTTATTCTGTTTTCAAGGGGCAATTGCGAGAACCTGTTCTTTATGAATATAACTGGGTTTTCACAAGCTTTTGTCTGTTCCCTTGCGGGAGAGACAAAGGCTATTATAGATGGTCATTAATGCAATGTCAAGTGTTTTTTTAAATTATTTTGTAAAATTTCGAAAGTCGGGTTATAATCCAAAAAATATCTCAACGGGGATGATAAAAATGAACACAGATTACCGATATTTACTGGCTTCACAGGTTACTCCGAAAAGTCAGAGTTTTTTTATTAGAACATACGGCTGTCAAATGAACGAGCGTGATTCTGAAAAAATGGCAGGGTTGCTGACGCAAATTGGTTTCTCAAATGCCATGTCGCAAGACGACGCAGATATAATAATTTACAACACCTGTTGCGTGCGCGAAAGTGCGGAAGATAAAATTTTCGGGCATTTGAGTTATTTGAAGCACTTGAAAACAGAAAAAAATTTTATTCTTGCTGTTGGCGGATGCATGACGCAACAAAAAAATATAGCAGAACTTCTTGAAGATAAACACAAATATGTAGATATTATTTTCGGGACGGCAAATAGGCATCGCTTGCCGGAATTTATTTGGCGCGCAATGAACAGTGAACGCGTAACCGATATCTCCGAAGACGAAACAATTTTCCCCGAAATCACCGATATTCCTGTTACCACGCGGGTATTTTCGCACAAGGCGGGCGTTAATATAATGTATGGATGCGATAATTTTTGTTCGTATTGCATTGTGCCTTACGTTCGCGGGCGGGAAAAATCGCGGCCTGTTTCGGATATTACGGAAGAAATTGGCGCGCTTGCGGCGGATGGCGTGAAGGAAATTATGTTGCTGGGACAGAACGTGAATTCATATGCGGGCGATGCGACTTTCCCCAAACTTTTACAATTTGTAAATGAAATTCCCGGCATAGAGAGAATCCGTTTCATGACCTCTCATCCAAAAGATTTTTCTGATGATTTAATCGCCGCCATGCGTGATTTGCCTAAAATATGTAAACACGTGCATTTGCCGTTACAATCGGGCAGTTCACGTGTTCTTGAAGATATGAACAGGCATTACACGAAAGAGGATTACATTTCTCTTGCGTTGCATCTGCAAGAAGCCGTGCCGGAAATTGCAATAACAACAGATATAATCGTTGGCTATCCGGGTGAAACGGAAGAAGATTTTCAAGACACATTAGATGTGGTACGGCGTGTACAATTTTCAAGTGCGTTCACATTTATTTACTCCAAACGAAGCGGAACGCCCGCCGCCGAACGCACAGATTTAATTCCGCGAAAAACCGCAAACGAACGCTTCGATAGGTTGACAGCGGAACTTTACCCGATTATGACGAAAAAAAACGAAGCGAAACTTGGGCGCATCTTTGATGTGATGGTTGAAGAAGTGACTGATGCACACAAATACAAAGGCCGCACCAACGACCATACACTAGTTCACTTCACGGCAGAAAAAGAATTTTCCTCCGGGGAAATCGCATCTGTTCGTATTGACACTGCAAAGACATTCTATGTAAGCGGAACGGTGTTATAACCGTATTAGCTCCGCAATACTCATCGCGATATTATCCAATATATCGAAAAACTTATCGTTTAGGTCGTAATACTTGCCGTTTGGTTTTGTTACTGGGTCGTAGGCTTCGATGGATTCACGGTCTTTGCGGGCGACAATGTAGGTTGTAACATCACGAGATTCGAGCATTTCACAGACTTGGGCTACGGATTTTCCGCAGTGTGTGGGTACGTGCGGCGGCGCGTCTGTTATCAGAATGAAAATGTTTCGTGCGGTACCGTCGTCGCGGTGGGATTTCAGTAATTCTAAGCCTGTCAGTAGCGCGTCAAGGGAAGACTCGGGAATATCGCCACCGTAAGTGCGCGGAATATTTTTCACTTGCTTTTGGAATTTTGGAATATCTTCGGTGAAATTATACACGCTGGGTTTTTCTTTTTCGCCCAAATCTCCGAAACCGATTAAACCGAGTTTGTACATCGCGCCTTTTGACGCAAGAATATTCGAAAATTCGATTGCACGGTCTTTAACGCCGTTGATATACGTGTCCATGCTACCCGTTGTGTCGATTAAGAAAACGACATTTACTTTGTCGGAACCTTTTGCACCGTGGATTTCGCGCGTGGGCGGAGCCTGCGTTTGTGTGCGGTCGAATTCGGCGCGTTCTGTGCGTCCTGTCGATAAATCTTTTACATACACTTCAAATATATTATTTTCGTCGATTGCATACGTTATTTCAATTTGCGTCGTGCCGGAAAGCCCCGCAAGCGCAACCGTTCCGATATATCTTCGCGCGTTGTCCTGACCTTGCTCCCACTGATAAACGTCCACGTTAACGCGGGAAGCACCCGACATAGAAGCAAAATTGCTATCGGAATATTTGCTTGGAATGGGACTTCCCATAGGAATAATAGGAATCGCCTTGCGCTCCATTGTGGCGATATCCGTGACCGCTTCCGTCCCAAAAACCTGACGCGTAATTTGCCCGACTTTCACATTTGAATTCGGCAGATGAATTAAATAATTGTAAATACTCGCACCCATTGCAACGGATTTTGCGGGGTCTGTTGCGCGGTACGGCTCTTTCAGATAGCCCGCAACCATGCGCCGAACCATCGGAATAAGCGTAGAACCGCCAACGAGCACAACCTTCGATATTTCATCCGCGGCAACGCCGGCGCGTTTCAATGCTTCTTCGATAATATCGCGGGAACGGTCAACATATTTGCGAATCATCGCTTCAAATTCTTCGCGCGTAATTTCCGCGTTTAAATTTTTCGGAACGCCATCAATAATTACAAGCGGATTCACACGAACGGCAACCTTGTTAGTGCCGGAAAGCTTCTTTTTAACCTGCTCCGCTTCCTGTTTTAATTTTTGCATAACGCGCTTGCGCTCGGCATTATCCAGCGCGTCAAGGTCAACATCGCTTTCCTCTGTAAATTTCGTTTTCAACCAGCGCACGAGTTCACTGTCAAAATCGTCGCCGCCCAAATTCATATCGCCAACGTCGGATAATTCTTGGAAAACTTCTTGTCCCTGCTCGTCCAGTTGAACTTTGAGAACGCAGGCATCAAAAGTGCCGCCACCCAAGTCATAAACAAGCAAAGTTTGCGCGTAACTTTGTCGATATCCGTACTCGATGGCAGCGGCAAGCGGCTCACTCAAAAGGTAGACGTTACGGAAGCCCGCGAGCAATCCCGCCTGTTTCGTGGCAAAAATTTGACGGTCATTAAAATACGCCGGGTGCGTGATTACCACCTCGTCAAATTTTTCGCCGGATTGTTCCTCGGCGGCTTTTTTTAGTTTTTGTAAAATCGCCGCGGAAACTTCCTCCGGCGATTTTTCCATCTCGCCGATATTAATTTTTTCTCCGCCGCCCATCATGCGCTTCACCGAAAGAACCGTGCTTTCAGGATAAATTATCGCGCCTGCTTTTGCCTCCGCGCCCACTATTACCCCGTCTTCATGAAAACACACTACTGACGGCAAAATTTCATCTGTCCCATCCACCCTCACAACGTCCAAAACATCTTTTTTGTCGTTGTAAATAATCGCCGCCGAGTTTGTCGTGCCAAGGTCAATTCCTAAGTAGCCCATGTTTGTCCTCCTAATTTGTTATTATCTTTTCTCATAATTTACCCATCCATCACGTTCAAAACTTTAACTTTCACGGCTTCGATAATTTCCTTCTTAACTTTACCAAACCGCTTCACCACAAGGTTTTGCGATAATGTATAAATTTTATCGGCACGGATATAAGAATCCAATTTTAATGTTCCGTCCGCCATATTGTCATTTGTGAACCGCACTGTATAGGGTTTTGCGTCAAGGTTCGACGTAATTGCAGCCACAATTAAATCGTCCGCAGAATGGTTATACTCACTTCTAGACAGCACAAGCACAGGTCGTCTTTTCATTGAAGCCAAGTCGGAAAACGGCAACGGAACAAGCACAATGTCGCCTTGGTTATGCATTATTCCAAACCTCATCGTCAACTTCATTGTTCCAAAAATCTGTGCTTGACTCGCTCAATGCTTCCAATCCGGTAAAGGTATTTTTCTCATCCCGCATTTTTATAAACATTATAAAGTTAGCAATTTCGTTTAGTTGGCAATCCGGGAGGGTATCAACCAATTTATATATTTTTTGTTTAACTGCCTGCATACAAACCTCCTGTTTATATTTCAAAGTATTAGGTATAAAGTTCTATGATTTTTCCTTTTTGTGTCATACTTAATTAACCTAATTCCGTACGCTTAAACCTATCCGGGTCGAAGGTTTCTTTATAGCCCGATGATGGCCATTCGTTTCCAAGACCTAAATCTTCCACCATGCCGCGAACAAGTCCGCCTTCTTCTTCTACCATTAGAGTAATACGAAGTTTAGTTTTCCCGCTTGGGCGTTCGGGCAGACCTTTTATACTTACCTCGCCGATTAATTTACACGCCTCGAAGGGGTCATCTTGTTGGATTCTTTCTAAAATTCGCAAGTCCAGCGCGGTCATTTCTTCGGGGGTGGTACCTGAAAGCGTGAAGACATGGGATTTTTTCGCAAGTGCGTAGGAAGTGCCGCGGCGAATCATTGGAAAGAAGGCTTTTTTTCCATATGCGCCATCTATTTCCAACCCGATATCGTGTGAAACGGTTACTTCAAATTCCACAGAAATTTTTTCGCTTTCGATGTCGGGATGTGATAGAAGCCCCATTTTCATGGCGGCATAGTAAGTCGCGCCCAGCGAGATATCAAGCGCGGGTCGCTCCGATGAATATATTTTTGATTCGTCGCCGAAAATATCTAAAAGCATTTCCCGCACCCACGGCATTTGTGAAGAGCCGCCTTCCAGCAATACGCGGTCGATATCTTGCGGTGTAAGACCGCCGTTATAAGTTTCGCGCAAGGCTTTAAGCACGAGTTTGCGGGTTTTCTCAATGAAAGGTTTGATTAATATTTGAAATTCTTCACGCGTGATTTGCTCGACGAAGGGCGGGATGCAAAACGTAAACGGAATGCGGAACTGTTGAACCCCGCTGAGTCTTTCTTTGGCTTCCCGGGCGCGAGTTATGAGTTCTACTTGGTTTTCAACGGCGAGTTCGGCGGCGGATTGCCCGGTTTTAGCTTTGACGAACTTTCCGCACGATTTTATTAGAAACGCGTCAACATCGTCGCCGCCGTGGCAGGCTTCGCCGCCTTGCGAAATTACTCGCAAATTTATGCGCGACTCGTCGCGTTCTTTTACATGAAAGATTGTTATGTCAAAAGTTCCACCGCCAAGGTCGAATACCATTATTTTTTCGCCCTCGTTCAGACGGTGACGGAAATTATAATGAAGCGCGGCGGCACTGGGTTCTTTTACAAGGCAAATGAGTTTGTCTGAAATTCCCGCCAATTCGCAAGCGCGAATGGTTGCCTTTTGTGCCGCATCGTCGAAATCGTACGGCACCGAAACAACAAGGCCCACAATTTCCGCTTTCGGATTCAAATTTTGGGCGTGTGAAACTAGCTCTGATAAAATTTTTGCAGATATTTCTTCGGGCAGATATTCTTTCCCGCCTAGTTTTATCGTCTGGTTCGTTCCCATCTGACGCTTTATCGAGCGAACCGTTGTTTCCGGATAAATTTTCATGCTGCGATAGGCTTCTTCGCCAATTACCCACTCGTTTTCGTCCTCGCGATACTGCACAACTGATGGCATGGGCACTTTTCCAAAGCCATTGCTCACGTCAATGGCTTCGGGCCGGCGCGCGTTGTTGTCCCAATAACTTATTACGGAATTTGTTGTGCCGAGGTCAATTCCTAAAATATACCAATCTTCGGGCAACGTGCCCTTTTCTTCTATTTCTTTGCGGTAGGCTTCCCAGTTCACACGAATCGTCCTTTCGTATTTATGTTACAATAATAATAACAATTTTACATAATAAAATCCAGTTTATAAGATATACGTAAAAAAATAAAATCCACCTGTTTTGCATTAGGTAGATTTTTTATTTGAGGTTTTTCCTTTAATTTTTTATATCTCGACGCACCAGCCGAATTTATCTTCGGCTTCGCCGCGTTGGATTGCGGTTAGAGTTTCATATAGTTTGCGGCTTGTTTCGCCTGTTTCGCCTGTTCCTATAATTATGTCTTTGTTTTTATAGCGGAGTTTGTTTACGGGTGAGATTACTACGGCGGTTCCCGTACCGAAGGCTTCTTGCAGTGTGCCGCGTCCCGCGGCATCCACAAGTTCATCTATGGTGATGGGGCGTTCTTCTACGGTTAAGCCGAAGTCTTTGCATAGGGTTATTATGCTGTCGCGGGTTATACCGCTTAGAATGCTTTCGTTTAGGGCGGGCGTGACTATTTTTCCGTCTATTTTAAAGAAGATATTCATTGTGCCTACTTCTTCGATGTACTTGCGCTCTATGCCGTCCAGCCACATTGCTTGGGCGCAGCCTTCTTCTTGTGCACGGGCAAGTGCCGCCATGCTTGCGGCGTAATTTCCGCCTGTTTTTGCGCGACCTGTTCCGCCGCGAACGGCACGGACATATTCGTCCTCTACGCGAATGCCCACGGGATTAAGACTTCCGAAATACGCACCCGCAGGGCAGAGAATTATTATAAAAAGATATGTTTTGGAAATGGCAACGCCTACGAACGGGTCGTTTGCTATGAAAAACGGGCGAATGTACAGCGAGCTGTCTTTTCCTTCCGGAATCCAGTCCGCGTCCAGCTTAACCAGCGTTTTCACCGCCTGCACGTAATCCTCTTCGGGGAATTCGGGAATACAGGTACGCGCATTTGAATAATTCGAGCGTTTCGCGTTTTCTTCCGGGCGGAATAAATAATATTTTCCGTTTGAGCGATATGCTTTCATTCCTTCAAATGTCTCTTGACCGTAGTGCAAAACCGAACTCGCCGGAGAAAATTCCATGTTGCCGTATGGTACAATCCGCGCGTCGTGCCAGCCTTGCCCTTCCGTATAGTTCATTATAAACATATGGTCGGTGAAGCTTCTCCCAAACCCCAAACTGCCTTGGGGTTTTTCCTTTGGCGATTGTGTTTTTGTAATATTTATTTTCATCACAAACTTCCTTTCCAAATAAATTGTATACTTTTTATTTATCGCGTGTCAACTCGCAAAAAAAAGTTGACACATCAGACGTGTCAACCTTTTCTTATATCATAAGTATACTAAACTTGGGGTACTCCGTCGTCGGGAATGGAAGGCTTCACTATCCAAACAATCAGAATAATTACGCCAGCACACGGTATCAGACTAATAAACATATGAAACCACGGTCTGCCCACGTCTCTTAATCTACGTACCAAAATTGCCAAATTCGGTATAAGTACCGCTAAACCATAGAGAGTGCTCAAATACGTAAATGCTCCAACGCCCGTAATGCCCGCAAGAACACCTGTTACTCCACCCAGTACAACCGTGATGATGACATTAATCAAATACGCCATCCAGTAGCCCCTTACATCTGTGCGGTCAGAAAAATTGGCAAAATTTTTCCACATGTTTACATACTCAGTCATTTGATACCTCCTAATTTTTTTCAAATTATATCATAAAGTATGCGCAATTAAACCAGAAATTGCGTTCGATTCATTTCTTTTGGAATTTTCGCATCAAGTCAAGAAATTTTCTCACAAAGCTGGTTTTAGCCGCGCGTCTCTCTTTTAAAATAATCATATAGGATTCGTTTGCCCAATATGCACAACCTGCTTTTTTAACTCATTTAAAAAGTTTTGTCATAGTTCACCGTATATGCCCAAACTTATTTTAGATTTGCGGGCTATTTTTCCGCTTATTGTTCAGTTACGACCCGTGGTTCCCAACCTGTGGGAATGGGGGATAAATCAATCAATTCGTCTGCAAGCCTTGTCAAGTGTCCATTATAAAATGGGGCAAGAATATTATTTTCCCT
>WRBD01000050.1 GCA_009779835.1 Defluviitaleaceae bacterium | reverse complement strand
GCGCGCAACGTGAACCCGAAAGTACCACTCCTGTGGAACCAACGGCTTCATACCATATGGAAGATACCACCCAACACAGTGAGATTGAATTGCCGGACGTCGTTATCCCAACACTGCGTTTTACTATTGGAAGCAATAGTTTTCTTCATAACGACATGGTAAAGCAAGCAACAGTTGCCCCGTTCATCAGTCAAGAGCGGACAATGGTTCCGTTGCGTATTATCGCGGAAGCCCTTAACGCAGAAGTTGACTGGGACAGTACTACCCGAACTGTAATTATCACCGGGCGCGGGGAAACGATAAATTTAATTGTTGATGTTCCTCTACCCGATGATATGGGTACGCCGGTAATTGTAAACGGGTCTACTTTTGTGCCGGTGCGTTATGTATCCGAAACATTAGGTGCAACCGTCCGATGGGACGGGGAAAATAAAGCCGTATATATTTACGGAACGTGATAATGAAATAGAAATAATGTTAGAAAGCATGGCGGAACAGAAAATGCATATTGTGCATAATCTGCACCCAAAATAGGGTAATGTTTTGCAGCGGAGATAAATTTTTCAAAAAATGTGAAAATTTGCTTGACATAAATACTCTTAACGTGTAATATATATTCAAGTCACGAGGCTCAACCTTGCAACTTCACACTAATCCGGCTCTAACGACAAACGGCAGCACCGTCCCTGCGAAAATTCCGCGCTTTGGCGTTTAAGATTGTTTCGGTTTTTCACACCTCACCGACTTGTCCCTTTTTAATAGGAAAGAAATGTTTTGCTATTGTTATAGCAGGGCTTGTGCCGCAAGAAGTATCGCGCGCGGCGGCGCAAAAGTCCGCTTGTTTCTCTCAATGCATTAACCTCTTTCTTTCCAAACGGGGAAACTGCTTTACCGTAAGTATTCACATAACATGAGGTTCCGAACTTGTACAAGCATGTTTTGTGAATGAAGAGGTAAAAAACGGTAACGCGGCAGACCCGGATGTACCTTAGTTAAAGCAAAAACCCGTGAAGCGTTTTGTATGCAACGCTTCACGGGTGGTAATTATACCCGTTGCCCCGTCATTTTGACGGGTTTAACGGGATTACATATAAAAAGCACGCTTATCAACGGGTGTTGTCAAGACGTGGTGAAGTAGTTATAATTAAACCAAGAAAAGTAATTTTCATCCCTTCGGCGTTCTGTCGAAGGTTTTATTTTTCGCGAGGTGAATCTAATGCCAACAAACGAAATGCAATCTCATTTAAAAATAATGCTTGAAGGATTAAAGCGAAAAGCGAATGCTTTAACTGAAATTTTAAGTATTTCGGAAAATCAGCGCACGGTAATTGAAAGTGAATTGCCGCTTGAAGGTGTGCGCGAAATGATTTTCGGGATGAACGAAGAAAAGCAGGCTTCTATTCAAATTGTAAAAGACTGCGACGATATGTTTGAAAAAATGCTAAAAGAGATTGGGAAAGAACTTGAAGCGCAACAGGATAATTACAAACCTCAGGTACAGGTTTTGCAGGAGCATATAAAAAAAGTAATGTCTCTTGATGTGAAAATTCGCGTTACGGAAGAGGAAAATAATCAATTGTTGGATAAACGTCGTGCGGCGGAACTTCCGCAGACAGCGCAATCGGGAATTAAGCCCAAAGTCAACATGCCGACAGATGCCGCGAAGGTTTTAAACGCGTACAAGCAAGGAAAAACTAATTACAAAGGATGAAAAATATGTTACAATGATGTTACAACTATGAAAGGGCGGGCTTAAATGGATTATTCTCAACTGGGAAATAAAAGACGCAAGCGATTGCAGAACCCGCATACAACGCGGGTACGGAATAAAATAGGTCTTTTGGTTTTGCGCGTCTCGCTCGCGCTTGTTTTGATTGGCGGGTTTTCGGGGCTGGGAATGGGTCTCGGGATTTATACCGGAATTTTAAATAACGCGCCGGATTTGGATATCACCGGGTTGGGGCCGATTTCGCCATTAGCGTTTGGCGCGGGAGTTTCAACACCGGGCGGAACCGTTCCCGATTTGCAGTTAACCTCGTTAATTGTATCGCAGGACGGCGAAGAGCTTGAGCGTTTACACCGCGGACAAAATCGTGAAATCGCATCGATTGGGGATATGCCACAACATTTGTTAGACGCGTTTGTGGCAATCGAGGACGAGCGTTTTTTCGAGCATAACGGTATTGACCCGCGTGGAATCGCCCGTGCATTGTATGTAACAACTATTCCGGGCAGACCAACCGAAGGCGCAAGCACAATCACTCAGCAGTTGATAAAAAATATGCTTGAGGTTATGGATAACGATTTTATAACGAAGTTACAGGAGCAATATCTTGCCTTAAACTTTGAAAAATATCTCGAGGCAGAATTCGATGAATTGGGCTACGATGACCCACGTCAAGAAGCAAAAAATTTTATTTTGCAATCTTACTTAAATATGATTAACCTTGGGCGGTCGAACTACGGTGTTCGGGCGGCGGCACAGTTTTATTACGGAATTTGTGTTTCGGAACTTTCCATTGCACAGTCGGCAACCATTGCCGCCATTACGCAAAACCCGTCGCGCTTTCCGCCGGATACGCGCCCGGAAAATAATTGGAGGCGTACAAAGCGTGTTCTCAGGAATATGTACGAAAGACTTGGTTTAATTACAAAGGAAGAATTTGAAGAAGCAATGCGGGAACGCCCCGTTTTATGCCCCGATACGGAAGAGCCGCTGTACGATGATGACGGCGAACCAAGAATGAT
Source organism: Defluviitaleaceae bacterium (assembly GCA_009779835.1). Taxonomy (GTDB): domain Bacteria; phylum Bacillota; class Clostridia; order Lachnospirales; family WQUN01; genus WQVC01. The sequence continues at coordinate 6,452 of WRBD01000050.1, read as the reverse complement.
AGGCTATGTATACGATACAATTGTGCGTATGTATGGGGGCGGTACGCGTTCTATAGTGTCAGAATTTGATTGTTTCACAGACGCACTTTTAGACCAGCTTCGCGATGACCTTGTGCGAGAATTCAACTTAACCACGCAACAAGCCAACGACAGAATTTTTGGAACGGGCTTACGGATTTATTCCACTCAGGATTTAAGAATACAGGAAATAGTTGACAACGCCTTTTTAAATGAGTCACTTTGGCCGGGCGCGGGTGTCGGGTTTACGATTGAAGTTACCCATTATATGACGGTATACAACTCAATTACGCAGCAGCGCCGCCATTATTGGGACAGGATAACCGTTGATAATTTAGACCAAGCAGAAGCGTATATAGCGCGCCGCCACGCAGAACTTATAAAGGAATCCGATACAATTGAAGACGAACGTATTTTTAGATTGCCGCAGCCACAGGGCGCGTTTGTAATTCTTGACCATCACAACGGACATGTTGCGGCGATTCGCGGAATTCGCGGGCCGAAGGAAGGCAACCGCGCATTTAACCGCGCAACGCAAGCCACGCGTTCACCCGGCAGCCAAATGAAACCGCTTGCACCTTTTTCGGTGCTTATCGAACAAGGATTGTCGCCGTCGTCGGTAATTGACGATATTCCTTTCACTTTACCGAACCCGGGGGGCGGACGGGCGTGGAGCCCATCGAATCACTGGAGTCATTTCAGAGGGCTTAGTACTATCAGAAACGCAGTTTATGCGTCGGGCAACGTGGTTTCAGCGCGCGGCGCGGCAGACCCTTCATATGAGCATCACGCGGGCATGAACGCAATGACGCGTTATCTTGAACAAATGGGAATTTCAACTCTGTCTCCGAACGATGGCCCCGCGATTGTTTTAGGTGGAATGACCCGCGGAGTACACCTTATTGAACTTGCGGGCGCGTATGCAACCCTGGCGAATTTGGGCGAGTACAATCGTCCCATTTTTTACACGCGGGTATATGACCACGAAGGAAATCTTTTATTAGAAAACGGAAATAATCCGCAGCGTGTTTTCCGCGCAACAACGGCGTATCTTATGACGCATTGCATGATGGACACTGTAACAAGAGGAACGGGTGGCTCTGCAAACTGGACACAAGGAAGTGGTTTGCGTGGGCAAATTCCGATTGCGGGAAAAACGGGAACATCACAAACCAACCGCGACCTCGGTTTTACAGGATACACGCCGTATTATACGGCGGCGTTTTGGATAGGCAATGACAACGAAGTTGCCATGCACAGGCGCACCAGAGAATTCCACACGCCCATGTGGCGTACTATAATGGAAGAAGTTCATAAGGGTATGCCGGCGAAGCAATTTGAACAGCCCCCGGGAATTGTTACAAATTCCGCTTGCCTTGACTCCGGGCATCTTCCGACTGAGCTTTGCCGCTCCGACCCTCGTGGTAATCGTGTCCGCAGTGAAATTTTTGCTATGGGTAATGTGCCGTCGCAAACTTGCCGCGTTCATCAGCAATTTTCTTACTGCACGGAGTCTAACATGCTTTCCACCGTTAATTGCCCGGAATGGGCTGTTGTTTCGCGTGTGGGAATTGTACGCGCACAGCCGATTGACCATATAACCACCGGCGTTTCCGACCGCCAATGGGAATTCCCGCTTGCTGTTCGGCAGGGCATGTCGTGCGTTACTTGTCAGTACAGCGGCTTTACCAACCCGGTCGCGGACGATGTTTTTCTTCCAAGCAGCGAGTTTCCCGTTTGGGACAGAAACAGCGGGCAATGGGTTCTCCCCGGTCAGTTGCCGAGTGTAGCGGGCGGAGCAACCGTAACAGACACACCGCCTGCCGATTTACCGGACCTTCCAAATTTGCCAATCCCAACTCCCGAACCAACATCGACTCCCCCGCCGTGGCTCGGGCTTGGCGTTACACCTGATTCTCCCGGCGAGGTAAACGACGAACAACCTGAAGGGCAACCCGAAGAACCATCGCCGTTTTTAAATCCGTTTCTAAGACCGTAATGATTTTCGAGCATACTCCCGTGATGCCGCGTGAAGCGGTTGACGCGTTGCAAATAAAACCCGACGGCATTTATATAGACTGCACCCTCGGTGGCGGCGGGCATTCCGCGTTGATTTGCGAAAAATTAACGACAGGCAAATTAATCGGGATAGACCGCGACGAAAACGCAATTTATGCCGCGAACGGTAAAATAAATTCGCAAAATTTTTTTCCTGTACACGGAAATTTTCATGATTTACCCGAGATTTTGGACAAGCTTCAAATTTCGCGTAGCACAGTTTGTGGGATTTTAATGGACTTGGGTATATCGTCACATCAAATTGACACACCCGAACGCGGTTTTTCATTTCGTTTCGATGGCCCGCTAGATATGCGGATGGACAAAAATGCAACCCTCACCGCGAAAGACATTATTAACTCGTATAGTGAAAAAGAGCTTACGAAAATTTTATTTGAATACGGCGAAGAACGGCATTCAAGGCGGATTGCCCGTTCTATTTGTGCCGAAAGAGAAGTTTCACCCATAGAGACAACTTTGCAACTTGCGGAAATAATAGAAGCCGCGCAACCAAAAATACGCAAAAAAATTTTTTCTCAGCCGCATCCTGCAATGCGTTCGTTCATGGCGTTGCGAATCGCGGTAAACGACGAACTTTTGCCGCTTGCGTCTGTTTTGCAAAACGCCGCGGGTTTCCTGAGAAAAGGCGGACGCATTGCCTGCATTACCTTTCATTCGCTTGAAGACAGAATCGTTAAAACAACTTTCGCAAAGCTTGCGAACCCATGCGAATGCCCGCGAGACATCCCTTACTGTGTTTGCGGAAAGAAACCGACGCTTCGTATAATTACACGCAAGCCCGTTACACCGTCGCCGCAAGAACTTTCCGAAAACAGCCGCGCGCACAGCGCTAAACTTCGTATAGCGGAGGCTATCTGAATATGTTTAGAAAAAAACGCAAACGAAGCCGGCAATTACCAAGCCTTGCTGAGCGCGAAGCAGAACGCGCAAAAAAACGCGAAGCGGAACGCGAACAGATTCGTGCCGATAAATTCCGCCTTTCAAAAGAAAACAATCCATTCGGCCAAATTGAATCCGCAAAGCCGCGCCGCCGAAAATCAAAAATCATACCGTTCCCGGGCGTTGAAGTTCTTGTTTCAAAAGATACAATTTATCAAAAAATAGAACCCGTAAAAAATTTCCCGTGGCTAAAACTCACGATTACATTCATATTAATTTTAATCGGCGGGCTAAGCTCCGTTATGTTTGAAGCGCGAAACGCAAATATTAAAACCGAAATAGCCGGCAAAGAACGCGATTTACGTAACCTTCAGCATGATATTTTCGTGCGTGAAGCAGAACTTCGCGAACGTTACACCTTCGATGAAATAGAACGCATAGCAACGGAGCGGCTAGGTATGTCCTTCCCCGACGCATCGCAGGTAATCCTGATAAACGTACCGCGAATAGGCGGGGTAACGCTAAACACAGACGAGCACGTCCTCCCGCGTCACAATTATTTTTGGGAAGACGCATCAAATTTTTTATCGGGAATTTTTAATCAAATTTTTGGCGGGGACTGAATTAACGGTTACTGTATCAGGCAAAGGGGGATAAAAAATGAACAGACGCAGAACGAATAAAGAACAGGTGCGTTTTGCAATGCGCAGTATAGTTTTGGGTGTTTTTTTTACGTTGTGCATTGTGGGGTTGCTGTTTCAGATATGGTATTTGCAGAATTTATATGGCGATCAATACGCCATAGAGTCGGCGGCGCAGCTTGCGCGAAGGAATATAAACAGGAATTCAGAGGTTTTTGCGCCCGTGCGCGGCGGATTTGTGGACAGGAATAATCAACCGATTACGGGAACGGAGCAGGTTTTTACAGTTGCGTTGGACGTTGAGGCGTTGCATAAGCGTTATTTGCGCGGCAGAGAAATTTCGCCCACTAATGATATTCGTCAGGAAATTTTTGAAGAAATTACAAAGGTTTTGGATGTTTCGCAGTGGGAACTTGAGCAAATGTTTGCGACAGACCCTATAACGGGCGAACTTCTGCTGACTACCGGGAGGAATTGGCGAATATTACAGCGTGATGTTCCGGAGGAAATCGCCAGACCGCTTGCGAGAGTTGCCCGCGAAATCAATTTAGAGCAAACATCGCTGCGTTGGTATCCGGACCCGCATTTTGCGCCGCAAGTTTTGGGATTCTCGCGCGGCGATGCTGTTTGGGGGCTTGAATCGTTTTATCGCGACGAGATTATGGGTCAGCAAGGGCGGCGCATTTGGGTTCAAGGCGAAACAGAAATAGTACCCGTTCGTGATGGGTATACGATTGTCACAACTTTGGACAGCGATATTCAGCGGCTTGCGCAGGACTATGTAAACAAGACGCTTGTGAAGCACCCGGCAGACTTTGTTGCGATGATTGTTATGAACCCGATGACAAGCGAAATTTTGGCAATGGCGCAGGCACCGACATTTTCTCTTGAAGACCCGTTTAACCCTGATTATTTTACGGACACAGAACTTTCTGAAGTTTGGGATGCATTGGATGACAGTCAACGCTCTAACAGAGTTATGTCGCTTTGGCGGAATTATCACACAACCCGAAGCAACGAACCGGGTTCGATATTTAAGCCGTTTGTAATAGCCGCGGCAATCGAAGAAGGCGTGATTACTCCGCAAAACCAATTTCACTGCAGCGGGCGGCGCGAAATTTCAGACCAAATTGTTTGGTGTCACAACCGGGATTGGGGATGTGGCTCGTTGACGCTTCGCAGCGCGATTTTCCGTTCGTGTAACATGGCTATGGTGGATATAAACAGAATTCTTGGGCGCGATTTATTTTACAGATACCGCGGTGATTTTGGTTTCGGCGAACGTACGGGAATCGACTTGCCCGGTGAAGAATGCGTTTCAAGCCCTTATGTAATGTACCCGTATCACAGGCTATTACCGGTTGAGATGGCAACATCTTCGATGGGGCAGGGATTCAATACCACAACCATTCAGATGATTAATGGCTATGCCGCCTTAATCAACGGAGGAAATCTACGCCGCCCGTATCTTGTTTCGCACATCATAGACAGCCAGGGAACGAGGGTTCACGAAACACAGCCGACTATTGTACGCCGCGTTATTTCGCCCGAAACTTCCGATTACATTCGCAACGAATTACGTTACGTTGTTGAAATGCGCTCGGGTGTAGGTGAAACCGGAACAGGCTGGCGTTCACATATACCGGGTTACGCAATCGGCGGAAAAACAGGTACGGCACAGCAGGGGATTCGCGGCGGCGGAGAATACGTTCTCACATTTGTTGCGTTTCTACCCATTGATAACCCGCAGTTTCTTGTGCTTATGACAATCGACCGAATAAATAATGAAAATGATCGCTTTGCGGGTTCAACGGTTGCACCGATAATGCGCGATTTTTTGCTTGATTTAATTCGTTTGAGAAATATACAACCCACGGGCGAAGCCGAAATAACCGCAGCCGAGCTTATAAACGCGCCCATGCCGAACTATGAAGGTATGCGTCTTGCCGAAGCTGTGAGCAATGTTGTGAACATCGGAATGGGAGGATACTTGGTTGTAGGTGGCGGCACAGTCGTTTCGCATCACTGGCCCGCGCCCGGGCATCCCATACCCGAAAACTCTCCCGTAATTTTCTACACAGACCCCGACACACGAATCCCCGAACGTATGATTTCCGTCCCAACCGTCGCGGGCTTAACTGCTGATACCGCAAATCTCCTTCTGCAAGAAGTGGGATTGCCTGCCATTCTTTTTACCAATCGTAGCGAAACAAGCAATGCCGAATCTCAGCCCTTCACAAGCCGTCCCGAACCCATAGATGAAAGCACCGCCGCCCCGTCCGCGCCGCTTCCGTATATTATTTATCAGCAATTCCCCGCTGCCGGTTCCGAGATTGAACTAGGTACGCAGGTTGTTCTTAGAGCGCGGTAAAATTTGAACAAAAAACTTCCCTGCTAATCAAATCATATCCGTAACCGTGCCGTTAGTCCAGTTATTAGGGTCTTTGAATAATTTTGTTTTTTTATACCTAAGCCCTTATTACGTCCATTATGTCAACAAATTTTTGCCGAGTGGCAAGCAAAATCCGAACCCTTCGCCAATCAATTTTACGACTGGCTTATGGTTCGGATTATACGTTAGCTCTGCGCCAGTTCGACCCAAACACGAACCTTATGGCACTGCCAAATGGCTTTGTTGTAACGGTAAAGCTATAATTTGTTCCGTCAATTATCAATCTAAAAACCCAATAATTAAAGTACATACTTGCATTATGAAACTGTTACTGTCAATCAGAAATCCCTACCTTATGGCAAATAAAAACCCCTATTAAAAAGGAAATAAAAGCCAAGTGAGAAGCAATAAAGAAAAAATACAAGCCGTATGTTTTGAGAGTG
>WRBD01000049.1 GCA_009779835.1 Defluviitaleaceae bacterium | reverse complement strand
AGGATTTATGATTCTAGGTATTAAATCCACCAACAATATAACCGCCAATAACAACAATACAATTACCATAATACGCTTCATCACTTTCATCTATCATCATCTCCCAAAATAGCTTGCCGGTGTAGGCTGATTCCATCCGGTGGCATTAGCTAATTCTCCCGGATGAAGCCCCGTTAAATGCAATAACCCGGATAAAATAATATTACATACATGGGGACCTGTAACGTACCCGCTAAGGAGAGTACCTCTCCTTGCCTTGAAGATTTTTGTGTTTTATATACTAGCAACTTTCCATATATGAACATCAATTAAAGCATCATTCGCATCAAATGCCCAAAAAATGGCTACACCAACTTCCGATAAGAAAAAAAAACTTCTTAAAGAACGATAACGCCCTACGTGAGTACCTACTGTTTTCTCTCCAATGCGGGTACGCTCACGATCTTCCATATACGGCTCGGTTGGATTTGCCGGGTATAAACCATAATCGCGCAAATTGGCACTTCCCCATTCGTCTTTGCTGTTAATTATGTCAACAACATCGTCTAAACTCGTACCCAATGGCGTAATTCTTAAAATATAATTCCTTAGCATATTGGTCGGTCTTTGTATAGGGTTTATAATTTGGGGTATTAAATCCACCAAGAATATAACAGCCAATAATAGCAGTATAATTACCATAATACGCTTCATCGCTTTCATCTATCATCATCTCCCAAAATAACTTGCCGTTGTAGGCTGATTCCATCCGGTGGCATTAGCTAATTCTCCCGGATGAAGCCCCGTTACATGCAATAACCCGGATAAAATAATATTACATACATGGGGACCTGTAACGTACCCCGCTAAGGAGAGTACCTTTCCTTGCCTTGAAGATTTTTGTGTTTTATATGCTACCGCCTCGCCATATATGAACATCAATTAAAACATCATTTGCATCGAAGACCCAAAAAATGGCTACGTGAATTTCCATAAGAAATAAAAAGTCTCGCAAAGAGCGATAAGTCCCTACGTTTGTACTTACTGTTTTCTCCCCTATACGGGGACGTTCACGATTTTCCATATACGGTTCAGTTGGGTATGCCGGATATAAGCCATAATCTCGCAAATTGGCACTTTTCCAGTCATTCCTGTTGTTAATTAACTCAACAACATCATCTAAGCTCGTACCCAATGGTGTGATTTTCAAAATATAATTCCTTAACATACCGCTCGGTCTTTGTATAGGGTTTATAATTTGGGGTATTAAATCCACCAACAGTATAATTGCTAATAACAGCAATATAATTCCCATAATACACTTCAACGCTTTCATCTATCATCATCTCCCAAAATAACTTGCTGGTGTAGGCTGATTCCATCCGGGGGCATTAGCTAATTCTCCCGGATGAAGCCCCGTTACATGCAATAACCCGGATAAAATATTATTACATACATGGGGGCCCGTAACACCCGGAACCAGTAGAGAACCATAAATCCATCCCTCACCTTGGGAACTTTCGGCATCTAACAAGTCATCTATTGCACCAACGCCGGAATAAAGATGTTGCATAATAGCTGTATTATCAAATCTAAGGTCGTATGGAGCATTACCATGAATGTGCATAATACCGGAATTACCCTCCATTGCGATACCGCTTAATGTAGCGAACTGCAATCCCCATTTTGTTGTGTTTTCCCGGTCGTCATGGTATAAATCATGAGGTGCGCCAAAATAACCATTGCCCCAATGGTTACTCGCCTGTGATACAAACATTTTTACATACGTATGGAGAGAACCAAAAAGAATAGGATTTCCGTCAAAAGCCAAATGCCCACCAAGGAAAACCACCTCTCCCCCGGCGGCATTTACTATTCTACGATAAAACGCATCAGCCCTGACTGCAACTCCCAAGCCGCGTATATCTGAAAAGCCGGGGTCTTCAGGCACGAATTGAACGGTTACGCCATAAACATTTGCGGTTATTGCATTATTAATTAAACTGCGTGAAGTAGTACCTCCGGCGGTTTGTACTGCCCGTTCCAATAAAATCCATTGGTCTTCATCCTCAGTCCAAGAAAAAGAAAATTTCAAGCCGGGGTCGTTTGTTTGCGTTACGATAATGTTTCGTGTAATGCCGCCGCTGGTTACAGCTATAACTCCCATTCTTGCGTTCGTTCCGGTGTTTGGTCTTGCGTTAATTATGAACGTGCCATTGCCGTTACCACTTGTGACGTTTGTGGTAAGCCAAGACGTACTATTGCTTGCGACAGTCCATGCTCCATTGGCGTTCACTCGGACAGTAGAACTGTTTGCAGAGGATGTTGGCGACCATGTTGACATACTTAGCGTAAGTGTACCCCCCGCCATTTGTGCTACAAAAATAGTTCGCGTGGGCGCACCTGCGGCAGTAACCGTAATTGTTCCTGTTCTTGGTGTATTTAACGTGTTTTCGGTTGTGGAAATTCTGAATGAACCATTACCGCTTTGGTTTACGGGGTTAAAATTATCTACTCTTAGCCAACTTGCGTCGCTTGATACATTCCATGCCCTGTTGGATGTTACCGTTACATATCCGGAAGTTGGAGCGGCAGACGATGAACCGCTGTTCGCTGATAACGCAAGAACAGCCCCCGGTTGTTGAACTACCGTAACGGTGCGTTCGGGTGAACCTTGCGAAGTAATAGTAACTGTTCCGGTTCTTATCCCATTTCCTGTATGCGCGGCGGCGTTAATTCTGAATGAACCGTTTCCTGTGCGATTAGACGGCGTAACATGGCTTATTGTCAGCCAATCCCTGTTAGTGGTAGGCATATCCCATGCTTTGTTTGAATATACCCTTGCATTGGCGAAACTTGGGTTTGGCGGTGCTTCCCAATATTCTCCCGATAAAACAAAGCCCTGTCCCGGTTCTTGTACTATCCTAACAGTGCGCGAATGCGCACCGGGGGCTGAAACCGTTATTGTTCCCGTTCGTGGAGAATTCCCTATATTCGCGGTAGTGGTATTAATTTGAAATGAACCGTTTCCGTTACGGTTTGGGGGAGTAACATTGCTTACAGTCAGCCAGTTTACGTTGCTTGTAGGCATATTCCACGTTGTGTTTGAAGATACATTTACAGTCCCGCTATATGGAAAAGGCGGTGCGCCCAATTCTTCTGCCGATAATACAATGACATTCCCTGCGGATTGTACTACCGTAACAGTGCGAGACAATCCGGGTACACCTTGGGCAGAAATCGTTACAATTCCTGTTCTTTGAAGCCCGAAATTTGGTTGTGCTAAAATTGCAAATTCACCGAAGCCCGTTTGGTTTGCGGGCTTGAAAAGACCAACGGATAACCATGAGGTTGCATTACTGCTTATGCTTACATTCCATCTTAGATTAGAATTAGTGAACACATCTACAATACCGCCGGTTATGGTATTGGGCGGAGCGGCAACAGCCGGCAGCGGCAATGAATCACCCGGTATATAAAGAGCCGGACCGTGGTCTTGGATTACCGTAATTTCAACCGATGTTCCGTTTGCTAAATCAACCCTTATCCTTCCCGTTCTTGAAACAGGCCCGAAATTTTCGTTGACATTTATAACAAATGAATCATTTGTGTGGGGAGGAACACGTACTTCATTGCTTATTGTCAGCCACGGTGTTTGCGTTATCACAGTTGCAGTCCATGAAACACCAAAAGGTAAGAGCATAGGTACGCTACCCGGGATAGATGCAAGTGTTAATGTGTTTGGGTCGTTTTGCGGGTACACAGAAAAAGAATCAACGTCAATATTTAATGTATAAGGAATGTGCCTTATCTTACCATATTCCAAATCAAAAAAATATTCTATAGGTTCACTTGCCGAGATTTCAACCCAATCAACGAAATCTGTTATCAGTTCATCATCGAAGCCATAATCCCATTCAATCAATTGACTTTTAGATATAACATCGAAAGTATTATCAGTGTCTAATTCACAATACAACTCTATGAAAGCGTCTGTCGAATCTTCTTCATATTTTAAGTCTAAATCCCAGTCGAAATAATATTCCGTAATAGAATGAAATTCCGCGATAATAACCAAGTCACCATTCGGCATTATAAATTGCGGAGTTTCGGCAAAGGGTGGGATTGCAACATTTCCCTTGGCAACTTCCCACTTTGGAAATTGATAAACAGTATCGCATGGTATATCTATGTTAAGGCGAATATTACTTCCGGCGGAGATATCTTCAAACAAGATAATGCCGTTTTCTACTTGATGTACTGTGCTAACATTATTAACAAAGACTTCTATTTTCGCTTCCTCTATTGGCATACCGTAACTGCTGTTATGCAGAATTATTGTTAATCTATCGGCACTTGCGTCAAGAACAACTTGTGCTGCCGCTATTGCGGCAAGTAAAGCATCACGGGCTTCTTGCGTAGTCCATAATCTGCTTGGCGGTGTGTTTACTCCCGGAGGTATGTCTACAAGTGTTTCATCAAGAAGTTCATATGCGTGATTGATGTGGCTTTGAAGCAATGCTCTTTGTGCGGCGATGCCGGATGTTTCTACATTGCCGCCATTTGTGTTCAAAATTACAGACTTCATTGCATCTTCGTAATCGTTATTTTCTTGTGCATATGCCGGGTTTACGGCAATTGCAAACACCATAAGAAAACTTAACACCATTGCAACGATTCTTCTCACATTTAGTTTCATAATCATTGTTCCACCCCTTAAAAATTCGCATATGCTAAACAAATATATGTCATCATCAGGATACATTTGACATATTCTGTCTATTTATCGGGGATATTGTATCATGAGGAGAAAGGGCTTGCAACTCATATCAAGCACGTTTAATTCATTTTTTCATCATTTACCGCTTTACTCACCGCGAAAAAAAGATATAATGTGCTGTGGGAAAGGAGAGATTTGCATTGAGTACATACAGGCTTGGAATAGATATTGGTTCAACCACGATTAAACTTGTTGTAACGGACGGCGAATTTCGTTCCGTGTTTGAACGGTACCGGCGGCACCACTCAGATATAAAAAATACTTTGCTTTCACTTGCATCCGAAGCGCGTGAAGAGCTTGGAAAATTTTCGTTTCACGCGATGATCACGGGTTCGGGAGGGCTTTCGCTTGCGAATTGGGTAGGCGTTCCGTTTGTGCAGGAAGTTATTGCCGTTTCCGATTCAATTGAAAAATACGCGCCGCAAACAAATGTCGCAATAGAAATTGGCGGCGAAGACGCGAAAATTATTTATTTCGGAAATACAATAGAGCAACGAATGAACGGCATTTGCGCCGGCGGGACAGGCTCTTTTATAGACCAAATGGCAACCCTTTTAGACACCGACGCAGAGGGTTTAAACGAGTTGGCGAAAACGCACACGGTAATTTATCCGATTGCGGCACGTTGCGGCGTTTTTGCGAAAAGCGATTTACAGCCCCTTATTAATGAAGGAACAGCACGCGAAGACCTTGCAGTTTCTATTTTTCAAGCAATTGTGAATCAGATTATTAGCGGCCTTGCATGCGGGAAACCGATTCGCGGAAACATTGCGTTTCTTGGCGGGCCTTTGCATTTTCTTTCGGAACTGAGGGCGCGTTTTGTTGATGTTTTAAAATTATCGGACAAACAAATTATTTCTCCGAAGGAAGGGCATCTTTTTGCGGCACTGGGTGCGGCGATTCGTGCGGAAAACGAAGGCGCGCAGATGGATATTTCCACACTGATTGATAACTTACTTGAGCAACAAGAACTTCCTTTTGAAATTTCCCGTTTAACACCGCTTTTTAAAAACAACGACGATTACGAAATTTTTCGCGAACGCCACGGAAAGCACATCGTGCCGAAAGGTTCACTTTCCGATTATACCGGCAATTGCTTTTTCGGGCTTGACGCGGGTTCGACAACAACGAAAGCCGTGTTAATAGGCACGAACGGCGAGGTTTTGCATACATTTTACGAAAGCAACGAGGGTAGCCCGTTAAACGTAGCGAGAAAGGCCTTAACGGAAATTTACGAGAAACTTCCCAAAAGTGCGAAAATAAAATATTCATGCGTGACCGGCTACGGCGAAGGACTTTTAAAAAGCGCGTTAAACGTGGATATGGGCGAAATAGAAACGGTTGCGCATTATCGTGCCGCCGCGTTTTTCGACCCTGCCGTGGACTTTATTTTAGATATCGGCGGGCAAGACATGAAATGCCTGCGCGTAAGAAACGGCATAATTGATACGGTTTTGCTGAACGAAGCTTGCTCTGCCGGATGTGGTTCTTTTCTTGAAACCTTTGCGCGTTCGCTGGACTTACCCATCAACGAGTTTGCGTCACAATCGCTTTTTGCGGAAAACCCAGTTGACCTTGGCTCCCGTTGCACCGTTTTCATGAATTCACGCGTAAAACAAGCGCAAAAAGAAGGTGCGGCTGTTGCGGATATTTCCGCAGGGCTTGCGTATTCCGTAATAAAAAACGCACTTCAAAAAGTAATTAAAATCACAGACCCAAAGCAAATGGGAAAAAATATCGTTGTTCAAGGCGGCACATTTTATAATGAAGCCGTTCTTCGCGCATTCGAGCTGGTAAGCGAACGCGAAGCAATCCGCCCCGATATAGCAGGCTTGATGGGCGCGTTCGGAGCGGCACTACTTGCGCGTGAACGCGGACGGCCGCGCATGGAAACAACCTTGCTTAACGCAGCGGCGTTGAAATCTCTGGAAGTAAAAACCACACACACTCGTTGTAAGACTTGCGAAAATAATTGTTTGCTTACAATAAACCAATTCAACAAGAATAAATTTATTTCGGGCAACCGTTGCGAACGCGGCACGGGTAAAGAATCTCAAAATGCAGAGCTTCCTAATTTATATTCGGCGAAATACAATCGCGTTTTCGATTACACCCCGTTAAACGAAAAAGATGCGCCGCGCGGAACGGTCGGGTTGCCGCGTGTTATGAATATGTATGAGAATTATCCTTTATGGTTCACGTTTTTTACAGAGCTTGGGTATCGCGTGGAACTTTCGCCGCGCTCTACACGGGAGCTTTACGAGCTTGGAATTGAATCAATTCCCAGCGAATCGGAATGTTATCCGGCAAAGCTTGCGCACGGGCATATCATGGCGTTGGTAAAAAGCGGCGTGAAATACATTTTCTATCCGTGCATTGCATTCGAGCGTTCTTTACTGGAAGGAGCCGACAAAACTTTCAATTGCCCGATTGTTACCAGTTACCCGGAAAATATTAAAAATAATGTTGAAGAACTTGAAGAGCTTGGCATTCGCTTTGAAAATCCGTTTTTTAATCTTGGCGATGAAAAAAGTCTTGAAGCGCGAATGATTGAAGAATTCAAGGAAATTCCGGCGAATGAAGTTCGTGCCGCGCTTGCGAAAGCGTTGACAGAGCAGGAAAAATATCGCACCGACGTACAAAAAATGGGCGACGAAGCAATAAATTACATCGAGCGAAACGGACTGACCGCGGTAGTTTTGGCGGGCCGCCCGTATCATATCGACCCTGAAATAAACCACGGAATACCCGAGTTAATCACCGGATACGGAATCCCCGTTTTAAGCGACGACGCAGTATCGCATTTGGCAAAAGTCGAACGCCCGCTGGGTGTCCGAGACCAATGGGCATATCATTCGCGTGTTTATGCGGCTGCGTTCTGGTCGCACGCCCGCACGGACGTTGAGATGATTCAGTTAAACTCTTTCGGTTGCGGGCTTGACGCTGTTGTCGCCGACGAGGTTCAAGAAATTCTGGAAAGCGCGGGCAAAATTTTTACGTTGTTAAAAATTGACGAAGTTAGCAATCTTGGTTCGGCGCGAATTCGTATCCGCAGTCTTTTTGCGGCACTTTCCGTGCGCCGTGAACGCGGAATTCTAAACAAAAAACCAAAACCACGCCCGACACGAAAAATTTTCACAAAAGAAATGCGCGGAACACACACGTTAATTTGCCCGCAAATGGCACCTTTCCACTTTGATGTATTAAAAGAAGCTTTTCAATCCGAGGGATACAACCTTGTTGTAATGCCCGCAATTGATAAAGAGTGTATTGAGATGGGTTTGAAATATGTGAATAACGACGCTTGTTATCCCGCTTTAATCGTTGTGGGGCAGGTCTTGAACGCGCTGCTCTCCGGCGAGTACGACCTTGATAATGTTTCTGTTTTAATGTCACAGACGGGCGGTGGTTGCCGCGCTTCAAATTATATCGGGTTTATCCGCAAGGCATTTGCAAAGGCGGGCTTTTCGGAAATTCCGGTGGTTTCACTTTCCGCACTTGGCATTGAAAAAAATCCAGGCTTCAAATTTACTGCAAAATTAATTAACAAAGCAATGCAGGCCTTGATTTACGGCGATTTGCTTTCACGCGTATTGTACCGCACGCGCCCATATGAAGAAATTCCCGGTACAGCAAACGCTCTTTACGAATTTTGGAACGAAAAATGCCAAAAATCCGTTCGGCGCGGAAGTTTTGGCGAGTTCAAGCGAAACATCTACGACATAGTAGAAGAATTCGACAATATGCCTCTTTGCGATATCGAACTGCCACGCGTGGGAGTTGTAGGCGAAATTTTAGTAAAATATCACCCCACCGCCAACAACGATATTGTCACCCTTTTAGAAAACGAAGGCGCGGAGGCCGTTGTTCCCGACCTTACGGATTTCGTTTTGTACAACGGATATAACGCCGGTGTTTTACACGATTATCTTGGCGGTACAAAAAAATTAAAAATTGCCGGCAATTTCTTAATCCGCTTCGTAGAACTCTACCGCCGCCATATGCGACGCGCATTGGAAAAATCCGCACGCTTCACCGCGCCAATCGCCATAGAAAAAATGGCAGAGCTTGCCGCGCCCATAGTATCCCCATGCAATATAACCGGCGAAGGCTGGTTCCTTACCGCCGAAATGATTGAACTGATTCATACCGGCGTAAACAACATCGTTTGCACACAGCCCTTCGCCTGCCTGCCAAACCACGTAACGGGCAAGGGAATTATTAAAGCCCTGCACAATAAATTCCCAAACTCAAACATCGTAGCCGTAGACTACGACCCCGGCGCAAGCGAAGTAAATCAATTAAACCGGATAAAGTTAATGTTGTCGGCAGCAAGAAGAAATATGGAAAAGAAGAAAGCCCCCGGGCACTTCGTCCCCCAACCCCTGCGAACTTTTTAAAAAGTTCGAGAATCCCTTTAATCGCTTGCCGTCAATTTTTCATTCAAAATATAATCAGCGATTGGAAACCCGCCTACACTTGCTGCTTGCAACCGTGAGTAAATATTTTTTCCATCATACTCTGGAATAAGTTTATCGAAAAACATAAGTAACCCCAAAACCAAATCTCCCTCACAATCATTTTTGTTTGCTAACTTTACCCACCATGAAATCATTTCATCATAGTGTTGATCCGTTGATTTACGGCGTGTTCCCACTAATGAAATACCATTAATAAGAACGAGATGAAGATTTTTTTATAGACCGGAATACCAACGCAAGCTTGATAAAACCTATGTAAATGATGTCAAGCTTGTCAAATCT
>WRBD01000048.1 GCA_009779835.1 Defluviitaleaceae bacterium | reverse complement strand
TGCGATATCCTGAAATTGACTCTTTCACGTGTTTCCCCTCCTATATGCGATATTCTTGATGGCAACGGGTTCTTTTTCTCATCCATATGCTCCCGCCTTAGGGCATTTTCGGTTATATGCCAAGCCCCGGGCATTACCGAAGTTTCGTTAATTTGTAGTCTGTATGCAAGGCCTATTGTTGTAATTTCCTCCAAGGGGCTGCGCCTATTAAGTACAGGGCCGCCCGTAGCCGGAACCCTAAAAGAGTAATGAGCTTTGGATTCCGTACAAATAGGGCGTTCACATGCGCATGTATAATACCCCAAAGTAATGGACAGAGTTAATAACGAAACATAAAGGAAGCGGATAAAATCAAGGTTTGCAGTCAAACGATGTTTGCATAGAAAAATAATTCAAAAAAATTGACCCATTTTTTATTTCAAAATTCGCCTTCCAAGCTATATAAGGGATTTAGTGTGTCCAGCGATGTTTTATAATTATCTTGCAATTGTTACATCGCAATATATCGCGGCTTATGAAGCTTTCAGGCTGTCCATTGGTATAGCAATTTGGAGGCGTTGCAGGAATGATTTTCTTTTCTTTTTCATTCCGTGTCGTACCTCCGCAATATGGACACAATCCTTGTAATTCCCACTCCTCACGCCTTTTATCATTTATATAAGAAGCAATATTTAATCCACAACTTGGACACGCATGAGCAGTAACATTAACTTGTTTGTTGCATGAAGGGCAATTAATTCTCTCCAACCTATTATCAACCTTATTAATTATAGTTTGATGCAAAGGCGTAACATTCTTTGACACTATCTCCCTTTTTTTTGCTGAGATAGTGTTTGTATGCTGTGGTTGTTGCTTTGGCAGTACATTACCGTATATATCTGAATCTCCATTGGAAACACACTTCATACACTCGATTCCAAACTCTTCTTTACAAAACTCACCAATACCTTTACCTTCATCTATGGCACCCAAAAGCGAGTAGTCATCTGACTTTTTCTTACTATAGATACACATTGCAAGTTTTTTATTTTTCATTTCTGTTTCCTCCTGTTCTCTAAAAAAATTTCTCTTAACGAATTATTTTCTTGTATCTTTTTTATTTCAGAAATATCTTTCAATACAGAGTAAAAGCATCCACATTCACCACACCTTAGCGTTTTTAATCTTTCGTCATCCGGGAGAATCCATAATACTTCTCTTTTTTTCTTACAACCACATACATAGGGACGACAAAAATATTTTGCTAAAAGTATAGTGAATCTTTTTCCATCAATGTCGATAAAGCCATCATTGCTCCAATCACCTTCGAGAACTAAGCCGTTAGAAGTTGTCAGTATTCCTTTTCCTTGCTTTGTCTTGGCAGCAGAAATTTCACCTTCGTATACGTCACCGTTTGCATAACGTAACACAGCCTTGATACTGTCATTTAATAGATTTATTTTACCTTCATAAACATCTCCATTCGGATACCTAAGTATCCCTTCCATTAGTTTCCCATTGATTATACAGCCATCTGTTGTTCGGTATACTTGCGGCATCATGGCAAAATTGACAATAACTAAACCTCCAAAAGATTTCCCCGTGAATTTTCCTTCTGCCATTGTTCCATCGGATATAATTAACTTCCCTTCATTAAAGGCAGTTTTTTTTGGATAGCCTCCTGTAGTTAATGTGCCTGTGTACTGCCATGTCAAACTATTGTCACGTCCATATCCACATGTACCTTCAATGGATACTATAGCGTTTGGAATAATGTGATTTCTAATTGGAACTTCGTTAAATTTATATTTACTTGTTTTAGTATTTCTTGCTTTTGAAACGCGAGATAATACAAATGCCACGATAGTTAACGCAACTACAAAACCTGATGCACCAAAAACAAGCAATTCAGGCTGAATCTCCTCAAATACGGACAAAGACTCAACAACACCAAACAAATTCATTACGCCATAAGCAATCGTCATAACGGCAAGAAGCATTGACAGCCAATATATAATTTTACTCATATGAACCATCTCCACGTATCCTATTCTTTAACAGCCTTAAACCGATTATAATTAACCTACCTAATCTCAATAACGCTATTACCACCACGATTACAGATAATTCCATCCTTACCTTGTCCAAGCAAAATTTATGTTTTCTTTTTCTTCAATTACATCAAATTCGTGGTGGTCGGAAGTCAGCAACGCGCCGTTGGAAACAATAGCTTGCGCTAACGCAAAAGAATCCGCGAACGATATTTTGTACACAGACTTCAATCGCCCGGCTTCTTCAAAAAGTTCGTCCGAAATTTCCGAAATAATTTCTATTGGACGTTTTTTTATTTCCGATAAAATCACGTTCGCTTTTTCTTTGCCGAGATTACGGAGCAAATCGTAATAAACTTCCAAAAGGTTTGCCTTGTGCATAATAATTTTCGCAGTTCCTTCATCGGCTTTATCAAAAGCCGCCTTAACTACGTTTGCGCCTTTTTCACCGTACAAGGCCGCCATAAGGGCGCAAGCGTCCAAGACATAGCGCGTCATATGTCTAACTCCGCATCTTCACGCATACGCGCTAAAAATTTATCAACGGACATTTCAGGATAATCAGCAAGTATTCCGATAAGTCCATCAATAGAACTTTCCTTTTTGTTTTCCTCTTTCAGTGGTACTACATGAATACCGCCGTCTGTTTCCGACACACTTACCCGCGATGTCGAAAACAACTGTAACAATAATTGCGGTAGCGCGTTAATATCCATTACTGTGTTACTCATGTCAATTCCTCCAATTTTTTTGTTCTCCATTTATATGACGGTTCAAATTTTCCGCAATCATCACAAGTGCGCGGCCAGTTTAATTTCCATTCAAAATATTCGGCGCGGGTGATTTCCCCTGCGCTTAATTCTTGTTTACGGTGCATCCACTCGCGCACGAATTGATTTAACGTAGAATCATTCAGCCATATCGCCATTGGCGCGTGAGAAGGCCAATAATCGCTATCATTGTATTTGACGGCATCACCCTCGTTGTGTTCGGGGTTGATTTTGCCGTCTTTTTTGCGTGGAATTTTCTCCAACTGTATCGGGTTAAATGTGTTCGGTCTGATTTCATCAAACCAAAAGAACATTTGCATGATGTGTTCAAAACTTCCGCTCTCGTCCACGGTGAAATTGATAATGTTCACCCGTAAAATTTCCACCAACTTTTCCATACCCTGCATTTTGGGCGTGATTTTTCCCATTTCGTAATGACGTATTCGGGCATCTGCCGTTTTTTCGTCAAAGCCCATTTGAACGCCGAGAGCCTTTTGTGTTAATCCGCGAAATTCTCTTATTGCTTTTAATTTTGCACTAAACGCTATCGAAGTAAGCATTTTCATCACCCAAAAACATTATAACCGTTTTATTGATAACAGTAAACAAAAAAATACTACTTGACAGTGCATTATTTTATACTATATCATTTCAGTACAAAATTAAATACTAAAACGGAAGGGAAGTGATAACGTGGAAAAAATCACTATGAGCGTAAAAGAAATGGGTGCGTACTTGGGTATCTCCACAGGGAAAGCCTACGAACTTGTGAAAACAGAGGGTTTTCCGATTGTTCGTGTCGGACGCAAAGTGCTTATTTCAAAGAGCGGGCTTATTCGATGGATTGAGAAAGGAGGACAAAATCTTGCAAATGAATGATTTTCTTAGCCTACTGAAAGGCGTATCGGGCAACGGCAATCAGTACAAAGCCAAATGCCCTGCACACGATGATAAAATTCCGTCGCTGTCCGTTAGCGTAAGCGATAGCAGAATTTTACTTCATTGTCACGCGGGTTGCTCCACGGAAAAAATTCTTGGTGTGTTGGGGCTTGAAGTGAACGCCCTTTATGTTGAAGGAACGTCTGCGCCTTCTCGCGCAAACGGTCAGAACAACATCGTCGCGGTCTACGATTACAAAGACTTGGACTGTAACATTGTTCACAGCACTATTCGTTACGAAAATAAAATTTTTCGTCAACGCCGTCCCGACGCAAACAATCCCATGCGTTTTATATGGAAGGACGTTTTCAAAGGAATAACTCCGATTCTGTACAACTTAACCGCCGTCACCAACGCAATTAAGGAAAATCAGCCTGTTCTCGTCGTGGAAGGGGAGAAAGACTGCGAAACCCTTAGTAAATATGGTTTCGTTGCCACTACTAACGCAATGGGTGCGGGCAAGTGGCGCGACCATTATTCCGACTTGCTGAAAGACGGAACAATTTATATTGTAGCCGACAATGACGAAACGGGCAATAACCATGCAAAAAATGTAGCAAAATCCCTTGCTGGTAAAGCGGAAGCAATATTTTTCGTGGATTTACTTTCTGTGATGCCCGAACTTCCAACGGGCGGCGATATATCTGATTATATCGCCGCCGTACCGCATGATGAAAGAACTGCGGCTGTTTCGGCATTGCTCGAAAACGCCGCGCAATACGCGCCGGAAAAAGAAGCATCACAGGAAAAAAACGGGAGCAGTGCGTCCGGCGAAAAGAAAAACCAAGCGGAACAGCTTCTAAATTTTGTGGAATTAACGGGCGCGACATTTTTTCACAGCGACATAAAAGAGCTTTACGCCGCAATCCCGGTGAAAAATCATACGGAAGTGTTGCCGATTATGGGACGCGACTTTGAAATATGGTTAAACAGCCAATTTTACAAAGGTTGCGGTAAACCCATAAGCAAGGACGCAATTAAACAAGTGTTGGGCGTACTGTCGGCAAAGGCTTTGTTTGATAATCCTACGCCTGTGAAGCTGTCCGTCAGAATTACGGAGCATGACGGCGCGTTTTGGTACGACTTAACCAACATAGACTGGCAATCTGTGAAAATTACAGCGAACGGGTGGAAAGTTATAGACAATCCACCTATATTATTTTCCCGTTATCGTCATCAAATAAGCCAATCAATGCCAAAAAAAGACGGAAATATCAGAAAAATTCTTGACTATATCAATATAAAGGAAAGCAAAACACTGTTCTTGTGTTGGCTTGTAAGTTGTTTTGTCCCCGGTATTCCGCACGTAATCTTAATAATTCACGGCGAAAAAGGCGCGGCAAAAAGTACCGCGTCTGTTATGACGAAATTTCTCGTTGACCCGTCGGCGTTAGATACGTTGACGCTACAAAACGACCAACGCACATTGGCGGTAAACCTACAAAATCACTGGTTTCTTCCTTTTGATAATGTAAGTTTCGTAAACGAAGATACAAGCGACACACTTTGCCGCGCCGCAACCGGGGGAGCAATTCAGCAACGAAAACTTCACACAAACGCCGAAGATACGATATTCACGTTTCGGCGGTGTATAGCAATCAACGGCATACACAACGTAGCCACACGGTCAGACCTTTTAGACCGTTCGATTCTCATTGAACTTATGCGAATCAAAGACAATAACCGCAAGGAACTTTCACGGATTATGGCTAATTTTGAAGCAGACAGAGCAGATATTCTCGGAGGGATATTTGACACTGTGGCGCGGGCAATAGCGATATATCCTACCGTGAAATTAGAAAACTTCCCGCGCATGGCAGATTTCGCACGTTGGGGATATTCAATCGGTGAAGCATTGGGTGCGGGTTTGGGCGAAATATTCCTTGCAGAATATGAGCGGAATCGTCTTATCCAAAACGAAGAAGCTATCGCTAATGACCCGGTGGCATTGTTAATCAATGAATTTATGCGTAATCGTGATGAGTGGCACGGCAAATACTCTGAATTTTACAAACAACTTGTATTTATCTCCGAGGATTACGGCATAAATCCGAAAGCCAAGCCGTTCCCGTCCAATTCAAGCGCGTTAAGCAGAAAGATTACAAACGTAAAAAGTAATTTGGAAGCGGTCGGAATAAATATTATCCGCGACAAGCGAACAAGCGACGGGCAGACACTCTCTATTAAACGGTCAAAAATACCTACATTCCCTACATTGCCTACACAAACCGCTGATAATGCGGCTTGCGGCAATGTAGGCAATAGTGTAGGTAATGCTTCACTACATTTGCCTACACAAATGTCTACACCCGACAAACCCTTGAATTTAGCGGATTATGTAGGGAATGTAGACAATGTAGGTAAAAACGCTCCATCATCGGAGGATTGGAACAATTTATGTGAAATCGTTCCCGACGCGAAAGTACCGGAAGAATTTTTGTAGGGGGTGATTACGATAAAAACGATTAGTCACGTACAAGGCAAGGGTTCACTAACGCACAACAACCGCGATTTTCATTACAAAAATGTTGACCCAAGCCGCACGAAAGACAACATCACATACGCCCGTCAAACCTTGCCCGACGCATACGAAAAATGTTTCGGAGAATCCGCACGCAAATACAACGCGCAACAAACACGCGCAGACCGACGCATTGATGATTATTACACAAAATTATTCGGCGCGTCACCACAAACAACCGTTGCAACCGCCGCAAACAAGGAAAAATCTTTTTACGAAACCGTTGTAGGCATCGGTAATATGTACAACGCCGGGGTCGGAACGGGTGACGGCGATACGGCGGCAAAATGTTTAGATGAATATATGCGCGGGTTCATGGAACGCAATCCGAACTTCTACGTGTTCAACGCCGTTCTGCACATGGACGAAGCTACTCCACACTTGCATATCAATTATGTTCCCGTGGGGCATTACAAAAGTAAAGGCATGGACACGCGGAACAGTATTTCGCAAGCGTTAAAAGAAATGGGTTACGGCGGCGGTAAAGACGCAATTAATCGTTGGCGTATCGCGGAACGCGCTGTTCTGAAAAACATTTGCATTGCACACGGAATCGAAATCGCGGAGGAACAAAAAGGACGCGGACACACTCTCACGCCGGAAGAATACAAGACGCAGGTCGAAGTTGAAAAAGCGCGTCTGCAACAAGACGCACAGCATGAAGCTGAAGCCGAGAAAGTGCGTTTACAACAGGCAACACAGGAAGAGATAGACGCGGAAAAATCGAAGTTATACAGTGAACTTGAAACCGAAAAGCCTGTAATCGAAGGCAAGATTGCGCTTGCAAAGTTAATCAACCGTGCGCAGGAGAATATGAAAGAAAGCGGTTTCGGTAAAACAAAATCCACGACATTCAAGGGCGTGAACATTGACGATACAAAAATGATTCTGAAAGCCGCGTCGGAAAGAGATAAGGCGCGGGAAAAAGAAAAGAGTGCCGTCGCGAAATACGACGCGGCGATTGCCGCACAAAAATCTGCGGAGGAAAAATTGGTCGGCGTGGAAGAAAGAGAAACCGCCGCCGCTGAAAAAATGAAAGAAGCTAGAGCCCTTTATTTTCAGCAACATGAAATAAACAGACATTTTAAGCAAGCGGAAGCAGACCGTGACTATTACAAAGACGAACGCGATAAGACGCAATTAAAAGTAACCGAGTTGACGAAATCGTATAACGACCGCGACAGAATTGCGAAAAATCAAACCGCAATTATTGAGTGGTACAAGACGGAACTACAATTGTCATATCGGGATTTTACAAATGTAATAATGGCGTTGTCCATGCTTAACAATCCGAACAACGAAGGTTATAACGTGCCGGACATTCCCACGAAATCGAATAGGCTCATAAACGGTATTTGTAATTTTGCCGCAACCCGAACACAGCAAGTCGCGGCGCGGGCAAAAGATTATAACAGCTTTATCAAAATGGAACTTGAAAAAAATTCGGAAAGTATGAAAAAGAGTATGGGGCTAAATTCAGAAATTGCAAAATATGTTGCCGCACTTGAACCCCGTGCAAGGCAAAATAATCGTGGTGCGGAGCGGTAACATTCTCGCCCCACACCAATGCCGCGCAAGCGGCGGCATTGTTACCATTGTGCCAATGGTAACCCCTTAGCACCTTTGACACACAATTTCGCGCTGCGAATTGTGCGTCAAAGGTGCAGGGGGCCCCCTTCGGGGGGGAAAACCGCAAAACCTTTCGCGCTGATTTTAACAAATTTACGTGCGGAAATACAAAAAATTTTGTATCGTTTTTTTTCAAAAACGTATATAAAAATTTTCAAAAATCTATAACAAAGGGGATATAAAATATGCAAAAAAATTTCGTAAAAACTCCGAACATAAATAATTTTCCACTCGAAAACGATAATACCTTTTCAAAAAAAATCGGGCAAACGATATACGTTTCTACATTCAAATTTAACGGAAATAAAAAATGGAATATGGCGTCTGCACTTGCACGTTTAATTGAAAACGATATTTCTGTTACCGAGTAATTCGTTTTATAAATTCTGGCAGTCAACGAGTTTGTATGGTATCATAATTTTGCAAACTCGTTTGACTGCCACCGAACGGAGGATAATATGAAAAGGCAGTTAAACAAAAACCCAAAAAGGGTTTATCTATACGGACGCTTGAGCCACGAAGATGAACAGACCGGGGATTCAAACTCCATTGTAAATCAACGCAAAATTTTAACGAAGTACGCCGAAGAAAACGGCTTCACAAATTTTGAATTTGTGTATGATGACGGTTTCTCAGGTTCGGATTGGGAACGCCCGGCGTTCACGAAAATGATTGAAGATGTTGAAGCCGGAAACGTAAGCGCGATTATATGTAAAGACCTCTCGCGTTTCGGGCGAGGACATTTGCAAGTAGGCTTTCACACAGAGATTCTTTTCCCCAAACACGATGTCAGATTCATAGCAATTCACGATAACGTAGACAGCGATAAAGAGGAAAACGAACTCGCGCCGATGGTTAATCTTTTCAATGAGTGGTATCTGAAAAGTACCAGTAAAAAAATCCGCGCCGTGTGGCAAGCCAAAGGAAAGAGCGGTGAACGGTTGGCAGTAATCCCGATATACGGTTATCGCAAAGACGCAGACACGAAACATCTCGTAATTGATGATGAAAGTGCCGTCGTGGTGCGTCGGATTTTCAAGATGTGTACGGACGGAATCGGTGCGGCAGAAATCGCCCGCACGTTCATGGGTGAACGATTACTCAACCCAAGCGCGTACAAGTACGAAAAGGGTATAATGCAAAAACAACGCCCGATGAAAGACCCGTACTTTTGGAACGCCACAACCATACACAAAATTTTAGACGCGCCTGAATACTTAGGCATGACAATCAATTTCAAAACGTGGTCGAAGTCGTACAAAGATAATCGTTCGCGCATTAACCCCGAAGAAAATCAAATGATTTTCGAGAACACTCACCCTGCCATTATAGATGAAGGAACGTGGGCGGTTGTTCGTAAAATGCGTCAAACAAAACGCCGTGCGCCGCGATACGGGGAAGTAGGATTGTTCACAGGGTTATGCTATTGTTCCGATTGCAACGCGAAGCTGTATTATCTCACGCGGCAATTGCGCACAAAAACTGCGACACGCTACGAAGGCGCGTATAGTTGCTCCGAGTACCGCAAAGCCACGCAATACCAAGAACCGCGAAAATGTACGTGCCATTACATCAGCGAAACCGCTTTAACCGACATCGTTCTCGAAAGCATGAGGAAGGTTCTCACATTCGCCGCCGTAGACGAACGCGCATTTGCACAACTTATCATGGAACAAAGCGAAGCCGACCAAAAACGTGACATTGCTACGAAGAAACGATTGTTAAAACAAAAACGGTCAAGAGTAGACGAGTTGGACAGGTTGTTCGAGCGTGTTTACGAAGATAATGTTTCCGGCAAACTCACCGATGAGCGTTTCGCCAAGATGTCGGCAAAATACGAACAGGAGCAAATCAACCTACGTGCGGAAATGACAGAACTCGAAACCGCTATCACAGGGCAAGAATCACGGTTAGGCGATGTTGATAAATTTCTCGCCGTGGTGCGTAAATATACCGACATACAAACGCTTTCGCCCGCAATAACAAATGAGTTCATTGAACGCATCATTGTCTATGAACCCGAAAAGGCGCGGGGAAACCGTATTCAAAAGGTTGACATCATATATAACGGTGTCGGTTTGGTTGAATTACCGCAGGATGATAACTTGTGGCGGGATTCTGCCGGAAGTTGCACAAATAAAAATAGCGAAGCTGTGGGGGCATAACGCCCCCACGGGTGCGCGAATAACGCGCAATGTTACAGCTTCCTTACATATGTTTCGTTATGACTACTGCCCTAATCCTCAGTGCGTGTATCAATTCGTGACCCAATACAATATGGGCAGGCATCTCTTCAATTCTGGATTCAATCCCCGTCCAATTCCAATCCCAATTCCAATTTTCGTCCAAGTCCGCAACTATTGTGTAATGGCTTTCCTCATTATTAAGGTTTACATTGGTGCTACTTCCCACGCCGGGAGTTGAAGCATTGACCAAATTTTCAGTATCGAAAGTTGCGCTAGGCTCAAGTACGCCTTGTGGATTGCGGAAATTCAAGTGAATCCTAACGACATGCCGGCTATTCAGCAAATCTCTAATCAATTCCGTACCTATGAGTCGGTCTGTCCCTGTCACCGGTGCATACTCAACAATCCAGTGTCGGTTTGCTTCGCGGGTAAGGAAATTTCCTGTTTGTTTTTCGGTTAGTGTATATCTTGTGAGCTTATTCAACAATTCCAGAATTTTATCCCTGTCGGCTTTGTCGTTTGGCAACCTCAAATTTGAAGTTCCCAAAGTTTCGCGTCTAAACCATCCGGCAAAGCCCAGCATAGCCACCTCGGTATGCAAATTCTGAACGAGTAGCGCGTTGAGGGGAACTGTTTCCCCGGTGCCGGCAATAAATGCCGTCAACTGCGTGGAAAGGGGGTCGAGGTATTCCCCGGAAAGCGGCGCGGCTCCTCCGGTAAAGGTTACACGCCCCACAATCTCCCACCCAC
>WRBD01000047.1 GCA_009779835.1 Defluviitaleaceae bacterium | reverse complement strand
ATATTTCGATTATATTGCACTCATGGAACGTAACGTACCGTCTTTACTTGCTCTGCATATCCACCGCGCGGGTGGCGCAAGGGGCGTTTCGTTCCATAATAGAGATGGTCATCTCGACTATTACGTATTTTTGAATAACGAAAAAAAAGTATAAAGGGTAAAGCAGGGTTACAATAGGCTTCCCTTGCCAGTTAGGAATAATGGCAAGGAAGCCTTTTATTGTTTTTGGGCATAGTCCTGTCCGACTTGGCGCACATCTGTCGCCCGTTCTGCGATGCGCCAATGAATTACACGTTGCGTGCCGGCGCTCCGCCGAGACGCTTCGGGTTATTCGCTTTTTATTAAAAAAAGCTGTTGCGCGTTTGTGCAACAGCTTTTTTAATTTAAAGATTATCTGAATTTATTCCTTCTTCGCAACATTCTCAACAACTTTTGCGATGTTTGTGTTTCCTGCCGTTGCGGTTTTCAAAACTTCGATTAGGTCAACACCGGTGAGAGCTTCAACGGTTTCGGGTAGTTGTGCGATGATGTCCGTTACATAACCGGCAACTTTTGACGCGCCGGATTTTCCGCCGTTCCCGCCGCCGCCATTGTCGATTACAACAATTTTTTCGGTTTGAGATAACGGGTCGGCTACGTTTTTGGCTATTTCGGGCAAGCGTTCGATTAGCATTTGAATAACGGCGGCATCGTTATATTGCTTGAACGCTTCGGCTTTTTTCATCATTGCCTCAGCTTCGGCTAAACCTTTTGCTTGAATGGCTTCCGCTTCGGCTTGACCTTGCAAGCGGATTGATTCTGCGCGAGCCTGACCGTCCAGTTTTACGGAGGCGGCTTCGGCTTCGGCGCGGGCTACCTGTTCGAATTTCTTGGCTTCTGCCAAGCGTTCTTGACGATAGCGTTCGGCATCGGCTTGCTTATTTATTGTGGCTTCAAGTTCTTTTTCTTTGCGTTTTGCTTCTTGTTCCGCAAGCTCTGTTTCGCGCTGACGGCGCAGAAGTTCAACTTGAAGTTCTGTCTCGGTTACTTCTTTTTTAACTTTGTTTTCTTCAATTTGATATGCGTTGTCGGCGATTGCCTTTGCTGATTCCTGCTCGCGGCGGTACGCCTGAACTTTCAACTCTTTTTCCTTTGTGGCTTCGGCAACTTGCGTTTCGGCGCGAAGCCTTGCTTCCTCTCCTAGACGGGTTGCTTCGGCGGTTTTTACTACGGTTTCGCGTTCCGCATCTGCTTCCGCAATTTTCGCGTCTCGTTTTACTTCGGAAATTCTCTTACGGCCAAGTGCTTGAAGATACCCGTTAACATCGTCAATTGCCATTACGGTGAACGCTTTGATTTCAAGACCCATTTCCGCAAGAGAAATAGCCGCATTTTCTTGAACTTCGCTGGAAAATTTGTCTTTATCCTGATAAATTTCTTCTACGGTCATTTTTGCGATAATTTCGCGAAGTTTACCGACCAATACATAGCTAGACTGAGTTGCGATTTCCGCCGCTGTTTTATCTGTTGCTCCACGAAAAAACTGCTCGATGGCGGAATAAATCGACTCTTTGTCCGATTTAACCTTTACGACTGCAACGGATTTTACCGTAACCGGTACACCTTGGCTGGAAATTGCGTTGTCAATGTCCAGCGGAATTTTAATGTTTTCAAGCGAAATAATGTCTAAACGCTCGAGAATAGGGACTACAAGCCCACCGCCGCCGGAAATCACTCTCTTTTTTCTGTAACCTGTGACAACAGCAGCTTTGTTTTGTGGAATTCGCTTGTAAAGAGCAGTCATCATAAAAATGAGTAAAAGAATCACCACAAGTACTGCTACAATAATTAAAATTTGAAACGGTTCAAGCATTTTAAAACCTCCCTTTTTTTATTTTAATTTGGAATAGCCTCATCGAATTGCCGACGTACAAAGTAGGTATTCTGCTCTATGTAGATTATCTCTACATTTTCGCCGCATTTAATTTCGTTTCCGTCTTCGCTTTTCGCGGGGCTTGTTACGTATGAGCCGCTTATGTTATAACGGATTTTTCCGTAACCGCCTTTTAGAATCGGAGAAACAACCTCTGCAACAACACCGATTGTGTCTTGCTTATTAAACGCGCTTGTATTAAATGCGCGGCGTAACGGAATTAATATGAAACGATTGAGCAAACCCCCAATGGCAAGCCCGCTTAAAGCACTGATAAACAAAACAATACCGCCGCCGCCTATCATGTATGGCGTAAGTATCATTCCAACCCCGCCCATCACAACCATGCAAGCAGCTATAATGGAGGGCTTTAAAAATGAAAAAACCGAACCTCCGTCAACGTCACCTAACTCTAACTCCCCGACATCTCCAATCTCCCCTATAAACAGAGACAGTAAAATAAATCCTGCTCCAATGCCAAAAAGAATTGGATACATATCGCCACCACCTTTCTATGTACATTATACGCAAAATCTAAGAAAAAGTCTTAGAAATTTTTACATACCAAACGCATTTTCAATATGATTAACGTTAATACGTCCGTTTTTTTCCAAGATTTCGATTACATCAAAACGAAAATCCTGGTTGTTTAGATTTTTTGCGGCAATATAATGCAAAGCCGTGCGGATGATTTTCTGTTGCTTCGCGCCGCCAACGGATTCACTTGGAAAGCCGAAATGCAGGCCCGAGCGTAATTTTACTTCAATAAAAATTATGTAACCGCCGTGGCTTGCAATTAAATCAATTTCGCCGGTTCGCAGACGATAATTTCGTTCAAGAATTATGTGACCGCTTTTTATTAGAAAATCTTCGGCTTCTTTTTGCCCGCGAAGACCGGTTTTATATTTGTTCACAGGCATAATAATTTCTCCTTCACGTTTAGAGAAGGCTCACGCATTACCGCATCGAGAAGTTTTTCCAGTGCTTCGCCCGTTTCTTTGCCGCGTGGAATGCCCACTGCCGCAAGGTCGTCTCCGTTTACGGCAAGCTCCCGAAGCGTGAAGCATTCTTTTTTTTCCAAAATATCGTGGACTTCTTCATGAATTTTTTTAATTTCAAGTGCGGGATTGGTAACTTTTTTTAATTCGATTAAATTCAAAAAAAACTCTGGCGAAATCTCTTTTAAAAATTTCTTTATTTCATAACGATTTTGCGGAAGCTCCGCGAAAATATTTTCTACATAAATCGAAACAGTTTTTATGGTTTTATTATCAAAACGCAAATCGCGAAGAATGTTCTTGCAATTGTCGCCCGTCCAATATAAGAACAACGCAATTTTCATATTTTCGTCCGCGTTTGTTTTTGCGAGAGTTTTAAGCCGCGAAATTGATTCTTCCAAATCTCCGTGATTAACACGTTTTTGCAAAACAAAATACATAAGTCCTGTTTTTTCTAAAAGTTTTAATGCGTCTAAATTTTTACCACACAAAAGTTTAACAAGTTCCTCGCGAATACGCTCCGCACTAATATTTGCCAAACTTTCACGCAGTTTTGTAATGGCGTGTAAAGCCGCGTTGTTCACGGAAAATTCAAGCACGGCCGCAAACCGAATCGCCCTAAGCATACGAAGTGCGTCTTCTCCGAAGCGTTTTTCCGCATCTCCGACACATCGTATTATACCTTTTTTTATATCCACCTGTCCGTCGAAGGGGTCAACAAAACCACGCGTTGGGCTGTATGCAATCGCGTTAACGGTAAAATCCCGCCGGCTTAAATCTTTTTCAATTTCCCCCGCAAAAGTCACTTCCGAAGGTCGCCGGCTGTCGAGATATTCCCCGTCTACGCGGTAAGTTGTCACCTCGAAGCAATCACCGCCAAGTAAAACAGAGACCGTTCCATGCTTAATTCCCGTGTCAAAAGTGCGCGAAAATAAACCCTTAACCTGCGAAGGTACGGCGGAAGTTGTTATGTCCCAATCTTTCGGAGTTACTCCGCGAATAACATCACGAACACAACCTCCAACAATAAAAGCTTCATGCCCGGCGGATTCCAGTGTTGAAATTATGGACAGCACGTTTTTAGGAATTTCAAACAAAAAAATCACTCCAAATAAATTTCGCGAAGCCTTTTTATTTCTTCATCGCGGATTTTTAGCCCTTGCGTTACGTAATTTTCAAAACTTCCGTAAATTTCTTCGGCGGAGTTGTATGCGGCTTGAAGATATGCGTTGTTTACATGGAAAACAATTTCGAGTGCTTCGGCTTGTTCGTCTGTTAAGCCGTATTCTTTTGAGCGTGCAACCCAGTATGCGTGAACTTCGGCTTGGTATGCTTTAGTTTTCTGATAGTCTTCGTAAATATTTTCATCGGACACGTTCAGTAGTTTTAAAATTATCGCCGCTGCAAAACCTGTTCTATCCCTTCCCGCCGCGCAGTGAAAAAGTGTTGCACCTTCATTTGCGGCGGCACAAGCCTTGATAAACGCCGAATAACCCGCTATTGATGACGGGCTTGCCGCAAATTCCTGATAAGTTTTTGTAAATTCATCGACGACGTTTTTGGGATTTTTTAAAAAAAGCTTCATCCAATAATTGGGGTCGGCAGCTTGGGCGGCGTTTTCGCCCATGATATCTATGTGGGTGTATGTAACGCCCTCAATTTCGTCTACGGGTTCGTTCGTGACTTCGTGATGCGTGCGAAAATCTACGATGAATTTTAAATCATATTCGCGAAGTTTTTTTACATCTTCCGCAGAAAGACCGACAGGTTGCGCGGCGCGAAGCAAACGATTTTTTCGCACAGTTTTTCCGCAAGCGGTTTTTATCCCGCCTAAGTCTCTGAAATTTTTCAAAAGAATCACTCCCGCTTCATATTAACCCCTCGCGCTTGACAAGGCAACACCATATTGTATACTGAAAATTAAGAGGGATGTGTTAACATGGTAAAAATTCTTGTTGTTGATGATGATAAACACATTGCAGAATTAATTTCGCTTTACTTACGCAAAGAGGGCTTTGAAACGAAAGAGGTTTACAATGGGCGCGATGCCGTGGAAACTTTTCCACAGTACGCGCCGTTTTTAGTGCTTTTGGATTTAATGTTGCCTCAAATGGACGGATACCAAGTGTGCAGAGAGATTCGTCGCGTAAGTTCCGTTCCGGTAATCATGCTTTCTGCGAAGGGCGAAACATTTGATAAGGTTCTCGGTTTAGAACTTGGTGCGGATGATTACATCGTAAAACCGTTCGAGCCTAAGGAACTTGTTGCGCGGGTGAAAGCCGTTCTTCGACGCTACGAAAATAAACCTGCGGAAACACCGCGCGCAGTTGTTATGCCAAATCTTTCTATTGATGCCGACAAGCTTACCGTAATTTATCACGGTCAAAAGCTGGAGCTTCCGCCAAAAGAATTTGAACTGCTATATTTTCTTGCAAGTCACCCCGGAATGCCCTTCACCCGCGACAGGCTTTTAACAGAATGCTGGGGCTATGAATTCGCGGGCGACACCCGCACCGTAGACGTTCATGTAAAGCGACTGCGCGAAAAAATGCGTAAAAATGATTCATGGGCAATAAAAACCGTATGGGGAACAGGATATAAATTTGAGGTGGGCTTATGAGTTTGCGCGAAAAACGCGAAGAAATCGAGTTTCAAACCCTTAGCCCTATTGCTACGAAAAGCGCGGAAACACGCGGAAGAAAAGTGTTTTGCGAAAAATGCGATATTCGCACGGAGTTTCAGAAAGACCGCGACAGAATTACTCATTGCAAAGCATTTCGCCGGCTAATGCACAAGACGCAGGTGTTTATTTCGCCCGAGCGCGACCATTATCGAACGCGTCTCACACACACATTGGAAGTTGCACAAATTTCGCGAACTGCTGCACGCGCTCTTGGCTTGAACGAAGATTTAACAGAAGCAATCGCGCTGGGGCATGACCTTGGGCATACGCCATTCGGACACACCGGAGAAGATGCGCTTAACGGGCTTATACCCGACGGGTTTCGCCATAACGAGCAAAGTGTACGTGTGGTGGAAACTTTGGAAAATTTGAATTTAACGCACGAAGTTATAGACGGAATTATGAACCACAGAACGGTTTGCAATCCGTCAACCCCCGAAGGGCGTGTTGTTCAGCTTTGCGATAAAATCGCATATATGAACCACGATGTTGACGATGCGATTCGCGCTAAACTTTTGGAAGAACACGACCTTCCGAGCACGGTTTCCGAAATGTTCGGAACATCTCCCGCAGCGCGCATTGATTTTCTTGTGCGAAATCTTGTGGAACACAGTCTTGAATGCGACGAAATAAATCTTTCGCCAAACGCGGCAGTTGTATTACGCGAGTTCCGCAAATTTATGTTTGAGCGCGTGTACGCAAACCAGCTTCATTCAAGAGAGCGGAGCAAAATAAAAACTATGTTGCGCCTTATGTACGAGCATTATTTACAGAATTCGCAAAAATTGCCGTCGGAAATTCAAGCCCGTTTTGAAGAAACCCCCGAAAGCGCAATTGCCGACCACATAGCCGGAATGACCGACCGTTTTGCGCAAAAAAGATTCATGGAAATTTTTACGCCGTCGGCGTGGGAGGTATAGAAATGATAGGAATTATCGGAGCAATGGAAATTGAAGTTGAATCTTTAATTAAAAAATTAACCGAAAAAAGCGAAACTCAATACAGCGGAATTTCTTACGTATCAGGAAAACTTTGCGGCACCGACATTGTTGTAGCGCAGTGCGGCATAGGGAAAGTTAATGCCGCCGTTTGCGCGCAAACAATGATTTTAAAATATTCGCCAAAAATAATAATCAACACGGGTGTCGCGGGTTCTGTTTGCGATTCTGTGGGAATTTATGATATCGTTATCGGTGAAAAAGCCGTACAGCATGATTTGGATTTAAGTCCCATTGGTATGGAAAGTGTTTTTATTCCCTGCACGCCCGCCATTATCAAACGTTTGGAGAATGCCGCAAGTGAGTTTGGAAAATACCGCATAGGCACGATTGCTACGGGCGACCAATTCATAAACTGCGGCGAAATAAAATCCGCCCTTTCGAGCAACTTCGGTGCGCTTGCCTGCGAAATGGAGGGAGCAAGCATTGCTCATGTTTGCTCACTAAACAATGTAGATTTCGGCATTGTGCGCACAATATCCGATAACGCCAACGATGATTCCGCTTTTGACTTCAATGAATTCCTGCAAGAAGCCGCACAAAAATCCGTTCAACTTATTTGTGGGTTTTTGAATAAAAGCGAATAAAATTACTTGGCTAATGTGACAAGTCGTTTGCATTCTGAGGATAAATTGGTATACTTTACACGGAAAAATTTTTTCAAAGACAAGGGTGAATTAGTATGTTGACAATTGGAATTGATATTGGAACATCTGCGGTAAAACTGGTTGCGGTTGATGAAAAAGGCTTGGTACTACGAACGGTTTCACGAGATTATCCGCTGTATATGTACGATGACGGGCGAAGCGAACAAGCACCGGAAGATTGGTGGGGAAAAACCGCCGAAGGTCTTCGCGAATTAACCGACGGGCTTGGTGATATTGCTGCGGTAAGCTTCAGTGGACAAATGCACGGGCTTGTTATGTTGGATGAGAATGATAATGTGCTTAGAAGGGCAATACTTTGGAATGACCAGCGCACGCAAAAAGAGTGCGATTATCTGAATAATGTAATCGGGCGCGAGGTGCTTTTGGCGAATGCCGCCAACGTTGCGCTGACAGGCTTTACCGCACCGAAAATTCTTTGGGTTAAGGAGAACGAACCTGAAGTTTTCGCAAAGGTGAAAAAAATCATGCTTCCGAAAGATTATATCGCATATAAGCTTTCAGGCGTTTTCGCAACGGATTACTCCGACGCTTCGGGAATGCTTCTTCTTGACGTGAAGAATCAGGATTGGTCGGACAAGATGCTGGAAATAGCCGGTGTAACCCGGGAAAAATTACCAAAACTTTTTCATTCATATGAAGCAGTCGGAAACGTAACAGACAAAGCCGCGAAAGAAACGGGTCTTACAACCGCCGTGAAAGTGGTAATCGGCGGCGGTGACCAAGCAGTCGGCGCGGTTGGTTCGGGCGTAGTCTCGGAAGGAATGTGTTCCGTTTCACTTGGAACGTCGGGCGTTTTATTTGTTGCCGCGGATAATTTCGCTGTTGATACATCTCCCGCCGCAATTCACGCTTTTTGCCACTCAACCGGGCGTTATCATTTTATGGGCGTAACTTTAGCGGCGGCAGGTTCAAATAAATGGTGGAATGAAGAAATTCTTAAAACCACAGACTATCCCACCGAACAAAAAAATATTGTCAAGATCGGAACAAACCCCGTGTATTTTCTTCCGTATCTTTCAGGAGAACGTACTCCGCATAATGATTCTATGGCACGCGGCGCGTTCGTCGGTATGAACATGACCACAACCCGCGCCGACATGACCCAAGCCGTTCTTGAAGGCGTATCTTTCTCTTTGCGCGACATTCTTACCCGCGTTCGCGACTTGGGCGCAAACGTAACAACCGCCCGCATAATAGGCGGCGGCGCGAAATCTCCGATGTGGTGCCAAATAATCGCAGACATTTTGCGCTTGAAAGTAGAAAAAATGCAATCCGAAGAAGGGCCCGCTTTCGGTGCGGCAATTTTGGCAATGGTAGGCGCGGGCGCGTACAAGAACGTAGAAGAAGCCTGCTCTTCCTTAATAAAAATCACCGAAACATTCACACCAACAGAATCGACCGCCTCAAACTACGATAAACGCTATCCAATCTACATGAACTTGTACACCGCATTGAAAGAAAGTTTTCATTCAATAGCAAAACAATAAGGAGCAATACCTTTGGACGAAAAAGGAAAAGACAAAAAAACTCCGCCTACACCGCCGCGGCTACCAAACAGTATAATGCTGTTGTTAGTCGCGCTTTCTATTGTTATGTTGCTTCATATGATGGTAAATATGATTTTTAGCAATGAATCAGAGCGGATTCCATATAATGAATTTATTGAATTACTTGAGGACGGACGCGTAGAAACCGTGGTTGTTAGGCCGGATAGACTTGTGATTATGCTTCTGCCCGAGAAAAACGATGAATCCGAACCTCCAAGTCTTGCCGCTCTTTTCAGTTCAGTGATGGAGCAGTTTACAGAACAAGAGGGAACGAGACGGACTGTAAATGACCCCAATTTACGCATAATGCTTGGCGAACACGAAATATTTCGCAGAGATGGCAGGCTTGTGATCCCATTTTTGCCCGATGAGAACGCAGAAGGAGAATCCAATTCTCCAGGTGTTTTTGATTTTATTAGGACGGGGATTAACCAGTTCATTAACTTGTTCATGAGAACGCAAGAAGTGGAAACTGGTCGGGTTGTATACACCGGGCGCATAGGAGACAGATACCTTCGCGAACAGCTGGGTGAATACGATATTGAATTTTTCGCGCATATTGATACAACCAACTGGATTAATGTTGTATTTTTCAATGTGGTTATGCCTCTTTTGGTTGTTGTGATTATGATTATGTTTTTTCGGCGGATGATAGGCGGAATGATGGGCGGACGCGGCGGAATAATGGGTTTCGGGCAGTCGAACGCCAAGGTATACATGGAAAAAAAGACGGGAGTTACATTTGAGGACGTAGCCGGGCAAGAGGAAGCAAAGGAAAGCTTAACTGAAATCGTGGACTTTTTGCATAACCCGGAAAAATATACGGCAATCGGCGCGAAGCAACCAAAAGGCGCGTTGCTTGTAGGGCCGCCGGGAACGGGAAAAACTTTGCTTGCAAAAGCCGTTGCAGGTGAAGCGGGAGTTGTATTTTTTTCACTTTCGGGTTCGGATTTTGTAGAGATGTTTGTTGGTGTGGGTGCGTCGCGTGTGCGGGATTTATTTAAGCAGGCCAATCAACAATCGCCGTGCATTATTTTTATTGATGAAATAGACGCAATCGGGAGAAGCCGCGACGGTCAGTTAAGCGGTAACGATGAACGCGAACAAACATTAAATCAACTTTTATCGGAAATGGATGGTTTCGATTCATCAAAAGGAGTAGTAATTTTGGGCGCGACAAACCGTCCTGAAATTTTAGATAAAGCTTTGCTTCGCCCCGGGCGTTTCGACCGCAGAATAAATGTCGAACTGCCCGATTTAAAGGGGCGTATTGATATTCTTAACGTCCACGCGAAAAAAGTTAAAATGTCGGAAGGCGTTGACCTCAAACGAATTGCGATGATTACCCCGGGCGCGGCGGGCGCGGACTTGGCAAACATGATTAACGAAGCCGCGCTTCACGCCGTTCGCATGAAACGCAAAGAAGTCGCGCAGGAAGATTTACTTGAAGCCGTTGAAGTTGTAATCGCCGGAAAAGAAAAAAAAGACCGCATCATGACAGAAAAAGAAAAACGCATAGTAGCATACCACGAAGTAGGCCACGCTTTGGCGCGTACAGTTCAAAAAGACGCGAAGCCTGTTGAGAAAATAACAATCGTGCCGCGCACGAAAGGCTCTTTGGGATATGTACTTTCCGCGCCCGAGGAAGAAAAATATATGCATTCAAAAGACGAAATGCTGGCGGAGATTATAGTTTTAATGGCAGGCCGTGCCGCCGAAGAAGTGCAATTTAACATAAAAACTACCGGCGCAAGCAATGACATAGAAAAAGCAACACAGATGGCGCGTTCGATGGTTTCGATGTACGGTATGAGTGAAAAATTTGGAATGATGGGGCTGGAAAGTGTACAAAACCGCTACTTGGACGGCCGAACGGTTCTTCAAGTTTCAGACCAAACAGGCGCGGAACTTGATATGGAAGTGCGAGGCATCATAGATGACTGTTATCAAAAAGCGGTAGAATTACTAAAACAAAACGAGGAAAAATTAAACGAAATAGCAGAATATCTTTTTAATAAAGAAACAATAACGGGCGAAGAGTTTATGGAGTTGTATAACGGAGAAGAAAAAATTGATATAACGGTTTGATATTGGGGCGTATTATTGTCGCACTGACGGCAAATGCTTTGGTTGGTAACGAAGAAATGTTCCGTCAAAACGATTTTGACGGTTTTATTCCCAAGCCGATAGATGTGTGTCAGTTAAACTCCGTTTAAATAAATTTATTCGCGACCGTTACCCCGAGGAAGCAAAAAAATATCTGCCGTGCGAAACAACAGATAAAAAAACCGAAACCGACTTTAGAAATTAAATCCCCGCAAAAAGTTCATCGCGGGGATTTTTTATTAATGCGCTATTAAAGGACTCACATTTAGGCCGACAAGCCATTTTGCAAAAAGCGTAACATCGGCAATGGATAGATATCCACGGCCGCCTATGTCTGCGGAAAGCAAGCAAATGTCTACATTATGACCAATAAGATACATTGCAAGCCTTGTGACATCAGCAGAAGTCACTCGCCCGTCACCGTCGGCGTCGCCGACATGGAAATTATCTGGGTCAGGAATTTGTGTCCACCTTGCATACAAAGTAACATCACCTGTTACTTCTTCATTGTCGCGCCATCGTGTGCTTTCATCTTCAATGTCCTCAAACCAACCGGTAAACCTATAGCCATTCCGCGAAAACATCAAAGGCGTTGCTCTTGGAAGTATACCGCTTCTGTTACCGCTAACGATAACGCGGATTCTGTCTCTGTTCGGGTTAACAAACGCGCCACCGTTAGGGTTGAAGGTTATGACAAAGGAATCAGGCGGTATCGGATTCCACTGCACTGTAAGGATGCGGTGGCCTATGATGTTTTTGTAGTCGCCGTCCCAGCCGTCGAAGGTGTAGCCATCTTTTATAACCGCAGGAGGAGTAGCGTCGTTGCCATCAATGATAATTTGAATTAAATCAACGTCGCAAGTTTGAGTTCCGTCCGCGAGTTTAAATTCAACCGTCCATTGGTCGGGCGGTATAGGAATCCACTGAGCCGTAAGGATTCTGTGATCTGTGATGTTTTTGTAGTCGCCGTCCCAGCCGTCGAAGGTGTAGCCATCTTTTTTAACCGCAGGAGGAGTAGCGTCGTTGCCGTCGATGATAATTTGAATT
>WRBD01000046.1 GCA_009779835.1 Defluviitaleaceae bacterium | reverse complement strand
GATTTTCCCGCACGGTCAAAACATACGGCTTGTATTTTTTCTTTATTGCTTCTCACTTGGCTTTTATTTCCTTTTTAATAGGGGTTTTTATTTGCCATAAGGTAGGGATTTCTGATTGACAGTAACAAATTGTATTATTGGTGTTGCCCAAAGAAAAGGGCGATATATAATGGAATCATCGCCACATCAAAAGACCCACAGAAACTAAAAAGAGCCCGTGGCTCACTAAGGGGTCATGAAAAGAATCTGGAAATCCTCGATAAACTAAAGGAAAAACTCCTTGCCCCGCCGTTGCCAAAGAAAAAACCGTCCAAGCCGTCTTGGTACTTGGGGTCAAAGCCCCGCTGGAAAATGGGTGATATAGTGCTTTCGCGTATTGTCTGTCCGTCATATAAAGACAAATGGTGGTTTGATAAATACGTGTTGTACAGGGTAGCATATATTAAAAAGGATAATGTCAGTTGGATTTTGCCCGACTTAGCTCACGCCGAATATGTTTTCGGTGCGATTTACGAGTGGATTGGTGATGAACCTCCCGACCCGTCCATAATCAAGGAATTGGACTATTATATAACTACGTACAACGAAGGTATGGAGAATGAGGTAACGCGTAGCTTGTTGGGTATAGATTGGATTCCCCAAAATGAAAAGCTCACGCTGTTTCAGCGCGGGTGCGAATATCCAATGCACGTTTTTGCTGACTTTGATGAAGCATATGGCGGCAACATCTTCGGTATGCTCTACGACGACACCGATTTCAAAGTCTTTTACGAACGCTTCAAAAACAAAGGTCAATAGCACTTCAGTAATGAATGAAAAATATAGAACCACCTCGAAATCATGTACCCCAACCACCCCATACGCCCCAAGACGCATCTGTCAAGTTAGCTAATATGACTACAATTGCACAACTTTTCCGTTAAAATCCTCAGTTGCACAGTGGTGCTATGAATGTTAATCGTGGTTCAAGTCTTTATCCTTTGGTTAGATTAGACAAGAGTGAGAAATCAATATTTCTTAAATGGATTATTTCTGTCATAAACACCCCTCCCTGTCCATATAAATGTATAAAGCGAAGGGGGTTTTTTTATGCCATCAGCACCAATACGTATGCCGGGAGAGGAAAAAAAGCGTTCGGTATCGCGGCACAGTCTTACCATTGACAGACGTGAAAGCATAACCGTTTCGGGCGTTACAGATGTAATTTCTTTTGATGAAGAAAGCGTGATTGGCGAAACGGAAATGGGAGTAATAATTATCCGCGGTGTTAATTTGCACGTGAAAAAGATTAATCTTGAAAACGGAGAGCTTTCCGTTACGGGGGAAATTGACGGGGTAACATACGAAAACCCGGGAGCCGCAGGCAAAAGCAAATCTTTTATAGGGCGGCTGTTTAAATGATTTTAAGTATGAGCGGACAGGCGTTTCTTTTTCTTTCGACTGTGCTTGTCGGCGCGTGTATTGGGCTTTTTTTCGACTTATTCAGAATCCTTCGCAAGACCGTTCCTTTTCTTGCAAAAAATTCGCTTGCGGTACAGTTGGAGGATTTATTTTTTTGGGTCATCGTTACGGGCGGAATGTTTTATTTTATGCTGCACCGGAATTTCGGGGAAATCCGTTTATTTTCGGTAATTGGCGCGGTGTGCGGTGCCGCGCTTTATTTTGCCGTTCTTTCGAGGTTTGTTATTTTTGTTTTTGTTTCGGTAATCAATTATTTAAAAAAAGTTACGGCAACCGCAATTCGTATTATTCTAACGCCACTGCGACTTTTGTTTATTTGGCTCTCGCCGCCCGCAAAGAGTTTATATAAGAAAATACGTTCGGGATTGTGCGGCGTTTTTCGTTATGGCAAGATAAGGGTGAAAAAAACTTCTCGTAATTGGTTTATTCTTCGCAAGAAGGTGTGATAATAAATGGAAAGAGAAAAACCAAAAAAATCAAACCCGATTGTTATTACACTTTATTTAATATTTTGGGCGGTTATAATAATTATGTTCTTCGGATTGCTTGCAGGCCAATCGGAAGAATACAATGCGTTAAGAGCGGATCTCACGCGCCTGAACGCAAGCGTCGCGGAAGCGGAAGCCGCCGCGGAGCAGCTTGAAATACAACTAACATTCTTCGATAGCGACGCATACATGGAATATCTGGCTCGCAGACGCGGCATGGTTCGTCCTAATGAAATTATTTTTCGGAATATAGCGGAATAGAGGAAAAAAAATGTTACAAGATTTTTTAACGGCACAAAAAAAAAATTTTAAAGACCACACGGAACTGAGGGCGCAGGTTAATGCGAACAAACGGGTTGTAATGCTTGCGGGGAATATGGTGGGCAATACGCAAACGGAAAAAGGCGGAGTATGTGCGCGTGTTTATCGCGGCGGCACATATGGTTTTGCGTCCGGCGCGGAGTACACGCCGGAAAGCGTTGGAAATGTTTTAAAAGCGGCAACGGAAAACGCGGCTTTTATGGACGCGAATATAAAAAAAGATGAGCCGCCTTTGCCAAAAATTGAAAATGCGCCGGGAAAAGTCGAATTAAAAAAGCCTATCTTTGACGACATTCCGCAAAGTATTTTAATTGATTATGCGCGTGTGTTGGACGAGCTTGTACTAAAAAAATGTAAAAATATTTCCAGTCGCACGATTGTAGCGGACGCGCTTTGTATTGAGAAACTGCTTGCAGTTTCCGACGGTGCGGATTCGCATTTATTCCAACCGCGGTCAATGGTTTATATTTGGCTTACGGCGGATACTTCCGACGGCGTTCCCGTGGAATTATTCAAAGGATTCAGCCATGTCGGGCGTTTTGATGAATATTTCAAAGAGCCGTTGCAATTTGAAAAAGAAATTGATGAATTATATAAAAGTTTAATGGACAAGCGCGAAGGGGTGTATGCAAACGCAGGAATCCGCAAATGCGTTCTGCATCCAGACCTCGCGGGAATGCTTTCGCATGAAGCCGTGGGGCATACGGTTGAAGCCGATCTGGTGCTTGGCGGTTCGGTCGCCGCGCACAATCTAAACAAACAAGTCGCAAGCGAACTTATATCAATGACGGATTTCGCGCACACGGCGTTCGGCGAAACCGTCCCGCTTCCCGTTTATGTAGACGACGAAGGAACTCCCGCCGGGGACGCAATTTTAATCGAGAACGGAATTCTAAAAGGATATATGCACAGCCGCGAAAGTGCGCGGCATTTTGGCGTTAAACCGCAAGGAAACGCGCGGGCGTTCGAGTTTTCGGACGAACCGATTATTCGTATGCGTAACACTGTGATTCTTCCCGGGAAAGATAAACTTGACGATTTAATCGCAAGCGTAGATGACGGTTATTTTCTTGTGAAAACGGGCAACGGTCAAGCCGATTCCACGGGCGAATTTATGTTTTCCGTAGACCTTGGATACGAAATAAAAAACGGCAAACCGGGCAAGGCAATCCGTGAGACAACAATAAGCGGTGTTGCGTTTGAAATGTTAAAAACGGTAGATATGGTTTCAGATGATATGGCATGGGAAATTTCGGGATTCTGCGGGAAAAAGCAACCGATGACAACAAGTATGGGCGGCCCTGCGTTACGCTGCGACATGAATATAGGAGGACGATAGGCATGAAAGATATCGCAAACTACGCGCTGGACGCGCTTAAAAAAGCGGGCGCGGACAAAGCCTTATGTTCCGCCGAAAAAGGACGCACGGACGAATTTAACATTGAAGCGAACACATTCACGCTTCTTCGCACAACTTTTACAGACAGCCTGCATTTGAAAGCACTTGTGGGCGGGCGCAAAGGCGTTACTGTGATTAATAAATTGGATTTCGCAAGCATAGTTGAAGCGGCGCAAAATTGTGTCGCGCTGGCAAAATCGTCCGAGCCGGACGAAGCCGAGGATATTGCGCCGCTTGTGGAAAATATGGATTTCGATTTCACAGA
Organism: Defluviitaleaceae bacterium; assembly: GCA_009779835.1. Taxonomy (GTDB): domain Bacteria; phylum Bacillota; class Clostridia; order Lachnospirales; family WQUN01; genus WQVC01. The sequence goes on along the minus strand of WRBD01000046.1, from coordinate 8,514 downwards.
CGGTGAGCCGGATATAACCGGACTTTTTAATCGTTCAAAAGAATACCTTGAACAAGTACGCGACGAGCTGCCAAAAATTATGATTGAAGGATTTTCTTCATCATGCAGCAGCAAAAAGGGCGTTTATGTAAATTCAAACGGCGTGTGTTTTGCCGAAAAAAGGAATTATTACAGTTTCAACAGTATGTTTGTTGGCAAGGACGGCGAAAAAAGTTCGTCATTCAACTACGACGGCGCGGTTTTAAAAGATATGGGCGCACGGTTTATAGATTCGGGAATGCATCGGCAACTCTTGGAAGAAGCCGAAAAATCAATTAACCCGCGCTCGGTTGACGAAAAATTTACGGGAAAAATAATAGTAACTCCCGCCTGCGCGGATTTAATTTGGGAAACAATTCTGCAAAATTTTATTTCTGACCGCCCGATGATTGAAGGCACTTCGCGCTGGAAAGACGCGCTGGGAACGCAGGTTGCTTCCGATAAATTAACCTTCCGCGCCGCGCCTCATCACCCGCAAATTATCAGGGGACATCAATGCACCCAGGACGGATTCCGCATACAAGATATAGATTTTATCAAAGACGGCATTTTGAAATCCTTTGCGCTTTCGCTTTACGGAGCGAACAAAACGGGCAAACCGCTTGTGCCGACGGCTTCGTATAATATGGAAGTTCTTGCGGGCGACACCCCTCTTGATGAAATAATAAAATCCGTAGACCGCGGCATTTTACTGAATCGTTTTTCAGGCGGCTCTCCCGGAGCATCGGGCGATATTTCCGGCGTGGCAAAAAATAGTTTTCTAATTTTAGATGGAAATATCTCCGATGCATTGCAAGAAACCATGATTTCCTTTAATATATTAGATGCCCTGAAAAACATTACAGCGATTTCTCAAGAACGCGTGACAAACGGACAAACCGTTTTACCGTGGTGTTGCTTGGACGGAATTACTGTCTCGGGCAAATAGTATTAAATAAGGAGGGGAAGTAATGAAAAAACTTTTTGCGTTTGCAATTGCATTCGCTCTTACATTTGGATTAATCGTGTTTGCCGCGCCGGATTCTGGCGAAGTACAGGTAACCGTAGATGGTGAATACGTCGAGTTCCAAGACCAAGACCCCGTTATAATAGACGGGCGGACGCTTGTGCCTGTTCGCGGCGTGTTTGAAGCATTGGGCTTTGAAGTAGGCTGGGACAGTACATCAAGAACCGTACTTATGTGGCGTGCCGATTATTTTTTACAAATTCGCATTGACCAATACATCTTCACGACAAATGGCGAAGAATTTGAACTTGACGTTCCCGCGCAGATTATCAACGGCAGAACGCTTGTGCCGATACGTTTTCCGCTGGAAAGCATAGGCGTTTTCATAGATTGGCGCGAAGACGAGAGAATGGTTATCGTAGACACCGAATATGCAACAGAAGGAATTTATCAGTGGGAAAGTTTGGAGGTAACTCCAATGCCGGGTATAACGCCACAGCCAACACCGGGCGGCCCGGGAGCAACACCTACCCCTACCCCTACACGAACCCCTACTCCAACACCGCCCCGTTCACCCACACCCGGCCCTAATCCGACCGCGTCGCCCACGCCGACCGCCACTCCTACAAGGCCAAGCACGCAATTCCCGTCGTCGATTACTTTGCAAAACAGGCGGCTCACGGAATCGGAAAGGCAGAATTGGATAAACGATTACTACAATCAAGGCGGGCCTTCCACTTTTGAAAACCAAGTTGTAAATCTTATTAACCAAGAACGCACAAAGTACGGGTTAAACACTCTCACGGTAGACCCCGCATTAATGCGTGCGGCAAGATACTACACTCAAATAATGAACGACCTGAACACAGGACTTGGGCATAACAAAGGCCCCTACGCGACAAACCCGAGTGCTACCCACGGCGCGTCCAGAAACGTAGTCGAAACTTTCGGCGGGCGTATAAACTTTAACGGCGGAAACGGCGCGTTTGGACATTCCACCGCGGTAGCCGTTGTCGGAAGAGTTAACCCTGACAGGGATGACTGCAACCAAAACGGATGGATGGGTTCGCGTGGGCATCGGAACTTTATTTTACACTCCGACCATTTATTCATAGGAGTAGGAAGATTCGGTAGCTTAACCTATATGTTTTTAAGCAACCAAAGCAATATGACACCCACACCGTCGCCTTCGCCCAGTCCGACACCGACTCCCCCCGTCACATCACCCTCCGCGCTTGGATTCCAGTTACCGTAAAATAAATTTCATAATTCTTAGCAAAACACGAAAAGGTAGCGACTCGAAACGACTCGCTACCTTTTTTAGTTCTTTTCGGATTTCAATATTTTGCGGGCAATTTTTTTCGCATTTGCCGCAATTATTGCAAAGGTGGACGCTTATCGGGTTACGAGACATCATGCCCATTCCCGTTAAATACATGGTTACACCCGTGAAATAATTTTGCGCGTAGCTCGCGTTGTAAGCGGCAAGCCGTGCGGGTATGTCAATTTCTTTCGGGCATGGCAGGCAATAATTGCAGCCCGTGCATTTCACTTTGAACGATTTTTTGAATATGTTTATAACGTCGGAAAAAACGGCCAGCTCCTCGTCTTTGAGCGGTGCAAACCTTGAAGCGTAAAGCATATTTTCTTTTGCCTGTTTTGCGTTTGTCATGCCGCTTAAAACCACGGTGACTTCTTCGTGATTCCAAATCCATTGCAGTGCGCGTTCTACAGGGGTTTTCTCGGGGTCGGCGGCATGGAAAGCTTCCGCGGCTTTTTTTGGCAAGCCCGTTGCAAGCCTGCCGCCCAACAGCGGCTCCATCACGAAAACAGAAAGCCCTTTCTCTGCCGCTTTTATTAATCCCTTTTTCCCTGCCTGATAATTTTCATCGTAATAATTGTACTGAATCATGCAACATTCCCACGAATACGAATCCAGCACTTTGGGAAAATCATCGCCCGAGCCGTGATACGAAAACCCAACGTGGCGTATTTGTCCGGCTTCTTTTTTTTCCGCAAGCCATTTTTCCACGTCTAACTTTTTCGTCATTTCCCACTGAGTAAAATTGCTGATATTGTGCATTAAATAGTAGTCAATGTAATCTGTTTTAAGCCGCCGAAGCTGTTCGTTGAAAAATTTATCAAAGTCGGCATAAGTTTTTGTCATGGAAATTGGCATTTTTGTTGATAGAAACACTTTACCGCGCAAATTATGCTTATGTAAAATCGCGCCAAGTGTTTTCTCACTGTTCGGATATATATACGCCGTATCTAAAAAATTCACGCCGCCCTCAATTGCCGCCAAAATCATTCTCTCCGCTTCGTTTCCAACCTGCGGAAAACGCATACAGCCAAACCCAAGCGCGGAAAGCTTGTTGCCGGAGGCTTTGCATGTGCGATATTGTAATCTGTTATTTTCGTAAGACATGGTTATTCCCCTTCCTCAAATGAAAACGAGCCACCGCATTTCAGCGAAAATCCATTTGCCTTTATACGTTGCTCGCATGTCATCAATCGTCATGTACACAGGATTTTCAATTAGTTGGCGCATGATTTTACTCCCTTCTCTCTTTAAAGAGGGTTAAACGAAATGTAAACGCTTTTTGAACCATTTCATGCTCGCCTGTATCGCTTTTAACACCATTCGGCCGGAGGCGGATAAGGATATACATAAAACCATAAGCGGAACTATGATTTTCTTCATAACAGGCTCTCCCGGTCGTCCAATAATTTTATATTTGAAAGGTTAATACATAAGCCGGCGGAATGTTACGCAGTTCGTGTTTTATGGTTAATTTAGAAAAATGCTTTGTGAAAAGTTTCTTTTTGAACAGGGTGTATTGGAATGTGATAAAGCAGCCGTTCGGGGCTAGGCAATTTTTTGTTTGTTCCAGAATATTATCGGAGATTTCCGGAGGTAGGCTCGCGAAGGGTAAACCTGAAATTATATAGTCTGCGAAGAGGAATCCTTGTGCTGCAAGGTGTATTCCTATGTTTTCGGCAGAGTCCTCAATTATATGCAGGTTCGGTTCATTTTTATATTTTTCGCGAAGCATATCGCAAAAATTTGCGTTACGCTCAATTAGAAAAAGCTCGGTATCTTTGCGGCGTCCGGATAGTAGTTTCTCCGTAAAAACACCTGTACCCGGGCCGTATTCAACCAAGCATTCCGCTTCTGCAAAATTTATATGCTCTGTCATTTTTCGTGCCAAAGATTTCGAGCTTGGTAAAATCGCGCCCGTCGTTCGTGGCTTTATTATGTATTGCAAAATAAATTTTATGTTTGCCATGTCTTGTCCTCCACGTCTTTTCGCGGCATCGTATGGATACTATACGATAATGCCGCGGCTTTTTCAATGGTTGTTATTTTGTTTTAAATTTCGTTATTTATTAGTGTAGATTGCTAAATGATCTGTTCTGCCGATAACAAATGTTTTATCGGAAACAGTATCAGCCCTCATTTCCATTTTTAGAATTAAGTCCATTAACCCCCCGGCCATTGCGACCGGGGGGTTAATGAGTTTAGTATTGATGAAGTTCGTTTAAAATCTCCTGTGCTTCGCCGAGCTTTATAAAAAGCTCTGCGATTTTTTGCTCGTGCGGCGGCAGACTGTCGCGCATTGCGATTACTATGTCCCACGGTTGCATTTCGTGCGAAAATTTCGGCAAACTCATCGCGCTTTCAAAATCGGTAAGCATTTGTGATAATACTTCTTGGTTCATTTTCCCGCCTCTTTCGGTTTGGATTGTCTTTATATCTTATTCAAAATATTTTTGAACGTGAAAAAGGACTGCCGCGAATCTCGCAAACAGTCCGTTTATAGGGGAGGGAGGTATTGTTATCTTCTTTTGTTACGTTTGTTTCTTCTATTAATTCCGGCTATACGTTCGTTGGATAGCTTCTGCCACGATTTGAATTTTTCTTCAAAGGACGCGGCGGCAGCGGCGGATATTACGGGGGGCGGGTCGTAGTAGTAGCCGTCATTGTCATCGTCTTCGTTTTCGTCATTGAATTGCTCAAAGCGCTGCGGCACGTCTTTCATGGAGAGCGAAATTTTACCTGTGGCGGGGTCGTTGCTTACTACTCGAACATCGACTTCATCGCCAATGTTAAGTACATCGCTAACGCTTTGAATGAAACCGTTTGCGATTTGTGAAATATGAACAAGCCCGGGCGCACTGTTCGGTAAAGAAATAATTGCGCCAAAGGGCTTGATTTTTAAGACCTTGCCGGTATATATATGCCCGGTTAATGCGCCTGTATTTTCAGTCTGTTCTGACATAATTTCGCCTCTTTTCTTGCATCAAATGTAACTATAACACATCTATACCACAATTGTCCATAATTAACGACCATAATGTGTCGCGGTTTTGACGCGTTTCGCTGGAGAACGGAATCGGCGGCTCGGGTAAGTCAAGTTTGCGGCGGATTATTGCAAGATGCTTTTGCAAACCGCTCCTAGATATTTTATCGCTTTTTGTTGCGATTGCGGTGAACGGCAATTCGTAATGCTTGAACCATTCGTACAGCATAATATCGTTCGTGCCCGGCTCGTGGCGAATGTCCAGAAGTAAAAAAATCCGCTTCAATTGCGGACGGTTTTTTAAATAGCCTTCAACCATTTCGCCCCATTTTGCGGATTCTCTTTTACTTATTCTTGCGTAGCCGTATCCCGGCAAATCAACGAAATAAAGTTTTTTTTCTACGTGAAAAAAATTTACTGTACGCGTTTTTCCCGGCTGGCGGGAAGTTCGCGCAAGCCGTTTTCTTCCAAGCATCGCGTTAATTAATGAAGATTTGCCCACGTTGGATTTGCCTACGAAAGCAACCTCCGGCAACCCGTCGGAGGGAAAACCCGACGGGTTTACGGCGGTTATTGCGATATCTGTGTTGTTGATAATCATACAAGACGTCCGCGGTGATAGATTTTTTTGCCTTTTTGAACAAGGATAAAACCATCTTTGAAATCGGCTTCTGTTATTGTATGTTCGTGACTTTCTATTTTTTCGTCGTTTATTTTTATGCCGCCCTGCGCGATTAATCTGCGTCCTTCGCCGCGTGACGGGATTAGTTTTAGTTTTTCAAGAAATTCGACAATGCTTAAATCGAGTTCTGCGCGCAGAATTTCTGTTGTCGGCATACTTTCAAGGTCGCCGCCGCCCGCGAACAAAGCTTTCGCCGAAGATTGTGCCTTTTCCGCTTCTTCCGCGCCGTGAACTATTTTTGTTATTTCATAAGCGAGAATATCTTTTGCGTTGTTAAGCTGCGCGCCTTCCCATTTTGCCATTTCGTTTATTTCTTCAATCGACAGGAATGTGAGCAGTTTCAGCATTTTAATTACGATGCTGTCATCCACATTACGCCAGTATTGGTAGAAATCGTAAGATGAAGTTTTTTCCGCGTCAAGCCAAATGGCGTTTCCTGCGGATTTTCCCATTTTAGAGCCATCTCCGGCTGTTAGCAGGTTGAATGTTAAACCATACGCCTGAACGCCCTCGGTTTTACGAATCAACTCAACACCTGCGATAATATTTGACCATTGGTCGCTGCCGCCAAGCTGCAAGCGGCAGCCGTAACGACGGTAAAGTTCAAGAAAGTCATACGCTTGCATTAGCATATATGTGAATTCAAAGGCTGTAAGCCCGCCTTCCAAGCGGGATTTGTAACATTCAGCCGCAAGCATTTTGTTTACGGAAAAATGTACGCCGTAATCACGCATGAATTCTACGAGTTTTAAATCCAAGAGCCAGTCGTTTTCTTCCATTATTGCTTTATCTTCGCCGTATTCCACAAAACGCGCAAACTGCTTTTTGAAGCATTCTATATGATGCGCAACTATTTCTCGTGTCATTACCCGCCGCATATCATTGCGGTCGGATGGGTCGCCTATCATGCCCGTTCCCGTTCCCATCAGCGTAATCAGGCGGTGTCCCGCTTTTTGCAAATGCGCGTGTGCCATAAGCGTCAACAAATGCCCCACAGTCAAACTGTCGGCGGTTGGGTCGTATCCCATGTAGAAAGTTAATTTTTCTTTTCCCATAAGTTCGCGAAGTTCTTCTTCGTGGGTGCATTGTGAGATGAATCCGCGTTCTGTTAGTACATCGAAGGCATTAGTTTGCATTTGTTTCAACCTCCCGCATTGCAAGAATTGTTTCGTTTATTAGCTCGTCCAGCGTCCAGCCAAGCTTTTCAGCACCAAGCTTTATTACATCGCGGGAACAGCCCGCCGCAAATTTTTTATCCTTGAACTTCTTTTTCACGCTGGAAAGCTCCATATCAAGCGTGCTTTTGCTTGGGCGCATTAATGCCGCCGCCCAAATAAGCCCGGTTAATTCGTCTATGGCGAAAAGAATTTTTTCCATTATATGTGTTGGCTCGTATGGTGTTTTTGTCATGCCATAGCCGTGGCTCATCGCCGATACAATTATGTCCTCGGATACGCCTTCGGATTTTAAAATTTCTATTCCTTTTACGCAGTGTTCTTCCGGGAATTGTTCAAAATCCGTGTCGTGCAGCATTCCCACAACACGCCAATATTCTTCACGCTCGGGGTCGTGCTTTTTTGCGAAATACCCCAATACCCCTGATACCGTTTCTGCATGTTGTATGTGAAACGGTTCTTTGTTGTATTTTTTTAAGATTGCTTCGGCTTGTGATAAATTCATGGTGTACCTCCTATAAATTCTAAAAAAACCTTCACCATATAAGACGAAGGTTTTTTATTTCTGGGAGGAGAAGGATTTGAACCTTCGAAGTCACTGACAACAGATTTACAGTCTGCCCCCTTTGGCCACTCGGGAACCCTCCCTGAAAAACGTTTTCACACTTTCCTGTGAAAACCGTTCGGCGAAGATATTAACACAAGAAAATTTCTTATGCAAGGGGAAAATAAAAAAATACGGACACGCAACAAAAATTTTTCACATCATAAAATAATTTTAGAGAAATATTTCGCAAGGGAGGAATTGTATGAACTAATTAAGCGCGGGCTGTACAGAAATTCACAGGAATATGAATGTGGGAAGCATTCAAACTTTAACACATAGCCCAAAGCGTAATTTAGCTTGTGAAACATCTCCCCTGCACAAAAGAACAGGGCAAAGAAAATGTACATATGTGCTGTCGGTTCGCGTAAATTGGGTATGAGCAATAAAAAAATGACACTAATGTCAATGACATTTGTGTCATTTTTTTTAAAACATTAGAGTAACATTACAGATGCGAATCAAGAGTTGAAACCCAAAAAAATAGCGCAAAAACTCTATCGCTTACCGTCGGTATTGCATTTCGCGAAATTATTAGCTAAATATTATTCATCTATATTAACATTTGCTACACTTTAATTTTGCAAAAAACAATAGATTCAGGGTCACAAAATAACATAGCATTAAAAAATGATGGCACCGTATGGATTTGGGGAAGTATGGGCGGTTCTACCCCTGTACGAGTGGAAGAACTCAGCAACGTAATCGCAGTAGCGGCAGGGCGAAGCCATTACGTAGTGTTATTGAGTGATGGGACGGTATGG
>WRBD01000045.1 GCA_009779835.1 Defluviitaleaceae bacterium | reverse complement strand
CAAAAATCCTCCTCTCATAAAAATTTGAAGGCAAATAATATTAATACTAATTTTTATTATAAGTATAAAACCATATAATGCCAATAATCACATATAGTAACTTATTTTTCTTTCCATGAAAATCCGCAAAAAAATATTATGAATTGTTAAATGCATAACTCGCCGCTTCGTACAAGTCCTCCGTCTTGATGTCTTTTTCTGCATCGGTATTTACGCTAGACCAATCCAAATCGAGTACACTATCCCTGAATTTGAGCATACCTGTACATATATCTTCCGTATAGTGTTTGTACCGAGGACAGTTTATTAGTCTTGCGTATTGTGATTTGATTTCGGATGAAATGAAATTGAAAGGCGAAAGACTGGGCGCCGATGCTCAAGCGTCCAAAGTAGAATTTGATAAACTTATTGTCTATATTGATTCACTCATTGTACCCGTCACAGCTTTTTCTTCTTAAACATATATTGAATAAATCATGTAATGACGGTTTTTCATTAGAATCAGGCAGGTGATTTATTTATGAACTCTTCTATAAACGGGTTTTTAGCTGCGGATGATTATAATCGAATTTCAGAAGACGACTTATTGAAATATAAAATTATCAACGATGCACAAAGCTCGGCGTTGTGGGATATGAAAATTGAAAACAGGGATATTGAGAAAAATACTTTTGTATGGTCTGACAAATTTCGTAATTTACTTGGATTTTTTAATGAAAGGGATTTTCCGAATACTCTTTCAAGTTGGAGCAAATGTATTCACCCGGAAGACAGGGAGAAAACATTTTCTGCCCTTTCTAATCACATCAATGACCGCTCCGGCAGAACACCCTTTAATATTAATTGCCGTATCAAGTTAAAAAACGGAGGGTATCGGACATTTCATACTTATGGGGCAACATTAAGAGACCAAACGGGTATTCCTCTCAGAGTAGCCGGCGCAATTGAAGATATAACCGATAAAGAACGGATGCAGGAAGAGCTTGAAACCAGTGCGTTACGTCTAAATTTGCTATTAAAAGGCATAGATATTGCCCTTTGGGATATGACAGTAGACGCCAATGATCCTGTCTCCGGAAACAACAAGTTCTGGTGGTCAAGTGAGGTCAGACATATGCTTGGGTTCAACGATGAGCGCGATTTCCCAAACATTCTGTCAAGCTGGAGTGACTGCATTCATCCTGAAGACAAAACCCGTACACTTAACGCTTTTGCGGCACACATAAATGATTATTCCGACAGAACACCGTACAGCATAGAATACCGGCTAAGAAAGAAAAACGGTGATTATATTTGGGTACAAGCCGAAGGCTCAACGATGCGTACAGCCGACGGTGTACCTATCCGGGTAGCCGGTTCCGTGAAAGACATTTCCCGCCAGCTTAGAAAAGAAGAGCTGGATAAGTTTATTAATGAATTTACAAATGAACTTAACGGAATGACAAAAAGCGTTATAAATATTACAAATGCATCCGAATCGTTAAAATCTGCCCAAGAGCAGAATTTAGTTAAATCAAAGGAATCAGAAAAAAATGCCTCTGAAACAAAATCAATTATTGCTACGATTAAAAATATAGCGTTACAAACCAATATTTTAGCACTTAACGCTGCAATCGAAGCTGCACGGGCAGGTCAACACGGCAGAGGGTTTGCGGTTGTTGCCGATGAAGTACGCAATTTATCTAAAAAATGTTCGGATTCCGCGTCTCAAATTGAAATTAAACTTAATGTCCTCTGGGATTCCACGTTGGACACCATCAGCGATATACAAAATATGGTTTCACTTGTAGACGCACAGGTAGCGGCAGCCGATGATATAAAAAAGCTTGTTGATATGTTAACTGATTTGTATAAAGAACTCATAAGCATGGTTCGTGTTTCCAGCGAATAGTGGATATTTCTTTCTCAAATAATTTGTACCACCTTAACTTGTACCGCTATATATTATTTATTAGCAAAGAAATATTCCTTTGGGAGGTTAATTCATGGGCAAGGGTTTTTTACAGATACAAACCGTGACGGTATTGGGATCGTTACCGGTACCAAACGTCGAAATCACTATTACCGATGAACAAGATGTCGTTCTGTACAATTTTAAAACAGACGAGTTTGGATTTTCGCCCGTTGCAGAATTAGAAACGAAGGATGAATCATTAACAGAAGACCCTAATTTCCCGGGACTCCGTTATCGAACGTATAAATCACGGGTTGAAAAGGAAGGGTATGTCCCTGTATGGATAGATGGCATCATGATTTTAGATACATCTACTTCCATATTAAGAGTAGAAATGACACTTGTTGTTCCGGGTAATGAAGGTTATATCAAACACCTGCATATCGGGGGTCATAAATTAGACAATCCGGTAACTTCGGAACAACAGGTAGAACCACAACAAGTTATTAATGAAACAGAAGGAACACAAGAATCAGGAATTGCCCCATTCATATTACCGGAAGTTATTATACCTAATTTCATACGCGTTAAGTTGGGAAGGGAAACAAACGCCGCCGCGCCTGTAGTAAGTGTTCCGTATATCGAATATATAAAAAATGTTACGTCACACGAAATATTTGATACATGGCCTGAGCAAACGATAATCGCCAATGTACACTGCATCGTATCGTTTACGCTGAATAGGATATACACGGAATTTTATCGCAAGCGGGGAAGAAATTTCGACATCACGAGCGAGACATATATGGACCAGAAATATGTCCACGGCGGCGTTATCGGCGCAAGAATCAGCGCGGTTGTAGACCGCATATTTAGTAATTATCTTGCGATTGTTGGGCATAAAGAGCCATTCCTCTCGCTATATAACGATGGAATCAGAGTAAACATTCCCGGAAGGCTGTCCCAATGGGGTTCATTTTATGATGCCTTCGACAGAGGAATGACCTCATGGCAAATCATAAACAAATATTTTTCACAAAGCCTTGAGTTAAGGGAAGTTGAAAGTTTCGGGGGTGTGCTGGAATCATACCCCGGCTATACACTTACAATGGGAACAAGGGGCGATGTTGTCCGAACAATGCAACTTTTCCTTAACCGTATATTAGGCCGCTATACCGATGTGATTATCAATCCGGTAGATGGTGTATTTGGTCAACAAACCCGTAACTCCGTATTAATGTTCCAACGGATATATAATCTTCCGCAAACCGGAAATATTGACCGAAGGACATGGTATGAAATATCACGGATATATGCCATTGAGAGAGCATTGTGGGAAATGTATAGCGAGGGACAGCGTATCGGCATAGGCAGAACACCGCCCACAAGGACTGTGCGGCGAAATGATACGGGAGCGTCGGTAGTAGAGATACAATTCCTTTTGGATTTCATATCCATGTATCACAGCGAAATACCCTTTGTACCGCAAACCAGCCGTTTTGACGCATTAACCGAAAACGCTGTAAGAGAGTTCCAAAGACTGTTCAACATTACTGCCGACGGAATTGTAGGTGCTACAACATGGAGTAAATTATATGATGTATACTGGGGCATCGTAGATAGCGGTGTCGGAGGCGGAGGAGGCGGCGGTGGTGGTGGCTGTGGTATAGAAAATCCGCCATTCCCCGGAGTATCGCTGCGAGTTGGTTCTGCCGGTAATAGTGTGCGGCTTATACAGCAAGCCATTAATAAATTAGCTGAATTTATACCGGGTTTATGGCAAATAGCTGAAGACGGAATCTTCGGTAACGGAACAAGGGAAGCTGTTATTGCTTTCCAAAGGATATTCGGGTTGGTGGTTGATGGAATTGTAGGGCCGAATACGTGGAGAAGGCTAATGGAGGAAGCGTGCATACCCGTTGGCGGCGGTGGCGGAACAGAGTTTCCTCCGTTCCCCGGTACAAATTTGGGAGTTGGCTCGTCCGGGACGAATGTAAGGCTCATACAAGAAGCAATAAACAGACTTGCGCCTTGCCACCCGGGGCGTTTATGGATTCTTAGTGCAGACGGGCAATTCGGAAACATTACAAGGGACGCCATATTCACTTTCCAAAGTATTTTCGGCTTACCGATAACAGGAATTGTCGGTCAAGTAACATGGGATAGATTAATGCGGGAAGCCGCAAATTGCAGCAGCGGCGGCGGTGGTGGTGGTGGTACGATTCCGCCGTTCCCCGGAGCAAATATCGGAGTTGGTTCCTCAGGTGCTAACGTCCGCCTTATTCAAGAAGCTATAAACAGACTTGTGCCTTGTCAGGAGCGTTTGTGGACTCTTACCGTAGACGGGCAATTCGGCAATATAACCAGGGATGCTATCTTTACTTTCCAAAATATATTTGGTTTGCAAATAACAGGAATTGTCGGCCAAATAACATGGGATAGGTTGATGCGGGAAGCCGCAAATTGTGGCAGCGGTGCTCAAAGTATATCCGAATTACCGGTTACGGGTGTTGCAAATCAATATATAAGCACAGAAAATAGCGAACAAGGAATTCAAATGATTAATTCTTTAATGATGGCCAACTTGTTATTCAATGCCGGTAAAAATTCGTACAGGAGAGGTTGATAACCCCTGTGTACAACCGTACCGCCCTTCACTTTTTATGAGGGGCGGTCTTTTTTTATACATCAACCGCGCTTTCAGCTTGGTATTTACCCAAAGTATGATTTTAGTGTAGAATGGAAAGTATTTTAAGACAGCTCGGACAAAGGGGAACGGTTAAATGTGCGGTTTTTGCGGATTCACGGGCAGCGAATTTAATGGCGGAACAGTTATAAGAAGAATGACGGAGCGTATCGCGCACCGCGGGCCGAGCGGAGTGGGATTTCACATAGCCGACACGGTATCGCTTGGGGTTCGGGCGGAAAACCAACCGGTGCAAAACGCCGCAGGCACGTTAACAATTGTTTTCGATGGCGAAATATATAATCATCGCGAGTTAAAACCGGAGCTTGAAGCAAAATCCGACGCGGAGATTCTTTTAACTTTATACGAAGAACGCGGCGAGGAAATGTTAAATTTATTGCGCGGGATGTTCGCGTTTTTAATTTACGACCACGAGAAAAACGAAATTTTTGCGGCGCGTGATTTTTTCGGAATCAAGCCGTTTTATTATGGAATTTTGGGTGGGGAATTTTTGTTTGCGTCGGAGATAAAAGCTTTTTTGGAGTATCCCGGTTTTAAGAAAAAAATAAACCCTGCCGCGCTGGAGCATTATCTTTCTTTTCAATATTCTGTGACGGATGCGACTTTTTTTGCGGGAATTTACAAACTTCCGGCAGCGCATTTTATTAAATTTAAAACGGGCAAAGCAGAAATAAAACGATACTGGCAAGCGGACTTTACACCTGACGAGACACTATCAATAGAAGAAATTGAAGAACAAATAGACATGGTTGTAAAAAATTCCGTTAAGGAACATCAGCGCGGCGACGTTGCGATTGGCGCGTTGCTTTCGGGCGGGGTGGATTCTTCGTATGTAACCGCCGTTGCCGATAAAGTGGAAAAAACCTTCACTGTGGGCTTTGACTACGAGGGTTTCAACGAAATTGAATACGCGAAAAATCTTTCCGAAGAAAAAGGCGTAGAAAATATAAGTAAAATTATTTCGACAGAAGAATTTTGGGAAGCCCTGCCGATAATCCAATATCACATGGACGAGCCGCTTGCAGACCCCGCTGCAATCGCGCTTTATTTCGTATGTAAGCTTGCACGTGAGCACGTAAGCGTTGTACTCTCCGGCGAGGGCGCGGACGAATTTTTCGGCGGCTACGGCATTTATCGCGAGCCGCTTGACCTTGCGCCCGTTATGCGTTTGCCAATGTTTCTTCGGCGTTTTTTAGGATTTCTTGCGAAAAAAATCCCGTTTCGCATAAAAGGGAAAAATTATTTTATCCGTGCTTCAAAACGCGTAGAAGAAAGATTTATCGGCAACGCGAATATTTTTTCACTGGAAGAACGTAATCAAATTTTGCGGGATGAACATGAACCTCGCAAAGTAAATGAATCGTCTCTTTGTTTTTCCGGCATTTCACCGCAAGAAATAACAAGACCTTATTATGAAAAAGCCAAACATCACGACGATATCACAAAAATGCAATATTTAGACATTCACCTGTGGCTTGTCGGCGATATTCTGTTATGTGCAGATAAAATGTCCATGGCGCATTCACTGGAATCGCGGCTCCCATTCCTTGACAAAGAAGTTTTCGCTGTGGCATCAAGAATCCCAACTAGATACCGCGTGAACAAGCAAAACGGAAAATTCGCTCTGCGCCGTGCCGCAAAACGCAACTTCAAAGACAAACGCGAAAAAAAGCGGCTGGGTTTTCCTGTCCCCATCCGCTTTTGGTTGCGCGAAGAAAAATATTACAACATAGTTCAAAATGCCTTCAAACAAGACTTTATGGCAGAATTTTTTAACACGGACAAGCTGTTATCACTGCTTGAACGCCACAAGTCCGGCAAAGAAGATAATAGCCGCAAAATTTGGACTGTTTTTATTTTTGCGGTTTGGTATGGGGAACTTATACTTCCACAAGAATCGGAAAAATCATAGGGTTTCTTTTTGTAGATTGCCAAATGTATTCGCGTAGGCATTCTTTTACGCGGTTTCGAATATACTGCCTGTCGGTGGTATTTTTTTGTTCAAGTTCGAAAAGGGTGTCAGCTACGATGGATTTCGCGCCGTCGATTAACTCATCGGATTCGCGTACGAAAACGAAACCGCGTGAAATTATTTCGGGCCCGCTGATTACTTGGCAGTAGCCATCTGTCATAGAGATTCCGGCGGCGGCAATAATTAAACCGTCTTCGGAAAGATGTTTGCGATCGCGAAGAACTACGTTTCCTACATCGCCTATGCCAAGACCATCTACCAGCAATTGACCGGAAGGAACTGTTCCGTTCATTTTCGCGTCTGACGAGGATATTTCAAGAACTTCGCCGATGTCTGCGATGAAAATGTTTTCCTTTGGCATTCCCATAGAGATTGCAAGGTCTTTGTGATGCTTTAGATGACGGAATTCGCCGTGAACAGGCATGAAAAATTCGGGCTTCACAAGGGCGTGAATCAATTTTAATTCTTCCTGTTTCGCGTGGCCGGAAACGTGAACGTCCATTAAACCTTCGTAAATTACGTCCGCACCTTGCTTCATCAGGTCGTTTATTACGCGTGAAACAAGTTTTTCGTTGCCGGGAATCGGCGATGCGGAAATGATTACTTTGTCGCTTTGGGAAATGGTTATTTGCCTGTGGTCGTTGGCTGCCATTCGTGAAAGTGCCGCCATAGGTTCGCCTTGACTGCCCGTTGTGATGATTACAAGCTGGTTTGGCGTGTAGTTACGAAGTTCAGAAATTTCAATTACAAGACCTGTGGGTGCGTTCAGATAACCAAGCTCTGTGGCGGTTTTTACGGCATTTACCATGCTTCGCCCCAAAAATAAAACTTTTCGCCTGTGTTGAACAGCGGAGTTAAGAACCTGCTGAATACGGTCAATGTGGGAAGAAAACATCGCGACAATAAGCCGCTGTGTTGGCGATTCCTCGAAAACTCGCTGAAACATAACACCCACTGTGCGCTCGCTTAAAGTGTAACCGCTGTAAAGAACATTCGTGCTTTCGCAAAGTAAAAGCTTTACACCCTTGCGCCCAAGTTCACCAAAGCGTTGTAAGTCCATTATTTCACCCTGAATGGGCGTGAAATCCACTTTGAAATCGCCAGAGTGAATCACAACACCGATGGGCGTTGTTATCGCAAAAGCCACCGCATCCGCAATGGAATGGTTTATTCTCAAAAATTCTATTTTAAAGCAACCGGCCGAGATTGTTCCGCCTTGCGGCACGGCAGTCATGTCGGTTCGGTTTAATAGCCCGTGCTCGCGCAGCTTGTTTCCGACGAGCCCCAGCGTAAGTTTTGTTCCGTATAAATGCACCTTCACTTCACGCAAAAAATACGGCACGCTTCCGATATGGTCTTCGTGGGCGTGGGTAAGGAACAACCCGCGAATTTTATCCTTGTTTTCAACTAAATAAGTGAAATCGGGAATAACAAGGTCAATTCCCAGCATTTCGTCTTGCGGAAACGCAACTCCGCAATCTATTACAATTATATCGTTGCCGTATTCAAGTACGGTCATGTTTTTTCCAACCTCGCCGTGTCCGCCGAGGGAAAACACTTTTAATTTATTTTTTTTTACCGGCAATTAAATTCTCCTTCTATTCCATATCAATATCAAATTCATCAAGGTCATCTTTAAACATCGCGAAAATATTCTCAAAATTTTCATGTTCGCGGTCAACTATTTCCAAAATAACTTCTTCGGGGTCTGTTTCCGACGGGATACAGCTAAAAAGCACGGCTTCATTTTCGTCTTCCGTGATTGCAAGCAGGAAAACTCCGTTTTCGTTTTCTTGGCTTGCAACAATGTTTACTGGAATTTTTTCGCCGTCTTCGCTTTCGATGTACAGCCCATCGTCTTCAAATTCTTCTAAATCGTCAGGGGTTTGCAACATATAATTCTCCTTTCCGTTAAGATAATCTAAATACCCTTGTAAAATATAAACTGCCGCCATTTTGTCAACGCTTTTTTTATAGTTTTTCCGATTGCCTTCAAACACGCGCGAAACCGCAAGCGTACTAAAACGCTCGTCCCATAAAATCACGTTTACATTTTTAAAATATCGCAGAAGTTTTTCCTTGAAAGCCAAAGTATCCGCGCAACGCGTAGAATCTTCGCCGTCCAAATTTTTCGGAAAACCAAGCACGATATTTTTTATTTCATACTCGCGGAGTATAATTTTCAATTCTTTTAAACACGGGCGAAGCGCGTCCGCGTCTTTTCTGCGAAGGGTCGTAACACCCGTAGCAACACGCCCGTTGTGCGAAATCGCTACACCGATTGTTTTTTCACCATAATCCAAGCCGAGAAATTTTTTAGAGGACATCACGCAGGAATTCACGTACCATTTCTTCAAGAAGCTCGTCCCGCTCCAGCCTTCCGATTAAAGCGCGGGCATTCCTGTGGCTTGTGATGTATGTAGGGTCTCCGGACAAAACATACCCTACAATTTGTGTTATCGGGTTATAACCCTTTTCTTTAAGGGCGGTATAAACAAGTTCAAGGTTTGTGCGAACTTCATCTTGTGCGGTGCGTTGATATGTGCTAATTTTTTGAGTTTCCATTAAGTACCTCTCCTTTAAGCATTTTTTCCGTGCAAGATGTAATTTTTATTTTCTGAATTGAATTTTTTAAATCGAACTCGGATTCCGTTAGAACCGTGCAATAATTTTCGCTGTTTCCCATGAAAATTCCGGGTGATTTTTCTTTTTCAAACAGAACGCATAATGTCTTTCCTATTTGGTTTTCTAAAAAATTTTTTTGAAGTTCGGCGGCGGTTTCGCGCATGATTTTGCCGCGTAAGTTTTTTATTTTTTGCGAAACTTGTTCAGGAAAATCCGCCGCAGGGGTTCCCTTTCTTGGAGAAAATTCAAAAACATGAACCATTGCGAAATTCATTTCACGCACGAATTCAAGACTTTGCGAAAAATTAAAATCGCTTTCGCCGGGGAAGCCTACAATTATATCCGTGGTAAGCGCGGCATCAGGGCGAATTTTTCGCAAAGCATCGGCGGCTTTCTTATATTCCGCCGTTGTATATCGTCTGTTCATTTTTTTAAGCGTGGTATTGCAACCGCTTTGCAACGACAAATGAAAATGGCCGCAAAGTACTTGTGACACGGCAACCGAGTCTAAAAAATCATCGTTTACAGCCCACGGGTCTATGCTACTTAACCGCAATCGTTTAAGCCCGTTAATCGCAGCAATTTTTTTTATAACGGCAGAAAGCCCTTCTTTTGTTGCATTGTCTCCATAAGCGTCAACTTGTATACCGGTCAACACAATTTCAAGCGTACCTGTTTCGATTAATGCTTCCGCTTCGGAAATAATTTCCGCAAGCGGACGGCTTTTAACTTCTCCGCGCACATACGGCACAATACAATATGAACAAAAACGGTCACAACCGTCTTGTATTTTAATGAAGGAGCGGGTTTTATTTTTTTGTAAATTATTTTTTATGGGTGATGATTTTAAGTTCAGCGTATTTATTCTTAAAAGAAAATCCGACGGCTCTCTTGCGTCGAAAATAATATCAACGCCGTCCATTTCCTCAGTATTTTTTACTAAGCAACCGCACATTGCAATAAGCGCGTTTGGGTTATTAATTCTTGCACGGCGTAACATTTGCCGCGATTTTTTATCGGAAGTGTGCGTGACGGTGCAAGTGTTTATAACAAACACATCCGCGCAAACATCAAACTCTCGTGTAGAAAAAGCGTTATGCCCTTCGGTTTTTAGCGTAGCGATAAGTGCTTCGGCATCGCATTGGTTCACCTTGCAACCTAATGTATGAACGGCTATGGTCATAAAATTTCGCGAAGTTGTTCTTTTATTGTTTCAATTTCCGGCGGAACCTTGTTCGACGTAGCAAAAATAAAAGCTCTTCCCGGCTTACATTGCATTTTATAAAGCAATTCCATTGCGTCTTCTTTGTATTTATCCACCGGCATATTTGCGGTTAAAAGCAAATTTACCGTGGTATTTTTCAAATCTGCGTTTTCAAGAAAAAATCGCGGAGGACCGGCTACTTGTCCTCCCCAAATCGGCGTGCATAAAAAAATTTCTTCGGGCAAATTTTCCGGCATATTGGAAACGGTATATCCCTTCCCCGAAAAAACCAAACTAAGTGCCTTAAATATAAAACCGATATTGCCTTTATTATTCAAATCCGATTCAAGCTCGTAAACTTCGAGTCCTAAAACTTCACCTAACGCCTCGGCAAATACTTTTGTTTTTTTTCCTCGTGTATAGTAGAGTATCATTCGACAATCTCCTAAGAATAGGTCTTAGCATTTTTCTAATATTACCACCATGTTACAAAAAAGAAAAGGGGCATTTATGATATTAAATTCAGTGCTTTTAATTTTAGGTTTCGCTCTGTTAATTAAAGGTGCGGATATTTTTGTTGACGCAAGCGTTGGAATTGCCAAAAAATTAAAAGTTCCGAAAGTAATAATCGGGCTGACAATTGTAGCAATGGGTTCAAGCGCGCCGGAATTAGTGATTAGCGTAACCGCGTCTGCACGTGGAGCGAACGCGCTTGCAATCGGAAATATTGTCGGTTCAAATATTTTTAATTTAATGTTTATTATCGGGCTTTGCGCTGTTATTAAGCCTATGGTAGTGAAGGTGCGTGAAATCCACAAAGATTTTTGGCTTTCAATCGGCGCGGCTGTGTTGCTTCTCGTGTTCAAAATTTTTTGCGGAGATTTTATTCCGCGTGCGGGAAGTTTAATTTTTGTAACAATTTTTTTGGTATATATGTTTTTTGTAATACGAAAAGCGATTAAAGAGCCCGATAACCACGTGCCGGAAGAAGAAAAAAATGCTCGTCCATTACCGGTTTATATTTTACTTGCGGTTTTCGGTCTTGCGCTTATTATCTGTGGCGGACATTTTACCGTAGAAAGCGCGTCATTTATTGCTGCAGCTATGAATATTTCTGAACGAATAATCGGGCTTACGGTTATAGCAATCGGAACGTCTTTGCCGGAACTTATTATTTCTATTGTCGCATGTAAAAAAGGTGAAAACGAATTCGCGATTGGAAATATAATCGGCTCGAACATCTTTAACGTCTTGTTGATTTTGGGCGTTGCGGGTTTAATCAGCCCGCTTCACATAGATAACGATTTAATTTCAGATACCCTTTTCCTTGTAGCTGGAAGTTTGTTGGCAATTATATTTGTTTATACAAAAGGAAAAATTTCACGCCCCGAAGGAATCATTATGGCAAGTTTATATATGGGCTACATGGTCGTAATTATTGCACAAGCATCTGTGTAGCATATAAAAGCACAAACCCCGGGGCGCCGAGAACTCCCACAACAAGCACTGTTAACGCATTAACTCCGACCGCAAGACCGAAGCCCGAAAAAACAATATTAAAAAGCAAAAGCCCAACCGTTCCGCAAGCAGAATCACGTGCAACACCAAGCAGCCATTTTATCTGGTGTGTGTACATCAAGTATGAAAGAAAACCAAACCCAAGTAAAATCCACACAATCGAATCCATCAAAAAGCCCCTCCGTGGACGATTCCTTTTTCTTTGCACAAGTTCAAATAATACTGATACTTCAAATTCGCGGCTTTCAATTCGTAAACCAAACTGTCTACAAGAATTGCGTCGGTAGTGTGGTCGAAGCAATTAT
Source organism: Defluviitaleaceae bacterium (assembly GCA_009779835.1). Lineage (GTDB taxonomy): Bacteria > Bacillota > Clostridia > Lachnospirales > WQUN01 > WQVC01. The sequence goes on along the minus strand of WRBD01000045.1, from coordinate 2,236 downwards.
GTAGAAACTCCATATCGCTTCTTATGGATTCAATAGCCGCAACAATTTCCATATCCTCGCGTGTTAGACGCTTGGGCTTTCGCTCCGAATTAATCGGTATTCTTACACGTGCGAATGTTATCGGCTGTGTGTTTGTCATAATGACTCTCCCCTTTCGTAAAAAATTATCCTATTAACAATATAGTCAAAACACACAAGAAATATTCCATTTTTTGGTGTGCAAAAACGACAAATTATACGTTTCAAAAAAACAGATGTCGATCCAAGTATTAATTATACAAAAATCTTAGAACTCGATGGCTTAACCGCTTTCTTTCCGAACGGGAAAACCGCTTTACCGTAACATTCATCTAACATGAGGAATTCCGGGCAGAAATGCCACCTTGTACAAGCGTGTTTTATGAATAAAGAAGTTGAAAAACGGTAACGCGGCAGACCCGAAACGCAGTTTACGACAACAAAACCCGGTAAGTATTTCATGCGGAATGCTTACCGGGTGGTACCAATACCCGATACTTCGTTTTTTTAGCGGAATTACCGGGGTTACATAAGTATTTAAGGGCTTTTATGTATCGGGGAAGCCACAAAAAGCAAAACGCACACCAAATAAACGGAGTGCGCTTTTTATTAAATTTGCATGTTTCCTGACTTAATCCTCTTAAAAACTATATTATATATACGGCTTTGTACTCGCCGTCCCACTGGACGGTCGCGCCTAATGTTTCAGATACATAACGCACCGGTACAAAAGTAGACCCGTTTACAATTACAGGCGTACCCATATCGTTGGGTAGCGGAACATCAACAATTAAATTTATCGTTTCTCCGCGCCCAGCAATAATTACCGTTCGGGTAGCACTGTCCCAGTCAACTTCTGCGTTAAGGGCTTCAGCGATAATACGCAACGGAACCATTGTTCTTTCTTGGCTGATGAACGGAGCAGTTTCCGCTTGTTTTTCTATACCATTATGGAGAAAATTACTGTTTCCAACGGTAAAACGCAGTGTTGGGGTATTTGATGAAGCCATTGGTTCTGAAGCTGTGTTTTTTTCGGGTTCAAGCAGTTCCTCAAACATTGAAAAATCCCCGGCACTCCATGCCGCAATGTTTATTTCATTCTGTAAATCTATGGTAACTGTTTCTGTAAATTTCAACATATCATTAATGCTGAATTCCGCCGCAAGTCCTAATTCTTCGATACTCAGCCCGGTTACATCATTGTCTTCGTTTGTAATAATAGGCATTCGTAGCCTAAAACGATTACTGCCTTGTGCCCAGTACAAAGTGCGTGTGCGTTCACAAAATAAATACTTTCCATCAATCAAATCTTTTTCCGTTAAATCGACACCGATTTCGCGACCGATTTGCCGCATAATGCCATCCAGTGGAGAATTTATCCCCCATGACTCCAAATCTTCATACGTCCAAAGGAAAACATGAAGATGAAAATATTGATTATTTAATACCGCATCACTCCTCTGCTCTCCGGTATCTTCATCAATAGGTATATAGAAAACACTTATGGCTTCATCAAACACCCTAATTCTGTAAAGCCGAAATGTCTCTGGAAGATTTGTAAGCAGATGAATTTCATCCAGTGACGCGAAATCCACATGTGCCGTTATCCTAGAAATTCCCGGATCCGAGGAAACTCGGTCTTCGCGTGCCGCAATATAAGCATCAAAAAATTCTTCAAGTGAATAGAACCATAAAGAATTTACATACGACAAACAAAAAACTACCTCTTGCCCGGTATGTGAAATTATTGTTATTAACACAAAAAGCATAGCGAACATTTTGAAAAATCGTTTTAACATAAAATAGTCCTCCTAAAAACTATATCATCCTGCAACCAAGCATTTCACATTGTGAGTGATTTTTCAACGTCGTGACCGTATCGCGTTTATACAATTAGCACACCATCTGTCGTCGGATTCAGTGGTATATCTCATAACGCATTCATCGTGGGGAGTACAACGATTATCAGGTGCGCCAAGCAGGTGCGATATTTCATGGGCAGTTATCCATTTACGAAAATCTTCATCATCTTTCGTAAACGCCACAATCATATCCATATTATTTGAACTTGCCAAACCGTCTACATTACTATGATTACGAGACAATATGAAGTGACCTCCACATTGTAAGACCGTGGATTTACCGAAAAGTTGGTAATACTAAGAAAACCAACAAGACGGGATTACCGCAAACAAAGGGAGGCCACACAATGAATACT
>WRBD01000044.1 GCA_009779835.1 Defluviitaleaceae bacterium | reverse complement strand
CGTTTCCCACAGAATTACCCACACCACTCACGGACGTACACTAAATTCATCACGGTTTACTCACTGTTTCCACAGCGTCTGCTACTGCTAAAACACAACAATGATGAATGAAACAATATAAATACTACAGTAATTTCCATGAATTTTACTGTTGACATATTTCAAAAAAAGAGGTAGGAGGATAATATGGCTAAAAAGAAGAAAAATGTGTTTAACGATGGAGTCAAAAATGCAGAGGATAATGAAAACATCGGTGAACGCCTTAATATGCCGGTAGGCAGCAAGCGTCCCAGAAAGACAGCGAAGTAATTTTATTTTTGGTTTTATGCCGTCCTGTGTTAGGGCGGTTTTTTTAAGTAAAACGATCTGCATCAAGTACGAGTGTCCTCGTTTAAGGAGATTACTTGGGTTTTCATGATGTTGTCAAAAATTCCTGAAGTTTTTTTGCTTCACTTGTTATGTGATAGCCTGAATTTTTTAAGTCAATTACAGCGCGTTTGTTTTTACTCGCACTTTCTTTTATTTCAAGAATTTTTTCCGCCCATGCTTCTGCGCCGTCTTTTAAACTCATGAAACAGGCATATTCGCTTATTTTTGCTTCGGGGGGAATTGCGTCAGACATTATTACGGGAAGCGACGCAGCTTGCGCTTCTATTGTTACGAGCGGCAAGCCTTCGTGGAACGACGGAATAAGTAATAAGTCGATAGCTTGGTAATAATCGGCAGTGCTTTCTACTTTGCCTGCAAAAATTACTTTATGCGAAATATTTAACAGTGCCGCCTTTGCTTCAATTTCTTCGCGCAGTTCGCCGCCGCCCACGATTAATAAAACTGCATCTTCCATGCGTAAGCGGCGAAATACTTTCAACGCGAAGGCGTGATTTTTTACCCACGATAATCGCCCGGTAATCCCGATTATATACTTGTTTGAAATTTCATGTTTTTCGCGTATTTTTTCACGCGCTTCGAGGTTGAATTTGAATTTTTCCAAGTCCATTGCATTGTTTATTATATGAGATTTTTTAAAGGACTTCCCAAAAAGCCAACGCCCCGCGTCTTTTGTGCAAGCCAAAAATAAATTTCCGAAGAGCCGCAAAAATGGTTGTGCGAAAAAATTTGCCTGACGTTTCAGCCGTGAAGTGCCTTGATAATCGGAAAAATGACTCCATGCCGCACGGGTTTTCACGCCGCAAGACCACGCAACCGCAAGTTCTATAAACGCAAAAGCGTGTTCCGAGCAAACGATTACGGTGTCGTATTTTTCTACGTGAATGTTTTGCCCTCCCCCGGCTATAAAGCGCGTACTGAAATATGCGTCATCAGAGTAAATTGTCTTTGCTTTGTAGATTTCTTGCATAGCAAAAATATTTCCAAAAAAACTTTCTGAACGCGTCGGAACGCGAAAAATTCTTGCGCCAAGTGAGAGGGCTTCATCTTCGTAAAAACCTTTTTCGCCATGAACCGCAAAATCAAAAACAATTTCATCAAAGCATCGAAAAAAATTCATAATCACCGTTTCTGCCCCGCCGAGGTCTAAGTTCGGCAGAATAACCAGCACACGTTTCATTTAAACCTCCCCAATAACGGTTTTATCGCGGAAATTTTTAAAACATACGCCACCGCAAAATAAACGGCGGCACCAACAACCGCAGGTAAAATCAAATTAACAATCCCGATATCTGAAAATTGAGAATTACGCACAAAAAACGCCGCAAAAATCATTATTCCCGCCGCAAAAACTGTTTTAAGTAATTCAAGAATAAATGAAAAATTTACAAAGCGCGTCCGTAATTGCAAAATAATCAGTAGGCCGCCGCCGCCCGTAATTGCGGCTATTCCGTATGCAACGGGCATTGCATACGCGCCAAGTATGGGAATCAATAATAGCGTCGCGCCGATATTCACCACCATGATTATAACCCCGAAAATCGCCGGTGTTTTTGAATCTTTTCCCGAATAAAACGCCCTGTCCGCCACTTCTTTAAACGAAATCGCAATTACCGCAACAGCGTAAAGCCCCATCAAATTCCCCGCCATTGAAATATCTACAACTCCGTCATTTTCGCGCCAATTTAATAAAAAATCCATAATCTCAAAACGCAGAAGGAAAAACCCGCACGCGGCAGGTAAAACCAAAAAAACTGTGTAAAGCATCGCGCTTTTTAAGCTTTCGTTGTAGCCGTGTTTATCCGCCTTCGCCCAAAGCGTTGAAAGCTTGGGGAAATAAACAGCGGCAATCGCGTAAACAATCGTCAAAATAAAAACAAGAACAAGTTGCTGCGCATAATTCATAATCGCGGTTGTGCCAAGACGCAAAGCAATTGTGTGACCAAAGAAAAAATGCATTTGATACGATGCCGCTGAAATAATCACGGGAATGCAAAGCTTTCCCGCAGTGCGAATATTTTTATTTTTCAAGTCAAACGAAAATTTATAACGATAACCAAGCTTCTTAACAGCATTAATCATGATAAGCGGCTGTGTGAAAATTCCCAAAGCCGTTGCAAATATTAATCCGGTTACTCCGTATCTTTCGCTTAGAAAAACCATATAAACGATTAAAATTACTCCGCCGGGCGCGGAAACAAACGCCGGAAGCCGAAACATTCCGTGTGATTGAAGCAAGCCCTGAAAAATCACGCCGAAGCCGAAAAAAATCATAACGGGCATTAAAACACGTAGGGCAAATGTTAAATACGCAGTATTTTCAAAATCGCCGCCCTCTGCCAACGCGGAAATCCACGGCGCGGCGATAAGCCCTACCATTACTAAAATCGCAAGTAAAACAATGCTTATGCTGATTACATTATCAATAAATTTTTTCGCTTCGTCTTGTTTTTCCTCCGCAAGAAGCGAATTGTAAACGGGAATCATAACCGCGTTTAACGCCGCGCCAAGCACGGTGAAAATAACATTCGGTAAAAGAAGCGCGAACGTAAACGCGTTTAAAAGCGCGTTCGCCGTGCCGAAACGCCCCACAAACATTGTTTGCCCAACAAACGTTAAAAAACGCCCGCCAAGCGAAATTACCGCCACATCGGAGGCGTTACGGTTTTCTGTATTTTTTGTTTTATCGTTCAAGAGGGTGCTGCCCGGATAGGCCACGTGGAACGAGGTTTTGCCATTGCCGCTCATCGAAAATCATGAAGTAAGACCAGTCGCGGTACAACAGAAGCGGTGCGCGTTCTTCGTTGCTCATTTCATTGCTGATACGGCGGCACGGTGTAAACGAACGCATTTCGGTTATAATTGGAAATTCGCGACGAAGTTCTTTATTAAAATCCCAAAACGGCGAAAGTCCTGAAAGCCCTAAAATTTCCATTACATACGCACCAAAAAACGGCGCGGAAAAGACAAGTTCTTCGTCTGCGTCTATTAACTCGGCAGGGTGCGAGACTTCGTACAATTCCAGCGCGGCATCGTTAAACCAAATCAAAAACGGCACACGAAATAACCGTGTTAAATCTTCAAACGAACCGGGTTCGTGAATATCGGACAAAAGTGCGTCGTAAATACGCATATTGAACGCGGGCAAATGGTCACTGAAATATACAAGAACAACCGGTTCGTCAAGTTCGTTTAAATATTCTGCAAGCCGCGCAAGTTCCGCGTCCGTATCTGCCAAGCCATGAAAATAATTTGAAAGAGCGTTGATATCAACGTCCGCAAGTGGTAAATCAGTGTTGAAATTAGGTGTACCGCTAAAATCGTCCCAGCGATATTTATCGACGTAAGGCCCGTGATTTTGAATCGTTACGGTAAAATTAAAGTAAGGCGTGTCCGGGTGGTTTTCGCGGTGTTCCGCAAACATTTCTTTCACACGGTTAATAGTGGCGTATTCGCTTACGTATCCGCTACGTGTTGGAATTCCCTCGAATTCATCAATGAACACAAGACGCTGGAAGCGTAAATGCCTATAAACATTTTGCCTGTTGTAAAACCAGCCAAAGCCCGGATGCATAAATTCCGAACGATAATTAATCCTATTTAATAAAGTAGCCACAGACTCGAATTCGTCGGTAATCATGCGAAACGCAAAAGGCACGCCCGCGAATTGCCGCGAATTAAGCCCGGTAAGAACGTCAAATTCCGTTTGCGCCGTGCCTCCGCCAATTACAGAAACAACAATTTCCCCGGAAATACCGTAGGGTTTTAGTGACTGCCAATTTTCCAGCGGGTCTGTGAAGCCGTCGAAATTAAAATGCGGGCTTAAACTTAATTCCGAAAACGCTTCGCTTTGGAGCATGATAATATGTGGTCGCTGCGGGAAGAGCGGGTTTCTTTCAAAAGGACGACTGACATGAGGGCGGAAACTTTCAATTCTTTTAATAACGGCATCGGGATTATAACCCTCCGGTCGCATTACACGATTGGTATTAAACGCGTGAATAAAACTAAACAAAAAACCGCGGGAATTAAACTGATTCACCTGATGCCAAACATTTCCGCCAACATACAAGCGTTCGGTAATCGCGGCATTGTTATAAAGCGGCGTGTTAAAAAGCATCGGCAACGCCATGCATATTACCGCGCCTGCCGCACGAATTCTCCAATCAATTTTTTCACTGCGGACAACAAACGCAAATATAATTGCAACCAAAACATATAAAATCATCGCACCGATAACCGCTAAAATCGCGCTCGCGCCAAAGCTTTGTGCAATCCCCACGGTTTCGCCGCCAAGTAATAAATCCCACGGCACCAGCGGGTCATTTCGCAATAATATTTTCGTGCGATTCGCAAACCCCATCATAATTCCCAACGCCCCAACAACAGTTGAAGCAGAAGCCGCACCCGCTCCGGCGAAATACAAAAAAAGCATAACCAAAAACAGGGGCAACCAATTCAAAAACAAATTAAGCCCCCGGCTATGCCGAATGGCAACCCAAACATCCGAAAACGGCAAAGGTTGCAGTAAAAACAAAAACAAAACAAGGGCAAGCGACATTACAAATAAAAAAATCATCGCTTGCCAAAAATTTAATTTTATTAAACAAATTTTCTTAGAAAAATTCTTAATTTTTTCCATAAACGTACTCTACCGCTTTCCGGAAAAAATGTAAAGGGGACAATCATTTTCTGTGAAGAACAAAACCCCACAGCACCACAAAAATTCTGAAAAGCACAAAAAATCGCTTGCGCGTTGCGCGAGCGATTTTTTGATAGAAAATTTTATCCTACATCATACCCATTCCGCCGCCGGGAGGCATTGGGGGTTCGGGTTCTTTTATATCGGTAACAACGGCTTCGGTTGTAAGAAGGGTTGCGGCTACGCTGTTTGCGTTTTGAAGAGCGGAGCGGGCAACTTTTGTTGGGTCGATGATACCGGCGGAAACCATATCTACGAAAGTTTCTGCAAGTACGTCGAAGCCGGTTCCTTTTTCTTTGGACTTCATGGCATCAACGATTACCGCGCCTTCAAGGCCCGCGTTGTTTACGATTTGACGAACGGGTGATTCAAGGGCTTTTAATATAATTTCCGCGCCGGTTTTTTCGTCGCCGATGAGTTTTTCGGCTACGGCTTTTGCTGCGGGCAATGCGTGGATATACGCACTTCCGCCGCCGCAGATTATACCTTCTTCAACAGCTGCGCGGGTTGCCGCAAGAGCGTCTTCCATACGGAGTTTTTTCTCTTTTAATTCGGTTTCGGTGGGTGCGCCTACTTTTATTACGGCTACGCCGCCCGCCATTTTCGCAAGGCGCTCTTGAAGTTTTTCTTTATCAAATTCGGAAGTGGTTTCTTCAATTTGGGCTTTGATTTGACCGACGCGGGCATCAATTGCTTTTTTGTCGCCTTTACCGTCGATGATGATGGTGTTCTCTTTTTCTATTTTAACGATATTTGCGCGTCCGAGGTCTTCCAATGTGGCTTCTTTAAGTTCCAGCCCAACTTCGGAAGAAATAACCTTTCCGCCCGTAAGAATCGCGATATCTTCAAGCATTGCTTTGCGACGGTCGCCGAAACCGGGGGCTTTTACCGCGGCACAATGGAAGGTTCCGCGTAATTTATTAAGCACAAGGGTTGTTAACGCTTCGCCTTCAAGGTCTTCGGCAATGATTAGAAGCTTAGCGCCTGTTTGCACGATTTGTTCAAGAAGTGGAAGAATATCCGCAACCGTTGTGATTTTTTTGTCTGTGATTAAAATGTATGGATTATCAAGGTTCGCAACCATTTTTTCCATATCGGAACACATATAGGCGGAAAGATATCCACGGTCGAATTGCATTCCTTCAACAAGTTCAAGTTCCGTGAACATTGTTTTGGATTCTTCCACTGTGATTACGCCATCGCTGGAAACTTTGTCCATAGCTTCGGCAATCATGTCGCCCACTTCCTGCGAGCTTGCGGAGATTGCCGCAACTTTCGCTATATGATTTTTACCGTCGATTGATTGGCTCATTCCTTTGATTGCTTCAACAGCGGCTTCGGTGGCTTTTTGCATACCGTTGCGAAGAATAATCGGGTTCGCGCCCGCCGCAATATTTTTAAGCCCTTCGCGTACCATTGCCTGCGCAAGAACGATTGCGGTTGTTGTGCCGTCGCCTGCTACGTCATTTGTTTTTGTTGCAACTTCTTTAACAAGCTGTGCACCCATATTTTCAAACGGGCATTCAAGTTCGATTTCTTTTGCAATGGTTACACCGTCGTTTGTGATTAACGGTGTGCCGTATTTTTTATCAAGTACCACATTGCGGCCTTTTGGCCCGAGGGTTATGTTTACAGTATCCGCAAGTTTGTTTACGCCCGTTTCAAGAACCGTGCGTGCATCTATTGCGTATTTAATTTGCTTTGCCATTATTTTTGTTCCTCCTATTCAACTATCGCTAAAATATCTGATTGCCTTACAATGATGAATTCTTCTTGGTCGAGCTTAACTTCCGTGCCCGCATACTTTGAATAAATAACTTTGTCGCCTTGCTTTACTTCCATTTTAACTTCTTTGCCGTCAACTACGCCGCCCGGTCCAACGGACACAACTTCCGCCTGCTGGGGTTTTTCTTTTGCGGTGGGCGCAAGAATAATGCCGGATTTAGTTGTTTCTTCAGCTTCGAGTTGTTTTATTACAACGCGGTCGCCTAAGGGTTTCAGCTTCATATATTACCTCCGTTTATGAAATTTATTAGCACTCCTTGTAAGTGAGTGCTAATATAGTTTAATCCTACCAATTCGATTATGCAAACGCTGTTTTGATTTGTATTCTGGCAAATTTGGGGAATATTAGGCAAATATTACTGGAATTATTATGTTTTTTTTGTCTGATTCGTTATTTTATAAGTTTATCGGGTAATTATGGTGCTAATGCGATTTATTTGAGCGGTGTTTTGGATTTTGTTCGGGGTTTCGGCAACAAGACCCCTTTCGCGGATGAAATTAGCAAAAGCGTCAGAGGATGCGGCGGTTTTTATCATGGATTCGATTCCGTCCAAGCGTGCTTGCGGTGTGTCTTCGGGGATAAACAGGCCGAAGTATTCACCGAAGGGTAGATTTTCACTAATTAAACCCGATATCGAGGGAATAATTATTTCATTTTCCCCGTGAATTACCAAATTCCCTTCGGTAAACGCAGCAAGAGCGCGAAGTTCGCCGGAGCGCAACGCGCCGACTGCTTCAACGGAAATTAAAAAAGCAAAATCAGCATCACGGTTTCTTAGTGCGTTTATGGCGGGACTGCTACCGGCATAGGAAATATGCTCAAATTCCACTGTTGTTTGGAAAAGTTCAGCGGCAATGTAGCTGACTGTTCCGAAGCCGCTGTTCGCGCCTGTTAAAGTATCTGTGTTACGGCGCAGGGATTCGGTTAAATCGTTCATTGTTTCAAACGGGGAATCTGCCGCCACTGCTACAATTGCAGGCGCGAAGGCGCATAACCAACCTGTCCAATCTCGGTGTGAACTTTCGCTGAATCCCATTTCTTCCGCCGTTACAAAAGCACTAAGGTTTGTAGCAAGTATGTTTTCACCGTCACGCGGCGCGGAGTATACCGTGTTTTTTCCGTTCGCTCCGTTCGCACCGGGCATATTTATCAAAACCGCGTCCAAAGGCAAAGAGCGAACCATATCGTCGGCTGTGCTGTGAGGATTCCATGCTACGATCACCGTCAGATTTCCGGGAATGCCTGTTATGTCCAAATTCTTTCTGCTTAGACTCCACATAAAAAATATCGCTGCTACCCCAATGGCAATGATAGCGATACTTATAATTACATACTTTTTCATAATAACCATTCCTTTCGCTGTACCGGGGCGTGTTAACACACCCCGGTACAAGCGGCGGTTTTCTTACTCTTGGTAGTCGTTAACTAAGGTATCAAGGTTATCCATGTCGCTTTGTAACTCAGATACATCTTCCGGGGTTAGAGGTTCGTAGTCGGTTTCGAGATCCGGATCCGGGTCAGGGTCAAAGGTGTCGCCGTCTACGGGTTCGTAGTCTTCCTCTCTGCGACGGTCTAAGGGGTTGATATCACACTCGTAGGGGTAATAGTCGTTTTCGCCGGGTTCGCCTTCGAGAATTAAGTCGGGCGGTATACACAACTCAAGGGTTGCCATCATTGTATCTATGGAGTCGGAAGCACTGTCAAGCAACTCATTATTCAGCACATGCCCTGCAAGGAAGCCCTGCATAACTACCCACTGAGCTTCGGTAAGCCCGTTGGTTTCCCCTACCCTAAATGCGATGTCGCGCCACCAGTCAATATCATTCCACTGTGTGTCGGTAATACATTCGCCGTTGCGCATATTATGGGCTACTTCCGTCGTTACAGGCTGAACACCCAAGACTGTCATATCCTCGCGAGCAAAATTGTTAATGCGGGTGCCGCCTGTCGCTCCTGTTCCTGTTACACGCCCAAAGTTAGTGAGTCCTCCACTTGAACGAGAAACTGCCGTGCCAAGCGCAACGCAGTTTTCAATTCTTGTGGATGCGGCTTGGTCAAGTTGTCCTGTGATGCCTCCGACAGAGTTTGTTCCAGTTACAGTAACGATGGTGTAGCTGTTCCGGATAATGCCCATATTATTCCCTACAATGCCGCCGACTTGTGTGCTACCGGTTATCGTTCCGATAACAAAGACGTTTTCAATTAATGCGGTACTATGCAAGGTATTTGCAATAGTGCCTATGTTGTCATTGGTTGTTACTATGTTAACATTAACGAGCCCTATGTTTCGGATAACGCCAGTCCCACCCAAATCATTAAATAAAGTATTTGTAAGCCCGATTATCCTGTAACCGTTGCCGTCAATTACACCGTTAAACATATTTTTGATATTCCATGGCGGTTCATTCGTCATATCTATATCATTGGCTAACACATAGTGGTGATTACCCTGCCGTGGCCACTCATTTATATTCCGTAAGTCGTGAGGGGTACGAATTATCCACGGGCAGTCCGGTGTCTGACCTAAGTCGCCCCGAACATCCACAGTCACAGTTTCAATGACGGGTTCTATATTTGTGTCTGTTGGCGTAAATCGAATGTTAGTGGTCAGTTGTGTTCCGGCAGCCCCAGTTTGGGTGTCGGGGGTAACCCACGAGAATGAACCGGGTGTGCCGCCGGGGTTTGAGATTGGCAACGAAATATCGCTCAATGGTCTATGGGGAAATGCTACCAAATTTGTGGGCCAATTTATGATAAGACCGGCTGATTCAACCGTAATGGTTATATTTTGCGTAACTGTGTTGAAATTTCTATCGTCCGTCGGTGTAAATGTCATGTTGAAGGTGGGTGTTCCGGCATCTCCAACCGGGGTGTCATTGCCGGCAGTCCACGAGAAAGTACCGGGTGTGCCGCCGGGATTAGTAAAGCCGGTTAGCACAATATCGTCCAAAGTTTGCCCCGGCTCTGCCGTTAAATCTGTCGGCCAGTTCACAACGGGATTGGCGGGGTTTACCGTGATTACAAGGTCGCTGGCAGTGATGGGGTTGTGGTTTGTGCCACCTTCGCGGGTTACACGCAAGATGGCTGTTCCCACGTTGAAATTGCTTAGTTGTCTCTCTGCAAGGGTAACCGTACTAAGCGAAAACACATCACTACCGCTTGGTACTATTTCCCATATGATTGTATTGTCGAACACACCACCCGAGGCAATTATGTTCCTGGGGCTATCACCGTGGGTTAGTGTTAGCGGTCCCGCCGGGCTTAGCGAGAAGGCTGGTTGGTCGGCGCGCAACATAGCAGGGTTAATGGTTCTGTCTGAGAGTGTTCCTATGAAATTGCCAGTTGCCGTAAAAGTGGTTATTTGACCTACGTTGGTTACTTGGCTCCATGAGCCCGATACGATTAAACTGCTATGCGTCACTTGCGCGACAGGCGTTTGCGCCGCGCCGGTGAATGTCAATTGGTTGAATGTGCCTATTGTGGAGCCGGATGAAATGTCGAGCCGACTTATGGCATCTGTGCGTGTGAGCGTTCCCGTAAAATTGCCTGTTGCTGTGAAAGTGGTTGTGTCATCTACGTTGGTTATATTACTCCATGTGCCTGTTACCGCTCCTAATGTGCCATGCGTTACGGTCGCGTTGGGTGTTTGCGACGAACCGTTGAAGACTCGCGCAGTTACTGTTACTTCGACGTTGTCTGCTGTTATCAGGAACGGGTTTACCGTAACGGGAATATTTAGCGTGACGATGCTGAAATCAGGTGCGTTTGCCGGCGTGAATGTCAGGTTGTGATTATTGGGGCTTGATGCCACATTGCCAACCAGAGTACTGCCACCGGCAGTCCATGAGAAAGTTCCCGGCGTGCCATCATTGTCGGGCAGTGCAATATCGCTCAAAGCTTGCCCGAATGTTGCGGTAAAACCTGTAGGCCAGTTTACAACGGGGTTGGCGGGGGTAATTGAGCCGCGTAAATTGGTTGGTTGCGTTACTGTGTAGTTGTTTGGGTTGGCAGAGGGTATTCCGGAGCCCAGCATTCCAAAACTGCCGCTTGTGATGGTTACATCAATATCCGTTCCAATATTGGATTGCGCGAATGTTGCCGTTACGCCGGTCGTGGTTACAGTTGCCTGTTGACCGAGAACCAAGCCGCTGAATAACAGCGTTCCCCAGTTGTTTCCAACTACATTGGTGCCGTTAAATACGCGCGAAATATTCCAACCCGTGATAGTTACGGGTCTTGGGGTTATGGTGAAGGTTCCGGTTGCGATTGCCGTGCCTGTGTAGTTTCCGGTTCCGTGTATGGTTATTGTTGCCGTTCCCGCGTTGATGTTATTGGTATATTCCACAGTGAAGTCGGTGTTTCGGGCAAGCGTTACGCTACCCAAAGTTACGGTGAATTCCGTTGGCGTAAATGCCGTACCGTTGTAAATGAACTCGCCTGTCACAGTTGAAATACTTGCATTTGCGATATTGCGGCGAGCTACCGAGAAGGTAAGCTCGGCAGTTATGGGGTTGTGGTTCGTACCGCCTGCTTTGGTTGCACGCACGGTGAATGTTCCCTCGCTTACAATTGTTATAGCTCCCGAATTGGTATTAATCGTAGCCGCAGTACCGGAAATTCTTTCCCATGTGACAGCACCGTCGCCTTGACCTCCCGTGGTAGATAGCGTTACGTTCGTATCTCCGAAGGTTATCGTAGCCGGATTAATCTCGAAGCCCGTTTGGTTGGCGCGAGTTACCGCTACGGCAAGCTGTGTTGTATACGGTGCAAAGTTAGTATTCGTCGGGGTGAAGGTTGCGTAATGGTATCGCGTTCCAAAGTTTCCTACCGGAGTGGCACTGGGTGCATCCAATGCCCATCCGCTTGGAAGCTGAGGCGCGACATTCGCAAGAGTATTGCCATAAGTTGCGGTTAAATTTGTGGGAATTGAGAAGTCCGGTGCGGTATTGCCTGCCGCGTGGGTCACGGTCAGTGAAACCGTACGCGGGTTGGGTGTTACCGTCTCGAAGTTGTTTGCGGTTGCCGTGCTTGGTGTGAAGGTTACATCGAAATTATGTGTTCCTACCACCGGCACATGAGTGGGATCTGTCCACGCAAAGTTGCCGAATTCGGTTGAGCCTCCTGTAAACGGAACCTGCGACAATTGACGGTTAAGCACGAAAACTACATCGTTCGCCGTCGGCCAAATTACATTTGGCGCGAGGGCACGGTTTACCGTAATGGGTATGGTGTTTTGCAATGTTGTAATCGTGTTGTAATTGTCAATAGCATACTGGTTCGGCGTAAAGGTTACGCTTATATTTTCGCTTACATATGGCGCACCGGCTGCTGTCGGTACAAAGGCGGAATTTGTCCACGTGAATGTGCCGTATATTGTTGAGCCGCCCGATAATGTTGAGGAAGCCAAACTCTGCAAGAAGGTAATAGCCGACGCTGTTGGCCATTCAATTGTAGGCGCGGCGGCGCGGGTTATCGCAAAAGTTGTGGTGCGGTTGTCGCCGTAGTTGCCTATTCCTCTTATTTCAATGTCGTAGGTTCCCACCAAAGTTCGCGGCGTGTAGTGCAAGGTATAATGCGTATCCCTAATTAACGGAACGGTGTTGCCGTTTCTTGTGTCGATTACGATGACATTCGGGCTGCGATTTGTGTACGCGGCGTTGTATGTCATAGGCGGAATTGAAACGGATATATCCGCGTGGCCGATGGGTTTTGGTGTAATTGTGATTTCCAAATCTGCGGTTACGGGGGCAAAATTGGTATTGCCCTCCATTGTTGCGCGTATTGTTGCCGTTCCTACGCTGTATACCATTACCGTGCCGCCGGAGGTTACGTTAATCGCGCTTCCGTCGATTCTTGCAAATGTGACTGCGCCGCCGGTGCTTCCCCCGGTTACGCTCAATACTATCGCGCCCGTATTGAACACGAAGGATGTTTCTCCGCACACAGTAGTGAAATTCAGCGGGGCTTGATTTGTCATCCCTACGGAAAGATTTGCGGGTTCAAACGTGACAAAATTATAGTTAGGAGCGGTTAATGTGCCAACAGCAACTCTGATTTCGTAGTTACCAACGGGGCTTCCGGCTATATATGGCGGGTATGTCGTAAACGCAGGGCTTCCGGTTACGTTTGCGGTGGTTCTGTCTTCGTTGTTTACAAAGCCCGAGATTGCGTATCTGAATGCCGGGGCTGATTGGTTAAACAATATGCTTTCGTTTAGCGCGGTTACTACTAGCGGTGCTCGTTTTATTTCAAAGGTTTGTGTCGTTGAGCCGGTATAGTTGCCGCCCGGGGTGGCTGTTATGGTTACTGTGGGCGGTGTTGTTCCGCTTGCCGTTCCGGCGTTTCTATTGTTCGAGAAGGTCACGGTGAAGTCATCCGTTATGATTATATTTGCGCCTCCCACAGTGTCTGTTACGTTGTGAGTAGGCGTTTGATACAAGCCCGTGTAAACATAATCGCCAAGTATCTCAATATTTGCGTTGCTTATTTCGCGCGGCAAAACTGTTATGTCTATATACGCGGACGCGGGGTTGTGATTATCGTCGCCTGCTTGATTTACGGTTATCCTTGCCTCTCCTTGTCCTTCAATTGTAACAACGCCGGTGTTGCTTACTTTAATGACATTTTCATTGTTGCTCGTGAAACTGCGTGCACCCGTTCCCGAGCCGCCCGATATCTGCAATTGGAAAGGCGCGTCGCCAAATCTGAGCGGGCTGGGGGCTGTGGGCGGAATTACAAGCGCAAGCGTTGTTTGTGTGGCTTTCTCTATTGAGAAAGTTTGGGTTGCCGTGCCGTCGTAGTTACCAATTCCGGTTATGGTTATTAAGCCGATGTTAACACCCGCGTTGACATTGTTGGTAATTGCCGCATTGAAGTCGGTACCCGATACAAGCGTTACGCCGTTCACGATTACATTGAATGTTGGCGTTTGCGACTCGCCTGTGAAAGTATGGGACGACGATACATTAATTGTTGTATTCGTGTTGTTAATCTGCTTTCTCGTAACGGTCAGCGTTCCGGGTACAAAAGTTATCACGTAGTTTGTTGACGTTAACCCGCTTGGGGTTATCGTGCGCGACACTCCTGCGGGGCTTGTTGCGGTGTAATCCGTCGTTATTTCCAACGTGCCGCCAAGAACCGCTACTGTTTCGTTGTTTACAAAATCGGCTATTACTACGTGGTCAATTTCGGGTGTAAACGTGGGTACCGGGTCACGGAATGCTAATGTCATATTGTTCGCGGTCACGGTTAGCAGCGCGGGGGTTATATTGAATGTCACGTCGCGTGTGCCTTCGTAGTTGCCGTTAGCGGTGGCGGTTATTCTTACCGTGACTGTTCCGGCATTGACATTGTCGCCAATGATTTCATGAGTGAAATCGCCGGTGGTTATCAGATTGGGCTCGCCATCTCTTAAAGTAGGTACAGGCGAATGCGCCGTTCCCGTGTATTGACGGTTAGTTATCGGGTCAATGGTAACAAGTGACAGACTGCGCTTCATTACCGTTAAATCAATCGTTCGCGTCACGGGGTGATGATTCGAGTCACCCGTGTAGTTTATCGTAATCGTGGCATCACCCGCACGTTCAACGGTTACATTAATAACATTGCCCGTTCCCACAGCAACAGACAGCACAGCCGGATTGGAACTTGACACGCTAAGCGTTCCCACGCCGCCTCCGGTATAGTTTAATTGGAACGGTGCCATACCGAATACTAATGGGCCGGGGTTGGTGATGTTTAATATAGGTTGTGTGGCTTGGTTTATGTTTACGGTGATATTTCCTGTTACGGTTGTAAAGTTGCCGCTCGGGCAGACGAACGTTGCCGGGATGGATTGACCGTTGCCGGCGTTAAGTGGCGTTGCCGGGTTATCCAACGTTAATCCGTTCATTGTTATTGTTACATCACCGCGCGTGAAT
>WRBD01000043.1 GCA_009779835.1 Defluviitaleaceae bacterium | reverse complement strand
GTCTGTGCGTGTTAAAAATGCAGTTATGCCAAGAAAAAACCCCGTAGCGTTTGCATATTGAAAAACACTTTGCAAACGATTCGACACAACCGCTCCTTCCCAATGGAATAAATCACATAGCGCAGCAAATCCAATAACTGCAACTACCATGCCCGTAATAAAAACTGCTTCAGTTATATCTGTTTCTATGTTGTAAAATGCAAATAGTAACAAACTTACGACCATTATTCTGCATATAACGGCTAAAGTCTCAAATGGTAAACCATAGACCATTGCCGAAGCTACGTACACGCCGGTCAGTAATAACAGGAGTATAAACATTGGCATCGGAGGCAGTTTTTTTGCGCGGAATAACAAAAACAAAATTATTAGGATACCGCACAAACTCCAAACTGCATCGGAAAAGCCGCCTTGTAATATCGTAATAAAAACAAGTAATGCTGTAATAATGTGCTTCATATAGCACAAGAATCTATTTTTTCAAGCATTGCTATTCCCCCTGCAAGTATATTTTACAATATTTATCTTCGCACACAAAGTTTATCATATCTTGTCATGTTTTTGCACCACCTGCCACGAGGTGATATTATGCGCGTATAGTTCTTCGTCCTATTGGGCGAGTTTTTTTATTTATAAGATTTCAATTTTTACTCCACATTAAAAAACCTCACATTTAATTACCTCAGAAAAAATTTTAATTGGAGGAATGAATGTGGGTAAACGTTTTTTGTGTGCTTTTCTTGCCGTAATATTGTTGCTACTTGCTATTTGTCCCGAGGTTCTTTGTGAAATAAAGCTGAAGCTTTATAAAAAGCTTTTAAGGGTTAAGATTACAGATAAACCAGCTATTTTATCCACAAGGGATTTACTGTTAAAGATTACAGGGAAAGACCTTGATATTTGCCATATATGCTCAAAAGGACGAATTGTTTTCTCCTCAGGACTCCATCCACCTTGTAAAGCAATTTAATATTTTTTTATCGCTACCTATTTGGGAAGGGGGGAGCTATGCCTTCTTGCTGTGTTTTCTGTTCTCATATAACATTTTTTCTTGAAATTCTCTATTTCATGTCTTAATTTTTAGGGTATCTGAAATATTATTTACCCATAACAACATCCATCCGATACCGCTATCTCGTTCTGATAAAAATGTAAAGTTCGGCTCCGTATGCTTAATGTATATGGAGCTTTTTCTTGCCGAACTTCGCATTTTTCCTAAGATCATAATTCCGATGTTGCGAGATCATCACATCCCATGAACCCAAATAATCTATATTTCAATTATGTCGATTCAACCATCCCTATTCGATGGGGACATATGTGATGCCACTTACCCATAAAGAGGTAAGTCAATTTGTTTAGGCATATTCATTACCTCATTTCATTTATGTATTATACTTGGGCAATTCTTAATAATAATACAGAATTATATAACTATCCTTTGACTGGTTTAGTAATTCTCATTATAAATGTGTTTGACAAATAAAAAATACAGCATTGGTGCCTCATTTTTGTTATAGCCCAGTGTTGTCAAGAGAAGGGTGGAGATTTTTTGACGAGTGATTTTCTCGTTAAAAAATACTACCCGACCTTGACAATGCGGAGACTGCCAACCATGCTTGTTTCGGGGCTTTGTGAAGCGCACTTCTTCACAAAGTCCTTGACCAACAGCATTTTATTTCAATAAAATTTACTGGCTCCAACGATGCATTTGAAGTTGACCAATGCTGTACTACCCGTTGCCCTATGCTGTATTTTCAAATGGACGAATACATTATAAACACTCTTTGAGTGTAAGCACATCATAAAAGCAGAGATTTAACGACAAAACCTTATTGTTCATAAAGAGATAATTTACTGCTTAACTTTTTGATAATTAAACGATTAAAATAAAAAATGATAAATTTTATAGTGAATTTATTATTCAAAAACCCTGTAAATTCAGGATTTTTTACCACTCTCTTTATGGATAATGTTCAATGGGATGATTTTGGTGTGCAAATATTTCAATATGCAGGCGATGTAACACTTATAGGTATGCCGGATACTTTATCGCAAATGCCTGAATTGCATGAGGATACTTTTGATCATCGCTTGCGTACTGGTGAATGGCAGGACGCCGGTGGCCGTGAACTATTATATATCTACCACCACGAACTGCCGAAATCCAAGCTATGGAATTTGCTTATGAATTTATGATAAAACTTTATATTATCGTGAGCATTTGATAATTTTACCAAAAAACAGCCCCAGTTATCCGGGAGGTAGGGACGGTGTTTAAGGTATGGTAAAAATATTTTGGATTTTGGTATTATTAATTATTTAGTTGGTTACTGCAAGTTGCTCTTTGCAACGCGATACGGAAGCAGAATACATTGAATTCTTATACAACGAAGAATCGGAGGTAGTTCCCGTATATGAACCGACTCTCGTACCCACTTCCGCACCAGCGACGATGCAAAACTGTTCGTCTCGATTTTATCCGGTTACGGGTGTTATTACCGATTTTTACGGACCGGTATCGGAAGATGGCGAGGTTGCCTGGGATGTGGAATGGTTTAAAATTGAAATCGAAAAAACTGACAGCACCCTGGCGATTATCGCAGGGGTGCATACTACGGCTTTTATTTTTGGAAGCAAGCCGGAAATCGGTATGGAAATCACGTCATTTGTGCCTAACTATTTACCCGTTTTCGTAAACGACCCACCGCTGTATACTGCCAATGCGATTATTGTGGGCTTTTCTCCGGAACATTTGATTATTGCTTGTTGCAATTTGTTGTGCGAAAATATCACATTCGCTGTAAACAACATGACGGAGTTTGTGCGCCCTGCGGAAGAGCGTATGGGAAGCCGAGTATTTCCGCGATGGGACGATATGCCGAGAAATAACGACGAAACCAGTGAATTTGCACATTGGCTTTCTAGCGAAACATTGCCTGCGGTTATTTATGTTTCCATTGAAAACGATTTGCCTGTGGCAAAAACAATTTTTTCTTTTGGTAAGGAACAGCTTTTTTGTATTATTGAAAATGAAATGCAAGGTATAGGAGAAGAAGAAATGCCGCAAGAAATTGTTCCAAAATTCATAGACTACATTTTCACTGCCGATTCCTTTGAAACGATGGATTTGCCCATTTTCGTGGAAGGCAAGGAAATAAATTCCGCGCCATTGATTTTGGTCGAAGGTAACATTTTAGTACCGATGAGCGAAGTATTTAATGCTGGGGTTGGTCTTGGCAGTCCGGTTTTCTCGCTGGACGAAAATCTTCATTTTGTCGGTTGCAGAACCAGTTCTGCGAGTAGTTATTGGCAGTTGGGACGGACAACCATAGGAACTATCGGAAGTGTCTTTTCCGGGAGCAATCCCGTTTCCATAGGTTTGCCGCCGATAATTGTGGGCGGAATTGCTTATTCATTAGCTTTCTTGTAATTCACAACAATAAAAGGCTTCCTTAGCTGTCATTCCAAAACAGTAAGGCAAGCCTTTTATGGTACCTTTTTTTATTTTTTTGTGTTATTCACAAATATGTTGTACATACCGGTAATTTCCGGGGGATTCCATATAAGTGAAGGGGTGAAACAATCGAGATGACCATCTCTATTATGGAAAGTAACGCCCCCTTGCACCACCCGCGCGGTGGATATGCGGAACAAGTAAAGACAGTGCGCTCCATTCCATGCGTGTAATATAGTCGAAATATTATTCGATGTCAAGTGTTTTTTATCCTACATGAGGCAAACTTGAATGATGCAGATGCATTCTTACAGCACCGTCTTCGGCTCTGTACAGGCCGATTGATTTTTCTACGCGGGTTACTTCGCCGTCACCGTCTGTGAGGTAAACAGAACCCATCCACAAAGCAGTTTCGCCGTTGAGTATATACATACCGTCCGGACACCATACAACGTCTGTCCACGGTTTAATTGCAAAGCCGGTGTCTGCTTCTTCAACATCGCCGCCTATGAAATAAGATGCCGCCATTTCCCATGTGGGCCTGAACGGAACTTCTTGCGCAACTGTCGGCTTAAATAAAACGTGACCGTCTGCATAACCGTACAAAGTATCAAGCACGTTAGCGGCAACGGGCACGTGGTCTTCATCTTCATCGGCATACGCCACGCTGATTGCAACAAGGCCTTCGCCCCACGCTACTTGGAAAGCGGCTATTTCCGCCGGGGTAATCGGGTTGACTTCGGCTACTTCTTCTACTTCGGTTACCGATTCGGTTATAGCAACTTCGGTTATGACAGCTGCGCTGTCTGTTGTTACATTTACAGTAGTTGTTGCCGCATCCCACTGCACATCAAAACCAAGCGCGTTCGCAATCGCGCCCACGGGCAGGAATGTTCTGCCGTCAATAATAAACGGTTGGTTGTCCGACGCAAAAGCTACAGCTTCTCCGTCTACATTGACTCTAACACCAAAAACAAGCTCTCTTACATTGGAGCTTGCCATCACAATCGTGCCGGACAGCAACGCCATCACAAGCACACCCGCGACAAATCCCTTTGCCGCACCTATTCTGTTTTTCATGATAAGTACATCCTCTCTTTTTTTTAAGTACGCGTAAATTTTAACATATTGTGGAATTTATGACAAGTTTTAAAACAAATGCACTAATAATCCGCTACGAAGCTTAGGCTCAAACCATGTGGACTTTGGCGGCATAATTTGATTTGCGTCGGCAACTGCCATCAGTTCTTCCATTGAGGTGGGGAAAAGTGCGAAAGCAACAGCCATTTCACCGCTGTCTACACGTTTTTCCAGTCCCTCAAGACCGCGGATTCCGCCTACGAAATCTATTCGTTTGTCTGCTCGTGGGTCGATTATGCCCAGCACGGGTGAAAGCAAAGTGTTTTGCAAAACAGAGCAATCAAGATTGCTTATTGCATCGGCAGAATCCGGAGGATTTTTCAATGTCAATCGATACCACGAATTTTTCAGATACATACCTACAACATATTTACGTTCCGGTTTAACGGGCGCGCTCGTTTTTTCAATTTGCCAATCAGCTTCAAGTGCCGTTAAAAACGCGTCGTTGTCCATGCCGTTTAAATCTGTCACAACGCGGTTGTAATCCAAAATCGCTAGTTCGGTATGTGGGAAAATTACCGCAAGATAAAAATTATGCTCCGCGTCCGGGTTTGCGGAAGAAGCTGCTTCGTTGCGTTTTTTCGCAACAATTGCGGCGGTGGCATTTCTGTGGTGCCCGTCGGCTATATACAACGCGGGAATTTGCGCGAACGCCGAAATCAACGCGCTTTGCGTTTCCGCACACGAAATAACCCACATCTCATGCCGAACACCATCTTCGGCGGTGAAGTCATACGTGGGTTCTTCTTTGACCTTTTCCGCCATAATTTCAGCAGGCTTTTTTGAATCATCGGAACGGTATGCAAGAAAAATCGGGCCGGTATGCGCTTCCGTGGCTTCCACATGGTTTACTCTGTCACGCTCTTTGTCGGGGCGTGTGAATTCGTGGCGTTTGATTAACCCGCGTTCATATTCCTCCGAGCTTACGCAAGCTGCAAGCCCTGTTTGTTTTTGACCGTATCCCGTTAAACGGTAAACATAAAAATTCGGTTGCTCGTCTTGAAGCATTGCTTTTTCAATCAGCCAACTTAAATTTTCTTTTGCTTTTGCGTAAACCTCCGGGCTGTACGGGTCGGTTTCGGGCGGCAAATCAATTTCCGCTTTGTCCACGCGTAAAAAAGAAAATTCGTTTCCCGCCGCCATTTCGCGTGCTTCTTCCGTGTTCATTACATCATAAGGAAGTGCGGCTACAACCGAAGCAAGCTCCGGTTGCGGCCGCACCGCTTTAAAAGGACGAACTGTTACACCCATCAAATCACCCTTACATTTATTATATTATCAATTTTTATTATTTCTTCTTCAACACCGTCAAGCGAGGGGCAATCTACATCTAATATTACATACGCATATTCGCCCTTGCTTTTCATAATCATGTTTGAAATATTGCTTCCGCGTTCTGCAAGAATGGCTGTCACGGGATTAATTACTTTCGGCAAATTGCGATGAATAACACAAACGCGTTTTTTGCCCGTGTAAGGCAGTTCACAGTTAGGGAAATTCACAGAATTTTTAATATTTCCGTACATAAGATACTCCCGAAGTTGAGCTGCCGCCATAGTTGCGCAATTATCTTCGGACTCCGGCGTTGACGCGCCAAGATGGGGAATAGGAACTATTCTCTTATGTCCAAGCATATTTTCCGTTGGGAAATCGGTTACATAGCAATAAACCGTGCCGTCGTCGATTGCAGAAAGTAATGCCGCGTCTTCAACAAGCTCTGCACGGGCTGAATTTATAATTCGCACACCTTTTTTACATTTTGCAAACATTTCTTTGTTAAACATTCCTTTTGTATCCTCGTTCACGGGAACATGAAGCGAAATATAGTCGCATTCCGCCAAAAGCGAATCCAAATCGGAGGCTCTGTGAACACCGCGGGAAAGGCTCCATGCGCCTGCAACGGAAATGAACGGGTCGTAACCAACAACGCTCATTCCAAGCGAGCGGCAAACATTTGCAACAAGAACGCCTATTGCCCCAAGTCCAATCACGCCAAGCCGCTTGCCCGAAATTTCCGGCCCCACAAACTCCGCCTTGCCTTTTTCCACTGCCTTTGCAACACCTGTTTGCCCAACAAGCCCTTGCGCCCAGTTAATCCCGCCGACAATATCGCGCGAAGCAAGTAAAAGCCCTGCCAGTACAATTTCTTTTACGCCGTTTGCGTTAGCACCGGGCGTATTAAAAACAACGATGCCTTTCTCTGCACAAGCGTCAACGGGAATATTATTCACACCCGCGCCCGCGCGCCCAATCGCTTTCAACCCGGGCGTAAGCTCCTCTTCCGGCAAAACATAACTGCGTAAAATTATTCCGTCGGGACTTTTTTCATTATCTGAAATATTAAAATGTTCTTTTGGTAATTCATTTAGACCGCAGTCCGCGATTTTGTTTCTCGTAAGAATTTTAAACATGCATACTCTCCTTATTTTTGCTCAAATTTTTTCATGAAGTCAACCAACGCTTGTACGCCTTCTGTTGGCATTGCGTTGTATATGCTTGCGCGTAAGCCGCCTACCAAGCGGTGTCCGCCCAAGTTTGCAAAACCGGCTGCGGCGGCTTCTTTTACAAACTGCTTATCTTTTTCGTCATCTCCTGTGGTGAACGGAACGTTCATTAAGGAACGATGGGATTTTGCGGCAATGCCTTTGAACAGCGGAGACGCGTCAAGGAAATCATATAAAACTTTTGCTTTTGCTTCGTTTATTTTTTGGATTCCCGCCACGCCGCCTTGAGATTTTAGCCATTCAAGGCACAGTTTTGTCATGTAAATGGCGTAAGTTGGGGGAGTGTTGTACATCGAAGTTGCGTCGGAGTGGGTTTTATATTTCATGAAAGCCGGAAGATTCGCGGTTTTTTCGTTTTCAAGAAGGTCTTCGCGAATAATTACAACGGTTACGCCCGCCGGCCCGATGTTTTTCTGCGCTCCCGCGTAAATCAGGCCGAACTTTGAGACATCAAAAACTTCCGATAATATACCGGAGGACATATCGGCTACAAGGGGAATATTCCCCGTATCAGGGAACTCCGTGAAGCGCGTTCCGCAAATCGTGTTGTTGGAGCAAATATGAAGATAATCCGCGTCAGATGAAATTTCTTTTATTTCGGGAATAACGGCGAATTTTTCCGCTTCCGATGTTGCGGCTATTTTCGCGGTAAGTACCTTAGAAGCCTCTTTGTATGCGCGGTTTGACCATTCGCCCGTTACAACGAAGTCGGCCTTTCCGTTTCTTGAAAGATTCATTGGAATCATCGCGAACTGCTGTGATGCGCCGCCTTGAAGCAACATTACTTTATAATTCGCAGGTACGTTTAACAGTTCGCGTAAAAGTGCGATCGCGGCATCGTGAATATCTTCGTAAGATTTTGAGCGGTGACTCATTTCCATCACAGACATCCCCGCGTTGCCGTATGAAACCAATTCCTTTGAAGCTTGCTCAAGCACCGGCAAAGGCAATGCCGCCGGCCCCGCCGAAAAATTATAAATTCTCATAAATTTCACTCCGTCTATTTTTGGCTTTTTCGTATAAATGTTACCATATTGTCACGAGATTGTAAATTATGTTTGACTTTTGATTTATGATTTAGTAAATTAATCATGTCCAAAGGGGAGTAGCGAACGGTGCAAGCCGTTAGTCGTATTCGTCAGTACGGTCATATAAGACCCGGATACGTTATGTCAGAAATGATAGCGCAAGACTTTTGGCTCTTTTTAAAGAGTCATTTGTCTTGCGCTTTTTGTTTAAAGGAGAAGGGAAGGAATCATTTATGAATTCTGATTTTTTTTGCAAAAGCACCGAACAATCTTTACAAGAATTAAATGCAAACGCGAGTATCGGCTTAACTTTTACCGAAGCCGAAGAAAGATTAAAGAAAAACGGTGCGAACCGACTTCTAGGTGCGAAGAAAAAATCTTTGTTTATACGAATACTTGCGCAGTTTAAGGATTTTCTTGTAATTATTTTAATTGCGGCGGCAATTATTTCTGTGATTGCCGGCGACGGCCTGAAAGACGCAATTCTTATTGTCGGGATACTGCTTGTTAATGTAATTATAAGCATAACGCAAGAAAATCGCGCCGATAATGCCCTGCGGGAATTAAAAAATATGTCAAGCCCAAAAGCGAAGGTAAAAAGAGACGGGCAAATAAATAAAATTGATTCCGACGGCTTGGTTATCGGGGACATTATTATTTTAGACGCAGGGGATTATATTCCCGCCGATGTGCGAATCATTGAAAGCATGAATTTAAAAATTGATGAATCCGCATTAACGGGCGAATCTATGCCGGTGACAAAAAAAGCTGATATTGTTTTAGACAAAACCGCAAGCCTCGGCGACAGAATTAATCTTGCGTCGATGGGAACGGTTGTTACTTACGGGCGCGGAGTCGGCGTTGTGTACGCCACGGGCATGAACACGGAAATGGGTAAAATCGCTACCATTCTAAATGAAACGGAAGAAGCCAACACGCCCCTTCAAGACAAATTAAACGCTATGGCTAAAACTTTGGGAATTGTATGTATAGTTACCTGTGCGATTATTTTTGGTGTCGGATTTTTGTACGGAATGGATTTAATGGAAATGCTGATGGTTTCCGTTTCTCTTGCGGTGGCAGCTGTGCCGGAAGGTATTGCAATCGTTGCAACTGTAATTCTTGCAATCGGAGTGCAAAAAATGGTGAAGTCAAATGTAATTGTAAAACGTTTACGCGCCGTTGAAACTTTGGGAAGCACCACGGTAATTTGTTCCGACAAAACAGGAACTCTTACGCAAAATAAAATGACGGTAGTAAAATTATTTGACACGGAAAATATTTTTGAAGTCACAGGAACGGGATACAGTTCCGAAGGAGAAGTAGTCGGACATGTTACAAAAAATATTCCCCTTATGGCTGAAATAGCCGTGCTGTGCAACGATGCTGTTTACGATAAAGAAAACGCAAAAGTAATCGGCGACCCAACCGAAGCAGCTATGCTTGTTCTCGGAGCGAAGTTGGGAATGAAAAAAGACGAATTAAACACGCGGTATAAAAGAGTAAATGAAATCCCTTTTGATTCCGAAAGGAAATTAATGTCAACATTCAATTTAAAAAATAACAAGACAATCATGAACGTAAAAGGCGCGCCGGACGCGATTATTAAACACTCAACAAAAATATTTTCAAACGGCGAAATTATTCCCATGACAGACGAAATAAAACAACGGCTAATCTCGCAAAATGAAAATTTCGCGGCGTCGGCTTTGCGGGTTTTGGGTTTTGCGTTTAAAGAATGCGAAGACGACCAAGAGGAAGAAGATTTAATTTACGTAGGCATGATGTGCATGATAGACCCGCCCCGCGAAGAAGTGCAAGCCTCAATTGCGAAATGTCACGGCGCGGGAATAAATATAAAGATGATTACGGGCGACCATAAAATAACCGCTTCTGCAATCGCCGTTTCTTTGGGAATTATGCAAGAAGGCGACGAAGCGTTAAACGGAAATGATTTGGACAACATATCCGACGATGAATTAATTGAAAAAGTAAAAGCCGTAAATGTTTTCGCAAGAGTTTCGCCGAAGCATAAAGTGCGCATCGTGAACGCCGTTAAAGCCAACGGAAACATCGTAGCAATGACGGGCGACGGCGTTAACGATGCCCCTTCATTAAAAAAGGCGGACATCGGAATTGCGATGGGCATAACCGGCACAGATGTTTCAAAAGAAGCGGCAGACATGATTTTAACCGACGACAATTTTGTAAGCATAACCGCTGCGGTCGAGCAAGGCAGAACAATTTACGGAAATATCCGAAAGGTTACAGGATATTTACTTTCATGTAACATCGGCGAAATTTTAATAATTTTTATTGCGATTGTTTTTGGGCTGCCAGTGCCGTTGGTTGCAACACAATTGTTATTTGTGAATCTTTTAACAGATGCTTTTCCGGCCTTTGCATTGGGAATGGAGTGCAAAGAGTCCGGCGTAATGAAAAAACCGCCCCGCGACCCAAAAGAGCCGATTATTAATAAAACAATGCGGACAGAGGTTGCAATAAAAGCAATTCTGCTTTGCGCGGGAAGTTTGGGGGCATTTCTTTACGGTCACATTTTTTATGATTATGAAACAGCCATAAGTATGTGTTTCTTCACTTTAGTAGCCGCCGAATTGTTGGTTTCGTATTCCGCCAAAACCGAAACTTTTTCAGGAGTAAAACGGTTGTTTGCAAATAGATTTTTAAATATTTCCATGAGCTTATCACTCGCGATTTTACTCGCCGTTATGTACGTTCCGTTTCTCGGCGACCTTTTTTCCGTAGTTCCTTTAGGTCTTACGAAGTTTTTCGTATGTCTTGGTTTTATTCTTGTCCCGATTCTAGGAAGCGAGTTCTTAAAAAAATTTGACAAGTCACGGCTTTAATTCGTATAATGCACGTTGCACGTCAAAATTAAAAAATCACGCCGTGTGCGTGTAAGGAGATTATTATGCCAAAACCAAAACGTGGAAAACTTGCCCGCACAATCAAAGGCTGGCGCGGAAGTTGTCCTGCTTGCAGCCGTACCGGTGTTAAGCTCCTTTGGGAGAAAACAGACGGCGACAAAACCTTAAAAGTGTGTAAACAATGCGGTGACGTTTAACAAACATACTTATGTCAAAATCGCCCCATCATCAGATGGGGCGATTTTATTTTGAAAATAATCGTGTAACTTCTTCGCGGGAGATACTTCCCGAAAGCAAAATGCCCGCGAGATAAATTGCCGCAAGAATTGAAATCGCCAAAACAAGTCCAACACGGATTCCCGCGAATTCAAAGAGAAAACGGTCTGCAAGAAATCGTGCGATAAGCCCTGCGATGGCGGCGGCGGCAAGCGGACGCAACAGCCATCGGCTGAAATGCATTTCAAGCGGCATATAACAACGAATTCTTCTAAGCCCAAGCGCAATCACAACCACAAGAGACACAAGCCATCCGAAAATATACGCGGGAATTCCGAAATGCGGCACAAGAAGAAAAATAAACGCGATGCTTATTCCTGATGAAAGCAAACTGTTTCGGAAAATAAACATCTGACAACCAAGCCCGTTAAGCACGCCGGAGAGAATTATTTGCATATAGATGAACGGACACATAATGCCGAGAAGTTGCAACATTAAACCGATTGGCTGATTATAAATCGCAATCCCAAGCTCGTGCGCGAAAAATAAAAATAACGAAGCCGCGCCCATTCCCGTAATAGCCGAAAAAAGAAGAGCCTTTGAAGAAATTGAGGAAATTCCTTTCATATCTTTTGCGGCGGCGGCTTCGGAAACAGCGGGTACAATGGTTACGCTAAGGGCGGTTAGAACGGCGGTGGGAAAAAATATAAGAGGAATTGCCATGCCCTGTATCCGCCCGAATTCGCTGATTGCTTCCGCGGCGGGCAAACCAAACATTTGCAAACGTCGCGGAATAAGTACGTTTTCCCACGCCGAAAGAAGCGAACCCGCAACGCGGTTGCCCGTAAGCGGTAGTGCCATCGCAAAAATTAAAGCGAGACTTTGCGAGGCAGAAATATTTGGCTTTTTAAAAATAACACGGCATTTACGTTTATGTCGTTTGTACGCAACAAACACAAATAAAAACGAAAATATTTCTTCGGCAACGATGGCAATTAACGCGGCGGCGGCGGCATACTCAAGGCCACGCGGCACAAATGCGGCGGCGATAAAATAAATCACAATCATACGAACAATTTGTTCCAACACCTGATTCGCAGCGGGAATTTTTGCTTCCTGCAAACCGATAAAATATCCGCGAATGCAGGTACCTGCCGCCATAAACGGAAACGCAAACGAAAGAATTTTAAGCGGCAAAACGGTTCGCGCATCGCCAAAAAAATGTACGGATAAAAATTCTGCGCAAAAATATAATACTGCGGTCAAAATTACGCCAAGACCCGTTGTAATTAAAACGGATTGCTTTAGCATTTGCGTCATGTTTCCGAATTCGCCTTTTGCGCGTTCTTGCGCGGTCAGCTTCGAAACGGTTGTGTTAAAACCGGCGCACGCTATGCTCCACGCAAGCGTGTAAACGGGCATAATTAACTGATAAAGCCCCATTCCTTCCGCGCCCATCAAGTTCGACATGTAAATTCTGTAAACGAATCCCAATATTCGCGTAATCACGCCCGCCGCAGTTAATGTCAACGCGCCCGTTAAAATTTTTTTTCTGTTTATAAAATCACCCCCTCACCAATTTATATGAAGGAAGGGACATGGGATATGTATGGGTGCGCGATAAACGCAGAAATTAATTTCCATGCACGACAAAAAATATTTCACTTTTCAGAAAGACATGTTAGAATGAGTGTATATTATTGCAGGTTTTTTGACGTGTATTTTACTCATTGGCTCAACAATGGTGTTTGCCAATCCAGAAAGAATAACTCGCGAATTATCTTTCGGCGTGAATGTTGTTGTTGACGGCGTTCCGCAAAGTTTTTCACATGATATGCGCCCGTTTACCATAGATGGTCGAACTTTTCTTCCTGTGCGTAGCATTGCCGATGTGTTGAGCGTAGACGTAGAGTGGGATGCCACAACGCAAACCGTATTTTTAGCCACGCCGGGTAGTCCTGCGCAAACGACGGCATTGCCGCCTGTAGTTCCCGTGCCGACACCTGTGCCGCCGTCTGTTTCGGGGGGTATTGCGTTGCTGGACGCTGATCCTTCGTTTGAATCAAGCATTTCGATGTATACGGGCAGTACTCAAATACGAGGCGATAGTTTTGAAAACGTTTTGTATTTCCTAGGTGGAAGTAGCCCGTCGAATACTTGGTCTCAGCACAATTTGGATGGAAGATTCTCTACACTTACAGGAACAATAGCGACAATGTCAGCAGGTAATCAATCTGGTAGTTCCCATATTAAATTTATAGGTGACGGCAGAGAATTGCATACTTGGTCTGTAAGTCGTGTAGGCGACCCTAGAGATATTTCCGTGGATGTGAGCGGTGTTTCTATTTTGAGGATTGAAATGAATATAGCGTCATTCGGTGCTCCTAGCCTTGCTTTCTACAATGCAATGATTGAATAGCCATTTCGGAGCGGTAGCAATACTGGCTTCCGTTTTATACGCCCATGGTGGGATGCCCCCGCCGTTTTACTTGCATTGACAAAGTATTACAGTACTGCACCGTTATATTTACGGTGTTTTATAGTCGTAAATCAGATATATCAGACAAAGGAGAATAAAGTATGTTACAAGCGTATCAAGGGCATTTTCGGGAAGAAGTACGTTTTTTTGCGGATAATCGGGAAGTTACGATACCAATAAACAAGCGGGTAATTATAAACATTTTAGATGATGAAGCGGGAAACGCTAACGCTGAATATTTGGCGAAACTGGATAACGCGATAGAAGAAGCCCGAAGCGGGGAAGCGTATCAATATTTCGGCAAAGGAAAATTCAGCGATACGCCGCAAAAGGTAAACGTATGAATGTTTATTTTTCCAAAACGGCACGAAAAGAGTATGAATCATGGGAAAAGTCAAGTCAAAAAACGGCAGATAAAATTGACGAGCTTATTACCGACATTTTGGAAAACGGATTTTTGCAAGGCATAGGAAAACCCGAACAATTACGCCATTACAAAGACCCTGTACGATTTTCACGACACATAACGCAAGGCGATAGGCTTGTATATTCCCCAAGTGGAAATGATGTGCTGATTGTTTCGTGTAAAGGGCATTATGATGACAAATAAAAAAAGCGGGGTATCGTAAACCCGCTTTTTTCGCGCCTTTTCGTACATACCAGTTTGCGTATAGCAGCACCCGCCGCCATAAACGGGAACGCAAGCGAAAGAATTTGCAAAGGCATAAGCGTACGAATGTCGCCGAAAAAATGAACCGCCATAAACTCCGCGCCGAAATACAGCGCGAATGTCAAAACCACACCAAGCCCCGTTGTAATTATTACCGATTGTTTCAGCATTTGTGTCATGTTTCCGAATTCACCTTTTACGCGTTCTTGCGCGGTAAGCTTGGAAACGGTTGTGTTAAACCCGGCGCAGGCTATGCTCCACGCCAACGTGTACACAGGCATGATTACGGCGTGTTCCCACTAATGAAATACCATTAATAAGAACGAGATGAAGATTTTTTTATAGACCGGAATACCAGCGCAAGCTTGATAAAACCTATGTAAATGATGTCAAGCTTGTCAAATCTGCAAAATATACGGCGAAAACCCTGAATTAATCTAAAAAAACGCTCAACTTCATTACGGCGTTTGTACAACTCTTT
>WRBD01000042.1 GCA_009779835.1 Defluviitaleaceae bacterium | reverse complement strand
CTGTTTATTTTTTTGATATATTCGACCCGGATGATGTCAACTCCCCACCCTGTGTTGGGTGCAATATCTGTTCATCCCCCATGATTCCGCACAATCTTTCCACATAAATTTTTGCTTTTTGATATTTCCCTTATTCTTCCTTTTTTGAGGGCTTGGCTTTTTGTTCCCTCTTTTTCTTTGCCATTTTATAGCAGTTTCTTAGCACACAAAAAAAACCACGAGAGCGTTTTCGCAATCGTGGTTTTTTTGTGTGTAGAATCAAGCATATGCAAATTCGCACATGTATTCGATTTTCTATTGACAACATATGTTCGATTATGTAAACTTGTCTTATCACACAATATAAATTGAGGGTGATTCAAAATGATTGACAGTAGAAACATCGACGACCTACACTCGGCAGTGGCTCGTGGGTGCAGGGAATTAATCAGGCGAATGAATCTTGCAGGGTTCAATGCCGTTGGTGTGTCGTCAACATACCGCGACCACGCCAAACAAGACCAGTTGTATGCGCAAGGGCGTACCGCACCGGGAAACATCGTAACAAACGCGCGCGGCGGGCGGTCTTGGCATAACTGGCGACTTGCCTTTGATATTTTTCAAAATATTCGCGGGCAAGAATGGAACAACCCGCGTTTTTTTGAAAAAGCGGGCGAAATTTGGGAAGAGATGGGCGGCGAATGGGGCGGCAGTTGGAAAAGCTTCCCTGACAGGCCACATTTTCAAATGACCTTCGGCGCAACAATAGCCCAAATGCAAACGGGACACAAAATTCCGGAAAATATCACTATGCCGTGGGAAACCGCGACTAAAAAAGAGGAGGCAAAAAAAATGGTTTACCGCACAATAAAAGAAATGCCCGAATGGGCGCAACCGGGCATACAACAATTAATAGATATGCGCGTACTTAGCGGCCGCGACCCCGACAATCTTGACATAGACGACAACATGATGCGAACACTTCTAATAGTACGCAATATGTTCGACCGCGCGGGGCTTATTAATGAGATGACAAAGAATACCGCTTAATCTCGCTACGCGCAAGTTCGTCGCAGCGTTCATTTTCGGCGTGACCGGAGTGACCTTTCACCCAATGGAAGGTCACTTTATTTTTGCGTAAAAGCCTTAAAAGAACCTCCCACAAATCCGGATTTAACGCAGGTTCTTTTTTATTGCGCATCCAATTATTTTTTTGCCAACGCACAGCCCAGCCTTTTTCGATTGCATCAACTACATATCGTGAATCCGAATAAAGTTCCACTTCGCAAGGCTCTTTCAGCATTTCCAAGCCCTTTATAACACCCATAATCTCCATGCGGTTGTTTGTAGTCATATCTTCGCCGCCGGAAATTTCCTTGCGATGGCTACCATAAATTAAAACCGCGCCATATCCGCCCGGTCCCGGATTTCCCGAACACGCACCATCTGTGTAGATTTTTATTTTTTTCATAAAAATGCCTCCGCAATTTTTAAATCTGTTTGTGTTGTGATTTTAATATTAGCAGGGCTTGAGGGTACTACGTGAACGGAGA
Organism: Defluviitaleaceae bacterium; assembly: GCA_009779835.1. Lineage (GTDB taxonomy): Bacteria > Bacillota > Clostridia > Lachnospirales > WQUN01 > WQVC01. The sequence goes on along the minus strand of WRBD01000042.1, from coordinate 15,003 downwards.
TGCCGATGCGTTCAACAAGCGCACTGTCGTCCGTGGCATAGGGAAGAATGCCGTCGGCTTCGGCGGCGGCATAGGCACGCATAATTGTTTCGTATGTAAAACCTTGCGGCGTCTGTGCTTGCCAAAGTAAGTTCCGTTGGAGAGTTGAGATGATTTTATTTTGCGCGTCTACCTTTTTTATCGTGTCGGTTACGGGCAAGCAAGCCACCGCCGCGCCGTATTTTAACACAGCTTGCACTACGGCTTCGATTATTTCATGCGTTACAAACGGGCGAATTCCGTCGTGAACAAGAACAATTTCAGCGTCACCCGAAATGGCTTTTAACGCAGAGTAAACACTTTGCGCACGGGTTTCTTTGCCCGGAACAATGTGTCTTAGTTTGGAAATTTTATAGCCCTCTATTTCCGGGAAATATTCTTCGGCGGCGGCAACAGCAATTTCACAAATACTCTCCAGCGAGTTAAATACAGAAAGCGTGCGTTTTAAAATAGTTTCTCCGCCTAATCGTAAAAATTGCTTCGGAATTTCGCCGCCAAAACGCAAGCCCGCACCGGACGCGGGAATTACCACACTTATTTTCACAGGAATCGTCCTTAATACACCACCACAACCTTATCCGGATAAACCAAAGCCGGTGTGCTGGCGGTTATCATATCCACCCATACAAAAAATTCCATTCCGGGCGCGATGTCACACGGTAAAAGAATACCGCTGTACGGGTCAAGAATTATCGTTTCGGGCGTTAGCGCAACGCGGTATTTTCCGTCCGCGCTCAAAAAAATCGCGTCATCCTCACCGATGTTTATATTTTCACTTGCAACAACGGTGAATACCGCGGCATCGTTGTCGTTCCAGTTAAGCCACACAACCATCGCACTGAAAGGCTCTGCGTCCGACGTTTTAAAAGCCATTCGGATATCCATGTCCTTCTCGATATCGTACACGTCCACGCGAAAACCCGTTCTCAAATCATAAATAGGCGCGTTCCCCAAGCGAATTAGCGCATCGGAAAATCCGTCTTCTGTTAAAGGCTCACCGATAATATGCACAATGTCTCCGTGAACTTCCACTACATATCCTATTATTTCGCCAACATTATCATTAAGGCAAAAAACTGTCAAACTTTGCATAAGAACAATAAATATGAACAAAATAATTTTTTTCATCTTTTCCCTCCGAAATTATAATTACGAATATTATGCCCCGCCGTGCTGTAAAAATATGCATATTTGTTCGGTGCGGACAATAAATATTGAAAAAGGAGGGAAGAAAGTGGACAGGGTACATTACAGACGGGTTATGCCATCGCGACTAAACGACAAAACAAACGTCGAAACGTGCGAAGGAAATTCTCACACGGCAAACGAAGAACCGACTACAAGCGAAAACATAATTTTGCAATGCACTATAAGCGGAATATTAATAGTTTTTGTATTGTTAATCAGCATGACAAACACCGCGCCGACTTCGGCGTTACGAGAAGCTTTACAAAACGCTCTTTCGGGAGCGGAAACAGCAGGTGAATTAATTACAGAGGTTCGTTTCTTCCGCGAAGAATATTTTGGCTGGGGCCCATCTCCCGAAACGGAACCGGAATCATTTCCTATCAGCCAACCGAGTTTTCCCACAGAAAATTTATCACAACCGGAAATTTTCATAGAACAACCCCTCCCAACGGCGGCAGACGAAGTCTTAAACCCACAGATTCCGGGGCCGTTGGTAGTTCCGGAACTGTGGGATTAGCCGAAAACACGGCTTTGCAGACCGCATCTATATGGCAAACACCCGTCGAAGGACGAGTATCTTCGCCCTCCGGCATACGTTCCAACCCCATAACAGGCCGCCGTGAATTTCACGACGGAATAGATATCGCAATCCCGTCAGATACACCCGTTCTCGCGCCAAAGTCCGGCGTGGTAATTGCTTCCGGTTTCTGCCGCGGATACGGAAATTTCATGAGAATCGCACACGAAAACAATTACGTCACATTCTACGCACACCTTAGCCGCGCTTTATTCGCCGCAGGTGACACCGTTTCCCAAGGCGAGCACATTGCCGACTCCGGAAACACCGGTCAATCAACCGGCCCGCACCTTCACTTCGGAATTTTTCAGAGCGAACAATTTGTAGACCCGTTAACAAAAGTAACGCCATAGGAGGTCGCTGTGTTAAACTTTGCACTTACCGTGGTTTTGGTTGTATGCTCACTTATGGTTCATGAGTGGGCGCATGTTTTTGCTGTGCAGTTTATGGGCGGGAAGGTTGAAAAGGTTGGTTTTTTTCCGTTTGGCATGATGGCGCGGGTTCGGCGGCTGGAGAGGCTCCATTCATGGGAACGGTATGTTATTTATGCGGCGGGCCCTGCGGCAAATTTTGCGGTGGCGTTTTGGGCGGGCATTACTTCGCATACGTCGTATGTAGGCGTGGCATGGCTTGATGAATTGGCGTTTTATAATTTGGTACTTGGTGTTTTTAATTTAACACCGGTTTTGCCGCTGGACGGCGGACGGATTTTATGGCAATTCTTGGGCAATCGCGTCGGGATTCTTCGTGCGAATCGGTATTTAAAACGGCTTGGGATTGCGGTTAGTTATGTGTTTATTTTTCTGGGCTTTGTGCAGGTTATATTTTTTCCGTATAACATTACATTGCTGTGTGCGGGAATTTTTATAAGACAAAAGAACAAGGCTATTTCTGCGGAATTGCAGGCGGCGTTTCACCTTGCGCTGGACGGAAAAAATTCTGACGAACGTTCCAGAACACTTCCTGTGAAAACAATTCATATTCCGGCGGAAACACCAATTAAGCACGCACTTGAACGGCTTGCGGGAGATTATTTCATATGCTATCACATAAAAAAGCGTCTGCTACGCGAGCAGACGCTTATTAATCATATTTTCAAGCACGGAATAACCGGGACGGTTGAGGATATTTTTATATAATTTCCTCAGCGTAACGCACCGCGCCCATTGCATCGGGGGAGTAAAAATCCGCACCGATTTTTTTTGCGTGTGTTTCGGTAAGAACCGCGCCGCCTACCATTATTTTGCAAGCGGGGATGTGTTTGCGCAGTAAAGCAATTGTTTCTTCCATGTTTGCGACCGTCGTGGTCATTAACGCGCTAAGGCCTACCAGCTGCGCGTTTTCTTTTTGAACGGTTTGAAGAATTTCATGCGGCTCAACATTTTTGCCGAGGTCATACACTTCAAAATTATAGTTTTCCAAAAGCGTTTTTACAATATTTTTTCCGATATCGTGAATGTCACCCTTTACCGTTGCCAGCACGATTTTTCCGCGTTTTGTCGTGTTTTTGCCTTTGCTTGCCATGTGTTCGCGAATAACCTCGAAGGCGGCAGTTGCGGATGCCGCGCTTTTTAACAATTGCGGAAGAAAAGTTTTTCCTGACGCAAAGGTTTCCCCTGCGTTGTTCAGCGCGGGAATCAAATTTGCGTTTATAATTTCCATCGGCTCTGTGTTTTCGAGAAGGGTTTGCGTGGCTTTTTTCGCTTCGTTTTCCATGCCGGAAATTACGGCTTCGTAGAGCAGTGGGACAGGGGACGATTCCTTGTCCTGTTGGGGTAAATGGGACAAGGAACCGCCCCCTGCCCCGCTATAACGCTGTACATATGCGGCGCAATCTTCATCGCGCCCGGAAAGGATTTTATTAATAGAAATTGCATCCATAGTAGCTTCGTTGGCAGGGTTTGCGATTGCCGCGGAAAGCCCGTTGTATGCCGCAAGCGCGAGAAATCCCGTGTTAAGCTTTTCGCGCGCGGGCAATCCAAATGAAATATTTGAAACGCCCAGAACCGTACAAACGCCTTTTTGTGTTAACTCTTTTACCGCGTCAAGAGTTATTTGCGCATTTTGAGGGTTTGTACTTAATGTCATTGTAAGCGCGTCAACAATTATGTCGCTTTTGGGGATTCCGTGTTCTTCCGCCGCTTTTATTATTTTTTCCGCGATTGCCACACGTCCGGTGGCGGTTTCGGGAATGCCGTCGTCGTCCAGCGCAAGTGCGACCAATGCCGCACCGTACTTTTTCGCAAACGGCAAAATCATTTCAAGAGATTCTTTTTTTCCGTTTACGGAATTTAAAAGCGGCTTTCCGTTGTAAATCCGAAGAGCGGCTTCGACGGCTTTTATATCGGAAGTGTCGATAACAAGCGGCGTGGAGGTTATGCTTTGAACGGCGGCAACAGCGGCGCAAAGCATTTTTTCTTCATCTATGCCGGGCAAGCCAACATTTACATCCAATAGTTTCGCACCCTGCGAAATTTGAGTTAAGGCTTCTTTGCAAATAAAATCAAAATCATTTTCGCGAAGAGCCTTTTTTAATTTTGGCTTACCCGTCGGATTAATCCGCTCACCGATTATTATTAAATCTTCACCGAGGGTAACGGTTTGTGAGGAAGATGTTATGCGAGTATAAGATCTTGAGTGCTTAGCCCTTAAACCTCCGAAATCCTTTGAAAAGGCTTGATCCAAACTTTTATTTTTTATTAAAGAAATCATCTCGCCGATATGCTGTGGCGTTGTGCCGCAGCAACCGCCTAAAATTGACACTCCGTAGGCTTGCATTTCTTTCATTTGCGGAGCGAAACCTTCGGGTGAGAGGTTGAAAACGGTTTTACCGTCTATTATTTTAGGCATACCGGCGTTGGGGCTAAAAATAACCGGAATTTGCACAGCGGAGCAAAGTTGTTTTAGCTGCTCTTTCATTTGAAGCGGTCCGAAACCACAGTTCAAACCAACCGCACAAGCACCAAGAGATTCGATAAGCGTTGCGGCGGTTATAATATCCGCGCCTGTTAAAAGCCGCCCGCTTTCGTCCGGGGAAAACGTAACCATCACAGGCAAATCGCTGTTTTCTTTTGCGGCAAGCATTGCGGCTTTTATTTCGTAGGTGTCGCTCATTGTTTCAATCAGAATTAAATCCGCACCCGCTTCTACGCCCACACGAACCATTTCCGAAAAAATGTCGATTGCTTCTTCAAATGGTAAATCACCCACGGGGGCTAATAACTTGCCCGTAGAGGTGAAGTCCAGTGCTACTTTTACAGTGTTTCCAGCGGCTTTTTTCGCAAGTTCAATTCCGGCTGTAATAAGTTGCTTGGGCGAATAGCCCGAACCGTCTAACTTCATCCTGTTTGCGCCGAAGGTATTTGCCTTTATGATATCGCAACCCGCCGCCACATACGCCTTATGTATGTCAAGAATTACATGTGCGTTCGTGACATTCCAAATTTCCGGCAAAGTATCCAGCCCTTGCGCCTGCAAAAGTGTTCCCATTCCGCCGTCGAAAAAAAGTATTTCTTTGTCTAGATTATTCATTTTGCTGCTCCTTGTTAAAAAAGTCATACAAAAATCTCCGAAAGATTATCCATAATACTTTTGGCATTCTTTGGTCTATTCATCGTGTAAATATGAATATTATTAATCCCGTTTGCAATCAAATCAATAATTTGTTCGGTGGCGTAGGCTATGCCTGCTTGACGCATTGCTTTGGGGTTGTCTGAAAAGCGGTCAACTATTGCTTTGAAGCGCGGCGGTACGGGCGCGCCGGAAAGTTTGAAAATTCTTTCGATTTGCTTTGAATTTGTTACGGGCATAACTCCCGCAACAACGGGAACGTCTATACCGTTTTTAAGCAAGCGGAACATAAAATTGTACAGGATATTATTATCGAAAAACATTTGTGTGGTAAGAAATTGACAGCCCGCGTCGACTTTTATTTTCAAATTTTCGATATCTTTATGCAAGGTTTCGGCTTCGGGGTGGCCTTCGGGATAACAGCCTCCGCCCACGCAAAAGTCACCGATTTTGTGAATTTCTTCGATTAAATCGCTCGCGTAGCGATAATCGCCTGTGTTTTCGGAAACACCATGAGGAAGGTCGCCGCGCAGTGCCATGATATTATTTATTCCCTGCGCTTTTAAGTCGCCCAGCATTTTTGAAACTTCATCGCGCCCAAGCGAAACACAAACCAAATGCGCCAACGCGGTAATGCCGTTCACCTCTTGAACTTCCCTTACAACCTCAATCGTATTATACGAGCCCCCCCCGCCCGCGCCGCAAGTCACACTCATAAACGACGGTTTCAATTCCGCGCATTCACTCACGACTTTTTTAATATTTCCAAGCCCCACACCCGGCTTTGGAGGAAAAAGTTCCAATGAGACCGTAATTTCGTTTTGTTTAAAAATATCTGTAATTTTCATTTTTACTCTCCCGGTTTTTTTAAATTATTATATCGCTTCAATCAAAAGGCGACAAGTCGTTTGACTTGCCGCCTGATGGGGCAGAAAACTTTTTTACTTTTTCATTTGACGCAACAAACAATACATAAGCAAGTTGCTCATGTTTATTTGCGGTGCAGCAGAGGATTGCGGCAACACGTTTTCTTCGTTTACTTTACTTGCTTTGTTAGCAAATACGGTTTCAACCACGTCCACTGATTCTTGAATTAATTTCGTTTCGGAGCTGCCGGTTGTAACGAAATTTGGTACGTATTCCAAATTGAAGGCAGAATAGTCAATGATTTGAGTAGGTTCGACAACAGCGGCTATTTCCGAAGCAGGTGTTATGCTTGCGCCCGCACATCGACTCACCAGATGTTCCCACGTGATTGGACCGACAATTCCATCCGGATTTAATCCGTTTGCACGCTGATAATTAATTACAGCGACTTGGGTAAGTGGGCCGAAGATTCCATCGGAATTTAATCCGGCGTTGCTTGTGTCGTTCAAACAGTTTTGGATTTGACGAACATAGTCGCCACGCGCGCCAATGCTGATCAAAAAGTCCGGGGATGCCGTAATCTGGCTAGCGTTAACATTACCGTTATCATCACCGCGACACTCATTCATTAACGCGTCCCAAGTAAGCGGACCGACTATTCCGTCGGGGTTTAGCCCATTTGCGCGCTGGAAGTTAATTACGGCGTTTTGGGTAAGCGGGCCATAAATGCCATCAGAGTTTAATCCGGCATTGATTGTGTTGTTCAAACAGGTTTGAATTTGACTAACATAATCTCCGCGTGCTCCAACGCGAATCATAAATCCGGGGAATGAAGGAATCAGGTCTGTGGTGCCATTTCCATAACATTGGGGCATTAACGCGTACCAGGTAATCGGGCCAACGACACCATCTGGATTTATAATAAGAAGACGCTGGAATTCGCGAACACTTGCTTCGGTAGTAGGCCCAAAAACACCAGCTGATGTTAAGTAGTAACAAGAAAATACTCCAGTTCATCTATAAACGAGAATCTAACTTCAATCCTATCTTTATCGAAAACATATACAGATTCTACCAACGCATTAACTATATCTGCGGTAGGCTCTGCATCTGTTTGATACGCCGAGAATGAATTAAAAAATTCATGTACATGATTATATGCAACTTCTTCAAAATCGTTTTTGGATGATAACGCTTCGCATTCTTTTATCATTTCAATTATCCCTACTTCTATTGCTTCACGTTCTTTGAAATAATCCGCTTTTTTGAGTATGCCACCCTTATATTGTTCGTACAGTTGACGCTTTAGTGCTTGCATCTGCGCAATTTCATTTTTAAGCATAATGGTTTTGTTGAATGAAGACTCTATTTTTTGTTGCACGACTTTTTTTCCTTCTTTGCACAACCGCTCCATATTCAACATAATCACAAGAAGTTTTTGCACAACGGTTTTAACAACATCAACTATCCGGTGTTCGGAGTATTTTGTACTAACACAACAATATTCTTTTCTTGTTGCTTTGCAAAAATATATTGCTTCCTGCGCGTAACTCATGACATGATTACAATACCCACAACGCACTCGTTTAAAAAGGATTCTGCCGGCATTAGGTTTTCTTTGTGTGCCACCGCGTTTAATCCTCATAGAAACAGAGGTCTTCCAAATTTCCGGCGTGATAATAGCGGGAATTGCACCGGGTACTCTTATCCATTCTTCTTTTGGTTTACGTATGAGTTTACCTGTTCCCAACTCACCCATCTCAAATTTACCGTAAATTAATACTCCGGTATATTGCTCATCGCGCAAAATAGGAATTACACCTTGGCCCGTCCATGAAGCACTTATTGCGCCTTTGATTTTTATTTTACTTCCGTTTCTTTTTCTGTATTCTAAAGGAGATTGTACACCATCAGCGTTTAGAATATTTGCTATTTGCATTGGTTTTTGGCCGATACACGCAAGGTTAAATATTCGCCGCACCACTTCTGCGGCGGGTTCATCAATAATAACACGGTGCTTATCCTTTGGGTCTTTCTTATATCCGTAACGGGTAAAAGCATTAATAAATTTACCTTGACGGATTTGTACACGCTTTGCGTCTTTGACTTTTTTAGAAACTTGCTTGCTGTAATATTCGTTTATCAAATTTCTCACCGGAACGTCCATTTCTGCGGTTATGCCTTTATGATTATTACTATCGTAGTGGTCGTTCACCGCTATAAAACGTATTCCGAGGTACGGAAAAAACTGTTCAAGGTATTTGCTGACCTCAAGATATTTGCGCCCGAAACGGGAAAGGTCTTTCACAATGATGCAAGCTACTTCACCGCGGCGCACCATTTCAAGCAACTTATTAAAACCGGGTCTGTTGAAGTTTGTCCCTGTATATCCATCATCAGCAAACTCCTTTGTAGGTATACCGATAAAATCGGGGTTGGCTGTTATGTAATTTTCAATGATACGGCGTTGGTTTTCAATACTGTTGCTTTCACCATCGCCACCATCGTCAAGAGAGAGCCGCAAATAACTAATTATGTAGTTAACCATTATACAGCCCTCGCTTTCACTTCATTGTCTGTCACTCCTTTAATGCTTCGTACTCGTCGCGGTAATGCAATATAACTTCGATTCGCGCATTATTATAAACATTAATACGTTTTATTATAGTTGCAAGCATTTGAGCGGATAATTGCTGTTCCGTTTCAAACCGCTTAAATTCTTTTATCCATTTATTCTCCAACGAAAAGGTGTTTTTTTGTTTTGATTCTTTGGCAATCAGCACATCAAGTTCTTGTTGCAAACTTTCCCGCTCTTCGTCGTAACCGGCCTTCATCGTAGAATAGTCCTGTTCCGATAAAATGCCGTCTTTTAAATCCTCACGTAATGAACCTCTGAATCGTCTGTTTTGTACCAACTTGCCCTGTAAACCTTTTATTTGCTTGTCCTGCGCGTTTTTTGTGTGCTTATAGGAATCCAGTTTTTGCAAATTTTCGATAATACGGCTTACGTCTACTGTAAGGTTTATTTCACGGTTGACATAGGTAAACAATGCTGTATGTAAATCTGCTTCTGTAATTGCTTTTGGAGTGCAGGAGCTTTTATCGACTTCTTGATAAATGTTACATAGATATACAAACTTTTCTTTGCGCTTTTTTCGTGTCATATGACCATTACAATCGCCACAGAAAATATAGCCCTTAAAAATATTTTCCCGCCACGCATTTCTTTTATTGCAGTTTTTTTTTCGTTTACTGCGTATTAGCTGTACAGCTTCAAAAGTTTCGTGAGGGATTATCGCAGGGTGAGCATTTTCGGTTATTATCCATTCATCTTTGTTCTTGGCAATAATACCGCCGCTATGTAAAAAATTAGATTGGAATTTTCCCGAAACCATAGTGCCTGTATATGCCGGATTTTCAGATAACCGCTTCACTGTGGATTTATACCAAAATTTTGATTCTTCATGCTTCTTCGCCTTAAATATGCTTTTTTCAAAACGGTAGCGGTTTGGCGGCGTTATTTTTAACTCGTTCAATTTTTGGGCTATCGCACTATCGCTTAACCCCTCTAATATATATGCAAATATTTTACGGACAATAGCGGCAGCTTCATCATCTACAATAAAAGCACCGCCAACCTTTATATATCCGTAAGGTGCGAAAGCACCGCAAAACTCCCCGCGTTGTTGTTTTACTTTTTTTCCGGATTGAACCTTCCTGGATATATCACGCGCAATAACTTCATTCGTCAGATTTTTCAGCGGTATGCTTAAACCGCTTTCATCTAAAGAAGCTGTTAGTGAATCGAAGTTTTCACTTACCGATATAAACCTTATTTGTAAGAATGGAAACACGCGCTCTAAATAATTCCCCGTTTCCCTGAAATTTCTGCCAAACCGAGATAAATCTTTGACAATTACACAATTGACACGTTGCGCTTGTATATCTTCAATCAACCGGGCAAATCCCGGCCGATTAAAATTTGTGCCTGTATAGTTAACATCTTCATATATATCGAAAAGTTCTAAATCGTGTTGTGTATATAGAAATTCCAATAACATAGTTTTTTGCGTTCCGATGGAATCGCTTATTTTTTTACGTATATCTTCAACGGAAAGCCTAATATATATCGCCGTTTTATAAATGCGTATCGTTTTCGGCATCGCAACTTCGGCAGATTTGCCTTTTCTGCTAACCCTTGCCATTAACTGCACCTCATTTCTTTGGTTTCATTCAAGATTTTACAAGCGGTTTCAAATTTGTCTTGATAACGGAAACTTATGATTATACATTTTCCTTCCATTACTTCAATACGCTCAATAATATTAACAACCAACTTTCGCGACAATTCGGGAATACTTCTGTATTGAGTAAAATACGTTAACCACCCCAGTGCTGAATTTTCGTTATTTATCAGCAATTCAATTTCCTCATGAAGACGAGCAACAGCTTGCTGTAATTCGTCAATTCGTGCCGTATAATCTTTGCCGAACTCGATATAATCGTCTTTTGAAATGATTTTTTCTTTATAGTCCTCGTACAACGACCTCTTATATCCCTCGCAAGATTTTATTTCATTTTCGCGTTCAGCAATTAGAGCATTTAATTTTGCAACATTCCTTTGTTGACAGGGCAAAGATTGTATATACTCAATACTTTTTTCAACATCAAGAGCGAGATTAATTTGATGTGTTACGGCTTCCATTACCGCCTGTTCGAGCTTTTTATGTTGTATACAATGGGAAGTGCAACATTTGTTTTTTCCCCTGCTTGATGCGCATATGTAATAAAAAATCTTATCTGATTTTGTGCGAATCATATTATTGCCACAATCGGCGCAATACACCAAACCGGAGAGCGGATATAACGTCCTCTTATTTGGTGATGTGCGGGTGTCTTGATTAAGCAAAGCATTTACAATCGCAAATTCGTGTTGATTAACAGCTGATTCATGAGCATCAGTAGTTATATCCCATTCTTCTTGCGGTTTGTTAATGCGGTTCCTGACTTTATAATTTGGTGTAGTTTGCTTTCCTTGTATTAATGTACCTACATAAACAGGGTTTTGTAGAATCCGTCCAATAGCAACCGCAGACCATAAAGACCTCGCATTTTTTTGAAATATAACTTTATATTTCGTATAAGTCTTTTTATATTCTGCGGGTGAAGGTTCGCCAATTTCATTCAAGTATTCGGCGATTTTTTGTTGGCTCATTCCTTCTATTTTCATTTGGAATATATTGCGAACAACTTCTGCAGCATGTTCGTCGATAACAAGTAAACTTTTATCATTCGCATCACGCTTATAACCGTATGCGGCAAAAGCCGCTACAAATTCGCCGTTTTTCCTTTTTGCATTCAAACTGACCCTAATTTTTTTAGAGTTCTCCCTAAGATAATGTTCATCTACTAAATGCTTAAACGGTATGATTATTTCGTCGGCATCGGTACGGGGGTTTAGGCTGTCATAGTGGTCGTTTATCGAAATTAGGCGCACGTTTAAACGCGGGAATATTTCATCCATCAGTTCGCCAACTTCAATATAGTTACGCCCAAGCCTGGAAAAATCTTTTACGATAACGCAATTAATTTTTCCGGCTTCAATATCTTTCATCATTTCGTTAAATGACGGACGTAAAAAATCCACCCCACTGTAACCATTATCTTCTTTATTTGAAACGATACGAATATCAGGGGATTTTTCTGCAAAATTACGGATTATTTCGAGTTGGTTTTTGATGGTACTGCTGTCGGAATCATCTTTACTTGCGCGGGCATAAGCAGTGGCATAAAAAAGTTTGTCCATGCTGTCTTTTTTATAATGACCGATAAAAACCCTCCATACAATCTTCTAATGTAGTTTCGGTCTGAGTGTGACTGATTTTTACAATCACATTGTCAAACCGAAAACAATATGCGTTTTTTATTTGATTAAGATAATCGAGAACCTTTTCTGTAAAGGGTAAATTGGGATTTACATTCACATCGCGTATATCTACCAATGTTGAAGGGTCAACTGTACGAATATCTACACTTCGCATTGCTTCAAAGTTGTAAATTGTGTTGTCCACAAAAAAGTCTCCTTTTCACCGGGTAATAATAATATGAAATTCATAACTCGTATTATTCCGACAAAACTCTTTAGCTTCGAGATTAAATTGGTTTTTTGCGTGTGAAAAATAAATATTTGTTATATAATGCAAGAGGAGTTATTTTCTCTGGGGAGAGGGATTAAGCATGAAAATGATTTTAGGAAAAGTATTTTTAATTGCTTTTGCACTTGCGATAGTGTTTGGGATTTCGCCGGAAGTGTATGCGGCTGAGTTAAATTATCGCAATTTAAGTATGACACCGGGGCGAACGGTGAATGAAATGCGGTTTACGTGGCATTCTACTTCGTCTGAGGGGAGCGTTCAATATAGGGTGTGGGGAGCGTCTGCATGGATAACCGTGAATTCCACATCGAGGACGCATCACACCGGCGTACCCGGGAATTTTCGTGTGCATCAACCGATTATCACCGGGCTTACGCCTAACACTACTTATGAATACAGAATTACATGGACGGGCGGGCAGTCGGATATTAAAACTTTCCGCACTGGCGGTGCAAATGAATTCAGTTTTTTTGCAGTGTCTGATCCTCAAATGAGTAACAGCTCCGCCGAAGCGACGGGTTGGGCAAACACATTGGCTGTTGCTTCTACCGTTTTTCCCGAGGCGCGGTTTATCATGTCAATTGGTGACCAAGTTGCTTCCGGTGAAAACTGGACACACGAACGCGCTCAGTTAAATTTCAATCGTTTGTTTGCGCCATCTGAGTTTCATCGTTTGCCTCTTGCTCCTATAGTAGGCAATCATGACGGAGTAACAACAGCCGGTAACGGAGTGAATGTGAACCCGGATTTATGGCATTTTCATTACAATACGCCGCACAGCGCAAGCAATGTGCGGCATTTTACGCTTTCCGGGCGGCCAAACCCGCCAACGCAATTCGATTATTATTTCCGATACGGCAACGTGCTTTTTTTTATGCTCGCCGTGTACGATAGTGACACCACCGGCGGGAGTAGTGCCTCACGCGCCGAGATTACGGCGCGTAGCAATTGGATGGCAGGTATAATTAATGCCAACCAAAACGCAGATTGGCGTGTTGTTGCGTTTCATCAGCCGCCGTATTCGGCAAGCAGACCGGACACAGAAGGATCAAAAACACGCATACTGCAATACTGGATTCCGGTATTTGAACAGCATAACATCGACATTGCCTTTACCGGACATGACCATATTTATTCGCGCACGCATCATATGCAGGGTTTCGGGCCGGGTGGAACTCCCGGAACCCCGCGTTTAACCCAAAACTGGGCAAGCCAAGCTAACAACGCAGTCATAAGCCCTACCGCCGGAATCACTTATATCGCCTTTGGTAGCCCAAGCGGTCACGGCCTGCGACAGCCGGAACATATGCCGCGCAATTACCTTGCAAGATATCATCAGGCGAATCTGCGTGAGTTTTCTGTTGTAAATGTAACCCCACACACTTTCTCAGTGGAAACTTACATGATTAACGGCACGGGCATTGACGGCAATTCCATCACCATGACCGATATTTATACGATTGTAAAAGCGAATCGCCCGCCGGATACACATATACCTGAATTTTGTCAAAATCCCCGTCCTGTAATTCCTGTTGAGTGCGATTATTGCGGGCAACTTGTTTGCGTATGTGTGCCCGCTATTTACGATATGCAACGTGACCCGAATTGGACTAATATATTATCCTCAACTGCACACACGATAATGCGCGGCACAAATAATGCCGGAACGTCAACCCGAATTGACACACCGTCGCGTGAATTGCGATTTACGGGAAGAACAGGAACTTCGCAAGGTATTGTGATAAGAGCGAGTGCGTTGCTGAGCGCGTTATCGCACGAAGAAAGTCGAATCCAAATTCAATATTCGGGAAGGTTGAATGGTACTGGAACTTCGCAAATTCGCATTGAGCAAGACACTACTCCAGTATATGTATGGACAGAACCGACCGGCGCAGGGAATGCGTTTTCACATACCATTACGTTAACGCGTGAACATTTACTACACGCAACAACCATCGGAACGGGAATTATTACGCTCGGTGCCTCTCCGAATAATGCGGAGCTTGTGATTACCGACATCAGAATTACGGAAATTTTTCCGGATGCGATTACTTTTTATAACATGCAAACCGACCTGAATTGGAGCAATATACAGCACTTAACCAATCACCCGATAATGCGTGGGGTAGGAATTAGCCAAGGCGGTGTTGTAACCAGCGTTGACACACCTACGCGTGAATTGCGAATGACCGGACGAGGCGGAACTTCGCAAGGACTTAGAATCCGGGCGGGGGTATTGTTGAACGCTTTATCCGGCGAAGAAAGCCGAATGAGAATTGAATATTCAGGAAGGTTGAATGTTGCGGGAAATTCTCAAATCCGGATTGAACAAAGTCCGACACCGGATTGGATACCGGGTGTAAATATATGGACAGAACCTACCGGTGCAGGAAATGTGTTTTCACATACCGTTACGTTAACGCATGAACATTTGCAACGCGCAACAACCATCGGAACGGGGGATATTACGCTTGGGGCTTTTCCGGGCAATGCGGAACTTGCAATCACCGGTATTAGAATTACAGAAATTTTAACGAATGAACCCGACCAATGGACGGTTGAATTTAAACTCGCGGACGGAACTCAAACCTGCGACGTTGATTTAAT
>WRBD01000041.1 GCA_009779835.1 Defluviitaleaceae bacterium | reverse complement strand
TCGGTTAAGGATGAAGATACAAGTATCTGCGAATTTTCCGAATTATTAATTTTTTATATTCCTGCCATTGAGCCGGAATATGAATGTATTTACGAAGCACCCGAACTTGCGTACTGAAAAACAACCCCCACTCAAACACGTTATCCCTGTGCAGATAAAACAATTTGCACAGGGTGTCAGCCGTCACAAACGTTGCGTCTATAATGCTTCCCTTTTTTTTATTACTCCCTCTTCTTCAAAGTAGTAGTGTCGTCCTCTCTTTCCACAGCCAGCAGGGATGCCATTGTAAACGCCCCGCCCCGGGTAGATACATCTCCCTTCAGTCCGGCGCGGGAATAGAACCCCTGAAGTTTTCCGTTATATACGAACATACCTGTGGTATTCAGATACATTTTAAAATCCGGGCGGTCTTCTGTATTGAAATCAATGTTTAAAGCACGGTACGGCGGGCAGTACCGTTGTAGCAGATATCCTGTGTCCATCGAACCGGTTACGGCTTTCTTCCATTCCGCCTCATCCAAATCGACGCCGATGAATACGCCGTTCGACGCGTACCCATCCTCCGGCTTGATAATCCACTTGTCCTTGTTGGTCAATACATCCCCCAAATCAAAAGTTTCAACCGCGTGCCCGGAAGTTTCGCCTTGCGGGCGTATATTTTCGACAGACAGCCAAAAAGTCTCCGGAATATGCCGCAGGATGAATTCTCTTTCGCTTTCAGTGAGGAATGACAGGGTTTCGGGCTTCCTAAGAATCATGAATATGGCCTTATTATGTATGACCTGTGTGCGGAAGTGTCCGATTAAGCAAACCGCGCCGTCACGTACCGCCTGCAGGAACGCGGCGGCTTCGTCTGCGCAAGCCATCACATCCCTTGTAACCGCGCGGCGGTATATGGCATCGACTTTTTTACCGTCCGGCGTTTCAAGCACGCCTGCATTACATGTATTTGCGGAACCGCCGCTGTTGCCGTTCCGGTACACCAAGTCCCGTATCTCGCAAATATCCGCTTCATACCCCGCCTTGCGAAAAGCATCCCTGAATATAACAAACTCATTGGGCGTAGCGTGTTCCATGAAGTCTGCAATAACTACTCGGGGTGAAGAAACCTTCCGTTCATATTGTGCATAAATATCCCGAAACACGCGTACCCATGAGTCGAATAACTCGAATGAAGTCAGTTCATATTCTTTCCGCATTTCCAAGAAGGCATCGCTTTCGGATACCGCGATGTTTATTTCACGATCCTCGTTCATCGCGCTGGTGCCATCCGCGTTGAATTCGCAAAATTGAAATGAAAGATTATCTTCGTTCAAAAAAATATCAAGCCGCGCAATGGGCAATAAACACGGATAGCCCGCCTCGGTAAGAATCAACTCTTCCAATTCACGCGAAAACGGGAACAATTTACGGTATCCGTCGTCGTCCAAATACCGTCGGATGACTTTATTTAATATAGCATACATGGTATCCACAGCTTCGCTAAGATACGCCCGCGCCGGTTCGGAGAACAGCTTCGGCATATACAGACAGGGAACGGGAGAGCCTTTGTACAAAGCTGTGGATTTTTCAATATAGTTTACGGCGGCTTTTCCGCTTACCGCGTTTTCTTCATAACGTTCGCATACGATTTCTTCATAGCGATTATTTAATTCCTTCATACACGTATCATCTCCGTGAAATTATATGCAGCCTTTTTGCACAGCCCATTCATGCATAGGCTGTAAATATGCCTTATCCTCCGCGCTCAATCCGCTTTCCGCGCATTCGAGCATTTCCGCGACCCAATCGCCCCCGCGCCGCCCATATACCAATGCCTCTGCGCCGTTCTGCATAAGCGCGGCTTTCGCTTCTTCTATATCGCGGTTCCTTACACTTAACGTAGCTTCATGCAATGCGTCCAAATTCGTGTTATCGTACATAAGCCCTTTTATCAAAGCCATATATGCGATGGCATGGCTGATAGGCATACTGTCCGCCATGCGTATCTCGATATATTTTTTAAGGCACACGTCCGGGAATGCCATAGTGCTTATGTGCAGTATGTCCTCCTCCGTCATCTCCCGGTCTTTAAACAGCGATGAGGCGGGTTCCGTTCCGGTATAAACGGCTTCCCCATTCTTCATCATCAAAATCGGAGGCTTGTTGTATAGGAATTCCGAATACTCGCGGAAACCGAAAGACTTTTCCAACGCGCCTTTCACCACCATACAGCGTGCAGGGTCCACATCGTTCCAAATATGTGTACGAATCATCCTGCCGGTTATAGGCTCGCCCTCAAAAATTTCGGTATTGTCGCAAAGGAACGCAAACAGCGGGCATAATATGTTGGCTACGCGGAACTTTTTATTAAAATCCTCTTCGTCCTTGTAGTCGATTGTTACCTGTGTGGCGGCGGTGCCTTTCATCATATTTTTTCCGTGCTTTCCGGTGTTTTTGAAGTGGGAATACATATATTCATACCGCTGCTTAGGTATAAGAGATAGTTCATCCACCTTGCTTTTGGGCTGATACCCTGCGCAAACCAGCTCGCAGCCCATGCCATCCAGGATAGGTGTAAGTAAACCGGTGAAGGTCGCGTATATTTGCGCAATTTCCCTAAGGCCTCGTACCGGTCCGATGATGACTTCTAATTGGGCGGCCGGTTCTAATGTAATCATCGAGTCTTCCCGCATGATACCGATGATGCGTTCCTTTACCTCTTTTGTGACAAGATTTCTTTGCGGTTCCGGAGACAGTATCGGCTCGCCGTACACCGGTTGCAGATGTTTAAGAATTTCTTCAACGCCGCCTTCGTAGGGCAGCGAACGACGGCTATGTTTATCCACGACGAAATGCTCCAACTCCAAGCCCAGCAATTGGTCTTTTTTGCATCCCGCAGCGAAGTATTCGACCATTGCGAACAGGTTTCTTTCCTTGAAATTCATTTGTATAACCACTCCCCTCCGCTTTCTATTCTTCCTTCTGAAAAATTCATTCTATAACGCTCCGGGGGTTAGCGCAAGCGAGACCATACAAAAGTGTGCAAAAAAAGTTGAGATAAAATTTATCTATTGCTTTATTATTGTTTTGAAAGGGGTGCACTATGAATATTTTAAACAGGCTTAATTCAGTGGTTGATTATGTGGAACGTAATATTACAGAAGAAATAGACTTAAACCACCTTGCGGGTATTGCCTGTTGTTCAACGTATAACTTTCAACGTATGTTTGCATTTATCACAGAGGTTTCCATCGTGGAGTATATCAGGCGGCGGCGGTTGACATTAGCAACGTTTGAATTACAACATAGTAATGTAAAAATTATTGATTTAGCTTCTAAGTATGGTTACGATTCGCCTATTTCATTTACACGCGCCTTTAAAGCACTTCACGGAATCACACCAAGCGAAGCAAGAGAACTTAATACACCGTTAAAAGCATTTTCCCGAATGACCTTTCAAATAACCATAAAGGGAGTAAGTGTACTAAACTACCGTATTGTTAAAACCGAAGCACTTAGAGTGTTTGGGCTGGAAGGAATTATTTCTACCATCGGTGATAAAAAATACTTTCCTAACCCGGATTCTCTATGGAACGAAAACTTTCAAAACGGCAAATTTGACCGTTTATATTCAGATATTGGAGAAGTAAAATCACATTTTTACAATAAAATGTTTATCCGAAATGATATGGATAGGATACACGCGATGTTAAATTATAATGAAATTGACGCTACTACTCATGGGTATATGCAGTTTGGTTTCATTACTTCTGAAAGTAAAACAGATAATTATAAAGTAGTAGAAATTCCTGCTTCAACATGGGTGATATTTACATCTGACCCAATTGACGATTGTTGTGATTCGGAGAAAACATGGACAGAATTGTACAAAAGGTTTTACAACGAATGGTTGCCTACATCAGAATTTGAAAAAGCAAACAGCCCTGATTTAGAAATGTTCGGCGGTACGCCGGGTCAGCGTTATGCGGAGTTATGGATGCCTATTATCAAGAAAAAAGGAGACCAACTATGAAAAACCACGAAATCTATTTGTACGGAATGACTACGTACACAACCGCGCTTTTACTGCGTGGAGAGTTTCCGCAAGCTAATAATTACAGCGAAGTAAAAGAAAAACATTTTTTCCCATGCGGCGAAACAGGCGGAGCGGCTACTATACTTGCTTCTCTTGGCTGCAAGGTAAAAATTGACGGCAATCACATGGGTTACAATACAGATAAAGCCGTGAGAAGATTTTATGAAGAAATCGGCGTTGATGTTTCGCGCTTACATTTCGACCCCGATTATGCCGGAGTAGACGAGATAATTATAATCGACAAAGATACCCGTACCATATTCGGGCAGTACGCCGCATTATATGTAGATTGTCATCAAAAGACAATCAAGCGTTGGAATAATCCTTTGGAGAAAGATATTAAAGGCATAAAAGCCGCCGGAATTGACCCGTTTGGTGAGGAATCAATTATGGCGGCTCGTTTCTGTTATGCAAACAATGTTCCTTTCGTGACGATTGACTCAGGACACGAACATACAATTTGCAAATCGGCTTCAATCATTGTAGTTTCAAGCGATTGGATTCGCGATAATATGCCTGATTATTGCAATGACAAAGGTAAAACCGAGCTTCTTAAAAAATATATGGACTGCACCGACGCTCTTGTAATCTTCACAAACGGCGGCGGTGAATCAATTTACGGCAGAAACGGCAAGATTGGTAAATTCAACGCGCATAAAGTTGATGTGGTTAGTACGCTTGGCGCAGGAGATACATTCAAGGCGGGCTGTATATACGGGTTATCACAAGGGTGGAAAGATGAGAAAATTATCGGTTTTTCTAATGCATTAGCGGCAATTGCCTGTACGAAATTCCCGCTGCCGTTTAACCCGCCGACACTTGAAGAAGTTGAGAAATTTATGAATAATTCGAGGTGACATAAAAACACCGCCGAAGCTAATATGCAACGGCGGCGTTTTTCGTGTGTGTCCTGTATGTCTGCACACACGAAGCGCGGCGGATGCGTTGACAATGCTTGTCTGTGCATTCACCTCTTCTTTTATTTTCAGTTTTTTGTTTTTTAAGTAAAGCCGAGGTCACGTGCCCTCGGCAGGTGCCGCAACAAGCATTAAAGGTGCTAGCATGGGCAGCGAAGCCGGACCGGTACCGGAGTCTGACTCGCTGCCCCTTATATGCGGTGCGGCGGGTAAAGCAACTGCAGCACAGTACAGAGGTTAACGCGGAAGCGGTGCGGTTCGTTTCAGGGCGCGAAGCCCCTTCCGAAGATGGCAAAACCCGTTCATGGCATAAAAACGTCTGTTTGATTGATGCAAAGCAACAATATCACGCTACGTGTATTTTGTCAAATGCAATTTTTGATAATTATCTCTCGTATCGTTTAGATATTTTTCTATCGTCCTAATTTCGAAAATGATTCTAATAGTTTTTTTGCTACATTATTATTAGGGTCACTTTCATGAACCTTTTCCAGTAGAGAAATTGCTTCTTCCCGGGTACTATCATTTTTTATTAACACTTGACTAAGTGATGTCATGGCATAAATATTACAACTTCCGCCAGATTTATTTATTATATTTCGCAACATAATTTCCGCTTTATCTAAATCTTTTCCGCTTCTCAAACACAACTTGCTAAAAGCAACCACTAAAAAAGAATTATTCGGTTCTTTTAGCAATAGCTCATTTAAAATTACTTCAGCTTCACGTTCCCTTCCTTTTGTTTTTGTTAACAATCTAGCTAATTCTATTTTAAAGAAAATATCTTTTGGATGTTGTATTAAAGCGTCACGGAGTACTTTTTCAGCTTCGGCTTCCCTACCTCTTTGCGATGCGAGTAATTTCCCCAGTTCGGTGCGTGTGTGTATATCTTTGGGGTCAATCGTTATAACTTCACGGAGCACTTTTTCAGCTTCGGCTTCCTTACCTTTTTGCTTTGCAAGCAATTTCCCCAGTTCGGTGCGTGTGTGCAGATTTTGAGGATCAATCTTTTTAATTTCACGTAGCACTTTTTCAGCTTCGGCCTCCCTACCTCTTTGCTTCGCGAGCAATCTCCCCAGTTCAGTACGTGTGTGTACATCCTTGGGGTCAATCATTATAACTTCACGGAGCACTTTTTCAGCTTCGACTTCCCTACCTTTTTGCTTTGCGAGCAATCTCCCCAACTCAGTACGTGTGTGTACATCTTTGGGGGCGATCGTTATAACTTCAAGGAGCACTTTTTCAGCTTCGGCTTCTCTGCCTCTTTTCTTTGCGAGCAATTTCCCCAATTCGGTGCGTGTGTGTAGGTTTTGAGGGTCAATCTTTATAACTTCACGGAGTACTTTTTCAGCTTCAGCTTCCCGACCTCTTTGCTTTACAAGCAATTTCCCCAGTTCGGTGCGCGTGTGTATATTTTGAGAGTCAATCGTTATAGCTTCACATAGAAATTTTTCAGCTTCGGCTTCTCTACCTCTTTGCTTTGCAAGCAATTTCCCTAGTTCGGTGCGCGTGTGTAGATTTTGAGTGTCAATTGTTATAATTTCACGGAGCACTTTTTCAGCTTCGGCTTCCCTACCTCTTTGCGCTGCAAGCAATTTTCCCAGTTCGGTACGTGGATGTAGATTTTTGGGATTTAAGTCTATTGCTTTGTGGAGAACATTTTCGGCTTCCTGCGTTTTCCCTAATAAAATACTATATTTGGCATATTCAACAAACAATGGCGCTTCTTTTGTTTGCTCTAATTTACTTTTTAGCGAGTTCAACACCTTACGGGTTTCACATTCATCGGATGATAGCCAAAGCTGTACTAATAATAAATTATCGGGCAAATCGTCATCAAATGCCGGGTTGCTCATAATTTTCTCTAATAAATTCTTATACTGTTTAATGTTACGCTCTTTATTGGCTCTGAAATATATAATAGGTGATTTTAATAAGTTGATTTTTGTAAACACATTAGAAATTAATGAATTAAGTAATTTTTTATCCAAAGTATCTGCCACTTTAATAAGGGGCATAATGGGGTCTGTTTTATTCCTGAACATAAAAAACAATTCAGCAAAAACATCATGCCGGGGGTATATTTCATTGTTTAAAAACCTTATTGGTTCCTTCAGTTCACCAACATTTATTTCTAAGTATCTGGTGAGCTTTCCTAAATCAATATCATAGTACTTGCAAAATAGGTTGATATTTAATTTTAAGCCAAACAAAGAAAACGAGGCGATTAAATGATAATATGTATCAGGATCGTCTTCTTTTCCTGTCCACTTCTTTATCCTGTCAGACCACTCATTCCAATCCAGCCGGGTGTCTGTATCCTTACTGAAATCATCTGTGCCATGTAGAACAAAAAACTGAAGTATACTTACCGGAATATCCGCCAGGTTCTTCTTATGCTCTTGTAATTGTTCAGCACTCTTATATACCACATCAGAGTGTAGTGAAATCAATTTATTAAGAATACTTTTTTTCCATTCTAAAGAAAGTAATGAAAAATGAATATTTTTCAACTCATATAAATCATTATATTGCTTTCTTTCCCGGTCATTTCCTATACAAATCAACGAATTATAATCTTCCAACCATCCTTTGAGTGGGTTAGAATCTAGTTCAAAAAGTTCCGTAATCCGTTGAATTCTCTCAGTAAGAACAATTTGTATGTCCGATTTTATTGACGTTAATTTACGTTTAATTTTTGCCAACTGAGCTTTCCCTATAAAAGGGTTATCCAAACATATTAATATTTTTTGCTCATTTTCTATAACCGCATTAAAGATTGCATCTATCTTAATCTCCGTATCTTCATCATTAAGATTTATCCAAATTGCGGGTGCACCTTTTTTTGCATATTCAACCGCAACTCTCATCATAAGGGTTGTTTTCCCTTCTCCACCATAACCGGATATAATTAAGGATCGTCCTGATTCGATAAGGTTCATCGCCTGACTTAAAACTTTTTCATCTATAACATCTAAATCATTACAAACCGCTTTTAACATGAGATCAAAATCGCTGTTAACAAAATAAAATTTTCTGGAAACATCACATTTCTCTGGCTCCGGAAGTTTTCTTTGCGTAGCAATCACATTATTTGTAATAATTTTTGCCCCGGCGATAGTTATTTTAGAAGCAAAAGTAGTAGCCAGCATTTCTTTTATTTGCTCTACGCTTTCTTTCAAATCGCCTAGTAAAGTTTCTATATCCCTGGTTTTTTGACTCAACCATGCATTATAATCTCTTTGGCTATATTCAAAAGAGGTCTGTAATTTTTCATCAATTAATCTTAATAATTGGGTTAATATATCAACCCTATCGACATTGAGTTTCTTTTGGATTTCATCAATATTTAGTTGTTTATGGTTTTCCAAAGCTATGATTACTTCTTCATAAATGATTTCATCAGCATATGACGGAATAATGTCTTTAAGTTCAGGTGATTTATCAAAAGTATCTATTGCAGATTCGCAAATAACCGTTATATTTTTTCGAAGTTGATTTTTAAAAACCTTATTATCGTCTTTTAGCTTTTTTGAGATAAATTCCTTCAGGGTTATAAGAGTTGCTGTAATTCCAAGAGCATCATCAATTAAAAAACCCATTGTTCTACCTCCTGTTAAAGACTTGGGATTCAATGAAATAATGGCAAGGTTGAACAACCTTTCCGTTCGTTATTTGCTTTCATCTCACAGAATTATCACAAACTTGATATGATTTACCGTTAGTTTTTACTGTTTCAAACAGTTCTTTTAACATAGACGGATAATTTGAAATAAAACGCATACCTTCCTCTGTAATATATGCGTATTCCTTTATATAACGAATAGGCACAATGTCGGGGTGACCAGCAAATTCAGATTCCTCCACCGGCGGACAAGCAATTTTAACTTTATAATAATCTTCTATTAAAACTAATTTTTTATAATAATTTTCACTAATGTCCATAGAACTTTTTTTATCGCTTTTATAATATGCTTCAGGTATTAATGAATTAAAATAATCCAATGTATGATTTAATTGCTCTTTAGCAATAGCAAGCCATTGTTTTGCATTTTCCTTTTCATTTAAAACGCAAAATAATTCATATATGTGCAGTGCTAATTTCAGACAGGTATCATAAGCTCCTAATTTATTCTTGCAAAAATCTACCTCATAACTAAAGAAAAAATAACGCTTTGCGCTTTTCTTTTTTTCTCTGTACACACACATCAAATTATAAGCATTCTTCAAATGATTAGCCGCATTTTTTATATCAATTTCCGGATTATTGCTATGTACCGCTTCGTTTACCGATTGCTTTGCAGAAATGAAAAAACTTTTCGCAATATCAGTATAAATATCTTCTACCATTCTATATAGTTCATCAATTTTATCATTGATTGTAGTGCTGTCAAAAAATCTGTTCTGAATAGAAATTACTTTGTCAACTACTCCTTTAAGTTGTAATCCAACTTTGATTCCCGCTTCAGCAATCAATAAACTTTTCACCATATAAATTATTTCCTTTCGATATTCTTTGCACTTTTCACGAAATATCAACAAAACAAATAATAATACAAATAAAAATAAATGCAACCATTCCTTGCAGATATCTGTCATTTAAACACCGCAATCGGTCGAAATATGTAAAAGTATTCATACAAGTTAAACCTGCCACCGCGTTTCCCGATTTTACACTATCCTTCCCGTTTCTTCAAGCGGGCAAAACCTCCATGTATCGGGCGTGTTTTTTTGGTATGGCTAATGCGGTGCGGTTCGTTTCAGGGCGCAAAGCCCCTTCCGAAGACTTACTCGATTGCTATTTGGCTGTTTCCTAAAAATTTTTCAAGATAGGAAGAAATAATAGACAATTTGCCGCCGTTTTCCGCAAGTAGTAGAAATAAGTGCTTCAGATGTGGTATCATCGGAGAACAAGCCGCTATTACAGCCAATGCCTTGACCGCTGCCATATCAACCGGGGGTTGTGTAGATTCACTCACCGATAGGAGGAAAAACAGATGTCAAAAAAACAAAGAATTTTCAAAAAAGTAATCTTGTTTGCGATTACTGCGGTAATGCTAACGGGGCTTATGCCGTTCGGATTGTTTAAGCCGCAGACGGCGTTCGCGGTCAACTCACAAACCGCGCTTCAAATCATTGCAAACACAGGCGGCAAAATTACGCAAAACGGCACGGTAGCAGTAGCAGGAACAGTAATCAATAACGGAAAAATCGACGGTATTGATGATGTTTTGACTCCTCATGCAACAGTCACCGCAACGGCAACAGGTTGGGTATATGACGGCACGAATACAAAAACTGTTATATCAAACGTCACGGTAAACGGAACAGCCACAACTGATTATACTGTAACATATAGGGCGAGAAATGCGGCAGACAGTACCGCGACAAGCACAGTCCCGACAAATGCGGGTAATTACACAGCTATTATCATATTAAACGCAAGCCATACTCATGTGGGTACAGGTTATGCCGATTTCACGATTGAAAAAGCCGAAGGTGCGGCGGTCAGCGGCGCACCCGCACTTAGTATAAATACAAGTTTAAGCATAACCGTCACCGCCGTAACAAGCATGGATACCACTAAAAACCCAAATGTGCAATATGCGATAAGTACCGTCAATAACGCATTGGCAAGCGAACTAAGTTGGGGAAGTGTCAGGGCATGGACGGGGCTTACGCCGAACACAACATATTACGCATACGCTCGCACACAGGAAACCGCAAATTACACAGCCGGGCAGATGCAGGTCAGTGAAGCAATCACCACCGATAAACCCAGTCTAATCAACAGACCGACAATCGACGGCGAAGCGAAGTTTGGCGAAACATTAACGGCAAATACAGACACAATATACGCAAATCCAAGTGTGGGAACATTAGTGTTTGATTATCAATGGAACCGCAGCGACGAACCGATTGTCGGCGCGACAAGCGGCACCTATACGCTTGTTGCGGCTGATATGGGGCATACAATTACCGTGAGTGTTTCAACACCGCTCACGGAGCAGATACGAACTTCCGACCCAACTGCAACGGTAACTTGCGACCATGATTATAACGAAGCCGAAAACTGTATGCTTTGTATAAATTGCGGCACGATCCGCACCCCAATTTGCAACGACACTTGCGTTGCTTGCAATTGCAGTCACACCCCGAAAGCCGATGATTGCACAGCTTGTGAAAATTGCACGACTACTTTGGGAGAGCATATACCGAAAGCCGCAAACTGCACCGAATGCGAAAACTGCTCCGCAACATTAACCGCTTCTTGCGGAAACATATGTAACTTCTGCAACCCACAAATAACAGTCCCCGGCGCACCGACAAATATCAGCTCGACTGCGGGTGACGAACAAGCAACAGTATTTTTCGCGCCGCCCGTAAATGACGGAGGTAGCAAAATCACAGACTACACTGTTACGGCAATCCCCGGAGGGATTAGCGCAACAGGCACATCAAGCCCAATTATCGTCCCCGGGCTTACAAACGGAACGGCATACACTTTCACGGTCACGGCAACAAATAGCGTGGGAACTGGCGCGGCTTCCGACGCGTCCAACTCCGTAACGCCAATGTTCCATGTTCCGCCAACAGGCGTACCCGCCATAGCGGGTTCTGTAATAGCAATGCTTATGTTTTTAGGCATATCTGTAATTTCTTGGGGCTTTATAATACGCCGTAAGCTAATAAGGCGCAACCTTGAGTCTGTTCTTCTTCACACTAATCAGCATGGCGGAAAAACAAGGGCATAGCATTTATAACCTGCGCTGGCTTATCTCTTATCAAACAATCCCATCAAAGAATCGGCTTGGCTTGAAAGTTCTACCGAAGCGGCGGCGGCTTCTTCGCTTGCGGCGGAATTGTGATGTGTAATGTTTGAAATTTCCATAAGCCCGCCGGAAATTTGCGCAATGGACTCGGCTTGTTCGGCGGATGCTGTATTTATTTCGGAAATAAGTTTTGATACGCTGTCGAAGTCTTCAACGATTGCTTCCAGGGTCTTTGCGGTTTTAAGAACAACCGCAGTACCTTTTTCAACCCTGCTGCCAGATTCGGAGATTAATACATTTGTTTCCTTCGCTGCGTCCTGAGAGCGGGAAGCCAAACTTCTTACTTCTTCGGCAACAACGGCAAAGCCTTTACCGTGTTCGCCGGCTCTTGCGGCTTCGACCGCGGCGTTTAAGGCAAGCAGATTTGTTTGGAACGCAATATCTTCAATTGTTTTAATAATTTTAGAAATACTGTCCGAAGCGTCTTTTATGCCCTGCATTGCCGATACCATTTGCTTCATTTCATCATTGCCCAAGACGGCGTTTTGCTTCGCGTTTACAGACAAATCGTTCGCGTCGGTTATATGTCTTGCGGTTGTTTGCATTTTATCGTTAATTAAATCAATGTTTGTGTTTAATTGGTTGATTTGATTAGATTGCATATTCGCGCCGCTTGCAAGATTTTGACTGTTATCCGCAATTTGCTGTGAACCCTGAGAAACTTGTTCGCTTATGGATTTAATCTCTACCATCAGATTATTAAGCTTCTCTATCATTTGTTTCATAGCGGTTACATCTTGGTCAATTTCAACATAACCCACTTGAATGCCGGATGAATCTTTTAACGCCGCGGTAGTTATGTTGTAATACCCGCCTCCTGCTGTGTATTCACTTTGTGTTTTGCCTTGATTGAAACATCTGACACCGCATTTATCCGTGTTACATGCACTGCACGCATGGGCCCACGCATTGCATTGCTTTCCTTTCAGGTCATCCCATTTTATAC
The DNA here is from genome assembly GCA_009779835.1 of Defluviitaleaceae bacterium. Classification (GTDB taxonomy): domain Bacteria; phylum Bacillota; class Clostridia; order Lachnospirales; family WQUN01; genus WQVC01. The sequence goes on along the minus strand of WRBD01000041.1, from coordinate 4,340 downwards.
CGATTGCATCCAGGCCTGTTTTATTAAGGAACGTAAAGTTCATATCTTTGTCAATCACAGATATAACCATAGGTATCGCATTAAGAATTGATTCGTACCAGTGTGCTTTTTCCGCTACCGCACTTACCAAAGTGTTTAAGTGATTCATCAGCACAGTCCAGTCGCCCTTGTAGCTATCTGCGTCTGCCTTAACATTAAGATTTCCGCTTGCGGCTGCTACTGCAAGGCCGTCTATTTCGGAATTTATGTTTTTCATGTTTGCAATGAAAGCATCAAACTTTTCATTCAGAATGATTTTTTTTCCGGGCAATTGTTTTATTTCAACATTGAAATTGCCTTCGCTTATGTCATTAATAATATCTAAAATCATCAGAATTTCACTTATATAAGTGTCGGTATAGGTATTAATGCTTTCGGTAAGATGCTTATACGAACCGTCATATTTGCTTGTATCAATTCGGTATTCGATTTCACCTTTCGTGTCCATTTCATATATCAAACACTCCAAATCACTTGTCATACCTCTTATGACATTCACCAGCGTATAAACATCAAGGGTAAGCAAGCCAATTTCGTCGTTAGAAATATTTTCACTGCTCATATTTATATTAATATTCCCGCTTGCAATTTCCCGTACTTGTTTTTTCAATGTGTCAATCGGTTTTAATGCTCTCGCGATAAAGAAATACAACACTCCCAGCGCAACAATAAACCCGATAATGCCTATAACAACTATCGCGCGATGAATTCTGAATACCATATGCTCCGTTGATTCATTGGAAAATGACACACGAATCGCGCCCAATGGGGCATAGTTGTTAGCCAAGCCGTGTACAGGGATGTATACATTATGATAATTATATCTGCTTTGGAACATTCGTCCTTCGGTGCGATAGTAAGGCTCTGTATTTTCATTACTCATAATTACTCTCGCAACATCTGCATCCAATTCCACACCCACGGCATCTTCGCCGATTGTACTTACAATACTTTCTTCACTGTTGAAAATCGTAATTTCTGCATCAAAAAGATTTTTCAGGTATTCCATAAATTCGTCTGAATGCAGAAAATAAAGGGAAGCCACCATTCCTATAATTTCACCGCCGTAATACACAGGCATAGATGAATTCAACCCCAATGGCATTGTTCTTCCCGTATTAAAAGCAGTTGTGGGTGTTCCTTCTAAAGCCAAGTTTCCCGGCCGGGAATCGTCTATGTCGTTAAACGCAGGGGCATGTGCACGAAGTATTACCCGCCCGTCTATATCACGCACAATAAAACTGCTTGCGCCCGATTGCTCCACTCGATTTTGAAGATATGCAAGCAATTCCAGCCTTATAGCTTCTCTTTCCGGGCCTGCTTCTTCGCCGTCACCGATTTTAGCGTCATTCCACGCCCGTATTGATTGCGAAACCATATAACTGCCGGCAGCCGAATTTACAACTATGCGAGCTTCATCTTTAAGGTTGTCAATTCTTGCTACCGCGGAACGAGCTGCACTTTCCACTCTCTTATTTGTTAAATCCTCCGCCAAAGTGCTTATTAAACCTGATAAATAAATAAACAAAACTACAATTAGCAAAATCAGTACGCCTACAAGCGGAACAAGTAATTTGCCTTTTAAACTGTTCATCATAATTGTGAACCTCCCTCATTTTGTATGTATTAACAAAGCCCGGAATACTAGATTCCGGGCTTTGTTTTTTTATAGCACGAAGTTAATTTGCTATAAGATGCCCTATATCATGCCCTACAAGCCACCTTGCAAGCATAGTTACGTCGCTAATACTTACATATCCGCTTCCGGTAATATCTGCGGCAAGCTGGCAAAAGTTCGGGTTGCGGGATTCCGGGTCGGTCAGAAGCCACCTTGCGATTGCCGACGCGCCGGAAGATGTTACGCGACCGGTGTTGTATACATCACCCAAGCGGAAGTTTGTGGGTGTCTGTATCCATACCGCTTCCACCGCCATGTCGTCCTCTATTATACCGCCGTCGCGAAGGAACTCGTCTGTTCCGGAAATGCGCCAGCCGCCGAACCTGAATCCGTTGATTGTCATCTCATGCATTCTGGGCAATGTTCCGATTCTGCTGTCACCATCTTTTGAAACGGTTATTTCCACTACGCCGCCGGGGGCGTTCGGGTTCTTAAAGACGGCGTTACCCGCGTTAAAAGTTACTGTGTGGCTGTCAGTCATTAAAATCCAGTGCGCAGTTACGGTTACGGGTGCGTTAACCATGTTAAATGTGGTTGACGCGTTATTTACGTTTGCAAATGATACGCTGGAATTATTGGCTGTCCAATGCGTGAATCTGTAACCTTCACGCGTTCCCGCGTTGATTGCTATCTGCGTACCTTGCGCTGCCGACTGGTGAGACAAGCTCGATTGGTCACCGCCGTCTTCCAGGGTTATATTGTGCTGGATTGCATTCGCAGACCACACCGCCGTAATTGTTACGGGCTTATCGGGCATTATAAATGTTGCCGCCGTTGTGCTTGCTGCGTTTGAAATACTCACATCGTCCGATACCCAGTTTACGAAAGTAAAACCGTTACGTGTACCTGCGGTAAGGATTACGGGAGTATTTACCGTTGCCGGGTTGGGGTTAGCCACATGACCCGTTCCTTCACTGACTAAATTTATGGCGTGAGGAGTGGGTTCAACAAAGGGTGTTACAACCGTTACGGATACGCGTGCAGTACCGGATTGCGTAGACGAAATCGTGCCGCCGGAGATTGGCAAATTAACGGCAGACGATGTAAGCCGTCCTTCTCCGGGTACCAATTCCCATTCAACAAACGCGCCGTTAGGAAGCGTTGTCGAACCTGTTGGAATGTAAATAATGCCGGGAAGGTCGTGCGAAATATTAGTGGGAATCGCCGGACCGGGTGTTACACCCGGTATATGACCATTAAACATAAACGGTATTGCGCTCAACATGGGAATAATATTGTTTTCTTCAACGCTCATTGGTGCGGGGGGAGGTACAGGGGCTTCACGGCGGATTAAAATATCGTAAATAGTAAACGTACTTCCACCCAGCCCGTCAAGCCCGTCGTCATCATCCCAGTCCGTTACAATGTGCGGTGCTATTCTGAAACGCGGAGGTTCGGCATCACCGATACGCTGACGTTCACCTGCTACGGGAACCCAATCCCATTCGTCGTGGTTGGCTTCTATGAAAGAGGAATCAACGATTACGGTTAAGATTATGGGCGCGGCACCCGGCTGAATTAAAAAGCCGAGAGGAACGTCATTTTGATGTGAAACGGGATTCCAACCGAAACGGTTCGCAACGGGTTGCATTCCCGGTGCCGAAACCTCGCGCCCGGGTGAAGCTTCTATACGGAAGCCGTTGTTTACGGGCTGCCTTGATACACCCGAACCGGGTTGAATTGAGTCTAGCCCAATCATTACCTCTATAATGTCACCGGGGAGAATACTGCCATTTCCGAAATAGCCGGCTAATTCGCTTGGAACTATATCTATTCCGTTAAATGTTCCCGCATGACCCGTTGTTCCGGTTTGAACTTGAATTCTGCTGCCTTCAAGTACCGTGTGTGTAGAACCGCTGCCTCCGGAAGCCCAAACACCGGGTATATCGTCCAAACTCGATCCGGCTTCAACCCCCGTATGGCTCAGGTGAAATATGGGCCAATACGGCCCATGATTAATATGAATGAACGGAGCCACCGGGTTCGGTGTCGGACCGGGTGTCGGTGTCGGAGAAGCAAACACAATATCATAAGTGCCGAGATGGTCGCGCTGCTGTGTCATTGTTCCTTTATCTTGCTGACCGTCAAACGTATTAAATGCGGTGATAAGATTGGCCATTGCGGTATTTAGTGCGTCGGCCGTCGTCGCAGTTAAAGCATTTGTAGCCGTGTTTATCGCAGAGTTAATTGCGTCCATTTGCTGCTGCGTAACCCAGTACGTGCCTATGGGAACTAAATTCGCGGCTGTCGAGACTACCGTGTTGTCCACAACGCTTTGTACCGTGGAAATTAAACCGGTAAGTTGTGCACGAAGTTCCGCATGCGGGTCATCTGCGGCGGTTACAGTTACATTTCTTGTACCAAAGACATTTGAATTAACCGCCGTTGCTCTAACGGTAATTGTTGTACCGGCGGCTACGGACGAACCGACATCAAGCAAGCCTGATGAATTTATTGATACGTTCGGCATAAACGATACCGAAGCTATATCCCATATTACGTCTTGCGGCACACTTGTGGGGGATACTATCGCGTTGAATTGCAATGTCGTGCCTTGCGTCACGGTTGTCGCGCCGTTCTCCGCCGTTACGGTTACGAGTCCCGGTGTAGGTGTGGGGGTCGG
>WRBD01000040.1 GCA_009779835.1 Defluviitaleaceae bacterium | reverse complement strand
TAGCTCTTGTCGCTTAACAAAAGCCATTTAAATTCAATTTCTTCACGCTCACGGGCATCTTGATATATGGTGGGGACATTCCCGTGCTCAGCATGAAATTCTCCCTGTATCGTGGATAAAATATAATCCTCTGTTGCCGCAGGGTCATATTCCACGCCAAGAGACGGAATTTCGGGAAGGTCTTCCAACCACTCCGCACCTTTCGTCGTTATGTATGGTGTTGTTAGAACCACTACCAAAACCAGTGCAACCATCCGCTTTAGTTGATTGATAATGCTTTTTGTCATTAGTTATTTCTCCTTTGTCTGAATGGAATATGTTACACGTATTTATACATCAAATAACAAATGTTGGCAAGTGAAAAAAATAAAAAATCCGTTCAAGTCCTCGATGGTCATGTTTGTGTTAATACCGATAATGCTGCAAATTATCGCGCAATATTTGGAATGTCTGTAACAGCGTAATTTCTTTCGTTCTTCACGTTTTCACTACACCCATACTCAGATTTCTGGTTAATCAGTTCCAAGTTTATTTCCACTTTGTATTTTCGGGCGATTAGCAGCAAAATATAAGACGAACCATCTACGTTCTGTAGCTTTATTCCATTGCCACAGCAATGCTCATGTTCCAATGATAATATTTTGCACGGTTTCCAATAGCATTCGCTTGAAAATGTCGATACACAACGAGGACAAGGTGGATCCGGCGGCACGGGCGGTCGGGGTTTATCAGGCATACAACTGACAGCCAAAAGTAATTTGTTTTTTATTATAATCTGTAATTTTGTCAGACTCAGGAAATTTAGGCAGGGACATACACTTCACTCTCCTTCAAAAATTGTATGCAACTTACTTCTTTAAGCAGTATATTTTACGATATGTAAGCATGTACAAATTTGTTACATGGTTGTCCCAATTTGTTAATTAATAACATAGAAGCCCCGGCTTGATAAAAGTCGGGGCTTCTCGTTTCTTGTGATTTTAGCAACAACCGCTTTCGCAGCACTTGGGCTTCCCTTTTATGGGTTAGATTTTGAAATCTTCGGGGAACAGACCAATAGCCGTACCGCAACATTCTTTAACACAAAGACCGCATCTTGTGCATTTATCATAGTCAATGATAATTCTGCCGTAAGGTGTGCTGTCGCGGCTGTTTACGTTGTATGCATCGCTGGTGTCACAGCAATTACTATCTCCGCTACAGCAATTGCTGTCGGTGCAAGTAACAGGGATTTTTCTTGTTCTGTTTGGATCATTGCAGTTGCTTGCTTGCAAAGCATCTTCGCATTTCTATTACCGGTTTCATTTTGCAACACCTCCAAAAATTATTGACTGATTCGTTCTTTCAGTTTCAGCATTTTTTCTTCAATCTGCCTTATTATGTCCTTGAACTCGTCATCGCTTTTGCCTGTTGGGTCTTCTAAGCCCCAATTCTCTGCATACTGTGACGGAACATGAGGGCAACTCACATTGCAACCCATGAAAATGACAACATCGGGGGGCGGAATATCATTAAGTAATTTATTTCGCTGTGTCTGCTCCATGTCAATGCCGTATATTTCTTTAATTAACCTAACTGCATCGGGATTTATATGGGACTTTAACGCCGTCCCCGCCGAGTAGCTCTCGAACACATCGGAAGCTAATTTTTTGCCAAGTGCTTCTGCCATTTGACTACGGCACGAATTATGGACGCAGATAAATGCGACCTTGGGTTTTCCGTCTAATTTCAATTCAGGCTTGTAGGTTTCAAAATTATAATCCACATTTAACGTGCCATCATCACCGAAATAATGAATTGCACCAACAGGGCATTTTCTTTCGCACCCGTGGCACCCGTGGATACAACCATTTCCGTATACGACCTTCGACTTTCCTGTTACATCGTCCGGCTTAAATACGCCATGATTGCACATATCGTTGCAAATCATGCAACTTGTGCATTTACTTTCGTCAATGATGGGATACCAACCTCTGCTCATTTGAGTTTCCTCCATAAAGTTATTTTTATAGCAACAATTATAACACCATCAGTCTATATGTAGTAAGTCGCCCCTTAGGCATTTGACAATTATCCATAAAGTATTTATACTGTACAAAGGTTTACTGCTTGAAGGGTGTGTGAAATGAATTTACCCGAAACCAGACAGCAAAAAAATTTACTTTTCGATTTCTACGAGGTATTGCTAACAGCCAAACAGCGCGAAGTTTTCACAATGCATTACATGGAAGACCATTCGCTTGCGGAAATCGGAGATTTTATGGGAATAACGCCGCAAGCCGTAGCGGATATGTTAAAGCGTGTAAACGGGCGGCTAAACCACTATGATAAACTTCTTGGAATGACGGAAAAATTCAAAAACCAGCAAGCCCTTGCAACTAAAATAAACCTCGCATTAGATGACCTTGAACAAAACCCGATGGAAACGGGCGCAATCATCGCCCAAATCCGCAGGCTCTTAAATAATCTTACTTCTAACCTCTAAAAAAGGAGGTACGACCGTATGGCATTTGAAAATCTAGGTGAAAAGCTGCAAAGTGTTTTTAAAAAACTTCGCGGAAAAGGAAAGCTTTCCGAGGGCGACGTTAAAGAAGCAATGCGCGAGGTTCGTCTCGCGCTTCTTGAAGCGGATGTGAATTTCCGTGTTGTAAAAGATTTTGTGGCAAGCGTTACGGAAAAAGCCGTTGGTCATGAAATTTTGGAAAGCCTTCACCCCGGTCAGCAGGTGGTCAAGCTCGTTCACGATGAAATGATTTCGCTGATGGGTTCAACCCAAAGCCAGCTTACGTTTTCGTCGAAACCGCCCACGGTTTACATGATGGTCGGGCTTCAAGGCGCGGGAAAAACAACCAGCAGCGGAAAACTTGCGGGGCTTATGCGAAAGCAAGGCAAACGCCCGCTTCTTGTAGCGTGCGACATTTATCGCCCGGCGGCAATCAAGCAGTTGCAGGTTGTGGGAAGCACTTATAACATTCCCGTTTTCGAGATGGGCGACAAAGAAAATCCCGTTTCGATTGCCGAAAAAAGTCTTGAATTTGCAAAAGCTAACGGCCATGACATTATTTTAATCGACACCGCAGGCCGACTTCATATAGATGAAGCATTAATGGACGAGTTGGGACAAATCCGCGCAAAAGTTCGCCCGCAGGAAATCTTACTCGTTGTGGACGCAATGACCGGGCAAGATGCCGTAAACGTGGCAAAAACCTTCGACGAAAAACTTGGTCTTGACGGTATTATCGTAACAAAATTGGATTCAGACACACGCGGCGGCGCGGTTCTTTCTGTGAAAAAAGTAACAGGTAAACCCGTTAAATATGTAGGAATGGGCGAAAAACTTGAGGACTTGGAACCATTCCACCCCGACCGCATGGCATCACGAATTTTGGGAATGGGCGACGTTTTAAGCCTAATTGACAAAGCGCAGCAAGCTTTCGACGATAAACAAGCCGCCGACCTTGAAAAAAAATTACGTGAAAACTCTCTGGATTTAGAAGATTTTTTGTTGCAAATGCAGCAAATTAAAAAAATGGGCAACATAAAAGATTTACTGGGAATGATGCCGGGAATCAATCAATCCGCACTTGCAGACGCGGAAGTTGACGAAAAAGCAATGGCTCACATGGAAGCAATAATTCAATCCATGACCCGCAAAGAGCGGCAAAACCCTGAAATTCTCAACGGTTCGCGCAAACGCCGCATAGCTGCGGGAAGCGGGCGTACAGTTCAAGATGTAAATCGTCTCTTGAAACAATTCGAACAAATGCAAAAAATGATGAAAGGCTTTTCCTCCGGAATGTTTGGTAAAGGCGGTAAAAAAGGCAAGAAAGGTTTGCTTGGAAAAATGGGGAATCTTCCCTTTTTCTCATAAAAAATTTTTGAAAGGTGATTTAAAGCATGGTAAAAATTCGTTTGAAAAGAATGGGTGCGAAGAAAGCCCCGTTTTACCGCATTGTTGTAGCAGACAGCCGCACCCCACGTGACGGCAAGGTTCTTGCGGAAATCGGCACATACGACCCGACGAAAAACCCAACCGAGCTACGCGTAGACGCTGATGCCGCAAAAGGCTGGATTTCCAAAGGTGCGCAACCCACAGACACCGTCCGTGCACTTCTTAAAAAGTCCGGAATCTAGGAGGGTGAAGTGAATGAACGAACTATTGAGTATGGTGGCAAAGCGTTTGGTAGACGAGCCCGATAAAGTCGAGGTAATCGAAGAGGAAAGCAACGGCATAACAACCCTGCGCCTAAAAGTAGCCCCCGACGATATGGGAAAGGTAATAGGCAAACAAGGCCGCATAGCCCGCGCAATTCGCACACTGGTAAAAGCCGCTGCAATCAATGAGGAAAAAAAGGTGAATGTAGAAATAATTTAATTATGTAGAAGCACCCATAAGTGAAAAACGGCATTCGTTTTCGGGTTAACACCCGCACGAATGCCGTTTTTTATTTTCGTAAGTTTTCTTCTTTTACATACCCGCATCCAAAATAATAATATCTACCATGCTCATCATTTCACCCATTGTAAGGTTGCCGCGTGGTTCAAGCGGACCTGTTATAAAGCCGAGGTCGGCGGCTATGCGCAGGTTGCGTCGCATGGCCGGGGTTGAGTTTTGTATGCCCGGGATTGAATCTTCGGGAGTCATGGGTGTGAGGATTTGTTTTGTGCGGTTTTCGTACAAGCGCACCATAATATCTATTCCGGCTTCGCGGGTAAGTTCCGCGGGAGCAGCAAAACGCGCACGGGTCAGCGAGCTCATGTTTGCGGCGGGAATATTTGCGTTCATTGTGACGGTTGTTCTATTGGTGATTAATGCGTTTACGATATTGTTAAATTCGTTGGAAGTGATATTGCGCGCAGGGTCAAAGGTTGTCATATCGGTAATCGTTAATCGCGTTGCGACGCGTTGCATCGGTGCGTTTGCGGGGCTTTGCGGAACAGCCATCGGGGGCGTAACGCGTGAAATTCCCGCAAAAGTTGTTGGGGTTTGAACGCCGGTGGAAAGAGAGTTCGCAAAGAAGCTGAACTGTCCGGCAGTGTCGCGCCAAGATGCCGTGTTTGTGTCCGCTACAAATAATCCGGTGCGCAAACCGTCGGGACTTGCATGAACCCCAACAGGAAGCTCTAAAATAATGGGACGGGCAAAAGTCGTAAGGTTTGCCGAACGTAGCGGAGTCGTTGCAGACACAGAAAGACGTTTCGGAGCCGTGGCGAATTCGGTGTTCGTTGTAAGCGGCGGCATTCCGCTTGATACATTATCAAGCGCGATACGGTAATACGTGCCGATTCCGGGCTGTAATGCGCGTGTTTGCGCCGTATCAAACGCGCCGGGCGGGATGGTGATGTTTTTATCGCCCGCCAATATTTCAAGCGTTATCCTGCGTTGGTCAAATGCCCGCAAAATTGATTCGGGCAAAATTATTTCGCGGTTCGCAACGGGTAGCCCGTTATAACTTGAAAGGTCGGCAGTGAAAACAAATGTATTATCTTGAATTAAACGCGCAATAAAACGTTGGTCTACGTTTTGGTCGAGCCTGCCGTCCGCACCGCGCTGGTTTGTGCGGAAACGCCATGAAAGCGTCTGCGTAAGCGGGTCGTAGGTTATTTCCCAGTCGCGCTCGGGTAACGGGTATTGGTCGGGACGATGCGCACTGTCAAATTCGCCGTCGGAAACGCCCGTGTCTAGCTCAATTTCCACCCAATCGGAAACAGCCCTGCGGGTATCAATTGGGTGTTCGGCAATAAGCGGCGGAATTGTAAATGTCGTTGGGTCAAAGAAATCTCTGTTGTCGGCAAGCTGAATTTCATAACTAAAAACATCCGGGCCGTTACGCTGTACCGTTAAAACCGTACGTGCGCGAACATAATAGGTGCGGTTCGCAATCAGCTGCTCGAAACGGATTATATGAATCGCCAAGTATGCCTCGGTGCGGTCTTTGTTCGGCATGTTAAGCGACGTTGCGTTTCCTTCGGCGGTGCCGTCCTCGGCGCGTTCCCTTAAATTACCCAATGAATCGCGAAGGTCGTCAAAAATTCTCATAAAAGATATTGTTAACGATTCGGGTTCGTCGTTTTTATAATCCGTATTGTTGTACCTGTTGTACATATCCAAAAGATTCTGCGGCACACGCGCAAGGCTTCTCGGCGGTGCGGGCGGTTCAATGTTGCGCGTGTGAATATCAACCGGGTTCGACGGAGCCGACGGCGACGTTACGGCTCTTCCGTCTTCGTCAACGCCGATCGCTCGCGCCCAAATATAATACGTTGTATCGGGGAAACGCTCTAGAATTCTTAAATGGAAATATTGAAGTCCGTCCACTTCCAAAACATCAAGTACGGAATGCGGGTTTTCAAGTTCAATTGTCTCCCCGTTCCGCACGGCTTGGATGTTTTCCCAAGAAATCGGAATCACCGTGCCGCCGTTCGGATAATCTGTGAAAAATGGCGAAACCCGTAGCTCGTAAGTCATATTCTCTTGAACGCGCCATCTTACGGCTACTCTGTTACGCGTTGTGTAACGCGGAACTTCGTGAAGTACGGGCGTTGTTGGGTCGGGAACGGGACGGTTGGGGGTGACAACTGTTGTTCCGATAACAAAAGTCGGGTATGCCGCATGAACAACTTGCCCGTTGATTGTTACATACGGTCTTATGAAAATAACATACGGTGTGTTTTCGGCAAGGCCCGTAACAACGTGATTTGCAACACCGTTTGTGATTGTAGGTTTGCCGATACTTACCCATCTGTCGGGAATAATTGAGTCGCGGTAGCCTTCAAACCCGCGCGGATGAAGCCGCACTGTTTCATAAGGCACAACATGAATTTGATAGCTGAAATTATCCGTGTTTTGAATGCGCAAAGCCATCGGATTGAAGCGGTAACTCCAACGTCCCAATGTGAAAGCATCAATTTGGTCACGCGCATCATTCAAAAACGGCGCGATATAACTTGGCAAATTCGGATTCATTGGGAATTCGTCCTGCCCAAGCAATCTTTCGCGTAAAGCCGGCCCAATCATACGGTTAAGAAACTCAAAGCGCGGCAAAGTACCCGCCGGCGGTGGATTTGTCATTGCATAATTAATTTGCTCTGCCGAACGCCCGTAAATCGGGACGCCGTTCATGTCAACACCGATTACGGTGTACCACAAATCCCTTTCTGCATACGGTAAATCCGGGTTTCTGCCCGCCATAGGCCACATAATTTCCAGATACCGCGTATCCCATCTTAATGGAATAGAAGTTTGTGTAATATGAGCGTTTGCGTCGTTTGGAATTTCCACAGGCGGCGAAGGAATCATCTCCGGCGTGACTACAATCGGGTCAAGCGGCGGCACATAAACGCTTCCGTATGCCCAACTGGAATGTTGCCCACCCGGTTCGCGAATGGCGCGGATTTTCACAAAGTAAACTCTGTTTCCGCGAATATCGTTTATAACAATGCCGTCGTTGGTTAAAGTTTGATATTGTGTAACAAAATCGAAAGGCCAGAGCTGCCAAGTCGGGTCGAAAATGGGCGGATACGGCTGCGGCTGAACGGGGCTTAACCTTTGGCTGGCTTCCAAATTACCCGGGTTGATTGTCATTAGCGGCGTGGTCATCCACTGCATATCGTCCCACGAATCCGAAACAAAAATTTCATAAGACATTGCTGTGTCCACAAAGCGTCCGTTAAATGGGTCGCCCGGGGGAATAGAAGGAATTTCCTCCGCAACCGCGGGGAAACGCAAAAACGCCAGCCATTCCATAGAAATCGCGCCGTCTCCCACATGGTCAAGCCGCACAACTTCCGGCCTGTACGGGCTAAAATCTGAAATTAGAGGATTATAAACAACTACTTCCGTTCGCAAAACTTCGCGATTTGAAAGGTGAATCGCAAGCGCGAACCCTCGTGGTTCACGCGGAATTCCCGGCCCTACAAAAATCTCGTTTATGCTTAAAAACGCATAGTCTCCAAGAACCCTAAGAACAGACATCGGCGACGAGCCTGGGGGTGGAACTGTTCCGCCCAACTCCGGCGGCCATTCCTCAACTTCTACACGGTCAAGCATTCCCGCAATTCCCGTTAAATGCGGCCACCAAAGCCGAATAAACTGCGCGCCCGCTTGCTCGATATTTATTTCGGGAATCATTGTAACAACGGTGCTGTATTCGTTCGTTGTAAAGAATATTTCAAACTGACGACCGCTGATTGTACGATGCGCGGACGACTGCCCTTGACGCACCCTGTGAGACGGTACGCCGTCGGGGTTTGGCCCGAAAGCCGGGTTAACGCTGATTGCCTGAAAGCCAATCGGCGGAATTCTCGGGTCAAAAATTGTGTAACTTAAAGTACCGTCGGGGTGCTGTCTTATTTCATCCGCACCCGCATTCGGCCCGCCTACCGGGCGCGTTATTACCCTTGAGCCCGTAACAGGTGAACCCGGAACATAATCGCCGTATGAAATCTGCCAGTACGGGAAAACATTCACGCCACCCCAAGACGGGTCCTGCCAGGTTATTGTTATGCTGTTGCCACGCCCGCGCCCGTCCACTTCGATATCCGTAAGGAATAGCAAATCGCGCCCAAGCGGCAAACCTGCCGAACTGTCAATAGGTGCAGGAACGGAGCCGAGCGGTCTGAAATCGTCGGGTGGAATTGCCGGTAACTCTACAGGTATGGGGCGGTATGGGTCAATATGAATTTCATATAAACTTGAATGATTCATTGTTAATTGCTGCGGTCCGGTTGAAACCTCAAGCGACGTACCCGGCGGAAGATTCCTGTCCTGTCCGCTCGGCGGCGCGAGAACCTGAATCGGAGGTATAGGCGGGCCGAGGTAAAAAGCGTCACCGCGAGTGGCATTCCGGAACCTTACGTTATAATGCAATGGGTAAATCGTCCAAAGCGGATTTGGGCTTGAAAAAGTTGCGGCAGCTTCATTAAAGCGCGCAGGCGGAATAGTTAAAGTCGGCACCTGCGAACGCTGCGGTCTTGACCACAAAATATTTAAATTATAAGAATCGCCGCCGCTCCCTGTCGGGTTAACAATCACCGTAGACTCCGAAACCGGCCGCTGCATCCACGGAACCTCACCCGGCGGATTGGGCGGTGCAGCAAAAACCACCGCCGGCATCATAATAATTATTACAACAAACGCGGTTAATAATTTTATTTTCATAAATATCCCCTTCCCAGACTATCATGAATTCACACGCTCTTTTTTATAGTATTGTAATTCAATAAAAGTCTGATTTCAACTGTTTGCAAGACAGGGAAACGTTAAAAGCAGACCCGGCAAAGATGCGGTAATTATTTCTTGCTTTTCCGAAGAAATAAGTATTGACAAGCTACACGTTGCGTGATATTGTGGTATTGCAACCACCACACAGACGTTTTTATGCCATGGACGGGTTTTGCCAACTTCGGAAGGGGCCTCGCGCCTTGAAACGAACCGCACCGCTCCCGCTCTAACCTCTGTCTTATGTTGCATCTGTATTACCCGCCGCATCGGCATATAAGGGAGTAGCGCATCGGGCTCTGGTACCGGCTCGGCTTCGCTACCCACGCTAGCACCTTTTATGCGCGTTGCGGCACCTGCCGGGGGCACGTGACCCCGGTTTTACTTAAAAACGAAAATCAAAAAAGGTGAATGCACCGGCAAGAATCGTCAACGCATCCTCCGCGCCTAATGTGTGCAGTGGTGTATCAATAGGGCGATTCTTTTGATGTTTAGAGATTACATAGTGTAAACACACAAATTAACCGCTTGCAAAATCGCAAGTGGGCTATCGGTCATATTGCCGGTATTCCGGAACGGGTAAGGAAGTTCATATGAGTACTGAGTTGGCAATTCCGATATGTACGACATCATTTGTTGCAAGTCATTGCCAAACAATGATAATCCACGGATTGTGAGGCAAATTTTAAAGGGGAAAACCAGGGCTGGTGAGCAGATTTGAACTGCCGACTTCCTCCTTACCAAGGAGGTACTCTACCCCTGAGTTACACCAGCTAATAGTGACAGGCGAAAGACTAGCATAAACCATGCTTTGCTGTCAAGATTTTTATTGCTTTTATACATTAAATCTAGAGTCCTCGGCAGCGCGTTGGTACTGTTGGAGGGTGTACTCTTCAAAGAATTGCCGAACGCGGGGTACATGCCTTTGCGTTTCTGCGAACGGCGGAATGCCGCCGTGACGACGTACCGCTGTGGAACCGGCATTGTATGCCGCAAGAGCAAGGTCAATGTCGCCGTCGAACGCATCAAGCTGACGGCGCAGATAGGCTGTTCCGCCTTCTATGTTTTGTTTTATATCGAAGGGATTTGTTACGCCCATTGCCGCGGCGGTACCCGGCATAAGTTGCATAAGCCCCATTGCGCCCGCGCTTGAAACCGCATCGTGACGATAGTTGCTTTCCGCACGTATAACGGCACGGACAAGATTCGGGTCGATATTATGGCGCGCCGCTGCCAATTCAATTTCGGATTCGATTGCTTTGCGCGTAACATCGTCAACTTCGCCGCCGGTTGAGAAATAATGCATGATTGAATCAAAAGAAACCGCGTTGTCTGCGGTAGATTGTGCAGGTTTTTTCGCGGCTGAGACGGCTGAATTTGACGCAACGGCACGCGAAGCAGAGGCTGCATTAGCCGTCCGCGCATTCCCGTGCAAAAACTGACTGTGAAGCCCGTCTCCGCCCGGAAGTTTCGCAAATATTCCGCTTGCTATTTCATTGTACAAATCCATTGGATTGAGCATTAAAATTCCCCCAGCAGAAGTATTTTACGAAATTTTTTTATGTTTTGCAAGCATTATTCCTGCGGAACTACAATTAAACCTGAGCCGTTGCAGGTTGCGCAGGTTATACGGGTTTGCGCCATGCACACCGTACACCACCATTGCAGTCCTGATTCCGCGAACTCATGCGGAATGCCCGGTGTCAACATCATTGAGCGTCCGCCGCCTACGCCGTCGCAACCGTTGCAGGTTACGGTTCCACCTCCGTTACACGTGCGGCATGCAACAACCACGGGTTCGGGTGTGGGTTCGGGTGTTGCCGCAGGGCGCGGCCTTGCGGCTGCGGCGGGCCGCGGTGTTTGCGCCGGAACGGGTTCTTGCGGCGGTGCCGGCGGCGGGGGTTCAGAAATAAAAAGAGTGTTGCTTTCCTCATCAAATGAAACGATGTATCCGAGACTTTTCATCACGGGTTCAAGCGGGAACATCGCGGAATCACTAATATTTCTTGCGGGAGAAGGCAACTCTTGAACTTCTCCGTTTGCCACAAAGGTATTTTCGTCCATTGTTATAATTACCGTATTTATATTGTTTGAAAACATCGCTACGCCGGATTGTTCATCCCAGCTTCCGATGTATCCCATAGTTTCAAAAACGCCGCGGACAGGCACAAATATTTCGCCATCAATTATTTCCGGTTTGAATTCATTCGCACCGAAATAAACACTTTGATTTCCCACTTCAATTGTAAGCGCAAAAGGCTGGAACGATTCTTCGTAATCGCCGTAAACATCTTCATCTTCTTCAATCTCGGGGAAGTACACAGATTTCCCCAACGCCAAAACTGATCCTTGTGCACTGTTTCGTAAATTAAAAATACTCCAGCCGGCAAAAATAAACGAGCAGATAATCAAAATTCCAAGCACTGCGAAAATTAAAACCACTATTCCCATTGGTACGGTATCGTTATTTTCCAAAATAATCGCCCCTTACTCTTTGTTCACATATATTATCGTGTAAAATGTTACGGGTCAATGTTATAATTTCGCAAAGGAGTGAACTTTCAAATGAAAACAATTGTGAAAAAAACGCGCGAGCCGGGTGGTTTGGTTCTTGAAGAAAGAATCGTTCCCGTACCGGGCGATAACGAGGTACTAATTAAAACAAAAAAAACTGCTATTTGCGGAACGGATTTGCATATATACAATTGGAATTCGTGGGCGCGTAAAACGATTAAAACGCCGCAAATTATCGGGCATGAATTTGTCGGCGAGGTTGCGGAAATAGGTCGTGGTGTTACAAATGTCTCCGTTGGTCAGCTTGTTAGCGGCGAGGGGCATCTTTTTTGCGGGCAATGTAAGCACTGCATGACGGGAACGCCGCATTTGTGCAGAGAAGCTTCTGGAATAGGTGTGAACATGGATGGTGCATTTGCGGAATATTTTGTATTTCCGGCAAGCA
Organism: Defluviitaleaceae bacterium; assembly: GCA_009779835.1. Lineage (GTDB taxonomy): Bacteria > Bacillota > Clostridia > Lachnospirales > WQUN01 > WQVC01. Next base: position 5,358 of record WRBD01000040.1, on the reverse strand, counting down.
ATCTTTGGATTTGCGATGAAAATATTCCGCTGAACGTTCTTGCAATTATGGACCCGCTTGGAAATGCGACGCATACTGTGCGTTCTTTTGATGTTTTAGGGGAAGATGTTCTTGTAACTGGCGCGGGGCCGATTGGTCTAATGTCCGTACCAATTTTACGGCGGGCGGGCGCACGAAACATTGTTGTGACTGATATCAACACGGGGCGGCTTGAAATGGCGCGCCAACTTGGCGCAAACGCAACGGTTGATGTTCGCAGCGAAAAAATTGCCGATGTTATGCCCGGCTTAAAACCCGCGATGGTTGAGGGTTTCGATATAGGGCTTGAAATGTCGGGGAGCGCGGGCGGTTTTAACGACATGATTGACGTAATGGCAAACGGCGGAAAAATTGCGATTCTCGGATTTTTACCGCCGGAAGCGGTAATCGAATGGGATAAAATGATTTTTAAAAGTCTTACGTTGAAAGGCGTTTACGGGCGCGAAATGTTCGATACATGGTATCAAATGACCGCGCTTTTGCAGTCGGGGCTTGTGGACGATATTTTGAAAATTATTACACACGAATTCAAATATACAGATTTCATCGAAGCGTTTGAGTTAATGAAATCCGGCGAGTCGGGGAAAATTATTTTAGATTGGAGCTGATTGCATGAAAAGTGCATATAATTTTTTTTCGCAAACAGAGAGCGAAATAAAAAATTCCGGGTTGTGGAAAAGCGAGCGGATTCTTTCTTCGTCGCAGGGTTCTTTGGTTAACATTGCCGAAAAAACCGGGCTGATAAATATGTGTTCAAATAATTATTTGGGGCTTGCTAATGATGCAGAAATTATTTCCGCCGCGAAGAAAGGGCTTGACCGTTGGGGTTACGGGCTTTCTTCGGTGCGGTTTATTTGCGGAACGCAGGAGGTTCACAGGGAACTTGAAGGTGCGCTTAGTGCTTTTCTTGAAACGGAAGATACGATTTTATATTCGTCTTGTTATGATGCAAACGGCGGGCTTTTTGAAACGATTCTTACTGCGGAAGACGCGATTATCAGCGATGAGCTGAATCATGCAAGTATAATTGACGGCGTTCGCTTGTGTAAGGCAACGCGTTTTCGTTATAAAAATAATGATATGAAAGAACTTGAAGCACGTCTTGAAGAAGCCGCTTCCGCGCGAATTCGCGCCGTGGTCTGCGACGGCGTTTTTTCGATGGACGGTACCGTTGCGAATTTGCAAGCAATTTGCGACCTTGCGGAAAAATATGACGCGCTGGTAATCGTGGATGATAGCCACGGAGTTGGTGTAATTGGCGAAAATTTAAAAGGCTCGCACGAATACTGCGGCGTTATCGGGCGCGTTGACATCATCACCGGTACGCTGGGAAAAGCGTTGGGCGGTTCTTCGGGAGGTTACACAAGCGGAAAAAAAGCCATAATAGACCTTTTGCGTCAAAAATCGCGTACGTATCTTTTCTCTAATACGCTTTCGCCAATCATTGCGTCCGGAAGCTTGCGCGTGCTTGAAAAAATTCAAACCTCGCCCGATTTAGGAAATCGCTTGCGCGAAAATACAAAATATTTCCGCGAAGGCATGGCTACCGCCGGTTTCGACATCCCACCCGGCGAACACCCGATTGTTCCTGTAATGCTTCACGATGAACTCTTGGCGCAAAAGTTTTCCGCAATGTTGCTTGAAAAAGGCGTTTACGCAATCGGATTTTTCTTCCCCGTTGTGCCGAAAGGAAAAGCCCGTGTGCGCTGTCAGGTTTCTGCCGCGCACACGAAAGAGCAATTAGAGTTTGCGATTAACGCATTTAAAGAGTGTTATTGTTGTAACAGCTAGGCAAATCGGATATAAGAGGCCTACTCATATTATGTGGGTACGTCTCATTTTTTAAAAATACATATATTCAAATAAACAAGACATAATAACATCAGGTGACGTTAATCTACAATGATACATTACCAATAAAAAGCAAAGGTGATAATTTTGCAAAAAATAAAATTAGGCGTCTGCGGTCTTGGTATGGCATGGGAAAGGCTTCACAAGCCTGCATTGGAACGTTTGCGCGACAAATTTGAAATCACAGCGGTTTGTGACAGAGACATCATTAGAGCTAACAATGTGGCAAAGGAATTGAACATCGAAGGCAAAGCTTACGGCGATTGGAGTTCAATGATTGCTAATGCCGATATTGAGGCCGTTGATTTAATGTTGCCGATACAAGAGAACTTTGAATCAGCGAAGGAAGTTTTAAAAAATCGAAAGCATTTAATTGCTGAAAAGCCATTTGCCGCAACGGTCGAAGGTGCGAAACAACTCGTAAAAATAGCCCGTGATAGCGGCGTCAAAGTGCTTATTGCGGAAAACATACGCTACAATGAGGAAAGCGTACTGATAAAAAGTATAATCGAAGAAAGAAAAATCGGAAATGTCGCTTATTTTATTGACAACCATATCACGGAGTTTCAAGCTGATATGTTGTCTGATACTTTTGCTAAAGCAGAGTGGCGCAAACATCCGGAATTTAAGGGTGGTGCGTTCCTCGATTCAGCAATTCATTATGTGGCAAGGATGAGGTTTCTATTTGGCGATGCGCTTAATATTTTCGCATCGGGGCGGCCTTCGGAAGTTGATTTTTCGCCTTATTCCTGCATTAATGTAATGTTTACATTTAAAGATCATATCGCCGGATTTTTATCTCACTTTTTAATCGCGAAGGAAACACAGTTACCGCTTGTAGGGCTAAGGATTTTTGGAACAAACGGAGAAATATACCTTGAGGATAAAAATTGCGGTTTTGTGAATGTATCATACAAAAACGGAGACAGCGAAGCCATACCCTATAACCCCGGTGAGGGTTACTATCACGAACTTGATAATTTTTATAAAGCGGTGCGAGAGAATGAGGAAATCGTTTCAACGCCCGAAAAAGAGCTTGGCGATATTCAATTAATCTTTGATATCTTAGAATCAATCGAAAAGGGCAAAAGCGTCCGTGCTTCCAATAAATATAAGACTAAGGAGAAATAATCGTGAACTGTACTCGCGATATGTGAGTGCAGTTCTTTTTTGAATTCTGTGATTAGATGTTTATATACGGCTTCCCTGTCTTATTACTATTCCGCAGTTGTGACACCTTCGGATGGCAACAGCTCCTCCGGCACTGAAAAGATATACAATTCATCTTGCTCTCGAGGTTCGTAAATTTCTGTCTCATCGTACGAAATTTCATTGTGTTGTGATATGTCCTCCGAGTGGTATTCGTCCGGCGGTTCTGCGATCGTGATATTTTCGGATTGCAGTAGCCCCACAATTATTGAAAAATCCCCGTTACTTAATGCTGTAATGTTATTTTCATCACGCAAATCTACGGCAACTGTTTCTGCAAATCTAATCATATCACGGGCACTAATTTCCGTCGAAAGACCCAAGTCTGCCGCATCAAACCCTGATACATCATTGTTTCTGTATAGTGGCCCAGTTACTGTTAGCCTCAAACGATTGCTGCCCTCAGCCCAGAATAAAGTACCTGAGGTTCGACCCCCATGGAAATAATACTTCTCATCAATCAAATCGTTTTCTGTAAAACCTTCTTTTTGTATAATACTATCCAGTGGAGAACTTGCCCCCCATGACTCCAAATCTTCATATGTCAAACGGGTAAAATTAAATAGAATATCTGTGATATCTTCCTCACCAATAGAAAAATACATAAAAAGTACCTCATCATTAGACATCGAGATTTTGACAATTCTATATGATTCAGGAAGGTTTGTTAGCAGATAAATTTCATCCAGTGATGCAAAATCCAAATCTATTGCCCTTCTTGCTAAATCATCGGAAGCGTTGCCGTCTCTTACCGAAACATAAGCATGTATAAATTCTTCAATGGATAAAAACTGCATTCCCGGTGGAAAACACCCGACAAAATAACTCTCATTATGCTCGTGAGCTTCGAAAATAGTTGTCTCATCAAATATATTTTCACTATGTTGTGATGCATCTTCCGAATGGTATGAAACTATCGGTTCTGCGGGCGCGGTACTTTCAGGTTCATCTTGTATGCACCCTGTTATTGTTAGTGCCGCGAAAAACATGGCAAATATTATTAAAAATCGTTTTAACATAATAAATAATCTCCTTAAAAAAGAGGGGAAGCCGAGTAAAACAAGCCGGATAGGGATGTTTCTACACTGCTTCCTTATCTTATTAAAATTCCGAAGTCGTGACACTTTCGGATTCCAACAGTTCTTCTGGCATAGGAAAGACATACAAATCATCTTGCTCTAGAGGTTCGTGTTCGTAAATTTTTGTCTCATCGTACGAAATTTCATTGTGTTGTGATATGTCCTCTGCGTGGTATTCGTCCGGAGGTTCCGCAATCGTGATATTTTCGGATTGCAGTAGCCCCTTAATCATTGTAAAATCCCCGGCACTTAATGTTGCAATGTTATTTTCATCACGCAAATCTATGGCAATTGTTTCTGCAAATTTAATCATATCATGGGCACTAATTTCCGTCGAAAGACCCAAGTCTGCCGCATCAAACCCTGATACATCATTGTTTCTGTATAGTGGACTAAATACTGATAGACAAAAACGATTGCTGCCCTCAGCCCAGTATAAGCTACTTGAGAATCGACTCCCATTGAAATAATACTTTCCATCAATCAACTCTTCTTCAGTAAAACCTCCACGCCGACCATCTTGACGCATGATGCCGTCTAGTGGAGAATTTGCCCCCCATGACTCCAAATCTTCATATGTCCAACGTGTAACATTAAAATGAATCTCTATGATATCTTCTTCACCAATAGGCAAATAAATGAAATTTACTGCCTCATCAGACATCATGATTTCGGCAATTCGATATGCTCCGGGAAGGTTGGTCAGCAGGTAAATTTCATCCAGTGATGCAAAATCCGAATTTATTGCCCTTCTTGCCAAGTCATCGGAAGCTCTGCCGTCTCTTACCGAAACATAAGCATATATAAATTCTTCAATTGAAAAAAACCGCATTTCCGGTGGAAAACACCCGACAAAATCACTCTCACTATGCTCGTGAGCTTTGTAAATAGCTGGCTCATCATAAATATTTTCACTGTGTTGTGATGCATCTTCCGAATGGTATGAAGCCACCGGTTCTGCGGGTGTGGCACTTTCGGTTTCATTTTGTATACACCCTGTTATTGTTAGTGCCGCAAAAAGCATGGCAAACATTTTTGAAAATTGTTTTAGCACACTAATCCTCCTACCTCTTTTTTTGAAATATGTCAACAGTAAAATTCATGGAAATTACTGTAGCATTTATATTGTTTCATTCATCATTGTTGTGTTTTAGCAGTAGCAGACGCTGTGGAAACAGTG
>WRBD01000039.1 GCA_009779835.1 Defluviitaleaceae bacterium | reverse complement strand
GCTGGGAACTGTTTACTCTAAAGCTCTTTCCGTGTGTCTTCAGGCACAGGTTAAAAATTAAATAGAAGGGGTTGTGATTTCCAATATTTAACGGGTATTAGAGGTCACTTCATAACAGGTGAGTTCATCAACTACCCCAATATAAAAATAATCTCTGTGTCTTTCGGGCGGAAGTATTATGTTAACCCTTGGTATATTGAAAGGTTTACCATCAGAATCAAGGGCTACAACTATACTCCCATTATCAAGAAGTTCTCGTAATCGCTTGTGTTGACATGCTTCACAAAATATCTCATAGCATTCACTTTTTGCTGGAATATCCGATACCGGAATATCAGCAATTACAATGACTGAAGGTGATACGTTAAATCCAAATGCTACAACCAACGACAAAAGCATTTTACTTAACTTCATTCTTAGCAATAACATAATAAATCTCCCTTCCCTCACCAGTATTTAAGCGGATTATTCGCATATTCTTCCGATGATTTCAAAATGTTAATCGTATTCATCTATCACCGTTGCTAACCTGCTATAACCTTTAGTAATATATGCGCGTTCTTGCTGTATACCTGTGTAGGATAGAATAAAATTAATGCATTTTGAGGTGGGTTCATCCACTAACCCTATGTGAAAATAATCTCTGTTTCTCATGGGCGGAAGCATTGAATGAATCAGGGGGATATTGAAAGGTTCACCATCCGAATCAAGGGCTATAATTATATTTCTATTGTCAGTAAGCTCATTCAAACGCCTAAGTTGACAATCATAACAAAATGTCATATAACACTCTCTTTTGACTGGTCTATCCAGTATAGGAAAGTCATTTTCGACATCTATCTCGTCCTCGTGGTCATGCGCCGGATATATAATACATTCTACCGATTCCGCAAAATCGAAATCAAATCCCCATATATAACTGCGAGTGTGGTCAGTTTGGACGATATTGGCACGTTCTTGCGGTATTCCGGTGTGAGATAAAATAAAATCAATGCAATCCTGCGTAGGTTCATGCATTAATTCGACGAGAAAATAATCCCTTGACACAAGATAGTCTGCATTAGTAACTATTGGGATATAGATAGGTTCACCATTAGAATTAAAGGCTTCCGTTACCTCCCAGAATCGAAGCTGCCGTAAGCGTTCATATTGGCAGTTTACGCAATTTACATCACTGCAACCGCTACGACTTGAACTTTCCGTTATTGCATAGTCGTTCGTGATATCTACCTTAATGTTATGTGTTAGATAGTCATTCGTGGCATCATAACTATGTATTTCTTCTTCTTGATAATTACAGGCGGTTACGGATGAAAGAAGTATTGTAAACATAAGTGCCACCACCAACGACAAAAATATTTTACTTAACCTCATGCTACGCATAATAAACCTCCCTCGTAGAGTTTAACCGGAATGTACCGTTGTATAAGCAAACCAAAATCTAACTAACACTATTAGCAATATTAAGTATATTATTTGAAAATATTATTATAAGTTGATATTCGTTATTTTGTGTTTGATATTACGCCACAATCTCCGGGCTTAGCAGGCCGCGATATCTCCCGTTACGGCACAGTTGAGCGTTGTAAATTCCTATTATAACATCGGGCGATTCATTGCGGCCTTCGACTTTTACATTGTCCGGTTTAAATCCGATAAGCATTCCATTGTTGCGTCCCAAGCTTGTAAAAGGAATCATTCGGATTCGATTGTAAAAAGAATCATCGCGAACGGAGAGCAAAACAGTTAGGTCATCTTCAAGTCTTTCAGAAAATAAAATGACTAAACACTCGGGCAGAAGCGGTTTTATTTGTTCAAACTCCGCTATAATCACCGGTGATTGCGAAAGCGGGTCTTTCAGATTATGCCCGGTGTCAACCAGCGCGTCGAAATTACAAACATTTTCGCCGATCGAGATGTATACATTGCAAAGCATCTGCCGCTTCAATGTAAGACGCTCTGCCATTTTTACGGCGATTTTTATTATTATGTAACTCAAGAGTGTTCCAATAAGCACAAGCTGCCACGAAACAGAAAACCCTTCAAAATCCGCAAGAAAATAAACGGCATAAGGCAAATCCGTAAGAAAAAACAAAGCCATCCCAAGCCCGCCGACGGTAAACGAAATTACATACGCAACCGCCATCAGCTTAAAAAACGGCTTGAATCCTTTTGGGTGAAACGTAACCAAAACCCCCGCCGCAAGAATTACAATCGAAGCAAGCACAACATTAACAAACCTAAGGGGCGGCGCAATAATCAGCAGCGTATACAAAAGAGCCATCACGCCCGCGCCAAGCAAAAACCAAAGCGCGTTGCGCTTCTCGCGCATAACCTTAGACAGTACCCACAGCACAAATCCGTTCATAACAAAATTTACTAAAAATAAAATATCGGCGTACAAAATCATGCAAATCACCCGACACAAATATAAATCATCTGCGTGGTGTAATTTGTCAAATAAAATCCCCCCACATCATTGACGTGAGGGGATATAATTTCTGTTTGAAATCTAAAACTAATCCTGTGCCAAAAATCTTTCAATATCCATAAGCAATTTAACTTCGTCGCCCACTTTTCCGATGTTGCGGATAAATTGGTTTGCATAACTAAGCTTTGCGCTTGGCGGCGCGAATATTCTTTCTTCGGGAATTATCGCCGTTTCCTGAACAGCGTCAACAATCATTCCCAGCGTATAATCGCTGTACATAATAACGATAATGCAGGTTTCCTCGTCATGGTCTTTCGAGGGCTTGTTGAATCGTTTGCGTACATCAAGCACCCCGATAAGGTCGCCGCGCAAATTAATTAACCCTTCAATAAAGTTAGGCATTTCGGGAACTTTCGTGATGGGTGTCATTTTGATAATTTCTTTTACATAGGCGATTTCCACGCCGTAATCTTCGTCCTCAATGGCAAAGGTCAAGTATTGATCCTTTATTGTGTCATCGTGACGCTCTTCTTCCAGCATATTTTGTACAGTGGCCATAATTTGTTCTCCTCCCTTACTTATCAAAGAACCCGGCAACGTCAATTATTAAACTGATATCACCGTTGCCAAGAAGAGTACAGCCGCTTAGGCCTTGTACTTTTTTGAAATATTTCGGCATGGGCTTAACAACCGCTTGCTGCTGCCCGATAAGGTCATCCACCAACAGACAAACAACATGTTCGCCGTTTTCAAGCATAATCAGCGTACCTTCACAAATATCCGTAACCGCGCCTTCTATATTAAAGAACTCGTGCAAACGAACTATATTGAAAATTTCGCCGCGCTCGGTAATCATTTCGTTTCCGCTTGGGTCTGTGAAAAGATTCTCGGGTTGCGCTTTAAACGATTTGATAATGTTTGCAATAGGAATTGTGTATTGTGCGCCCGCAACCAAAACACTCATACCCTCTTGGATTGTTAGGGTAAGCGGTATTTTTAGTGTGAAAGTGGTACCTTCACCCGGCACCGAATCCACTAACGCGGTTCCGCCGACAACTTCAAGATTACTTGTTACAACGTCCATTCCTACGCCGCGCCCGGAAAACGCGGTAACTTGGTCGTTTGTTGAAAACCCGGGTAAGAAGATAAATTGCATAATTTCTTTATCTGTATATTCGTTGTCCGCTTTGGTGGTAAGACCATTGTTCTTTGCTTTTGCAAGCACTTTTGCAGTGTTTATTCCGCGCCCGTCATCTTTAATGGTAATAAGAACATCGCCGCCGGCGTTTTTCGCTTCAAGCAAAACGCGGGCTTTTGCGGGTTTATTTGCTTTACTGCGGTCTGCGGGTTGTTCCACGCCGTGGTCAATGGAATTGCGAATAATGTGCATAATGGGGTCGGCGATATGCTCGATAATATTTTTATCCACTTCGGTTTCTTCGCCTACGATATCCAACTGCACATCTTTATCAAGCTGGCGGCACATATCGCGTACAATGCGGTGCATTTTGAAAAACGTCGCAGAAAGCGGAACCATACGCATAGACATAACTGTCTCTTGCAGATTGGTAACGATTTTACGCAACTGTCTGGTTTCTCTGTGAAAGCTTTCAAGCTGCAAGCCTTCAAGCTCGGAATTTTGCGTAACCATTGCTTCGGAGATTACAAGCTCGCCCATCAAATTAAGAAGCGCGTCCAACTTGCTTACGTTTACGCTTATCATGTGGGAAGCCGCGCCTTTTCTGTGTGCGGTATCCCCGACCGCAGCATCTGACGGGGGCGGCGGTGGCGCAATTACTTCTTCAAGCACAACGGCTTCCTTCGCCGCAACCGGCACATCTTCGACGGGAGCGGAGACGGGAACAGCGGCTGCCTTTGCTTCCGGCGTGCCCAGTTCATCTAATGTCAGTTCTCTCAGGTATACCGTTTGACCGAGATGCTTATTGATATAATCGTAATCTTTGGAGCTTGAGAATTCAATCATGAAACCGTTTTTACGGATTATGGGTATGGTTTCCTCGTCAATAACGTCTTGCGGCTCGTGAGTTATATCCTGTGCGAACTCCTGCAAGTTGTGAACCAAGGTGTATGCACGGATATTCTCCATTTCACAGCCGTCTTGGAAGTGTATTCTGGCTCTGTACTTATGCATCATATCACCTGCCGTACTTGTTATTGGGGATGCCGCCGATCTTGCCACGGCCGGCTGTGCCGGGGCGCTTATGGTTGGTTCAGAGGGTTCTATTCCTTTAATTTGTTTTAAAAAATTACTTATAGTTTCTGCTAGTTCTGTTCCGTCGCCGTCTGCTTCGCGTCCGTCTTGGATTTTCGCAAGTTCTTCCTTAACAAAATCAGCACCGCTTAGAACATGGTCGGATAAGCGTTTATAGTCCAAGTTTTTCGGGTTATCCTCACGCAGATAGTAGAATAAATCTTCTATCGAGTGCGACACCCCTGCTATATTGTCGAACATCATCATTGCAGACGAACCTTTTATCGTATGCATTATTCGGAAAATTTCGTTAATTTGGTCAATATTATATTCCGATTCGGCTTGGACTATCGTAGACTCCAATTGGTCAACCAGGTGATTCATCTCGAAAATAAACATTTCGAGCATTGACTCTCTGTCGAAATCGCTCATCCAATATCACCTCTCTCTTTCACATTATATTAAACTATAAAAATATGTGAAATACAAGTAATTTTTTTATAACGGCTTTCGGTAAACCGCGGGTTTAATATATTGATACCCGGTACCGGCGTTGCTTATAGATTCCGAATGCCCTATGAATAAATATCCGCCCGGCTCGGTGATATCGAAAAATCGACGAACTACGCTGTTTCTGGTTTCGTTGTCGAAGTAAATCATTACATTGCGGCAGAAAATTACCTGCATGTTGTTTCTGAATGGGAAAGGGTCCATAAGGTTAATGCGGCGGTACATGATTTTCTTTAAAACACTGTCGGTCACTTGCGAAAATTGCCCGTCTACTTTTTTAAAATAATCGTTCCGCCACGCCGTCGGAAGGTTTTCCAATGCTTCGGTTACATATTTTCCCGCTACCGCCTTATCCAAAACTTGTGCGGAAATATCGGAAGCAAGCATTAGTGTGTCCCAACCGGGGCTCTTTTTAAAATATTCCTGCATCAAAATTTGAAGCGTCACCGCTTCCTCGCCCGAGGAACTTGCCGCGCACCACACTCGCGTATCTTTTTTCGCGCCGTATTTTTGCTCTAAATAAGGAAGCACTTCGTCGCGAAAATAATCGAAATGGTCTGTTTCGCGCATGAAAAAAGTATGGTTTGTTGTTATCTTATTCACAAAGCGCGTTAATGCTTCACCTGTTGTATCTTTAAGTAAGTAATCGAAATATTCGGAGAACGATGACATGCCCAGCTCTTGCAGGGTAGAACGCAGCCGCGAATGTACAAGAGTCTTTTTTTCGTCGCTTAACGCTATTCCGAATTTTTGCTTGATATAACTACGAATTTTATTAAACTCGTCAAGTGTCAGCTCTTTCATAAAGCCCCCTCAGCCTAAAGTTTATCTTATATCATACCACTACTTGTTAACAAAGCAAGTCTTTTTATAAAATTGCCAAAACCGCTAAATGCGCGGGATACGCGATATAAAACAGCCACTTAAAGTTTGCGCCGCGTTCGCCGTTGTAAAACGCAAAAAGCAAAACGGGAATTAAAGTTGTGGGGAGCAATAAAAGATGAATTGTCGGAATATTTGAAATTTCCCCGCGCAATAATAGTATCACGATAAAACTTTGTAACAATACGCAAAAAAATGCCATTACCGCAAGACGCAGTTTTTTATGGTTTACGGCATACATACAAAAAATAAAAGCTACACCCAACGCACCATAATCGGTTGTGAGCGCGTTCGCAAGCCACATAAAACCAATCACGGGGAAAAACGCAAAGATATCGAGCGTTTTTTTGTCGCCGCGAATGTATTCGTATGTAATAATCGCCGCGCCGCCAAGAAAAAGTGTGTAAAAAATATTTGTCTTTGCAAAAAAATTTATGTTTTCATTGAGCGCAAGGTCAAACGGAATTTCTGAAATCAACGCGAAAATTCCCAGCCGTGTTAAAAATTTTCCGCGATTTTTTGTGTGGCGGAATCCTTCCGCAATCAGATAAGCAAAAATAGGAAACGCAACCCGCCCAATTACACGAAAAAAATTAATCCCCGTCGGCTCGAACCCGAATGCTTCGGGAATAATCGCGCCAATGTGGTCGATTAACATGGTTATCAGTGCGATAATTTTTAATGTAAACGCGCTCATTGTCTATACATCCTGTAGCAGTTGCATCACTGCGTTAGTAGTTTGATTAGCTTGCGCAATCATTGAAATCGCCGCTTGATGCAAAACTTTTACCCCGGAGAGGAACATCATTTCGAGAGCCATATCTGCGTTACGTATGCGCGATTCCGCTTCGGTTAAATTCTCGGAAGATACTAAAAGACTTTCCGACGTAAATTCCAAACGGTTTTGCACGGCACCCAAAGTTGCGCGCACCATATTTGTGTGTGTTAACGCATCGTCTAAAATTTGCAAAAGCGGCGAAATATCATAACCGGATTTATGAAGAACACTAATAACAGGATTCCCTGCAACATCAAGAAGCCCCAGTGTTAAAGCATCCGTTGCTTCAATGTACAAACGCAGTCCCTGCCTCGCGTTCGCGCCGGTTTGAATCCACAAGCCTTCGTTTTGCGTTTCGAATGTTGGCACAGTTTCTTTCGGTGGAGTAATTATCGGCGGGTCTGTTGGAGCTTCGCGCAACCATACAAAAACTTCGCCGTTACGGTCAGTGATTACGTTAAATGACCTGTATTCGCCGCTTACATATAATAAAAACGACACTGCTTCACGAGGTTGCCAAATTATATCGTCAAAAGTAATTTTATATTCGGAAAGAGGATTTCCCGCTTCGTCAAAAACACCGCTGCGAATAGTTGGTGTGTTGCCGATAAATGATATGTTACCGTTTTTGTATGTCGTTGTGCCATGATTAGTAGTGGCACTTCCGCCGCCAATCCACCACTCGTTATGAATAATTTCTAAAACACCACCGGAAATTGTAAAATTTGCACCCATGCCAAACGGTGTACCGCTACCCCCTCCAACAGCTGCTCCATATACGCTGTACGGTCGGACAATACCGCCGGTCATATCTATAGTTCCGCCGCCAGATATTTGACCGCCGCCAATACCCGCACCCCATGTGCTGCCGGCATTGATAGTTCCTCCGTTTATTGTAATGTTACCGCCGGCACCCATAAAATTACCGGCAGCATAACCAAAGCCAATTCCTGCGCCACGTTCCGACTGCGCACTAACTGTACCGCCGTTAATGATTACTTCGGCACTGTTGAATGTTCCCCCTCCGATTCCCGCGCCGGCACTACCGGTTGTTCCGAAGGCTATCGCCTCAATATGGCCGCCGTTAATTGTGATTGAACCGCCGACAGCACTTCCGTTGCTTGTGCCTGTGCCCGCACCGACACCGCTTCCGTTACCAATTGCCGCGCCGCCGCCACTGCTTACGGCAGTGATAATGCCGCCGTTAATGATAATCTCTCCGCAATTTGCGTTCAATGCGCCGCCTATAGCGGCACCAAATCCGCCGGTATTACCACTGGTGAAAGCACTGAGTCTGCCCGTGCCGTTTATTGTTAATTTTCCGTCTGTTGTTTCAATCGCGGCGCGGTTATTATTCAGAGTTCTAATCCAATTGTCATTCACAAGCCATAAATTTACCGTTGAACCACGCATATCAAATGCCGCACCGGCACTTGTATCAATCCAAACATTATTCAAAATAACATTTGCGGTTGCATCCGGTGCAACTATAATGCGCTCAAGCCCGGTTAAGCCCGTGCCGTTAATTTCAATTATATGGTTGCTGTTTTCAATAAAAAGCACACCCAGCGAGTCAACACTCCATCCAGTGCCTACCGCATTAGGTGCGAAGTTTGAAGAATCAATAACCACAGTTGGCGCGGGCGGAGTGTCGCTAATCGAGGTAATTGCCGCGGGCGCGGACGAAGGTGAAGCCAACGCCGCAATTTCATTTGCAAGCTGCTGCGATGTCGGCAAAACAATGGGCGAGTTTTTTGCGAAATTGCCGTTTAACAAAGTTCGCGTGTTAAATTGCACTCTGTTTGAAAGAGAATCAATTTCCTCAATAAGTTGGTCAATTTCCCATTGAATCATTTCTCTGTTGGAATAAATATATGTATCATTTGCGGCTTTAACAACAAGCTCACGCATACGAATTATCATATCGTTTATGGTTGCAATGCCGCCTTCGGCAGTGCGAATTAAAGAAATACCGTCTTGCGCGTTGCGGAATGATTGGTCAAGACCGCGAATTTGTGCGCGCATTTTTTCAGAAACGGCAAGCCCCGCAGCATCGTCCGCGGCGGAATTTATACGAAAGCCGCTTGAAAGCCGCCGCGAAGCAGTGGCTTTCTTCGTGCCGATATTCGAAAGATTTCTGTGTGCGTTAATCGACGGTAAATTTGTTCTTATAACCATAGCAACACCTAATATTTTAGTTTGCTCTCAGAACTTAATTTACACTATCCTCCCCGTTTCTTCAAGCGGGCAAACCTCCATAAGTCTTGAAAAATAAATATGTACACGAAGCGTGGCGGATGCGTTGACGATGCTTGTCATTGCATTCACCTCTTCGTTTATTTTTTGTTTTTTATTTTTAAGTAAAGCCGAGGTCACGTGCCCTCGGCGGATGCCGCAACGTATATGAAGGTGCTAGCGTGAGCAGCGAAGCCGAGCCGGTACCGGAGCCCGGTGCGCTACCCCCTTATATGCGGTGCGGCGGGTAATGCAGTTGCAACATAGTCAGAGGTTAGAGCGGAATCGGTGCGGAGTACTCTGTTTCAAGGCGCGAAGTCCCTTTCGAAGTTGGCAAAACCCGTTCATAGCATAAAACGTCTGTTTGATTGTTGCAAATGCATAATATCCCATTGCGTGTAACTTGTCAATGCTTATTTCTCAAAAAAACAAATCTTTTCTGTCAACTTTGCAAATTGAAAAATATCCAGCGTTTCGCCGCGTGCTTGCGGATTTATTCCCGCTTCTTCCAAAGTTGCGGCAAGAGTGGTTTTTCCGCCGCCGATTCCTTCGGAGTCCAATGCGTTAAGAAGTGTTTTTCTCCGCTTTCCGAACGCGGCTTGAATTACCTGAAAAAGTTTTTCTTTGTCCGTATCTACACGCGGCGCGGGTAAAAGCCGCAATTGCACCACGGCGGAATCCACGGCGGGGCGCGGCATAAAACAGTTTGTAGGCACATTTGCAACAAGCCGGGCATCGGCGTAATACTGTATCGCTAATGTAAGCGAGCCATAATCTTTCGTGCCGGGTGCCGCGCTCATTCGCGACGCGACTTCTTTTTGAATCATCACCGTGATTGACTCAAACGGAAGCCCGCTTTCAAGTAACCGAAAAATTACAGGTGTTGTAATATAATACGGCAAATTTGCAACTACTTTTATGGGAGACAGAGGAGTCGTCCCTTTATCCCCTAGTAGCTCTGTCAAATCCACGCGCAAAATATCGCCCTGCACAATTGTAAAATTTTCGCCCGCAAACATTTCACTTAAAATAGGCACAAGCTGTTTATCAAGCTCTACTGCCAGGACATTCGCGCCCGCCGCAAGTAGAGCTTGTGTCATTCCGCCGATTCCCGGCCCGATTTCCAGTACTGTATCGTCCGCGCAAATATCTGCCGCAGAAATAATTTTTGAAAGCACATGACCATCAATTAAAAAATGCTGCCCCAGTTTTTTTTTCGCCATCAAACCATAACGCGCCGTAACTTCACGAACACCCGCCACGGTTGCCAAGTTTATCATTCAGCCCTCCGCAAATAATTCATGCCGAACCCTGCACCGAAAAGCACAAAGAAAACTCCCGTCGAGCCAATGGTTGTATCCGTTGCCATGCTGGACATAAAGTATGCGCATACTCCGCACAAAAGACCCAAACGTATACCGAAAGAAAAAATGTGTTCATCTTTGGATTTTATCAGCGAGAAAAAGGTTGTATAAAGATAAAGCCCGAACAACGCAACCAGCGCGATTGCGGAAATTGCACCGGTTGAAATCCATGTTTGAATTACAATGTTATGCGCCTTATCAACGATTACATAAGGTGAATCAAAAAACCTTTGCAGCGCACTTATTTCGTATTTCGGAAACTCATTTATGAAAGTATCGGGACCGCTGCCGACTGTTAACGCCCGCGGCGTAAACATTAACGGGAGCGAACGAGACCAAATATATCCGCGGCTGGAACCCCATGTTTCGCGCCCTTTAAAACCCCATGCGGGAATATCCCGCTGAAGGTCAATGCGCTGCCCTCCGGGCGCAGTGCCGTAAATTACTCCGTCATCATATGTCAGAATAAACGGAAATACCGAAAGATGATGATACAAAAACATATCCGCGTATTTTTCCATTCTTATTACCCTGTAACCGGGAATATCAAATAAATATTCGACGGGGCGTGCTTCCTCCGGCGGAAAAACCGTGCGGCTTAAAGGCGGAATTACATTTCCGTGCGCGTCGCGCACCGTTACCCAATCCACTATGCCAAGCCCTGCTACTTCCACGCTGAAAATATCGCCGTCTTCGCCAACAACCGTCATTGTGTTTCCTTCAAATATATAATCATTAATCGACGTTGTTTCGGCACGAATAGCTTGAGCCATCCGGTCAAAAATAGTCACTTCAAAGAACGCCGCAGACATTATCATAAAGACGACAAGCACCGCGCTGACTCCGCCGACCGAAAGCGCGATAATTTTTGATAATTTTCCCGACCGGCATACAAGCGTTAAAATAAGCACGCCCACTGCAACGGCAATTCCTACATATCCGCCGAGTGAATCACTCGCTGCAATCCCAAGAAGCATCAATACGCCCGCAAACAAAAAAATGGCGTTTACATATTTTTTTCCTTTGTAAGTGATTCCCGCAAGCAATAAAACAGGGCTTATCATAGCGGTATATTTTCCGTAAGTGTTCGGGTTAAACAATGTGCCGTGCGCCATGTCAAACCGCGGATTAATCATCGTCCTTTGTGGCAACATTTCGCCGTTAATTTCAACCAGCTCCGACATTTGCGGTACGGTCAAGGTTATTAGCCATTTTGAAAAATCCGTAGTGAAAAAGTCGCGCCCTGTCCAGTGAAACCATCCCTGCCCAAGAAATCTAAACTGGCTAACGCCAATTAATCCCATTATAATAGAAGAAAAAGCCAGCCCGAATAAAAGCATTTTCGCATTAGAAGTATCTCTTACAAAATACATCGCTGAAAAAAACACAACAAAATAGGCGAGCCACATAAAAGCACCCTCGCCGCGCGCATACGTACCAAACCACGCCGTAAATGTATACTCTGAAGCAATAGCAGAAATTAATACAGATACAAGATACACCAACGAAATAAAAATAGGAGGTCTGCTGAAAAACTCTTTGAAATCGGGCTTTCGCGCAGACGTAACCCAATCACCCACAACGCAAAAACCAATCACAGCCGCAGCAAAATAAACAAACAAACCTTTCCAATACGTAAATAAATCAATAAAAAATCTCTTGTTTGGTGAACCAAGTGACGGAAAATCCCGCTCCGGAAAATAAGGTATAAGCTCGGGCGGCAACTGCCGATACGCAAACTGCACAATAAGAGGCATAATTGCGACAACCGCTATTAAAAATATTCCAGTTACCTTTTCAATAAAAGATTTCTTTTTCATTTGCAACTCCTGTTATAAAATTTTTCATTATTATATCACAAAGAGGTGACTTAATGCGAATTTTTGGAAAGCAACTACTTTTATTTATGCTTACACTTGTAATTAGTTTTACGTTTCTGGGAATTATTTTATCGCGCGGGGTGAGGAATTTTTTGGCGGAGCGGCGTGCAGCAGAGCTTGGAAATTTGGCGCGGCGTGTTGCAGTTTCGATGGAAAATTTTTCGGAGTACGGGATGTTTAATTTACATTTGCTTGGGCGCGAGATACAAAATATTCACAGCTACACAGACGCGACCGTGATTATTTTAGACGCGGATTTTAATGTGTTTGTTGCGCATGGATTGCCGCACGGAGCGGTTGCGCGGATTTACACGGCGGAGCTTGCGCCTGTTATGTACGGCGAGTCGGTGACGTTTTTCGGTACGTCGAATCATCCTTCGTTGGAGCCTTTGCTTGTTGTGGCGGAGCCGTTTTGGCTGGGCGGCGAGGTTGCGGGCGCGGCATTGGTTGGGTTTTCAATGGCGGAACTTGAAGCGGCAACTTCCGAAATGTACCGCGTCATGTTAATCGCGCTTGTGTTTGCGGCGATTTTGGCGTTTGTCCTGCATTATTTTTCAAGCAGTGCGATAAAAAACAATGAACTGGAAAAAAGTTTTCAGGAGCAAGAAAGAATCCGTAATATGTTTATAGCGAATCTTTCGCATGATATTCGTTCGCCGCTGACATCCATGCGCGGATTTTTAACGGCAATCGAAGACGGAACAATCGGTGTGGAAGAACAGCCGTATTATATTCGCATTATTTTAGACGAATCCGAGCGTCTGATTAAGCTTTCAAATGATATTTTGGATATTCAGAAAGACCACGAAGTTACGTTGCAAAAATCTGTTTTTGATATTAACGATTTAATTCGCAAAACAATTATCGGTTTTTCGCGCCGCGTTTTAGATAAAAGGCTAATGGTAACAAGCAAGTTCGCACACCCCGTAGATTTAGTTGAAGCAGACGAAGAAAAAATTCGCCGGGCTTTGTATAATTTAATTGATAACGCCGTAAAATTTACACAGGAAGACGGCGAAATTACAATAGAAACGACAACTACGAAAAATAAAGTTACGGTATCCGTATCCGACAACGGACGCGGTATGACCGCCGAAGAACAAAAATATATTTACAACCGTTTTTACAAAGGTGACCCGTCTCGCGGCGAAGACAAAATGGGAAGCGGGCTTGGACTTTCCATAGTAAAAACATTTATCCGCGCACACGGCGAAACTCTTACAACGGAAAGCTCGCCCGGTAAAGGAAGTATCTTTACGTTTACATTGCCTGTTGCAATAAATTAATTTTTACGCCACAATATATGTAAGACACATGGGAGGTGTTATCATGAAGGGAACAGCCATAAAGATGGTTGAAAAATTGCTTAATGCAAAAGCCAAAGACAATCCGGTTTTGCAAAACGCAATTAAAATTAAATTAATGATGAAAGGAATACCGATTCAAAAGCTGGATGCAGCAACACCCGACGATACTGCAATGATTGCAAAAATCAAAGAAATTTCAAAAGAATATGGAGTATCAGTCGACTATTTAATGAATTTACGTTCTATTTGTTCTGTTAAAACCACCGTGCAGGAAGTTGTTGCAGATTTATTATATCAGCTTGCCGGTTTTGAAACTAAGATGATTGTATTTTTCGCTTCTCGCGTAACGTTCGAGCCGAGCGAAATAAGCAAGCAAATACAAGATGCGTTTCCGCAAAGCGTTGTATTCGGATGTTCCTCGCACGCAGAAAATTTTAACGGAAAAACACAAACAGCGTCTGTATCAGCCATGGTGTTTAATTCTAATGTTATCGAAAGCGCGAAAGTGGAAGCCCTTGAAAATCTTAGCGACGGAATAAATGTTCAGCCTGCCTTTGACGCTTTTGACGTGCATTTCGGAACTCCGATGTCATCCGTCGATTACAGCGAATTTGGCGGCATTGTTTTAGTTGACGGTCTTTCTCTAAAAGAAGAAGAAGTTATGGATAAAATTGGCGTTAAAACAAATATCATGTTCACGGGTGGCTCCGCCAGCGACTCACTAAATTTTAATTCCACCTATGTATACGCAAACGGAAAAGCATACACGGATGCCGCGCTTCTTGCCGTATTTAAGACGAAAAACGGCGTTGATTTCATAAAAACGCAAAGTGTTGATGTCACAGATGTCACCCTAACCGTAACAAAAGCCGACACCGCAAAAAGAGCCATCATCGAGTTTGACAACAAGCCTGCCGTTACCCGCTATGCAGAAGCACTAGGGGTTTCCTGTGAAGGTGTGGACGCACACTTCTTCGGAAACCCGCTGGGACTTGTTATCGGCACAGATGTTTTCGTTCGCAGTTGCCAAAAAATAGACGGTGAAACCCTTTATTTGTATTGCAATGTCCATGAAGACACAACCCTCAATTTATTAAAGATAAAAGACATTGTCCCCGATACAAAATCCGTAGTGCATGATAAATTGAAAGAACTCGGCTCAATAGCCGGCATTTTAGATTTCAGTTGTGTATTGCGCACAATGCAACTTATCAACGACGGGAAAACCGAAGCTTACGCAAACATTTTCAACGGCATTCCCACCTCAGGTTTTTCTACCTATGGCGAGGAATTCCTCGGTCACATAAATCAGACTTCGACCATGCTTGTATTTAAATAAAATATAGGGGAGTGTTACCGCTCCCTGATTTACATATTCCGTCACTTGTTGCCGTTTTTAACGAAATTTTATTCTTCGTTAGAAAGTATCAACCCCCGCCAAGTGTCCAAACAAAAAAAAGCCTTGTAACATGTGCAGTAGCCCAAAAATCACGTGAAATCACCTCCCGGTGTGCGTGAACATAACAGCCCTCGCGCTTTATTGTATGCGGTAGGGGTTGTATGTGTGAATACGAACATAATATCTATGTAGTCGCTTTGCTGTGTTTCGTGTACACTTATTATTCAGAAAAGAGGATGCGTTATGTGCAAAAAAGTTTTTATTTTTCTAATCGGAATTTTTCTTGCGGCGTGCGGCGGGCCTGTGACCGAAAGTAAAGAATATGTAGGAGAAAATTATATTTATGTAACGGAAGAACCGGAAGAGCATTACGAGCCGGAAATTTCGCACGAAGTTGAAGAAATTTGCGAGACCAACATTTATGAAGAAGAACCGTTACACGATGAGCCGGAAGAAGAATTTGAAGAAGAATACGAACCGGAGCCGGAACTTGAACCGGAAGAAGAATATGAACCTGAACCCGAAGAAGAATCCGAACCCATCGAACAAACACTCATAAGCGATGAATATTTTGTCGCGCAAACGGTTAAGCGGTTTATAGAAATTATAACAGTTCAAGATGGGGCGTTTGATATAGACGTTTTGCTTGAAACAGCAGCGGAAGCTGAAGATTCACTTGCGCAAATGTCTTTGGATTTTAACGCGAAAATGATTTCCGATAGTGGTGGCAAGGAAACTTTGCTTTCGACAAGCATGGAAATGGGCGGTTGGCTTAGCGGAATTACATTGCCCGTAGCGGTTTACACATTAATTCGGAGCGGCGAAACCGTGGAATCTCGTATATATTTAGGCGATGCCGAGCTTGCGCCCGAAACAATTCATACATTTGGGCTAACTCATTATCAACAGATTGGCGCGACGGATTTTCGCAGAATTATTAATGAAGCATTATCGCAAGCTCCGGAAATTTCGTCCGAGTTGTTTGAAAATTTTTTTATAATAATTGAGCAATCTGACGAGCACACATATATTTTGATACAAGAAGCCGTACCTATTGTAATTGAACTACCGGATTTTATCACAGATATGCTTGGTTCCGGAAGGATTTTCTATGATAAATTAAGAATTGAGCTTTGGATTGACAAAAACGAAAATCCGGAACGCTTTTTAATTTTATTTAATTCGGAATACTGTGCCAAAACATACACGAGCATTCTTTTTACAATTAACGCAATCGGAGACGCGGTGGAGATTACGTTGCCACAGGTTTCTTGAGGGTGAGATATGTATGAAAATTGCATGACTAAGGAGTGTTATAATGCAGCTAACTCTACACGTAACAAACCAATGTAACATCCGTTGTAAGTATTGCTTCGTTGCCCGCGGGCCGGAGCGCATGCCGCTTGAAGTTGCGAAAGCGGCAGTTAATCTTGGCATGAAGGACGTTAAAACAACAGGGATTCTTTTCTACGGCGGCGAACCGCTTTTAGAGCGGCAGCTTATTTATGATACCGTAGAATATACACAAGCTTTAAAAAAGGAAACGGGGCATACTTTTTATTATAAAATGACAACGAACGGCGTGTTGCTGGACGAAGAATTTTTAAAATTTTCGCAAAAAATAAATTTAACAATCGGGTTTTCGCACGACGGGCCGGTGCAGGATGAATGCCGTGTTTTTCACGACGGCGAAGGAACAGCCGCCGTGCTTGATGAAAAAATTCCGTTATTGTTAAAATACCAGCCCTACGCCGTGGGAATGAGCGTAGTTGACCCGACCACGGTTCATAAAGCGTCAAAAATAGTAAAATTTTTGTATCGTCGCGGCTTCAAGTACATCACAATAAATATGAATTACGACCCTGCCGCGACTTGGACAAAGGAGCTTCTTGCCGTTCTGGAAAGTGAATATGAAAAAATTGCAGATATGTATGTTCGTCTAACGAAAGCGGAAGAAAAAATTTATCTTTCGGCTATCGACGTGAAAATCCTATCACATCTGAAAGGCGAAAAATATCATTCCGACAGAAAGTTGATGTCGAAAAATCAACCTTCCATTGCGCCTGACGGAAAAATTTATCTCGGTTCGCGGTACTTGAACGAAGAATTTTTCCAAATCGGTGATGTTTTCAACGGAATCGACACCGAAAAGCAAAACTACTTATTTGAAAAAGGCGACGAAATTCCATCGCAGTGCCGCGAATGCGCAATTCTCCCGCGTTGCAATTACGCTTATGGTAGTATGCGTCTTGACGGCGAAAATATTATTCCCGATATAACCGGCTTCCAATGCGCACACGAGCAATTGATTACACCCATCGCCGACCGCGCCGCCGAAAAATTATTCAAACAAAAAAGTGCAATGTTTATTCATAAACATTATAATGAAATGTATCCTGTGATGTCACTGGTTGAAGATATAGGGGTAGTGTAAACCGTTCTATGAAAAAAGGCTAACTGCCGAACTCGAATGTGCGAATAAAAAAACAAAAAGAAAAAAGCAGGTTTAACGCATTAAGGGGCATTGCCGTTGTAAAAAAAACAG
>WRBD01000038.1 GCA_009779835.1 Defluviitaleaceae bacterium | reverse complement strand
TCACATCTTACCTCCTGTGTCTTTTTTAGCTTCAAAGATTATCACAGTCGATAGATTTTTGTTTTTTGGAAAGTAGGGATTTTTGTTTGCCATTTCGCGACCATTTTAGTTTACCAGTCACACAAAACAGCCGTATTGGTTGCATCTTGAATCCCTTAAAGGAAGAAGCAAAAGCCGCCTAAACGGTTGAGCCTGAAAATTTCAAGAAACTCCCCCTGAGGGGCTTTTTTGCGTGTCTTTTTTCCACAGTTTCCACAGATACGAATAGCCTGATTAAAAAATATTGCCACATCAACCCCCCAAAGCAACCTCCATACTGCCTGGCTTTACCATAAAATGTAATAATGGGCTGTAGCTCAATTGGATTTTCCAATTTCGTTACAGCCCCTTTTACCTGAAAACTATTGTAAGAGTTGGCAAAACTCGTTCATGGCACAAAACGTATGTTCGTTCGTTGCAAATACGCTATGCCCCATTGCGTGCAATATGTCAATACATATTTTTCAAAAAGGCAAAACAAATTATAACCCAATGACACTCGAAGGGTACATGTACTTTGACCCTGCCAACGGCGGATTATGGCGAAATATATAATGCATTTTGTATTTTTTGTAAAACTGTGGCATAATGTGCGTATCAATCTGATAAATAGAAAACAGGCAAAAGGAAGTTACAGTAAAGGATGGATATATATGATTTCAAAAAATGATATCTTAAATCTAATTTTAACTGATATACAATCCATTTCAAAAAAGCTGAATAAAAATACTATTAAGCTTAGTGAGTACAAAGAGTACGGCGAATACAGCCCGTACGATGTAATTAGTAAATTTGATACATGGAATAAAGCTTTGAAAAAAGCAGGTCTTCAAACATACAACGAATTGCGCTTTGTCTCAAAGGAAAAAATCTTAGCTGATATCCAATCAATAGTGAATGAACTGAATCAAAATACCTTGACAAGCACAGAATACGTGAAATACGGAAAATATAATATAAATAGTGTTCTCAATAGATTCGGGAATTGGGAAAAAGTCAGAAAAAACGCGAAACTCAAAAAACCAAGAAGAAAAACCAAAAAAGTTAAAAAATCCAAAAAAGCCAAAAAAACCAGAATATCGGCTCCAAGAATAAGAGTCACAGCGCATGAAATATTATCGGATATTCAATACGTTTCGGAAATAATAAATAGCAGAATGGTATCTTCATCCAAATATAAAGAACATGGAAAATATAGTCAAAGCCTTGTAATAAAGCATTTTAAAAGATGGAACCTTGCTTTAGAAGCGGCAAATCTTCAAACCGCCCAAAAATCATATAACGCCGTTTCAGCGGAAGAAATATTAGCAGACATAAAATCCGTGGCGGAAAAATTAAATAAAAATTCATTATCCATTATGGAATATACAAAACACGGTACGTATACCCATTGGAACGTGCGCACAAGGTTTAAAAAATGGAACGACGCAATCGAAAAGGCAAATCTTCAAATAAATATAAATGAAGAGTCTTATAAAGTCACTGCGCAAGAATTGATAGCCGATTTACAATCCGTAGCGAGAAAGCTAAATAAAAATACCTTGGTGCAATCTGAATATAATGAATATGGCAAACATAGCATAAATACCATTTGCGGTAGACTAAACGGCTGGTATAACGCATTAACGGCTGCTAATTTGGAATCAGTCCAACAAACCGTGTCCGATAAGATTTCCGATAATGACATATTAACGGATATTCAATCCGTTTCTAAAAAGCTAAATAAAAACATATTATCCAGAAAAGAATACAAAAAACACGGTCAATATAGCGTATATCTTGTGAGAAAAAGGTTTAAGCAATGGAGCGATGCCTTAAAAAAAGCAAATCTTCAACCGGCCGGAATTCCATCTGATATTTCAGAACAAGAAATATTAGCGGATATAAAATCTGTAGCGGAAAAATTGAACAAAAATACCTTATCCATTAGAGAATACAGAAAACACGGCAAATATACCGAGTGGAGTGTGCAAAAAAGATTTAAGCAATGGAGCGAAGCCGTAAAAAAAGCGAATCTTCAAAAAAGCGTAAGTAAAATCGAGGAGCAAGATATAATAGACGACTTGCAAGCCGTAGCGAAAAAATTAAATAAGAATACTGTGACATACGACGAATACGGTAAATATGGTAAATATAACAGTGACACTCTTTCCCGCAGATTCGGAAGTTGGCGTAACGTCTTAGAAGTTGCAAATCTCCATGTCTCCAAGAGAAGCTCATCATACAAGATTAAAACAGATGATTTATTAGCTGATATAAAATCAGTTGCGGACACATTGATGAAAAACACCCTATCAAAGACCGAATATAAAAACTTAGGTAAATTCAATATTATTACCGTAGCCCAAAGGTTTGGATCTTGGGAGAACGCTTTAAAAGAGACAGGACTTGAATGAAATTGAAATCCCCTGACTGCCATGTTGATGGAAAGTGGGGGGATTTTTGCGTAAGAATCATCATACAACTTTGACACATTTCTTATGATACGATATAAACAAAACTCCCTGTTATGATTTTTACATCATCAGCAGGGAGATTTTAAAAAAATTTGAGGAGGGAAGTCAGTAAAAAATATGTAAAATCCCCTGCCGTTGAAATAAATTTAAGGATGGTATTAATAATGAGGTAACAAACACAGTGCTTATTACTTCTGGCTGAAATAATTCTCTCTTTTAGCAAAGAGACGGCGCAAACCGTCCCTTCTTTATTGTAGCCCCGTAATCGAGTAGGATCGTATTCCCGATTTTCAACAAAAAGTTTAAAGATTAAACAAAATATGCACCCCGTCCATTGACATTAGGTTTTATTTGATGGTATAAAGTAACTGGAAAAATTAAATAGGGAGGGATTTTGGTGGCTAAACATTCGCGCCAAATACTTAGATTGAGAAACCAACGCCCGCTTGCGTTGTTTCTTGCTGTGGTTCTTTTTTTGTCAACGGTAAATATACCGGTGTTGGCAGAAGAGGAACTTTTTTTTACGGAAGAAGTGGAGGAAATTTTACTTTCATATGAAACCGAAGAAATTATATGCGATATTTCTTCTAATGAAGACGAATACCCGTTAGAGCAAGAAGAATACGAAGCAGAAGAACCTGAAGAAGAACCCGAAGTTCAAATCTTTTCGGAGGAAAATACGGGTACATTGGGAACGGGCGGCGCGCCGTGGGCGCTAAACGCTGAAACAGGTATTGTAACAATATCGGGCGGAACAACTTCCACAAACATCAGTACCGACGCAGTGATTACGAACCACTGGATGCCGGATGCCGCCATGCGTGAACAAGTGACGGAAATAGTATTTACGGCTGCGGTAACGTCGGGCGTAAATCTTAACGCATTTTTCAGAGGATTTCCGAATCTTGAAGTTATTCGCGGCATGAGCCATTTCGATACATCTGCGGCAATTACAATGTCGTTTATGTTTGACGGCGCGGCAAGTATAAGGTCGTTAGACTTGACACACCTGAATACAAGAACGGTAACGGGTATGGAAAATATGTTCAGGGGAATGACCTTATTGCGCGAAGTTACTTTCGGGCAGGATTTTGTTGCGCAGGGAACAACGTCTTTGCCCGCGCCTAATCCCACCGCGCAAAACTGGCGCAGTTTTTCTTTTGAAGGAACCCAAACCAACGCCCAGTTATGGACACGTATGGCAAGTTCCACCCGAACAGCCGCGGAAACATGGATGTGGGGAAATAATTTTCTTGAAAAAGAATATGGATATTTGGGAATCGGTGGCGCACCGTGGACTTTTAACGCCGGAACCGGAACAGTTACTATCAGTGCGGGCGTTACCAACACAAACAACGCCACATCGGCAACGGGCGTACACTGGATGCCGGACCAAACCATGCGCGGGCTGGTAAGAAGAATCGAATTTACCGAAGCGGTAACAGCCGGAACAAATTTGGCAAACTTTTTCAGATTCTTCCCTAATCTTGAAACAATAAGCGGATTAAATAATTTTAATGTATCTGCCGCGACAACTATGGCAAGCATGTTCCAAGACGCAAACAGCCTTACATCGCTGGACTTGTCATCGTGGTCAACGGCAAGCATTGCGGCTCCTGCCGCAAATATGGCAAGTATGTTTGCAGGCACAACCGCTTTGCGCAGTATTACTTTCGGGGCGAACTTCCGCCCGGGAACGTCGCACGCAAATTCTATTCCCAATGTTGACGTTTCGCATGGCGGTCCTGTCGGTTCGCCCGCGCAGGGGACATGGCAATTGACAGGCTCTGCCGCGTCTCCGGTAACGTCTGCCGATTTGTGGCTACACTTGCGAACAGAACGCACAGCAACGGAAACATGGACATGGTCGGAACGAACTGTAACGGGAACTTTGGGAGAAGGCGGCGCACCGTGGTCGTTTGACGAAAACACGGGCGTTGTTACGATATCCGCCGGTGCGATAAATATGGTTAATACAGTCGTAGCCGGAACTCACTGGATGATTAGCCCGGCAATGCGAAGCCAAGTGCGCTATATTAATATTGCCGAAGAAGTAACGGCGGGCGCAAACCTGACAGCGTTCTTTATGCATTTCCCCAACCTTCAACAAATTCGCAATTTGAATAATTTAAACACCGCAGTCACAACCAACATGACAAGTTTGTTCAATGGTTTAAGTCAACTCCGCGAGCTTAACCTCTCCGGCATGAACACCCTAAACGCCGCCACAATGGACAATATGTTCACCGGTACAACAAATTTGAGAAGAATTACCTTTGGCACAAATTTTGAAACCACGGGCGGGAATTCCATTCTTGCCGTAACCGCACCCAACGGCACGGTGTGGCGCAACGAAGCAACGCTTGCCGTTTTGGAATCTTCTCAATTATGGTCGCGCTTTATTACAACGCAAGCCGCCGCTGAAACATGGAGCTGGGCAAGCGAAGTAAACAGAGGAACTTTGGGTGCGGGCGGCGCGCAGTGGCAATTTAACCCGGAAACAGGCGTTGTAACAATTTTGGGCGGCACCACCAACACAGTCAATGCCGCAAGCGAAGCCGCCGCTACCAATATGGGACACTGGATGCCCGCTTCCTCAATGCGTAGCCGTGTTACGGAAATAGTTTTTACCGTAAATGTAGCTGCCGGGGAAAATTTATCGAATTTCTTTAGGTTCTTCCCGAACCTTAAAGAAATAAACGGATTAAATTACTTGAACACCGCCGCAACAACCAATATGTCAAATATGTTTAACGGATTAACTTTGATTACACAACTTAATTTTTCCAACTGGAACACGCGGAACGTAACCGATATGACGGGAATGTTCTCGGGCGTAAATGCTTTGTCGCGCATTACCTTCGGATATGACTTCCGCTCCGTAGGCTCAAGCTCACTTTCAACAGCGGCACCCGGTGGCAATTGGATCAGCCCTCAGGTGCATCTTGCGCAACAAGCTTCGGGTACATTGTGGACGCGTTTAGGGACAGCCGCACAAACGATTCCCCGCGCATCTGTTGAAACATGGATTTGGAGCAGCATTGTTTTTGCAGAGCCGAACGGCACAATGGGACCGGGAGGTGCGCCGTGGCATTTTGTTTACGATGGCGATAATAGAACAGATATTGTTCAAATCGGTGCGGGAATTACCAACACAGCCAACACAAGCGGTACCACCGGGTGGCACTGGATGCCCGGCGCGGATAGGCGTGCTACGGTAAAAACAATCCGGTTTACCGCGCCTGTAATAGCCGGAACAAATTTAGAAGCATTCTTTATGCATTTCCCGAACCTTGAAACCATAGAAAATATTCATCATTTGAATCTGGAAAATACCGAAACCATACAAAATATGTTCGCGGGCGTCAGCACCGCTGTCTCGAACAATATTACCCAGCTTGACTTGTCAAGCTGGGACACTTCAAACATTACGAATATGCAAAATGTGTTTTCCAACTTGCCCAACTTAACAACATTGAATATAGCCGGCTGGAATGTTGAAAATGTAACGAATATGCAAGGTATGTTCCAAAACGCAACCGGTATCCAGCAACTTAATTTTTCCGGCTGGAATACCGAGAACGTAACAAACATGACAAGTATGTTCGCAAGTACAAACGCTCTTAGTCGTATAACTTTCGGGTCGGATTTCCGCGCCGTAAGTACGTCGTCTTTACCAACCCCTCCGGCGGCATTCGGCAGTAACTGGATTAGCGCGGAAGCCGCCATTGGTGTACAGCAATCGTGGCAACTGTGGACACGTTTGGGAACCGTTCGCGATATGACGGAAACATGGATGTGGAGCGGGCTTTTGCTTGAACAAAATGAAGGAGCCTTGGGCGTGGGCGGCGCACCGTGGACTTTTGTTTATAACGACGAAGACGAAACCGGTATTGTTACAATTTCCGGCGGTGTAACAAATACATTTAATTCCGCAACCGCCTCCGCCGCAACCAACGCCGAACACTGGATGCCAAGCGTCGCAATGCGCGCACAGGTTACAGAAATTGTTTTCACTGCCAATGTATACGCAAATGAAAATTTAGTCGCGTTTTTCAGACATTTTCCGAATCTTGAAACAATATCCGGAATTAGCTTCCTAATCACTGATGATGCTGAAAATATGCAAAATATGTTCGACGGTGCGAACAGTTTAACATCGCTTAATTTGTCAAGCTGGAACACCGAAAATGTAACGAACATGGCAAGTATGTTTGCGGGTACGCACAGCTTAACTCAACTTATATTGCCCGCAAATTTTGTTACGTCCGGCGTAACGAATTTGCAAAGTATGTTCCACGGCGCAAGAGGTCTTGAAACGTTGAATTTGTCCGGCTGGAACACCTCGGGCGTGACAGATATGGCAAATATTTTCAACGATATGCAAAGCCTGCGTACCCTTAATTTGACCAACTGGGATACACGGCAAATTGTCGGAACAGTCGGCACAAATATGCAGAGTATGTTCGCTAACGCAAACGCACTGCGTCAAATTACCTTTGGTCAAAATTTCCGCACAATATCGGGCTGGAATTCCATTCCCAATCCGCCTGCGGATTTCGGCGGCAATTGGTTAAGCCCGAATGTTGCGATTGCACCTCAAACTTCGAATAACCTGTGGGCGCGTTTGGCTGCGGAAACACCCACTCCTCCGCGCGCGGGAACAGAAACATGGATGTGGAGCGATCTTTTACTGGGCGTGGAAGAAGGCACATTAGGCATAGGTGGTGCGACTTGGACATTGAATGACGACACCGTTACCATTAACGGTGGTGTCACCAACACAGCCAATGCCGTGTCCCCTGCTACAACTACGCTTCACTGGATGCCCGATTCCAATATGCGCAACAGCGTAACATCAATAGTATTTACCGCACCTGTAACGGCAGGAGAAAATCTTTCTGCATTCTTTATGCATTTCCCGAACCTTCAAACTATAACCGGACTTAATCATCTTGACGTTTCCGCCGCCGCGAATATGTCAAATATGTTCAACAACGCGGGTAGTTTGAGCGCGCTTAATTTGTCAAGCTGGAACACCGAAAACGTGACAAATATGACGGATATGTTCTCGGGAACATCAACTATGCAAAGTTTAACCATCGGGCCGGATTTCATCGCGTCCACAAGCGCGGCGAATTCTCTATTTACTCCTAACCCCGCGATAAGCAGCGGATTATGGCGTTTGGCGGGAACAAACAATGTATTAACGCCCGCGGAATTGTGGACACGTATTCAAAACCCACGCAATAACACCGAAACATGGGAATGGTTAAATGTTCCCGACGCGGGGACATTGGGAGCAGGCGGCGCGTTATGGCGGCTTAACCGCGAAAGCGGAGTTGTAACTGTTTACGGCGGCGTAACAAACACAACCGGCTCGCAATGGATTCCAGCAAATCTGCGCAGCTATGTAAAAGAAATCGAATTTATTGCGCCTGTAACAGCGGGAGCAAATCTTTCGAATTTCTTTAATTCCTTAGAAAACATTGAAGCAATAAATGGCTTGCACAATTTAAATGTATCCGCAACAACCAATATGTCGAATATGTTTAACGGCGCAAGCAATCTTAAATCGCTTGACCTCTCCGGCTGGAACACCGCAAACGTAACAAATATGTCGTGGATGTTCAGCGGGACAACTACAATGCACAGCATAACTTTCGGTGCGGATTTCCTCGCAACAGGCTCGAACTCTTTGCTTCCTCCTCCTGCGGAAAGCAGCGGATTATGGCGTTTGGCGGGAACAAACTTTGTGCGCACATCGGCGGAACTGTGGTCGCATCTTTCTACAGTACGTGAATCTGCCGAAACATGGGAATGGTTCGGTATGCCTAATGCGGGAGCATTAGGGTTTGGCGGTGCGATTTGGCAGCTAAATCGCGAAACGGGAGTTGTCACAGTACAAGGCGGCATTACAAACACAACCAACGATGCCTGGGGAAGCACTCACTGGATGCCCTCAACTTTGCGCGCTGATGTAAGAGAAATAAGATTTACCGCGCCTGTTACGGCGGGAGAAGATTTGGCGAACTTCTTCAGATTCTTCACAAATCTTGAAACCATAAACGGGCTGAATCATTTAAACGTGTCAACAGTAACCGATATGTCAAATATGTTCAGCGGTTTAAACAGAATCACCACTCTTGACCTATCCGGCTGGAATACTGCAAGCGTAGCAAGTATGGCGGGAATGTTTTCAAGCACAACGGCTTTAAGCCGTATAACCTTCGGTCCGAATTTCGTTGCCGCAGGCACAAATTCACTGCCTGGCGTTACCACCGTAAACGGCGGAGACTGGTTTAACGTTCAGTTGAGTGAGCGTATGACTTCATTTAATTTGTGGACGCATTTGCAAACGCCGCGTGCCTCCACTCAGGAATGGCTGTGGAGCGGTCTTGTTTTGGGGCGCGATTACGGCACTTTGGGTGACGGCGGCGCGTCGTGGACTTTTGAAGACGGCATTGTAACAATCGAAGGCGGAATTACAAATACAAATAACGTAACAAATAATTTTAACACCACCTTACAGCATTGGTTGATTAACCCTGCTCTCCGCGAGCAAGTTACGCGAATCGAGTTTATCGCGCCTGTTACGGCGGGGCAAAACTTAACGGCGTTTTTCGCGGGCTTCCCGAACCTTGAAGAAATAACGGGAATTCATCATCTTGATGTAAGCGCAGCAACGAATATGTCTCATATGTTCAGCGGTGCAAACAGTCTTACTGAGCTTAACCTCACGGGCTGGAACACAGAAAACGCGACAAATATGACAGGAATGTTCACAAATACAATAGCATTGCGGCAAATTACTTTCGGTGCGGATTTTGTAAGCGTGGGCGATAATTCCATTCCCAACGTACTTCCGGTTAACGGTGGCGTGTGGCGTCATGTATTTGATAATTCGTTTTACACCTACACATCGGCAAATCTTTGGAATAGTCACTTGCGTGAATCAAGAGACACGGTGCAGGTGTGGTTATGGGGTTCGCTGGTTAACATTAATGCACAAGAAAAAGGTACACTGGGCGCAGATGGCGCACCGTGGGAATTTTTCCCGTCGGTGGGGCTTGTTGTAATCGGCGGTGGTGTTACAAACACAAATAACGCCCTGTGGCCTTCGGAAACGTCAAGCCACTGGATGCCCGATTTCGCAATGCGTAATCGCGTTACTCAAATAATTTTTACGGAACCGGTTGAAGCGGGAACAAATTTACGCGCGCTTTTCGCGCATTTCCCGAATGTTGTTTTAATAAACGGTCTAAGCCTTTTGGATGTTTCCGACGCAACAGATATGTCCGGAATGTTCCGGGGCGCGTCAAGCCTTGAAATTTTAGATATCTCCAACTGGGATACAAGAAGCGTAACGAACATGACAAATATGTTCGCGGACGCAAGGAATCTTAACAGAGTCATCTTCGGGCCAAATTTTGTGTCCGTTGGGGAAAATTCACTTCGCCCCGAAAATTTTTGGCGCAATGTAATTAACGAAGACATTATTTCAACAACGGAACTTTGGACAGTGAATTTGCGACAAACAACGCGCACCGCCGCAGAAATCTGGGCATGGTTCGGAACGCATCTTCCCGATTTGCACAGAGGAACATTAGGTTATGGCGGCGCACCGTGGACATTTAACCCCGATACAGGCATCGTTACAATAGAAGGCGGTATAACCAACACAAATGGCGAGCAATGGGTGCCAAATGCATTTGTGCGCGGGCAAGTAAATGAAATTGCATTTACCGCGCCTGTAACAGCGGGAACAAACGTGTCTGCGTTATTTATGCACTTCCCCAACTTAACCACGATAAGCGCGCTTTATTTAATGGATACAAGCGCGGTAACCAATATGTCAAGTATGTTCCAAAACGCGTCAGGAATAACTTCGCTTGATTTATCAAGTTGGAACACTTCCAATGTACAAAGCATGGCAAATATGTTCACAGGTACAAACAATTTGAGTGCGATTCAGTTTGGTACGGAATTTACGGCAATAGGTGCGAATTCCATTCCGGCTGTACCCGCTGTTCAAGGCGGAGTATGGCTTAACAATGATGCCCAACATTCAACTGATGCAACTTTATTAACATCCGCGCAGTTGTGGGCGCACTTGGGAACCGGCGGAGGCGACCTATGGACATGGCGCGGGGCTACTTCGGGAACGTTGGGCATGGGCGGCGCACCGTGGTTTTTCAGAGACGGCGTTGTTACCATTGAAGGTGGAATCTCGAACACCAACGGCGCGTTTTGGATACCGTCGTTTGAAGTGCGCGATGCGGTTGTTACAATTAACTTTACCTCTTCGATAGCGGTTACAGCCAACGCATCCAATCTGTTCTCGTCTTTACCGAACCTTACTGAAATCAATAATCTTGATTTATTGGACGTTTCCACCGTGGAAAACATGAATAATTTATTCAGCGGCGCAAACAGCCTTGTTTCGCTGGATTTATCCTGCTGGGACACATCAAACGTAACAAGTATGTTAAATATGTTCAGCGGTACAACGGCACTTGAAAGCATTACTTTCGGTGAAGATTTTGTAACCATTGGTTCGAACTCACTGCCCATGGTGACTCTTGCGAACGGCGGAATGTGGCGCAGTAATGATTCCGATGATGCGTTTACCTCCGCGAATTTGTGGGTGCATATGTCAACACCGCGTGACGAAGCGCAAACATGGACGTGGTGCATAAATCTGCCAAGAACGTTAGGGCGCGGCGGCGCAGAGTGGTCTTTGAACGAAGCGGGCGGAGGCAATCCGGCGGGAAGCATCGTAACAATCCGCGCGGGAATAACCAATACAAACAACGCCATCTCCGGCATTAATACTACGCGTCACTGGATGCCGAACCCGTCAATGCGCGCCGGGGTTACACGCATCGTATTTACCGAGCCCGTTGAGGCCGGGACAAATCTGCGTGCGTTCTTCGCGCATTTCCCGAATTTGCAATTTATAGACGGCCTGCACTATCTCGACACATCAAAAACAGAGGACATGACACGTATGTTCTATGGCGTGAGCAGGCTAACACTTCTTGATGTTTCCGATTGGAATACGTCAAACGTGCTTCTTATGACGCAAATGTTTGAAGACGCAACGGGGCTTACCGCTCTTGTATTATCCAATTGGGACACATCAAGAGTAGTTGATATGTCGTTTATGTTCGCGGGCCTTAGAAATATGCGCATGATAACTTTCGGGCAAAACTTTGTAACGGTCGGCGGAAATTCCCTTCCTGAAGTCGCGCCGCAATGGAACGGCTTATGGCGCAATACCGTAACCGACCAAACCTTAACAGCCGCGGCAATATGGGAAAGCTTGCGTACCGCGCGTACGACGGATTTACATTTCGCATGGCGCGGCTTGAGCTTACACGGCACGCTTGGCGCAGGCGGTGCACCGTGGGTACTTGAACCGGGCGAAGGCATTGTTACAATCGAAGGCGGCATTACAAACACACAGAACACGAACACTTCAAGAACAGACATGCACTGGATGCCCGATGCTGATATGCGCAGCATGGTACGGCAAATCATATTTACCGAGCCCGTAACGGCGGGAACCAATCTTGACGCGTTCTTTGTGCAGTTCCCCAACCTTGCGGTTATACGCGGGCTGGAATATTTGAATATCGAAGGCACGGAAACAATGAATTATATGTTTGTGGGGCTTTCAAATTTGACGTACTTGGATTTGCACGCTTGGGATACTACCAATATAAAAGAAATGACAGGTATGTTCCTCGGAACAAACTCGTTACGCGGAATAATTTTCGGCCCGAACTTTGTAACGCACGGCGAAAACGGTTTATCCTCTGTGCCTTTAGGTCAAGGTGTATGGCGCCATTTAGACGCGGAAGATAATTTCCGTACACCCGTATTTAATTCGCCGGGGCTTTGGGAGCATTTAAATGAAACTCGTTCAAACACGCAAACATGGGTGTGGACCGGGCCGAACACAGGAATGCTGGGCAGCGCGTTCTGGTTCCTTGCCGAAGACACAGGTATTCTTACCGTCGGCGAAGGCGAAGTTTTCACAATCAACGGCACACATTGGATGAGTAATTCATCTCTTGTCCGTGAACAAGTTACACGCATAGTTTTCATTGGGCCGGTAACAGCGGGCGAAAACATCAGCGATATGTTCTCCGGATTCTTAAATCTTTATCAAATTGTCGGGCTTCACCATATCGACACCGAAAACGCCGTTGATATGTCGCGGATGTTTATGAATTCGCCAAGCCTTACGTCTTTGGATTTAAGTTCGTGGAATACCGAAAATGTTACGGATATGTCGCAAATGTTTCGCAATACTGTGTGGGATGTGCCTTCGTCTCTTACCACTCTTAACTTGAACGGTTGGAACACCGAAAACGTAATAACTATGTCGCAAATGTTCACAGATGCTATAAATTTACGCCGCATTACTTTTGGAGAGAAATTCATTCCTGTAGGAAGCAACTCTTTGCCAGCAGTACCGTGGGGTTGGGATAATGTTTGGCGCAGCCTTGATGTGGATGACGTTTACACATCGTTTAACTTATGGAACGCGTTAAGCGTACCGCGCACAGGTTCGCAAACATGGGTTTGGAACGCGTTGCTTCTTTCAACGGGAACATTAGGCACAGGCACTGCAACTTGGAGCCTTCCCGCCCGTGTTGAGGGTCAAAATTACACTGAACTTGTTATCGGGCCCGGAACATCAGGCACAACAAACTCGCTTGTTCTTCCGATGATTGGCGGCGACACTTTGCAAGACCACTGGATGCCTCTTGCGGGAATGAGATGGCGCGTTCAATCAATAAGAATAACGGGGCCGATAGCCGCCGATGAAAACTTACGCGCGTTTTTCGCACATTTCCCCAATCTTGAAAAAATAGAAGGCCTTCACCTCCTTAACACATCAATAGCTGAAGACATGACGCGTATGTTCTGGGGTTCAAGTAATCTGCACGAATTAGATTTATCCGGCAGAATCACAACGCATGTGAAGTATATGACACAAATGTTTGCGGGGCTTTCTTCGCTTACAGAACTCGATTTAACCGGATGGAGTACATCTTCGGTTGAAAACATGGACTTCATTTTCGCAGGGACTTCCGCGCTTCATACCATTACCTTCGGCAACGGTTTTACGGTAATCGGCGAAAACTCCCTTGTGGGAATTCCGCCGTGGGAAGGTACGTGGCATCACGATGATGAAGACCTTGAATCGGAAGAGTTATGGGAGCATTTGCGCAATCTACGCACTGCCCCCGAAACATGGAAATGGATAAGCAGATTCGCTGCAGAACCCAAGCGCGGTGACGTAAACGGCGATGGCTTTATCACAATGGCAGACGTTACGCTGATTATGCGCTACGTTGTGGGGCATAATGTAACCATAAACACATGGGCTGCCGACGTAAACGGTGACGGCGTTATCACAACGGCGGATGCAACGCTTTTAGCAAGATATTTGGCAGGTCACAACGTCACTTTGGCAGAATAGCGGAGGTGAAACGTGAAACGTAAAAACAGAAAAATCCTATCGTTGCTAGTTGCGATGATAATCGCGCTCGGCACTTTGTTGCCGGCGGGCGCGGGGCTATTCGCATTGACGACACAGGCGGCTCCAAGCATGGTTGTCGTCTCGCCCGAGAATACTTCTTTTATGCCGGGCGAAACTTTCACGTTATCTGTTGAGCTTAATGAAAACACGGGCTTTGCAAGCGGCGCTATAACCCTTAACATTCCGCAAGGGTTTGAGGTTATTGCCATTGAAGTCGGGCATCCTGATTTGATAAACGGCATAGTAGGCCCGCCCGGTTGGAATTCGTTTCAAGGTACGCTTTCCGCTCCTGTACGCGATAGAATTACCGTAGGTTGGGGACGTGCCGCAAACTATACGATAGAAAACGAAAATCTTCTTTCCTACACCATTCGTATTTTGCCTGATGCCCCCGAGGGCTTAACGACATTCACGATGTCATTTACAAATGCCGCCGGCGACCCCGACCCATTCAGCTGTCTCAACGGTACGCCGTTGGGAATTGTCCTGCCTGCTTTCGGCGAGGTAAATGTCGTATATCCCTCAGAGATGTTAATAACCGCATGGGGATTGCCCGAAGGGGCAATCGCGCCTGGTCATGAGTTTCAGCTTAGTTTGTATATGAACGGCAACACCGGCTTTGCGGGTGGTACAATTCGGCTTTCATTACCGAACGGGCTTGAGGTAACGCGTGTTGAAACAAGTGAAATGCTAGAAGAGGGTTTCACCGTAGGCCCGGAAATTTTTCCCACAACTGGAAATATTTTTGCGGCGTGGGGCGGAAGAACGGAGAACATTTATAAACCAAACCTGCAATTGGTTACGTTTTATGTAAGAGTGCAAAGCCATGCGGAATCCGGCGCGACCGGGAATATTACGGTGTCGATGCATAACGCCGCGGGAGTTCCCGACCCGTTCAGAGACTACGACGAAAACGAATTAAACATTGTGCTTGAGAACGGTGGAGATATCGGAAATGTGCATATCAGCCGCCCGGGCGATAACCTGCCGAACACAGTTATAATCGCTTCGGCTTTGCCAACTGAAGTTTTGAAATTCGACGATACATTTGAACTCACCCTTTCAATTTCCGAAAATCCCGGCTTTACCAACGGCGCAATGCGTATAGCTATTCCGACGGGGCTTGAAATTATCGAGGTGCAGCTTCATAACCCGTTGCTGCGGAACGGTTTGTATGTAAGTTCTTTAGCAAATGAGATTCCGGTTGGGGAAGCGGGAGAAATAAATCTTTCTCAAACATTAACCGACGAGATAATTTTTGCTTGGGGACACGAAACAGGTTTTTCCGTTGCCGATACACCTCTTATTACTTTGACGTTGCGCGTAGACGGAACCACCCAATCAGGCGAAACCGACCCAATCAGGCTGACTTTTGAAAGCCGCCCGGGAGGAGCCCTTGCGCCCGATGTTTTCATGCTGAACGAAATACCCCTTAATATGTCAACTGTTCCGCCGGGCGGAAACATTGGCACAGTTGAAATTTATATCGAGGATTGGGTGCCGGTTTTATTAAGCCTTCGCGGACTTATCGAATACGCCCAAGCGCGTTATGATGAAACCGTTCCCAGCGAACACGGCAACGACGTACCGCCCACCCAATACTGGGCAACCACGGATGTATTAGCAGATTTTTACGCAGCGATAGCCACCGCACAGGAAATTTATGACATGCATAGGCAATAAAAGAAAGACATTGGTGAATCCGGAGTAGTTTTACAAAAACAGAAAGCCGCTTGTGGAAATATTGGTTTCCATAGGCGGCTTTCTAAATTATTTATGTTTGGTTATTATGTATCGTAAATAAATACGGCGTTGTCTTCATCAGTAAAAATATTCTCATGCTCCATGATTTTTTAGCGAAGTTGGAGCTTGCCTTCTTTGTCGTGAACATCGACAAAACCGTCTTCGTCGAAGATTTTTTCCTGTAACTTCGCGGCCGAGCCTTTGATTTTCGCAGCCATGATGTATCCATAACCGGCATCTTTGATTTGCTTTAGATTGAGCTTTCGATTAAGCTCCCGGTCTGCAACGATT
This sequence comes from Defluviitaleaceae bacterium, assembly GCA_009779835.1. Classification (GTDB taxonomy): domain Bacteria; phylum Bacillota; class Clostridia; order Lachnospirales; family WQUN01; genus WQVC01. The sequence continues at coordinate 3,222 of WRBD01000038.1, read as the reverse complement.
ATTACCCGGCTGATGCGAAAGCGGTGTTTGATTTTTTCAAGGGTTTTTAGAAGTGTATTGCCCTCAAATGTGTTACCTTTGAATAATTCGTACCCCACGGGCATTCCGTCTGAGTCAATAATCATACCCAAAACAACTTGAACTTCATTAGATTTTCCGTTTTTACTGAACCCAAACTCGCGTAATTCATCCGCATTTACGCTTTCAAAATGAATCGTGGTTGCGTCATAAAAAACCACGTCAACAGTCTTGTTCAAACGAACGTAATTGTACTCAAACAAGCTGAATTCGATTTCTTCTTTTTGGTCGCTTAATCGGTTCAATGCCCTATACATTTGGTGCAATGGTATTTCCGGCATATGAAAATATCGGGCTTGATTCTCGCAAGTCGCATATTTGCTCATTGGTTCAAGCAAGTGCTGCAATGCCATCACAAACGTGGTTTCAGGTAACGAATACTCAATTTTCGTGCCATGTTGGGCTTCTTCCAAGCAACCCTCCATGCCAAGATCACGCCACATATGCCGATATGCCAAATATCCGTAATTGTACAATGTTGCTTCGCTGCAATCGGCAAAGGGATTGTCGCATTTGTCCCGCGTAGGCAAATTGGGCTCTATTGCTGTTTTAGACTTGCTGGTAACGTGATATTTGCCTCTACCCCAGTAAACAAGCCGTTTTAATGCGACTGCTACCCTTTTGCGAAGGGGCTAAAATAGCGGCTTCGTGAGTAGCAGTCTAAAACACTAAAACAGCAATATCATTTATTCATTTCATTGTATATTTCGATTGTACCTATATCATAACATTCACCGTTCATTTTATATATGTATATATCACAGAAATTATAAATCCATTGCGGAAAAGAGCCGATGTTGTCGGAACTATTGTCTTCCGTTAGGTATTTTTCAAATAACGAGATGGTTTCCTTGCGGAAAAAATATACCGCGTAAATCACAATGTTTGATTTTGGATTTTGCGGTTTTTCCTCAAAATCAAGAAGTTTTCCGTCAGGCGCGAGAACGGCAATTCCGAAATTTTTTAATTTTTCAGGTTCGTTTAATTCTTTACCACATAGTGTGTCACAACCTGTTTTTCGGAAAACCTCAAGCTGTTCACGAAGGTCGTATGTGAAATAATTATCACCCGCAAGCACTAATATTTCATCATTTATAGAATTTTCTTTTATTGCGAAAAAAACATCATCTACTGCGCCGCGACGGTTTTCGTTGCTTGTTGTACCATCGTCTATAAATCAGACAGATTGTTTAACTGCTCAATAATATAGTCAATGAGCGGTTTGCCGCATAGGGGAAGAAGTGCCTTTGGAGTATTTTCCGTTAAGGGGTACATTCGGGTTGCATATCCTGCGGCCAAGATTATTGCTTGCATCTGTGCTCTCCCTCTCTTATCATATCTTGATTATCAATTTAAAGGTCATCAAAATACCACGAAATAACAATCTTGCAACGTTTAGCTTGTTTTAGTTTCTAATAAGGAATTATATTTTCAGCATCTCTTAGATAATCTGCGAGATACCCGCCTTTTGGCAATATCACGATTTCTTCGCTGTCAAGGCTTTGTGCCATAAATTCATACCAACCTCCGCACTTTATTTCTGCATGTTCTATGACATTGTCATACGGGCGATCTAAATACCTTTGCCTGTATACGTCTTTATCATCAATGTGTGGATAAATTACAGTATATTTTATGTTTTTACTTTTAAGGGCTTCCCTTACAAATATATCAGAGCCAAATGCAACATTTCTGCCAAGCATTGCAAAAAGCACTGCTACATCTGCGACTTTATCCCAAGAAATATCATTTTTATAAAAGTATCGCTCAATGTCAACGACTAAACCATGTGAATCTGCGATGGTTTTACCTGTGCCGGAAAACGCACAATAAATTTTACCTTCCATAACTCATCCCTTCTCTCCTTAAAATTTTCGGTCTTCATCCATGGAAAAACCTCCATTTTTCGGACTTGTAAAAATCACAAGTGTTTCTTGCCTAAAAATGCCGCTACAATACTTGGATATTCCCATCTAAGCTCATAGCGATTCAATAAACCAAAGACTTCCCTTTCTACCTGACTATCTACGCAACCGGAATCCCACCATATACACGGCACACCCCTTTGTCTTGCCACCTCTGTATAGTACGAAGCCCAAGCTGCACGGTCTATATCGTTATCACCTTTCCTTCGTGCACCGCACTCCCCTATAATCACCGGTATGTTTTTACTCAAAAAATACCGGTCAATCAGTTCAAACAAACAATTAATTGGTTGCTGTTGCTCAATTGTCCACTTTTTACTCATATCCGGGTCAAGAGCAAATGGATATGGAACGTATGCATGAATTGATACTATAAGGTTTTTTCCTTGCGGAATGGAAAAATCACTCATAGCAATTTCATAGGCACTGGCAGCATATGTGGGAACCATTAACATCCGCATTTGGTTTCCTTCTGTGGCACGCACTGTATCTACAAAATCTTGATTTAACTTCATCACTACGCGACGTCCCTCTACATCGCCTCCATTCCATTCATGAGGGGTTCCTTTTTTGCGTGGTTCGTTCATACCCTCAAATATCAAGCGTTCATCATATTCGATAAAAAATTTGGTAATCTGCGTCCATATTTTTTTAAGTATTTTGCTGGATTTGTGGTAATTCATCTCATCCGGAAAATGCCAGTCGTCGTGATGTATGTTTATAATAACTGTCATACCGCTGTTATAACCGTAATCCACTACTTTTTTCACGCGCGCCAACCACGCTGAATTAATCACGTAGTTCTCGTCCATTTGGGAATACCACGAAACCGGTATGCGTAATATATCGAATCCCGCATTCTTTACCATTGTAATCATAGCTTTAGTTGTAAGTGGATTACCCCATTTCGTTTCTTGCTCGAGCGGGGAACTGCCTTCCACTGTACAGGCGTCCAAAGTGTTTCCTAAATTCCATCCCATGCCAAGCTTTTGTACATACTCCCAAGAACCCATACTGTTGCCTCCTGTATATGCTTTATTCATCCGGTGTTGCAATCGTCTGTTTTACTTTTAATTCAGAAACAGTTGTTATCTCAAATCCTCCTACCTCTTTTTTTGAAATATGTCAACAGTAAAATTCATGGAAATTACTGTAGCATTTATATTGTTTCATTCATCATTGTTGTGTTTTAGCAGTAGCAGACGCTGTGGAAACAGTG
>WRBD01000037.1 GCA_009779835.1 Defluviitaleaceae bacterium | reverse complement strand
CAAGGAAAGCAATCGAAACGATTTTACGGGAGTCCTACGAAAGCTACCATTATTAGTCGAAAGGTTAAAAAATGTCACGCTACACAACATGGATTACAAAGAGTGTATAGAGCTGCATGACAGTAACATTTGCTTTGCCGCACATTCAGCTTGATTCATGGCATTAGTACTTTGTCAATGCCCAAATCGTCACATTCGTAGGTTAATTATTTAAGAGCCCTGAGTGGATAGCGAAAGCCCTCGCAATGGAGATTTTTACATTCCCATTGCGAGGGCTTTTTTTAATTATGGGGATTTATAAATGCTACGCAACTTTTTTATAGAAAGATGTAGTACATATTAAAGGTTGCAGACCTCCGAAACAAACTACACAAATCAAAACCTCAAGTGGGCGAAAGATACATGGAATTGTGGAATCGAAGCGGCACAAGCCCCCAAACTCACCCCACCCGAGTACAGGTGATTCAGCTACTGTATATCTATCACCGGTTTACTAACGGCTTGCCAAAAGATTAACCTTCCCAATCAAATACCAAATGTGTTAAACCTGTGTTAAACCATTGGACAACAAAAACCCCGCAACTATCAAAACATGATGTTTGCGGGGTTTATCTGAGCCATCAGGGATTCGAACCCTGGACCACTTGATTAAAAGTCAAGTGCTCTGCCGACTGAGCTAATGGCTCGTAAAATACTGTGGTGCGAAGGGAGGATGATGGGATTCGAACCCACGGCCTCCAGAGCCACAATCTGGCGCTCTAACCAACTGAGCTACACCCTCCACAAGATAGTGAGGAAAAAAACTTCATTATCTCACTTACCAACGTACCTGAAGGGATTCGAACCCCTGACCCACGGCTTAGAAGGCCGTTGCTCTATCCTGCTGAGCTACAGGTACATTCTCACCCGGGCGAACTACTCGCCCACGCAACCGGGGTGACAGGATTCGAACCTGCGACCTCCTGGTCCCAAACCAGGCGCGCTAGCCAAACTACGCTACACCCCGTTAGTTAATAGAAGCCTCTCAAACAGCGACAACGGAGAGGATAATACACGTTTTCCAGCATTTTGTCAACACAAAACTATAGAGATATAATTTAAGGTATTAACTACCATATTAGGAATAAAAGACCACTGAGTCGGACAGCCCCCATATATGAATCTGAAAGGGCTATTTATATGCAATTTTGGATAGTTTAGCCATGCGCAGTAGATTTTCTGTATGATATAATGCCCTATGTTCGTACAGGGCAAAAAAAATATTTTATTCTTTTTTGAACCAAAACCGGTTTTCAGACAACTAATATACATACAGGGATAGATTTTCTATCTGAGGGGCGTAAACATGGAGACTATTGAAACTTTTGCAAACACCGTCAAACGCGCAAAGAACGGTGACGTATCAGCTTTCACGGAAATTTTTGATGCGTATAAAAACAGAATTTATTATTTTGTGTTAAATAATGTGAAATCCCCACAAGATGCCGAGGATATTGTGCAAAACACCTTTTTGGAAGTTTTTAAATCAATAAGCACGCTGTCTGATGAAACCTCTTTCAAGTCATGGATTTACACGATAACACAAAGGCAAATTGCAATGCTGTATCGAAGAAATGAACGAATCACAAATACAAACGGGGAATATTTTAACGAAGCAACTGAGACATTGGAAGATAACAGCGAATTTCTGCCGGGTAACATTTTAGAATCGGACGAAATGAAAAACACTGTTATGGACTTGATTCAGTATTTGCCTTATGTCCAAAAAACAGCCGTGTTATTTTATTACTTTGAAGAAATGAGTCTTAAAGATATAGCCGACATCCAAGGATGTTCCATAGGAACTGTAAAGAGCAGGCTGCACTATGCGCGAAAACAAATAAAATCAGAGATTGAAAAACAGCGTAATACAGGCAACTATATTCTTTCGGTTACGCATGTGCCTCTGCTTACAATTTTACTTCGTGAAATGGCGGCGCGAAGCAATTTGACGCAAAACACAGCGACAAGAATATTTACGGAATCCTGTACATTAGCAGGGATAGATTTAACAAAAAACGCTGTCGGGCTTATTTCCGCCGAAGCAGTAGGGGGAAGTGCGGTAGCGACAGGCACGACGGTGACAGGTAGTGCAGTGGCGGCAACAAGCGGCGCGGCTTTTTTATCCACGGCAATTGTTTGTGGTGTTGCTTTATGTATGGCTGTCGCAGGGGCGGCTTATGGTCTTCTATATACTCCGGACATAACCGAAGTAGCAAATTATTACGCTTCTGCTACAGTTTTGTTTGACAGCAATGAAGCCGACAAGCCGGAAATTCAAGAAGAACCCGCACAATCACCTGAATCGCAAGCACCGGAGATACCGGCTTTGATAATGTACGAACACGAAGAAACCCCTGTTTTACAATTCGATGAGATTTTTGAGGTTTTAGGTGAATATGCAGGGGTATTTGAGGGCGTAGCACCGGAAACTCTCCACCGTCCCATAATTAATAACGAGTATAGGACAGTTAGAAATGTGACTGCCGGCTCAAACGATACTTACATTGATAATAATGGTCTTGATATAAACTCCGAAGAAGCCAAGGAAACAGAGGACGCTGAAGAAACGGAAGAAGTTGAAGAAACAGAGGAAGCGGAAAATGTCGCTGAAGCTGAAGTTGCGGAAGAAATCCATGCCGTCGAAACCGTTTCGGCTCCAGCAAATAGAGATGAATCGCGAGCATCGACTGCGCATTCCCACGCAAGTAATGGAAATTCAAGTGGCGGCGGCCTGCCGGCACAACCACAGTCTACACCCGAACCCACACCAATTCCAACTCCGGAACCTACACCCGAACCTACTCCAACACCAACCCCGGAACCAACACCCGAACCTACTCCAACACCTACTCCGGAACCCACAACCGAACCTACTCCGGAACCAACACCCGAGCCTACTCCTACACAAACCGTCGAATTCGCTTGCCCCAACTTCCGTGCGGCGGTGGGGGAAATAGTAGGCATCTCTGCACATGAGCCAATTTTCTTATTCCATGTGGAAGGTATTACCGAAATATCTGTTCCCCGCATGAACATAACAAGCCTTTCAGGAATTGAACATTTTACCGCGCTTCAAAAACTTGATGCATGGGACAACCAAATAACCGAGATAGATATGTCAAATAACCCTGCACTTGTTTCGCTTAATGCAGGTAGCAACCAACTAACCAAATTGGACGTATCAAACAATCCCGCGCTTGAATTTCTTTATGTACATCACAACCGATTAACCAAGCTGAACATATCAAACAACCCTGTGCTTGTAAAGCTTATTGCAGATGACAACCGATTAACAGCATTAGACCTGTCAAACAACCCCGCGCTAGAGATATTATTGGTAGAGGTCAACCAATTAACCGAACTGGACGTGTCAAGTAATCCCGCGCTTAAATCAATTTGCGTAGGGGTTAACCAATTAACCGAATTAGATTTATCAAATAACTCCGCGCTTGAAGTGCTTTGGGTAAGGGAAAATCAATTAACAGAACTGGACCTATCAAACAACCCTGCGCTTGAAATGCTTTACGCGGAACGCAACCAATTAACAGAATTGGACGTGTCAAACAACCCTGCAATTATATGGCTTACGGTAGATGACAACCGCCTGACCGAATTGAACGTGTCAAACAATCCCCTCATTAGAGAACTTAATGCAAGGAACAATCAATTAACCGGACTGGACGTGTCAAACAACCCTGCGATTATCTTTTTGAGAGTTCCCAATAACAATATGAATTCACCGGATGACATTATCGGTTGGCAACTCTGGTTGGATTATCCAGTGTATGATTATTCCATCAGCGCATTCTGGTTTTTTCCGCAACGCGAACCCTAGCACTTTCATTTTCAGGAGGGAAGATTATGCAAAAACACAGGTCAAGCGCAAATAGAATTATTGCGCTGTTACTTACATTGACGATGTCGTTTAACTTAACGTTATTTCCAATGACGCTAAGTGCGGAGGCTTCGTTTCATGACTATGAAATTGTTATGGAAGAAATATTCGTGCAAGTTGAAACTACTACTTCGGCGGCTTATGAATTGGCGGCATTGGACGCGCCGTCGTTTTCTTTGAATTTGACGATTCCCGTTGCGAACGCGGCAGAGGTTATTGCGTTGCTGCCAAAAGCCGCCACGATTACGACATTCCCGCCAAGCGAACGCGAACCGCTTCAAATCTATTGGGAGCTTGACCCATTCATTCCGCCAGATGCTTTCAACCCTTCGCCCGGTGCACTTAATTCTTTCAGGTGGTCTGTAACGCTTCCGCCGGATGTTACGAATTCTGCGATGATTTCCGATAGAGGATGGACACATGCAATAAACTATACGCCCGCACTACCTTTTGAATTGGTGGCATTGGACGTGCCGTCGTTTTTTTGGGGCTTTCCGGTTCCCGTTGCGAACATGGCAGAGGCTATTGCATTGCTACCGGCAACCGCCGCAATTACGACATACCCGCCAAGCGAGCGCGATCCACTTCAAATCTATTGGGAATTTGACCAATTGAGTTCGTCAGATGTTTTCAACCCTTCACCCGGTGCGTTTAATTATTTTAGGTGGTCTGTAACTCTTCCTCCGGATGTTATGAGTTCTGCGATGATTTCCGATAGAGGGTGGACACTTACAGTAAACTATACGCCCGCACTGCCGATTGCTCAATCCATCGCGCAATCAACTGTAAACATTTTTCCGGCATCAAACGAGACAACCGAAGCGGATATAATAACCGCTGTCGAAGATGCGATTGCCAGTCTTAAAGAACCAATAACTGCTTCATGGTATGTCGATTTTAACCTTACCCCCGCAAGCAAAACCTCAACGGGAACAATAACCGGCACTATAAGATTGACTCAAGGTGTGGAACATCGGGATGTCACGGTTTACCTAACTATAGACAAAATCAAAAATGTACCGTTTTTGGAATGGAACTACCACATACTGTTTAACCCACCTACCCTCGATAATAATTGGCGCGCTACATCAGGCTCGTCACTTGCAGTTCCCCTCACAAACCTTGAGTTCTTTTACGCAGACGGTTCACGCGCAACACTTGGGCGCGCATTTAATGACAGACTGTCGATTAACGTACCAAACAGCACAGGCAGATGGTTTCCATTGAACACAGGCAATATCAACGCAAACACGTCATCCGGTTGGATAATCACCCTCAGTACGGTTGGTTGGGAAAATATAAAGTTTTCCGCAAGACAAGCATCAAGCAACAGCGGACCCGCCAGGTTTGGTTTGGCTTACAGAATCGGCACAGAAGGAGAATGGACGGGCTTCGGTGACGGTTCTTGGTCCAGAGTTACCATGTTGGGTGATGCGGAAGGCTGGAATTATCCGAATATTGATCCTCCGGGCGTTACTTTTGAAAATGTCCCAATGCCCGACGCAATAGCCAATCAACTTGTTGTGCAAATTAAGATCTACATCGCTACTACGGAAACAAGAAACTGGGGAACAAATCTTAATCCCACCAGCGGCAACACCTCAATAAATAATATTGAATTTATCGGTGATGAAATCGGTACTGACGGAGACATTGATACAACCGCGCTTGAAGCAATCATAAGCCAAGCGGAAAGCCTTAATGAAGATGACTACAATCCCGCATCTTGGGCGAACTTTCAAACCGAACTTGCTGCCGCCAATGCGTTGCTTAAAAACGCAGCGGCAACACAGCAAGAAATAAACAAAGCCGTATTCAGGATGTTCAATTCCATTGACACACTTGTTTGTTCGTCGGTAGTTTTTATACCATTAATGCTCGGGTTAGTCCCGGGATCGACAACAGATTCAATTAACATCACTTGGCATGATTACACTTCCGAGTTTAATGAAAATACTCCCTCTTTGGTTAAATTCGCCCCCGTAACCGATATGAGCGGCAATAGATTCCCCGAAAACGCCATTGTAGCCACCGCGGAAAGAATGTCCGCTTACACCGGACGGACATCTTTCCAAGCTACTGTAAACGGGCTTACCCCGGGAGTTGAATATGTCTATGCTGTTTCAAGCAACGGGGTGATTTTCTCCGAACACTACACCTACCTTGTCCCGGCGGCAGGCGCGTTTAGATTCGCGGTAATCGGCGACATACACATGGGCGACCCGTCTGTTACCCCGACTTCTTCCGGTTCCGGCAACGGCGGAAGGCTTGACGGGAGATACAGACCGGGTATTACGGTGGCTCAGGGATGGCAGGATACGCTTGATGTGATTGCAGACCATATACCGAACCTTGGGTTTATCATAAGTACGGGCGACAATATCGACAGGAACTTAATAGTAGGTTCTCCGGAGAATAGTCTTGACCCACACCAAATCAAATGGAGCAACTTCTTTGCTCCGGACATTCTAAGAAATATTCCGTTTGCGTCGGCAATGGGTAACCACGAAGCAAGAAGCAATTTCAGCTTCCGCACCCACTTCAACCTCCCGAACGAGAGAGTTCTTACGGGCGCGGATATGCTGATGACCGGTGGATGGGGCGTACAGCAAGAAAACGAAAACAGAGCCAATTACTTCTATCTATACAACAATGCCTTGTTTGTTGTGCTTAACACTGCACCGCGTCTTAATGATTCCCACAACAATCCGGGGGAAGACGCTTTTATTGCAGCGATTGTCAACTCATTCGACGAAATCCTGACTGCGGCAAAGGCCACCCACTATGGCGAGTATGACTGGCTGTTTGTTAAAACCCACAAAGGTGTAAGCGGCATAAGCGACCACAGTGCGGACTTTGATATTGAACGCTATGTAAGACAAGGGCTTGAATCTCTTATGATTCGCCACGGCGTAGACGTTTACCTATCGGGGCATGACCATCACTATACAAGAAGCTTCCCCGCACAATTAAACGAAGGCACGGACAACTTCGGTGAAGGCATCCCCCGGGCTGAATTCCGCATGAATAACATCACCTATGACTATACAAATAACGGCAACGAAATAAAACAAGGCGATGGAACCGTATTCTTCACCATGAACTCTGCTGTCGGTCAACAATTCTACAGTTCCTTCCGCCCCGATGTCATGAATAATCATAACTTCCCATATCTCTACGACGGCACAAGGGGTTCCATGCATCTCACCAATATGAAATTGCCTTGGAACGTTGCCTTCTACCGACAAGAGTACAGACCCATGTTCATGGAAGTCCGTGTTAACGCATGTGCGGTTACTATCAACGCGGTTCAATTTGACCACAGCATCGACGAAAATAATCCGATAGTAGAAATCGTTGACAATCTTACAATCGCAAGATGCGATGGTTGCGAGAACTGCCCTCTGTGCGAATGCGGCTTGCCGGAATGTGAACTTTGCAACCCACCACCAAAAAACGTAACCTTTGACCTGCAAGGCGGCACATTCACAACAACACCACCCGCCCTAACCGTCACATACGGCAATGCGGTTGGAATATTACCAAGTATGCCAACATATGCCGTGCCGGACGGCATCTCAAAAGAAGGCTACCGTTTCACGGGTTGGTTTGAATATGTAGACGGTGAATATATTCGCAGGCGTGATGATTTCATTGTAACCCGCAACGTTGAGTTAATCGCAACATGGGAAAAAATCACTGATCCGATAAACTTCCAAGTCGGTTCTGTCCGTAGCACCGGGCGCATAACATCCGTCGATGCCACAATGATTGCAAGATGGCTTATCGGCCATAATGTAGAAGGTTTCTGTCATCTTGCCGCCGATATAGATGGCAACGGGGAAATAACCGCTACAGATGTTACCCTGTTAGCAAGATGGCTTGTGGGTAATGATGCATGCCAATCAGTAGCGCATTAAATTACACGATAAAGAAAAAAGTAGCCATACCTTGACGGGCGGCTACTTTTTTCTTTTTGCTTTATGCAATTTATTCCCTTCTCAACTGCTCAATCATCTCTTTCTTTAAATCATACATCTTCTGCGATAAGTCTACCGGCATTAACTGCGGACGAACCAATCGTTTATGTTCGTCCCACAAAGTAGCGCGTTCGCGGGCGGCATAATCACAGATTTCGGGAACGGTCAGCGGGGTGTGAACGCATTCACCGTTTACGAACACGGGGCGAAGCAGTTCGCGGATTATATACTCCCCGGCTTTCAAGCGCATTTGTTTCCATGTTGCGATTGGGTCAAAAAGGGTAAGGTCGCAGTCGTTGGTGAATTCTTCTGTGGCGAGGGCGATTAAATCTGCCTTCATTTTGCCGGACGCTGCATCGTAAAGGCGGAAGGTTTTTTTAATGCCGGGGTTGGTAACTTTTACCGGGTCTTCGGAGAGTTTGATTTTATTCTGCCATTCGCCGCCATCTAATGAAAGCGCGGCAAGTTTATATACTCCGCCGAAAGCGGGGTATTCTTTTGATGTAATCAAGCGTGTTCCAACGCCCCATAACGAAATTTCCGCACCCTGCGCTTTCAGCTCGGCGATGATATATTCATCAAGGTCGTTGGACGCGCTTATTTTCGCGTTGGGAAAACCCGCGTCGTTCAGCATTTCTCTTGCGCGTTTGGAAAGATAGGCGAGGTCGCCGCTGTCTAAGCGGATTCCGAAATGTTCAAGTGCGATACCGCTTTCCCGCATTTCGCTAAAAACTTGAATGGCGTTCGGAATTCCCGATTTTAGCGTGTCGTAGGTGTCTACCAAAAGAAAACACGACTGCGGATAAAGATTCGCATAATAACGAAACGCTTCAAGCTCTGACTCAAAGGACATAATCCAGCTATGTGCGTGTGTGCCTTGTACAGGAATATCGAAAAGTTGCCCGGCAAGCACATTGCTTGTGCCATAACAACCGCCAATTATTGCCGCACGCGCACCGTATAAACCCGCGTCCGGCCCTTGCGCCCGCCGTAAACCAAATTCAAGAACACGATCACCGCGTGCCGCCCAGCAAACCCGCGCCGCTTTTGTCGCGATTAAACTTTGATGATTTATTATGTTCAAAACAGCCGACTCAATTAACTGCGCTTCCGCCAACGGAGCGATTACCTGCACAAGCGGCTCGCCGGGAAAAACTACCGTTCCCTCCGGGACGGCGTTTATGTTTCCCGTAAATTTGAATGTTTTCAAATACGCAAGAAATTCTTCGCCAAAAACGCCGGTAGAGCGCAGATAAGCGATATCCTGCTCAAGAAACGCAAGCTCTTTAATATAATCAACAACCTGCGCAAGACCCGCAACAACCGCGTATCCGTTTCCGCACGGGTTTTCGCGGTAAAACATATCGAAAACAGCCGTCTGCCTCCTCCCTGTTGTAATTTCCGCATTGTGATACGCTTGCATCATTGTAAGTTCGTAGAAATCCGTGAGCAAAGTTAAATTACGCAAATCAAACATCCTTTCTGCACAATTATATTACGAGATTATACTTTTTTATAAAAAAGCGCAAGAAAAAAGGCTGTGCAAAATTGACACATCCTAAGATTAAATAAGTAAAACACGGGCAACACTATAAGGTAAAAATTGTATGTATATTTTTTAAATTTATACTTGACAGTAAATTTTTGACATGATATGCTATCAGCTCGTATCGTCCAGTGGTAAAGGGGACAATTGCACAGCCTTTGTGATAAGTCCAGGCTACCACATATAAATTGAAAATTCAACATTTTTTTCTCGCACATATGTAAAATCGCTATAAATCGCTAAAAAGGGGTTGCTACAGTGGAGAAAAACAGGGTTCGTTCAACGAAGGGCCCGGGGCCTATGAGGGCTACCTATTCGAGAATCGCCGAAGTTTTGGAAATTCCGAACCTTATTGAAGTACAAAAAGAAAGCTACAACTGGTTTATCAGTGAAGGGCTACGGGAGGTGTTTCAAGATATATCTCCCATTACAGATTACAGCGGCAACCTTGTTTTAGACTTGATTGACATCTCACTTGACTACGGAAAACCAAAGTACACCATAGACGAATGTAAAGAGCGGGATTCTACGTATGCCGCTCCTTTGCGCGTAAAATGCCGCCTGCACAACAAAGAAGTTGATGAAATAAAGGAACAGGACATATTCATGGGCGACTTCCCGCTTATGACCCCAAGCGGTACGTTTATAATAAACGGCGCGGAGCGTGTTATCGTAAGCCAGCTTATGCGTTCGCCGGGAATTTATTATGGCATAGACCACGACAAAGTCGGGAAAATTTTGGTTTCCGCCAGTATAATTCCGAACCGTGGTGCTTGGCTTGAATTTGACACGGACTCGAACGATGTTTTCTACGTGCGTATAGACCGCACGCGAAAAGTACCCGTTACCGTTTTAATGCGTTCGCTGGGTGTAGGCACGGATGAGGAAATTCTCGCGAAATTCGGCGACGACCCGAAAATTCTTGCCACAATCGAAAAAGATATTGCTAAAACCCACGAAGAAGGGCTTGTTGAAGCGTACAAACGCTTGCGTCCGGGTGAACCGCCAACCGTTGAGGGTTCGCAATCGCTTATTAACAATATGTTCTTCGATCCGAAAAGATACGACCTTGCTAAAGTAGGTCGTTATAAGTTTAATAAAAAATTATCGTTAAAATCGCGTGCAAGAGGACGCGTTCTTGCGGCGAACGCCGTTTCGCCCGACAGCGGCGAAATTATTGCGGAAGCCGGCATGGAACTCACTACCGATCTATGCGAACAAATTCAAAACGCGGGTTGCCCCCACGTTGATATTTTAGTTGAAGAAGACCGCACCTTGCGCGTTCTTTCAAACATGACCGTTGACATTGATTCATACCTTGAACCGTACGGGCTTTCCGCCAAAGATTTCGGAATCGTGGAGAAGGTCTATTATCCGTACCTTAGAGCGCTTTTGGAAACGAAAGATAAAGACGAACTTGAACGATTAATTAAACAAAATATGTCGAAGCTGCTTCCAAAAACCGTTACGTTTGAGGATATTATGGCGGCTATTTCGTATGCAATCGGCGTGGAATTTGGCGTAGGGTATGTTGACGACATCGACCACCTTGGAAACCGCCGCATTCGCGCAGTGGGTGAACTTTTACAAAATCAGTTCCGTATCGGTTTAACACGTATGGAGCGCGTTGTTAAAGAACGCATGACCATTCAGGATATGGATATTGTTACGCCGCAGGCATTAATAAATATTCGCCCGGTTACAGCGGCTATAAAAGAATTTTTCGGTTCGTCACAGTTATCTCAGTTTATGGGGCAGACGAATCCGCTGGACGAGCTTTCGCATAAACGCCGCCTTTCCGCGCTCGGGCCGGGCGGACTTTCTCGCGACCGTGCGGGCTTCGAGGTTCGCGACGTTCACAGTTCGCACTACGGACGGATGTGTCCGATTGAAACGCCCGAAGGTCCCAACATCGGGCTGATTAACTCACTTGCAACTTATGCGCGAATCAACGAATACGGCTTCATTGAAGCACCGTATCGCTTTGTTGAAAAACGCGTTGGAGCCGCACCGGTTGTTACCAGTAATTTTATTTACGTAACCGCGGACGAAGAAGAAAATTATATTATCGCACAGGCAAACGAACTGCTTACGGAAGACGGACACTTTAGAAACAAGCGTGTACAAGGTCGTCACCGCGACGAAATTCAAGAATTCGACCCCGCGCGCATTGACCTTATGGACGTTTCGCCTAAACAAATTGTATCCGTTGCGACCGCGCTTATTCCCTTCCTTGAAAACGACGACGTTTCGCGCGCTTTGATGGGTTCAAACATGCAACGCCAAGCCGTTCCGCTTATGACAACAGACGCACCGGTCGTAGGCACGGGAATGGAATACAAAGTTGCTCTGGACACAGGCGTTGTGGTAACAACAGCTGTTTCCGGGACAGTGGAAGAAGTTACAGCAAGTTATATAACTATTCGCGGAAAAGACAGCGAAAAGCATAATTACAAGCTTGCAAAATTCATGCGTTCCAATCAGGGAACGTGCATAAATCAACGCCCGATTGTCACAAAAGGTCAACAAGTAGAAGCGGGTCAAGTAATCGCAGACGGGCCTTCAACAGACAACGGCGAGTTAGCGTTGGGAAAAAATCCGTTAATCGGGTTTATGGCGTGGGAAGGTTACAACTATGAGGATGCTATTCTTTTGTCGGAAACGCTTGTAAGTGAAGATATTTACACATCAATTCACATCGAAGAATACGAAGCAGAGGCGCGTGACACAAAACTCGGTCCCGAAGAAATAACCCGCGATATCCCCAACGTGGGCGAGGACGCAATGAAAGACCTTGACGAAGACGGCATAATTAGAATCGGGGCGGAAGTTGGGCCAAGTGATATTTTAGTTGGAAAAGTTACGCCAAAAGGCGAAACGGAACTGACAGCGGAAGAACGGCTTCTTCGCGCGATTTTCGGCGAAAAAGCGCGTGAAGTGCGTGATACTTCCTTACGAGTTCCACACGGCGAAAGCGGAATTGTTGTTGACGTAAAAGTTTTCACACGCGACAATCGCAGTGACCTTGCGCCCGGTACAAAGCGTGACGAGCTTCCCCCTGGTGTAAATCAACTTGTGCGTGTGTATATCGCGCAAAAACGTAAAATTTCTGTCGGTGACAAAATGGCGGGGCGGCACGGAAACAAAGGTGTTATCGCAAAAGTTCTACCCGTTGAAGATATGCCCTTCCTTCCCAACGGAAGGCCGCTTGATATAGTGCTTAACCCGCTTGGCGTGCCTTCGCGCATGAACATCGGGCAAGTACTTGAGGTTCACCTTGGGCTTGCGGCGAAATGCTTGGGCTGGAAAGCGGCAACACCCGTTTTCGACGGCGCGAATGAAATTGATATTATGGATACTCTCGACCTTGCAAACGATTATGTAAATATGGAATGGGAAGATTTTACGGCAAAATGGCATGAAATTCTTGACGAAGATATTTATCGTAAGCTTGACGAAAACAAAGACGTTCGTGATGAATGGAAAGGCGTTCCTATTAACCGCGACGGAAAAATTATAGTACGCGACGGACGGAGCGGTGAAGAATTCGATAACCCCATCACTGTCGGGTTTATGCATTATTTGAAATTGCACCACTTGGTTGACGATAAAATTCATGCGCGTTCAACAGGACCGTATTCACTTGTTACACAACAACCGTTGGGCGGAAAAGCGCAGTTCGGCGGGCAACGTTTCGGAGAGATGGAAGTTTGGGCGTTGGAGGCTTACGGCGCAAGCTACACCTTGCAGGAAATTCTCACGGTTAAATCCGACGATATCGTTGGGCGCGTGAAAACCTACGAAGCGATTGTTAAAGGCGAAAACATTCCCGAGCCGGGCGTTCCGGAATCTTTCAAGGTTCTTCTCAAAGAACTTCAAGCATTATGCTTGGACGTAAAAGTTCTTATGGCGGACGACACGGAAATTGTTATAAAAGAATCAGTTGAAGATGGCGGAGAATTGAACGTAGATGTTAATCTTGAAGGTCTTGAGTCCGACAATGACCATGGATATATCCGTCGCGGCGCAAAAGCGTTACGTGGCGACGATTCCGACGACACTCCCCCGGATGCGCTTGATGATGTTGATAACGACGAAGACAGCGAACCCGAAGATATGCTTGAAATAGACATCACAGCAGATGCTTCAGCTATGACGGATGAAAATGATTCGCCCGACGAAAATATGTCCGATGACATTATTTTAGACGATGTTCCCGACATTCCTGTTGATTTCGAGCTTGATACCGATTTCCCCGACGATTTCGATTTAGAAGACGACATTACGGGCTTTGAAGACGATTTTGATATAGAGGAGGAATAGGGTTTATGGATTATAACAGACCTGAAAAACACGAACAGGCAATGTCATTCTCCTCAATAAAAATCGGGCTTGCTTCGCCGGAAAAAATCCGTGAGTGGAGCCGCGGCGAAGTCAAGAAACCCGAAACAATAAACTACCGCACGTTAAAACCCGAACGCGACGGTTTATTTTGCAAGCGTATTTTCGGTCCGAATAAAGACTGGGAATGTCACTGCGGAAAATATAAACGCATTCGTTACAAGGGCGTTGTTTGCGACCGTTGCGGCGTTGAAGTTACAAAAAGCAAAGTGCGTCGCGAACGCATGGGTCATATTGAGCTTGCCGCGCCTGTTTCGCATATTTGGTATTTTCGCGGAATTCCCAGCCGAATGGGCTTAATTTTGGGAATGTCTCCACGTGCGCTTGAGAAAATTTTATATTTCGCCGCTTATGTTGTGCTTGACGGCGGCGACACGGGTTTACAGTCCAAAACTTTGCTGACCGAAAAAGAATATCGTGACGCGCTTGAAGAACACGGACAGTGGCGTACAGTAGGAACCCAACGCGTGCCTACTTTCCGGGTAGGAATGGGCGCAGAAGCTGTTAAAGAATTGCTTCTTGCAATCGACCTTGAGGGCGAATCCGAAGAATTAAAAAATCTTTTAAAAGACGCAACGGGTCAAAAACGTTTACGTTATATGAAAAAATTAGAAGTAATTGAATCGTTCAGGCTTTCCGGTAACCGTCCGGAATGGATGATTTGCGATACTATTCCTGTTATCCCTCCCGATTTGCGTCCGATGGTTCAGCTTGACGGCGGACGTTTCGCAACATCTGACTTGAATGATTTATACCGGCGCGTTATTAACAGAAATAACCGTTTGAAGCGTTTACTTGACCTTGGCGCGCCAAATATTATTGTGCGCAACGAAAAACGTATGCTTCAAGAAGCCGTTGACGCGTTAATTAATAACGGTCGTCGCGGGCGGCCTGTTACCGGCCCCGGAAACCGAGCACTAAAATCGCTTTCGGATTTATTAACTGGTAAACAAGGGCGTTTCCGTCAGAATCTTTTAGGCAAACGTGTTGACTATTCCGGGCGTTCGGTTATCGTTGTCGGACCTAAGCTGAAAATTTACCAATGTGGTTTACCGCGTGAAATGGCGATTGAATTGTTCAAGCCGTTTGTTATGAAAAAACTCGTAGGCTCGGGTGATGCGCACAATATAAAATCCGCAAAACGCATGGTTGAAAAACTTGAACCGCGTGTTTGGGACGCGCTTGAAGATGTTATAAAAGAACACCCGATTATGCTTAACCGCGCACCAACACTACACAGGCTTGGGATTCAAGCGTTTGAACCGGTTCTCGTAGAAGGACGCGCATTAATGTTGCATCCGCTTGTTTGCGCCGCTTATAACGCGGACTTCGACGGCGACCAAATGGCGGTTCACGTGCCGCTTTCCGTTGAAGCGCAGGCGGAATGCCGTTTCCTTTTACTCGCGCCGAATAACCTGTTAAAACCCTCTGACGGTATGCCTATTACGGTTCCTACAAAAGACATGGTTTTGGGAATTTATTATCTTACGTTGGAGCGCGATGACCGCTTGGGCGAGGGAAAAGTATTTGCGTTCGACGAAGAAGCCGTACTTGCACTTGATAACGGAGACGTTCATTTACATGCAAAAATTAAAGTGCGTCGCACAGACCCCGAAACTGGCGAGAGACGTTTAATTGAAACAACACCCGGGCGCGTAATTTTCAACCACGCCATTCCGCAAGATTTGGGATTTGTTGACCGTAGCGTAGATAAAATTTCATACGAAGTTAATTGCCTTGTTAATAATAAAATGCTCAGTAAAATAGTGAATCGCTGTATTAACAAATATGGTAGCGTTGACACATCCATTACGCTGGATAATATTAAAGATTTAGGGTTCCGTTTTGCAACACAATCAGCGCTTTCAGTTTCGGTTTCCGACATGGAAGTGCCCGGAACAAAACCGCAAATTTTGGAATCTGCCGAAACTTCCATCGAAGGAATTTATAAGATGTTCCATCGCGGGCTTATGACGGATGACGAACGCCGCGATAAAGTTTTAAAAATTTGGACAGACGCGGCGGATAAAGTTACCGAAGACTTGATGGAAAACCTTTCGCACGACAACAGTGTATTTATGATGCTTGATTCGGGTGCACGGGGTTCAAAAATTCAAATGAAGCAAATGGCGGGAATGCGTGGGCTGTTAGCCAGCCCTACCGGAAAAACTTTAGAGATTCCCGTTCGTTCAAATTATCGCGAAGGTCTTACCGTGCTTGAATATTTCATTTCCGGTCACAGTGCGAGAAAAGGGCTTTCCGATACCGCACTGCGTACCGCAGACTCAGGATATCTTACACGCCGCATGGTTGACGTTTCCCAGGATATTATTATCCGCGAAGAAGATTGCGTAAAAGACGAATCGGATAAACCGGGCTTATATGTACACGCGTTTGTTGACGGCGAAGAAGTGATTGAGCCGCTTGTAGACCGCATTCGCGGGCGTTGGGCGATTAACGATATCGTTCACCCTGAAACGGGAGAAGTTTTAGCAAACGCTGATAAATTAATTTCACCCGACCAAGCCGAAGCCATTGAAGCCGCCGGAATCACAGAAGTTCTTGTACGTACCGTTCTCACATGCCGTTCTCGCATTGGGCTTTGCTCAAAATGCTACGGCGCGAACATGGCAAGCGGACGCGCTGTTAGAATCGGTGAATCGGTGGGAATTATCGCGGCGCAGTCCATCGGTGAACCGGGAACACAGCTTACCATGCGCACATTCCAAGTAGGCGGCGTTGCAACAAACGACGACATCACAAAGGGTCTGCCACGTGTTGAAGAAATTTTTGAAGCCCGTAAACCGAAAGGGCTTGCAATTATCGCGGAATTCGGCGGACGCGTTACCGTTTCCGATAGTAAAAAGAAGCGCGAAGTTATAATTACAAACAGCGAAACGAACGAGGAAAAAGCATACTTGATTCCATACGGTTCACGCATAAAAGTTTACACGGGTCAAGATATCGAGGCGGGCGAAGAGCTTACCGAAGGTAGCGTTTACCCGCACGATATTTTGAAAATCAAAGGATTGCGCGGTGTTCAGGACTATATGCTTCAAGAAGTTCAACGCGTATACGACCTTCACGGCGTAGACATCAACGACAAACACATTGAAGTTATCGTGCGCCAAATGTTAAAGCGCATTAAAATTGATGAAAACGGCGATACAGACCTTCTTCCCGGCTCGTTAATCGACTGGTTGGAATTCGAGGAAATCAACAAAGAAACGGTTGAAGCCGGCGGCGAACCTGCAACGGGAACACGCGTACTTTTGGGAATTACAAAAGCTTCGCTTGCGACGGATTCATTCCTTTCTGCCGCATCCTTCCAAGAAACCACCCGCGTCTTAACCGAAGCGGCAATTCGCGGCAAGGAAGACCGCCTAATCGGATTGAAAGAAAACGTAATAATCGGTCAGTTAATACCCGCCGGAACCGGAATGCCCGTCTACCGCTCTATCGAAGTAGAAAACGCACCCGGCTACTCTGACGAGGATGACGACGATCTCTTTTACCCAACAGTTGCACGCGCGGATAGCACCGAGCAAACGGAGAATACACAAGCATAATACAGGAGCATTTTTATGGAAGATATAAATTTAATACAAGACGAACATGAGCAACAGCGTGTTCGTCGTGAGAAACTTGAAGCCCTGCAAAATGCGGGGCTTGACCCTTTTCGGCACGTAACATATAAGGTTACAGCACACAGTGTGGAAATTCACAATGATTTCGACGCGTTTGAGGGGGAAAGTGTCGGGATTGCCGGGCGGGTTATGACTAAGCGTATTATGGGAAAAGCGTCGTTTATTGATGTGCAGGACAGGAACGGGCGTATTCAGTCCTATGTTGCGCGTGATATGATTGGCGAGGATGAATATTCGCGGTTTAAGCAGTTTGATATCGGGGATATTGTTGGGGTAACGGGAACGGTTTTCAAAACTCAGAAGGGCGAAATTTCGGTGAAAGCGGCGGAAATTACACTTCTGGCGAAATCATTGCAACCGTTGCCGGAGAAATGGCACGGGTTGAAAGATACCGACTTGCGTTATCGCAGACGTTATGTAGATTTAATTGTTAACCCGGATATTAAAGATGTTTTTATAAAGCGTACAGCGATAATAAAAGAAATTCGGGCATTTTTGGATGGGCGCGGGTATTTGGAGGTTGACACACCTGTTTTACAAACCGTTCCCAGCGGGGCGGCGGCGCGTCCTTTTGTAACACATCATAATACTCTTGATATGCAAATGTATTTGCGAATCGCACTGGAGTTGCCGCTTAAACGGCTTATTGTGGGCGGGCTGGAGCGTGTTTACGAAATGGGACGCAACTTCCGCAACGAAGGAATTTCCACGCGTCATAATCCCGAATTTGTTATGCTTGAACTTTACGAAGCGTACACGGATTATCATGGAATGATGGAACTTGCGGAGTCGTTAATCAGAACGGTGGCGGAAAAAGTTTGCGGAACAACAAAAATAATTTACGGCGAACACGAAATAGATTTCGGAAAGCCATTTGTGCGGCTTACAATGATTGACGCGGTGAAGCAATACGCGGGCGTTGATTTTGAAAAAATCACAGACACCGCCGCCGCAAAAGAAATCGCAAAAGAGCGCGGTGTTAAGTTTGAAAATCATCACTCGAAGGGGGATATTCTTTCACTTTTCTTCGAGGAATTTGCGGAAAAACATCTCATTCAACCAACATTTTTGCTGGATTATCCCGTGGAAATTTCTCCGCTTACCAAGCGAATTCCCGATAACCCCGACTACACCGAGCGTTTTGAATTATTTATCGCAAGCAACGAAACCGCAAACGCATACTCCGAACTGAACGACCCCATAGACCAACGCGCCCGGTTCCGTCACCAAGAAGAACTTCGCAAAGCCGGCGACGAAGAAGCAAACATGACCGACGAAGATTTTCTAACCGCAGTAGAATACGGAATGCCACCCACAGGCGGCATGGGAATCGGTATCGAACGCCTCATAATGCTTTTGACAAACTCCGCTTCCATTCGCGATGTAATTTTCTTTCCCACCATGAAACCGAAGGAATAGTATAATAAAAAGGCTTGCAGTTTTCTATAACCTGCAAGCCTTTTTATAACTGATTCTTATTTAATTTCATGCCCAACAAGCAAACGGGAAAGCATAATGAGGTCGGCACTGTCTACTTTACCGTCACCGTTTACGTCGGCAGCTTCCAAACAAATCGGCGGTTCATCCATGTGGTCAAAATGCCCGGCTAGCCATTTTGCAAGCATGGTCGCGTCGGAAGAGGTAATGCGGCCGTCCCCGTCAACATCACCGCGTATTAAGGCGGGCGTGTCGGTTAAAATTCCTTTTTCGTACAGGGAATCTATAAAATTCTGAACTTGTTCAGCTAATTTATTTATGAGAACTTGACGGGATTCCTCAAGAATTTGAAGGGCTTCTTCGAGAGTTTCACAGCCTTCTTCTTTACGCCGGGCAAGAAGTTCTCTTACTTCGGATATATATTTAACCAGATGCTCATTTTGGTACTCATCATCCCCACTTAAATAAGAGAATAAATTCCAATATTCATTCTTCGCCTGTAACTGTTCTCCCGGACTGTGAAGCACTCCGACTGTAATATCGCTATCCATTATTAACTCGAACATTTTCGATACTTCTTTCGCAAGCCACTCTGCGTCCCCCGGCATCCTAGTTTCTCTCATGTATGCAATGGCAACATCTTTTTCCTCGTCAAACAATTCAAGCCCGACGAGGACAGGAAGTCCGGTCCACATATCACGGACATTAGCGATGTATTCCGGCGGTACGGCATTTAGATTAAGCCCGGCGAATTCCAGTTTTTCGCGGATAATACCTAATGCTTCCTGCTCCGTAAAATACGCTACATAAAACGGTACACCCGACGAGCCGCCATGATGAATACGTACGGTCAGCCCCGCTGTTTCATGCGGGTCTTGTGTCGCTTCAATTGTGACTTCCGTTCGGGTTTCCGGTTCTGCCGCGTTTGCAAAACTTGAAAACGCCGCCATTCCTATAATTCCCGCGCACGCAAATACCGTCGCTTTCTTCTTCCATCTTGTGGGCAAATTCCTCAAAAGCGCAGAGTTCCCGCGAGCTTCCGCAAATGTCGGCAATGTCGGCGGCTTATAATTTTCCACCGGAGCAACTTTTAAATTTTCCATGCCAAATCCCTCCCAAGATTCAATATTGACAATTTTAATAGCATTATATACCATATCAAAAAGAAACGCCACGTCTTTTTTAGACGTAGCGCATATTAGGTTTTTTTATCACACTTCTTTTCTTGTAATAAATCCATGCTTAATACCAAACTGTATTTTTTCTTCTCTTTTTTCCGGTGTTTCATAACCATACATTGCTGATACTGCTACTATCAAAACACAATATCGTAAATACGGAATAAGGCTTAATAATACAAATACCGCTATTCCCCTCAACCTATATTCGATTGCGAAATGCAATCCTCTTTTTTTCAATTCTTTGCGAAAAGAACGATTCCCCTTCGGCATTTCAGGAATTATTAAAGCACATAGAAGCAATATCATAGAAACAAATAAATACTCTTCCACCCTGCAACCCCATTTTTCTATTATTTCATTTCAAATAAAGTCTCTTAGATTATATAACTTGCAAACATTTTTGCTATTAGCCGCGAAATTTGCTAACTTTGAAATTTTTGCTGATCCACTCAATATCTTCCTAAGTCATTCCTGCACGTACTTTATTTGCTAATTTCCAACGCCTTTACACAACTCCGAATCATTTAATTTTAATATCTCTAATAACTTAAACAACCTATGCTTATCTTCCCTGCTCATTTCATTTACTGTGCTAGTGTATGTAATAAACCATATTTTCAACAAACCGCCTGATTGTCCTAATATTAAGGCGTTTCGCCAAAGTTTGCAAGTAAAAATTTCGACAGCAAAATTTTTACAGGGTATAATCAT
>WRBD01000036.1 GCA_009779835.1 Defluviitaleaceae bacterium | reverse complement strand
CAAAACAACGACTTGCAATACCTGAAATGCTCGAATCTTTAGATATCTTTAGGTAGTATCTTTAGGTGAAAAACTCCAAACCGTATACCGCCCACGGTAACGCAGTATAATTATGTGTCGTTTAACCATAGCCACCCTTAGCCCCTACAATTTTGCGCAGGGGCTTTTTACATGAACGGCGTAAACGGCGTACGCGAAAAGAAACCACTATAAATCATGGTCGTAATTTATATGCCTTTGGTTCGATGTGTTTAGTTCTTGCTCTTGGCTATGCTACCATTGACAACACTCTATGTACAAAGAAGGTAATTATATTACCCCTCGTGGAAATGAATTGCTGAAATTAGGTAAACCGCCTTAAATGCAAAATTCTTACGATTTGCGTTTATGAAACACTCACCGACTTGAATCTATCTACCAAGTAGAAAATACGCCGAATTTCCAAGAAGGGATGTATGCGGAAGAAGCCCCTATTGAAAACTGCGTGCCTTCTGCTGAATACTCTGGATTGTTTTTTGTAAACAATCGAATTAGCCTTTGGACTCATGAAAATGTCAGCCATGAGGAAGCTGTTGAAGCAATTACCTCAATGGGGGGAATAATTCTAGGTTATATCCACATCCTACGTAGCGACTATACTATACAAGTGCCTGTAAATGATGAAGCTGGTTTAAGGGCGCTGGGCGAAAGCTTTATTGAAATATTTCCGCATTTGTTTAGACGTTCCGATATTTTTTTCGGACACATTGACCCAAGAGAAAGTTTTGCCGGGAGATGTTCACATGAACCGGCCATAAACGCGTTTGGCGAGTTGTTGACCGAGCCGTTTGTCAGAGGAGGGGGTGATTGTTCCTGTCCTCCACAGGACTTATTTCGCGGAATCAACCCCGCTATTGCCGCAACCTTCTCCGGATTCACACAGCGTAGCGGAGAACGCTTACCCTCTAATGACTTCCCCCAATGGTTTGAAAACTTCTTATCCATCCTCTCCGCCGCCCCAACAAACGACCCGTTTTGGCGGGATTCCGACCCTCTTCATCAGTGGGGGCTTCGTGCTTCTAATTTTCCTAGGGCTTGGCTTATTTTTGGTCGTCAAGAAAGGGAAAACGTCAGAATAGGCATTATTGACAGACCTGTGATGATTAACCACAAAGATTTGAACATTCCCGAGGAAAACACAAATTTTCCAAAACGCCGCGACGAACACGGGTCTATGGTTATGAGCATTCTTGGCGCACAGCATGATAATTTCGAGGGAATGGCGGGCGGAATAAATATTGCCCGAAAAAATCTTTATGCATTTTCCACTTGGGATAGCCAAATTGCAGTAAGTGCGAAGAAAACAACCGTGACTGCTATGTATCTTGCAGAACTTATCATGCAATAAATGCCCTGGCCGCAATGGAATTAGCGCAAAACCGAAGTCACCTTGCCTCACATGAGGGATGGATTGTAGTACACGTTATGGACATTAATGAAGAGCCTATAAAGGGGGCAGAAGTGAACCTTTACAGGATAGGAGATGAGCTGCTTCATCGCTTTGCAAAAACAGATGATGGAGGTTTTTTCAGTATTAGAAATCTACCCCCGGACAATTATAAATTTACAATATCTTTGGAAGGATATATTGATGCAGAAGTTAAATTTATCCGCATTCCGGCCGGAGTATCTGCCGAATTGATTAGATTAACGATGATTGAAGAACGTGCAGGAGTGACCGGCGGCAGTACAGGCGGTAACATTTTATACGTTCCAAGGTAAAGTACCCACCTAACCCCGCCAAAGAAAGGCAGGACTTCTTCATTCATAAAACACGCTTGTACAAGTTCGGATTCCTCATGTAAGTGAATGTTACGGTATTTTTTGAAAAATTTATCTCCGAAATTACAAATAAAATAAGCGCGTAGGAGATGGTCCATCATCTCATACACGCTTGAATATGTAATCTCAAGCCAGCTAAGCTCTGCCAACTAACACGTAAAAACAAGAAACCATATGCCGGTTGTAAAAACCGTAGGGATGGAGTAAAATAAAAAAACCGTGGTGGCAGGCTTGCCTGTGTGTACTTGATGATGGATCTGACCATCACCTTTGCGCGACATGAGGAGTGCGATCCTCATGTTCGCCACGGAACACGGCTTATTTTCACCGTTAATGCAATTTACCGAAAATGCACTTCACCGTAAAATGGAGTTTATCATACCTGTCATATTAATGCAATTAAAAAATCGTTTGATTTTACATTGATTTTTTAACACCTTTTTTTAAATGTTTGATAAAGTCATCAATGAAAAAGGTCGGGAGCATTGTCCCGACCTTTCGGTTTTTTAAGAAGATTTCGATAAACCAACCTGTCATTCGTCATTGTATACTTTCAAGCGCGGTTATGGTTGTTAAAAGTGTTTCAAGGTCTGCGGCTTGGAATTTTTTTATTGTCTCGTCGTTGTGGGCGGCGAAGCGGAGACGCGCGTTTTTTTTGTAAAGGGTTAGAGCCTCGTCGATGTTTTTAACGGAAATAAAATCAACGGTGCCAAGAGACGGACTCGCAAGTATGGAAAGATACGGGTTAATGGAGCGGATTTTCGGCGGCGAAGAAGAACGTCCAAGTACCGGTGGTCTTTCAAAGCCGGACGGCCCGAATAAATGTTGTGATGATTGCACACCCGACATGGGGTTGCTTAAAATAACCGCGCCAAGATGGGCGGCACTTTTTGCGGCGGACAAAACATCTATTGCGGGAGAGGCAATCCACTTTACTTCGGTGGGTGCTTTATCGCTGAAATATTCCGCAACTATGGAGTTGTTTGTAAAAATTGTGTAATTATCCATAAGTTTTTCACCTGTAATTTGAAGCTAAAATACTTTCAAGCTCGGGAATCACTTGCGATTCGTCTTCGCCGTCGACAATAATTTTTACTGTGTTGCCGCCATGAAGGTCAAGCGAAATTATTCCCATTATGCTTTTTGCGTTTGCGGTTTTTTCTTCTAAAATGAGATGAATATGGCTTTTGAAGCGGCTTGCGGCTTGCACAAGATGTGCCGCAGAAGACACCTCAAATGCAGGGGCTACTTGAATTGCGCGTTCTATCATTTCATTTCACTCGCTTTCATATTTTCTGCAATTTTGCAAAGTTTGCGCAATCTATGATTCACGCCGGATTTACTTATCGGCGGCTCAAGCAATTCACCGATTTCTGCCATGCTTAGATTTTCGTTTTCAAGCCGCAGCCGCGCAACTTTTTCCAAAGGCGCAGACAAAACAGAAAGCCCGGTTGTTTTCGCGATAAATTTAATTGCATCAATTTGACTTTGTGCCGCGTCAACCGTTTTTGTTAAATTAGCCGTCTCAAAGTTTACTTTGCGGTTAATATTATTCGCGATGGCTTTTTCTACTCGCATTTCTTCAAGCGCAAGCAAAGATTTATTCGCACGTATTATTTTTAATACATCGGCAATTTCGTCCGCTTCCTTTAAATATACAACAAAATGCCCCCCGCGGGCAATCTTTTTTGGGCGAAGCTCAAAAATTGTAAGAATTTTCATAAGCCTGTCCGCATTTGATTCGTCCAGCGTGAATTCTAAATGATATGTGCGTCTTGGATTTGAAATTACGCCGCCACTTATAAAACAATCGCGAACGAACGCACGATTTTTATCCATGCGTTTTTTTTCGTTGATTTCATTGCGAACTATTTTCGTAAAAGATGTTTTCATTTTCGAGATTGGTCTTTATCAATGTCGCGGTGGTGGATTGCGATTGGGTTTTCGTGCGCGGACAGTGCTTTGTGCAACTCTTGCGAAAGCGTAACCGAGCGGTGTCGTCCTCCCGTGCAGCCAATACTAATGATAAGTTGATTTTTTCCTTCGCTGATATAATGCGGGATTAAAAAATTAATCATAGCAAAAAGGCTGTCCATAAAACGAACGCTTACATCGTGACTCATTACATATTCGCGCACCGCCGCGTCCAGCCCCGACATGGGTTTTAACTCCGCGTTATAAAACGGATTCGGTAAAAAACGTACATCGAAAACCAAATCCGACTCCTCCGGAATGCCGTACTTAAACCCGAACGAAAGTATGTTAACAAGAAGCTTGCCTGTTTTATTCTCCGCAAACATATCCAATATTTTTATTTTCAACTGGCGCGGTAAAAGCCCGCTCGTATCCATAATATAAGTAGCCCGCTCACGAACCTCTTCCAACAGAACGCGTTCTTTGGAAATTCCGACACTGACAAGGTCGTTTTTTGCAAGCGGGTGAAGATGCCGCGTTTCTTTGTAGCGGTTAAGTAAAATTTCATTGGAAGAATCCAAAAATAAAATCGACCATGCAACTCCAAGCTTGTCAAGTTCCAAAATCCCCATCGAAAAATCCGTAAACATTTTCCCGCCGCGAATGTCAATTCCAAGCGCGACCTGCGTAATGCCAACATCACTCACGCAAAATTTCGCGAAATCACCAAGAAGAGGTGCGGGTAAATTATCCGCAACATAAAATCCTGCGTCCTCGAATATTTTTAAAGCGGTGGTTTTCCCCGCACCGCTCATGCCGGTTACGATTACGATTCGCATTTGTACTTCACCCCAATATCTGCACTTCCGGTTCTAAGTTAACCCCGTATTTTTCAAAAACGGTTTTTTGGACATGACGCATCAGTTCCAAAACATCGTATGCGGTGGCGTTGCCTTTGTTTATTACGAAGCCAGCGTGTTTTTCGGAAACTTGGGCATCACCCACGGTAAAACCTTTCAGCCCGCTATTTTCAATTAATGCTCCCGCATAATTTCCCTGCGGACGTTTGAAAAAGCTACCCGCACTGTGATATTCAAGTGGTTGAGATTTTCTGCGGCGGGCGTTAAGGTCTTCCATTCCTTCACGAATTTTCGCACTATCTCCTTTTTGCAAAGTAAAAACAGCATCAAGAATAAGAATTTCGCCGCCTTGCGCAAAACTTTGACGATAGCCGAAATTCATTTCTTCGCGGGTCTTTACAATTATTTCATTGTTAAAAAAAAGTGTCACAGATTCAATAAATTCTTGAATTTCATAATTATACGCGCCCGCGTTCATGTAGATTGCGCCGCCGACCGTGCCGGGAATTCCCGAAACAAAAGCAAGCCCGGCAAGCGAAGCATTACACGCAGCATCCGCCAACGCAGAAAGCCGAACGCCAGATTGCGCATGAATACGGTCATTTTCGCAAACTTCAACGGCGTTCATTTTATTTGTAAAAACAACTACACCGCGAATTCCTTTATCCGAAACAAGAACATTCGCGCCGTCGCCCAAAATTGTAAGCGGCAAACCGTGTTCCTTGCAAGTATTCCAAATTTTTATTAACTCATTTGTTGTTTTCGGCATTAGCAAAAAGTCTGCGGGTCCACCAATTTTGAAAGATGTGTGACGGCTCATTGGTTCGTTGGTAAAAACTGTTTCGCATAATGAGTTAATAATGGTCATGAATTTTCAAACCTCCGGTTGCTTTGTTCATAACACGTTGCGTCAAAATTTCGGCTGCATTGTAGCCCATTTTTTTCTGCCGATGATTAATCGCGGCAGACTCACAAAGAATAGAAATGGAACGCCCTGGCCGAATAGGAATGGAGTGGCTATTTACTTTGTTGCCTAAAATTTCTGTGAATTCTTCCGGCGCGCCGATTCTGTCATAAATTCGGTTTGAATCCCAAATTTCAAGGCTAATAATCAACTCAATGGCCTGCGTCGGTTTTATTGACTGAACGCCGAACATTTGCATAACATCAATAATTCCTATGCCGCGAAGTTCAAGGAAATACCTAATATTCGCGGGACAAGAGCCAATTAATGTTTCGGCGGAAACACGCCGCACTTCAACCGCGTCGTCCGCGATAAAACGATGCCCGCGTTTAATCAGTTCAAGTGCGGTTTCGCTTTTACCGATTCCGCTTTCGCCGACAATAAGCGTTCCCACGCCGTAAACATCCAGCAAGCACCCGTGCATCGTAATGCGCGGCGCAAGCTGAACCTTCATCCAGCGAATAATTTCGCTGATAAAATCCGTAGTTGCAGAATCTGTTTTTAAAATCGGAACATCGTATTTTTCGGCGTATTCAAGCATTTCAGGGAAAATTTCAAGCCCTCTGCAAATAACAACGCCGGGAATTTCCAGCTCAAAAATACGCCGCAAACTTTCCCTGCGTTTTTCCGCAGAAAGGCTCATTAAAAAAGTATGCTCTACCATTCCGATTATTTGCAAACGCGACGGGTCGAAATAATCAAAGAATCCCGCGAGTTGAAGCGCGGGCCTGTTAATGTTTGCACGGGTAAGAACTTTAGTTTCGATGTCTACAGCAGGAGTGAGAAGTTCCAGTTTATATTCGGTAATTACAATCGAAAGCGGTACGGTGTAGCCGCTGCCGGGCGTGTTAAACGCGCCGCCCGCCTGCACATTGCTCATAGCGGAACAATTCCTCTTACGTTACGCTTGTCGTCAAAAGCGATTTTGAAAGTTTTGCCTTTGTATTGCAACCGCGCAGGATAACTGCCTTCAAGTTTCATTTGCATCTTGTTTAAAATATCTTCTTCAAAGCCAATTAAAACACGCTCCACTTCCGAAAATGTCATGTTTTGCTCCGGCTTTAGCGTAACAATTTCTGCCATTTCGGTTACGTCCAGAGACACTTGCACAACGCAATAATCGCCCGAACCGTCCGCTTGGTAGACATATTCTTGCTCCAAAATCGACTTAACTACTGATGACATACATCATTCTCCTTATGAAAAAAATTCAAAACCGCTTGCGCGGATTTCATATTCATTGAAGGTGCGGCGGCGAGGGTTTCGATGTTTGCGTTGCGGATTGCTTCTATGCTTTTGAAATGCTTAAGAAGCTCCTTGCGGCGTGTCGCGCCGATACCGGGAATTTCGTCAAGTACGGACTTCACTTGACTGTTCGCGCGTAATTTTCTGTGATATTCCAGCGCGAAACGATGAACTTCGTCTTGAATTCGCGTTAATAATTTGAATCCTTCGCCGTGTTTTGGCAGATTAATTTCTACATTTTTATAAATAATTCCGCGTGTTCTGTGGCGGTCGTCCTTAACCATTCCGCACACGGGAATCGAAATTCCTTGCTCACACAGTGCCTTTTCTGCCGCACCGATTTGTCCTTTGCCACCGTCAACGAAGATTATATCCGGTAATTTTGAAAAAGATTCACTGTTCTCGTTATACCTCTTAAAACGGCGCGAAAGAACTTCCTCCATTCCTGCGTAATCATCGGGACCGATTACCGCACGAAGGCGAAACTTTCTGTAATCGCTGTTTTTTGCTTTGCCGTTTTCAAAAACAATCATCGAGCCAACAGATTCATATCCTTGAATGTTTGAAATATCGTATGCTTCAATTCGGGATAATCTCGTCAGTGAAACCAAACCTAACGCTTCGGCAAGTTCTTTTAACGCGTTTTCGTTGCGTTCGTTTTCCTTTTTAATTTGCGAACCGAATTGCTGTATCGTAAGCTCCGCGTTAGTTTGCGCAAGCTTTACCATTTTGTGCTTTTCGCCTTTTTGCGGCACGATTATCGCAACCTGCCGCCCCGCAATCCCGCTTAACCACGTGGCAATGGAGTCTGCGTCAACAGGAGCGGAAACTACCGCAAGTTCTTTCGGAATAAATGCGGCTTCGCTGTAAAATTGCTTTATGAAAGCCGCTAAAATTTCGGCGCTGTCTGAATCTTCACGCACTGCCATAATATAATGCTCACGGCCTGAAAGTTTCCCACCACGTATAAAAAAAATCTGCATTAACGCTTCTTCGTTTACACGTGCTATTGCAATTATATCTCTGTCTTCTTCGCCTGTTTCCACTTTTTGTTTTTCTGTAAGAAGTTTTAGCGCGACTATTGTATCGCGAAGTTCTGCGGCACGTTCAAACTCCATTGCTTCGGCGGCTTCCGACATTTCTTTTGAAATTCGCTGTAAAACATTTGTGTCCTTGCCCTGAATAAATAATTCGGCTTCACTTACGAATTTATTATAAATATCCTCGTCTAAAAGACGATTACATGGGGCCTTGCATTGCCCAATATGATTATTCAAACACGGGCGACTTTTTTCAAAATCGCGAGGAAATATTTTCGTACAACGTCTAAGCGGCCACAATCTGTGAATTAAATCAATTAATTCGCGAACATGCGTTTTTGAAACAAACGGCCCGTAATATTTTGCCTTATCCTTGCCGCGTTTATGCGAATAAAGTACACGCGGCAAACGCTCACGCGTGATTTTTATATACGGGTAAGCCTTGTCATCTTTTAGGCGGACATTGTACTTCGGGCGGTGCAGTTTTATTAAATTATTTTCAAAAATAAACGCTTCGCTTTCGGTGTCGGTAACAACATACTCGAAACTGAAAATATTTTTTGCCAATTGCAATGTTTTCACATTTTGCTGAGATTTTTGAAAATAGCTTCTCACACGATTATGAAGGTTTACCGCTTTTCCTACATAAATGACAGCATCGTTTTCGTCCTTCATTATATAAACACCCGGGCGCGAGGGAAGTTTTTTCAGTTCTTCCGAAAAATCCTTCATGATTCATTAATAACCCGGCAGTCGTATCCACCACGGAACGTCTTCATCCGGAGCAGGTGTCGGTTCGGGATTAACAGGCGGCGTTGTAGGGAACGGGTTAAACGGGTCGGGTTCGGATGTTTGTGGCGGAATTGTAGGGAACGGGTTTGCTATATGCGGTGGGATTGTTGGGAACGGCACTGCGGTAGGAAGCGGTTCGGCCGGCTGTTGCGGTTGATTCGCGAATGGGTCGCTTGTAACGGGCATAAGCACAAGTGTTCTTTCTATGTTACTTGTTTCGTTGCCCGTGACGGAAATACTATGCGCCGCGCTTTCGTGACCGGGCGAACGCGCAATAACAGAGTACACCCCGGGCGGCACGGTTTGCGTCAGCGGAGAAACCCCCGCGTATTCGTTATTGATATAAATAACTGCGCCCGGTGGGAATGTGCTAATTACTAAAGTTCCTCCGGGTTCTTCGATTACAATTTCTTCCAAATCAAAAACAAAGGTCATCATTTCTGCGTTAATTTCAAATTCCTGCTCCTGCGGGTGATATCCTTCAAGCTCTACGCGAATTAAAACTTCGCCGAATTCTGCCGATGCGGGTTCTGTATTTATGTGTTCCTCGCCGTTTATAAAAATTTGCGCACTTTCGGGCGTTACCACGAAAAATAACTGCGAGGTAAGAAGTTCGGCATCCATCAGGTTAATGCGCGTTGTTTGACCCTGCGATATTCTGATGTTTTGGATAAACGGCTCGATATTGTCACCATCTACCATGATGTGGTGCATTCCTTCGGGAAGCGTGATGTCCTCCGCTTCTTCCAATGTCTCAAAGTTTATATATTGGTCAGAGCCAATCATCACGAAGCCATTGTCAATTCTGTCTATATTATGGAATTGCAAAAATCCGTGCGCGGTTTCAACACGAACAAGCCATACTGTATCTCCGAAACCCGCCAAAGTCACGGAGTCATACGGGCGGATTTGTCCTATAGAAAAGTCCTCACCGTTGTGCAAAACGAGGGTTTGGCTGTTAAACTGCCAAACTTCGTTGTTTAGGAGAACTGTGCGTTCATCCATATTAATATGAGCATTCTGACGGTTAACGCGCTCCCATCGCCGCGAGTTCTCGGTAATTGCCCTGATTTCAAAGTTTTGCGAGTTATATCTGATGTCTATAATGTCGCCTACTCTAAGCTCGTCAAAAATCATGACTCTGTTGTTGCGCCCTGTGATAATTGCGTCGTCCGGGACGGTGTACTCTTGACTGCGACGCTCATTTATATCCAAAAGCTCTAAGGTGTCAACATTTTCGGATATGTCAATTCTTGTGACTAACGCGGTTAAAGTACGCAAATTTTGGCGAGGGCTACGCTCTTCCTCAACAGGCGGCGGTGTTGGCAGCGTTCCGCCGATTATGTCACCTATACGACCGCCTAAACTTGGAAGTACAACAACAAGAACCACCAGACATACGCTGATGGCAAGCAAAAGAAACGCGATATAAAACATCGCGAATTTTGTTTTTTGTGGCGGGCGGTTTGCGGCGTTTGCGGGCGTGCGGCGGTTCCCGGTGTTGGCACCTCCCGAAGTGGCGCGGGGCTGTCTTGGGGCAGGTTTGTTGGGTCTTCCGTTAGCCATTCCGCGAAGCGTATCTATGCGCGGGTCGGGTGCGGTTACGCCCGGTTTTCGCGAAATTCCGTTTTGTTGCTCCTCCGACAAGCGTTGTATTGTTTCCCGTCTCGTCTGCGAACGGCTTTTACTTCTATCATTTTCAATCGGCTCTTCGTCATACTCCTGTACGGAACGAACGGAGGTTAGTGGTGCTTCATCGTCGCGGGTTAAACTAAAATCATCATCGTAATTATCGTATTTAAAATTATCATAATCATCGTAGCTTTCAAACTCGTCGTAATCATCATGAGGTCTGTTATCGGACACACCGTACACTCCTTTCACTACTTAATATACTTTGACATTGAAAAAAACGCAAGTGTTACTGCAACCATCATTCCGGTTTTTTTCCTCCTCATTCGTTCAATTTCGCTTCGTTCCCATTCACTAAAATGCTTCCTCATTATAAAAACCTCCCTCGTAGTTATTTTCCTACATCAGGAGGTTTTTCTCATTTGTCCGTTTTGGGGGATTCAGTTCATGAAACGAAGTCCCACGGTTTTAAACTCTTGCCCTTGAGTTTAAAAGCGTCAACATATCCAAAAACTCACCAATGGTTATTGAGCCGGCGGGGTTGAGTGAGTCGTTTGTTATGAATCCAAGCTCGAACGCGGCACGTACTGATTGAGCGTATCGCGTGTCAAGGTTCATGCCGGAGGTTCGTGCTGTGTTGGTTATTCTTATGGTATTGATTCTTGTGTTTGTGCGGTGCTCATAAAGAGCCATGAGCATTGCAATTGCTTCTTGGTTTGAAATAAGCCCTGTTGCGTTGCGGCTTGACATTGTTACGTTAAGATTGGCATTAGCCCACGCGAAAGCGTCCGCGCCTTGCGGTATTCCTGCGGCACGCGCAATTGAACCTACTACCATTTGACGGTTTGCGTTGGCTTGAAGGTCAACATTTACGCCAAACAAATCCTCTAATCCGTGGCGGGCAACAATCGAGACTACAACCGGGCCGCGCGGTGTCGATTCAATACCGGGGATTTCGACTACACGCCCCGCAAACGCGAATTCTCCCGGTGCGCGTGTTAAAAACGCGCGTCCGTTGTGATATTCGATAAGAGTTTCGTTATGCCAATTGTTGTTTACCCACCTGTGTCCTCTCAAGGACATATTCTCTTCTACGTTTCGCGCGATAACGTGCATCGGCGCGTTATATTCGGTGACAGTGAAGCGTTCGTTTGAAAGAATTCCGTTTTGCGCGGTCGTCATGAAATTGCTTACCTCGCGATTAATTTCCACTTCAACACGCGCAATCACATGATAAATATGGTCTGAAATTTCTTCGTTAGAAAGCTCGGCGTCCAACTGCTCTATAACACCCTCACGAACAATTGGGTCTGTAAGCCAGTCTTCGACGATTTTTGTGGCGCGGTCATTCATGGTTTGATCCCACGAACGAAGATTTCTGATTGAGTTATTCGTACCAATCAAAGACATTGAAACATTTGTACGCGGCGTAATCGCGGGTACTCCGAAAATTTCTACCAATGGAGTACGATTAATTTCAAAACGCACAAAGGAATCCGTAAGCCCCGAACCTCGTGTGTCAATTGCTTTAAGCATATCCATTACAGCTTGATTGTGTGCGTCGTTTAATAATGACGGCGCAAGTAACAATTCCATATCGGGGAACGTCGTAGAAAATCCGCGTCTGTTTTGGTTTGCGGTTAACACTGCCGAAAGCGGCAGATAATAAATGATATTGCTCTCGCCCGAGTTTTTAAGCGGAATTGCCGTGTCGGGGTGGGCAAGCATAAGCCCGTCGAAAACTTCCGCCGGACGAAGCACCATTATTGAACTTGTGGGCGTTCTTTGCGCCGTCCAAAACGGCTGACGCACAAATTCTTCAAGTTTGCGGCGCAGATAACCCATCCACTCATCTGTTTCGCGTTTCCTGCGTTCCTGTTCCGGGTCGATTTCCGTTAAAATATTAATAACATTAGACCAAACAGAACGATCGTTTGCTTTTCTGTCGTGCAAACGAACCCGCATTTCATAAACCGAACTATGTTCAAGCCCGGTGATAAGATAGTGAATGCGCTTGGAGTCGTTCGGGTCCAAACGTGCTTCCACCATCAAATGATACGGAATTACAAAAACATCACGCCACGCTTCCTGCCCTTCGCGAATTTGGAATTCAAAGGCGAAGCCCGTACCCATTTCGGCAAGAATATAATCCATTTGCGGATGCGCCCAGCTTACCAACGCCATTGTTTGCCCGTCGAAACCGGCGCGGGCGTACGGGTTTTCCTCCCGCAAATTTGTAGGAGGCGCAATCGGCATAGTCGTAACCGGAACTTCCACCCACGACGATACACTGCGGATTAACACATTATCATTTAACTGGTCGTTCCAAGCTTCTTCTATGCGAACGGTGCGTACATAATAAAAATATAAACTATTCGGATGAAGAGTATTGTCGCGCAGTTCAACATTTCTGCGGTAATAATCATAGTCATCGGTTTCGCGGGGGTCTACATTTCTAATAACGGTTGCCTGAATTGCGGGCGGCGACACAGTCATAACCGCGTCAAATATATCACCTGCGGTTATCCAACCTTTTCGGCGCGGTGATTCTGTTAATCCGTTGAATACTTCCGTAAAACTCGGATTGCGGTCATTCATTTGCACATTGGTTAGTCTTGCGCCGTCTTGTACACGAATCATTTCCCATTCAATGCTTATATTTCGTTCCGGGTCGTCAACTTCGGCAGGCGTAAGAACAAGCGGATCCCAATAAATTGTCGCGCCCATTTGTAAAATGTCGCGCACACCGATATTTTCGGGCGCGGGCGGAAAGATTTCACCGGGGCCGGGTGTTTGCGGTATACCGACTGTTGTGCCGGAAACAACACCCGTTAAATCCGAAATGGCGGGGTTCGGTGCTTCTTCGCGAAGCACAAACTCTCCGTGTTCGCCGTCAACCCATTTTTCAATTTCCAAATCCGAAAACAGGAAGAACGCCGTATTTTCATCAACACCGGTAAGGCGCAAATGCGTCGCGAAATTAGTACCTTGATTAAGAATTCGGGATGTTTCTGTGAAGGAATCATCTTGGCTTATGTCGCCTGTGGCAAAGTTAACAATACTGCCCGCAGGGAAATCAAGCCCATTCGGGGTTGTCGTAACCGCTACGTGATGAATAAGCGGTATTCCTTCAATGCGAAGCACGCCAGTACCGCCTTCCGCGCCGCGCAGTAATTCCTGGAATTCCGAAATATCAAGCTCTGTTCTGTGATTGACAAAGCTATGCGCAAGCCGTTCATCGTCAAACGCAACGGAATAGCTTGAAAGTTCCTCCCTTACATCAGGGTTAACCGGTCTTCTTA
Source organism: Defluviitaleaceae bacterium (assembly GCA_009779835.1). Lineage (GTDB taxonomy): Bacteria > Bacillota > Clostridia > Lachnospirales > WQUN01 > WQVC01. The sequence continues at coordinate 8,135 of WRBD01000036.1, read as the reverse complement.
CAGGGTTACCCGAAGTTGATAGCGGGAAGAAACTATCCATAATGGCGTCTTCAAACGTGCCAATATATAAATTCGATGTGATTTGCGTTTCCATCGGATAAAAGGTATTCATATACGTTAAAATCGCACCGGCGGGAACAGAATAAGAAACGTCAAGATATGGCTGAACAGGGTCTTCGTCCGCACGCGGGCGCGCCTCCACTGATATATTCAACGGCGGCGGCGTGTCAAGTTTTCCGAAATCGTCAACAACGATGTAATCAAACAACGTCCACGGGCTTTCGCCGCCGCGGTTTTCCGTTACGCCTGCCATACCCCAGTTGTCAAGCCTTACGTTCATAAAGTAAGTGCCGGGGAAGTGGAAATCTCTGCGTAGATTCAGCGGCGGTGGCGGATAACGGAAATTACGCACAGAGTTTGTTATTATATCAACCGAAGCGAATACCATGTTTTCGCCCAAAGACGGGTCGGGACGATAGTTAAGCGGAATCCAGCCGTCATTGTAGTAACGGTTTACAATGGGAAAAATAGTCGGCGGCAAAAGGCTGTTTCCCAAGAAACGCGCCGGAATCGGCGGCGTAATATGCGGCGGTGACGGAATAAAGCAACTGGTGTCTGCGTTTTCGTCCGTTGTCGCCGTGGGTGCGTACCGAACTTCCAAACGGCTGGGAAGAGCATCGTTTCTTCTTATTTCCAACTCCACACGCACATACTCTCTGTGAGCACGGTCTATGCCCGGCAACAGAGATTCCGTCTCGGGCGAGGTCGAATGACCCGTTACATATGTTGCGCGAATAACATTGTCCGCGCTTCCGAATTCATCTGTCGGATACCCCAGCAATGCCATGATATTCTTGTGCGATGCAATATTCCATTGAAGTGTATAGCTGAGATGACCGGCATGTTCGTCGCCGCGCATCGGTCTGTGCAACACGTTCGATATGCTGAAACGGTCGGGGATATCTACTGAAGGGATTCTGCTGGGTGTCCACCACACGTCCTGCGAAAACATCATGTCCGGGGTGTTGGGATGTGTGTGCGGCGGATGAATTGATTTTGTGATATAAAAGCCGCGGTATTCCTCTACAAAGTCCGGCAAATTAAAGAAAATTTCCGTTGTAGTTTCGTTTACGCGTGTGGGAGCCCAACCCCCGGGTACAGGGAAGTCACTCACCAACTGATAGTATCCGGTTCTTAACGAAAAACCGGGAATATGCGCAACCCTTCGGTTAAACGGCTCGGCAATGATTACAGGCCTGCCCAACAATGTGTCAAACCTAAAATTTAAAAATGTATAAAACGGATCCTGCGGGGTTCCGACACGCCCGCCGCCTACCAAGAAATTAGTAGGCATCTGCACGGGATGACCCGCCTCGTTGGTTGTTTCGATTGGCGTGATGGACAAACGCACCCATTCATATGCGATACTGGGGCTTAAACCGCCTACCATTATGCGTACTCTGTCCGCGAATTCTTCGTCCGTTCTGTGCAAAAGCGAAACATTATTTAATGTCATGTCTTGGTCGCGCACTTGGGCGGACTGCCTTACCGAAAGCGAAGCTTCATTCCAATTTCCGGGATACAAAGGCATTCCCGTAAGCGGGAAGCTTACCGCAAAGTCTTCAGGTGATTCACCCATGCCAACGTCCACAAGTAAAGCAACGCCAAGCTGACGGCTTATGGCGTGAGTATTTGCGGGGTCTGTAATTTGATACACGAAACTACCTCGCACTTCATCGTAAAACGCAGGCAGATTAAAACGGATGTCCAAGCCGAGGTCTTGCTCCGCAGGTTCCGCAATCGGCGGGTGCGACCTCATATCAAGACGTGTCGGGTCAAATTCGGGCGCGTTTATTATTGCACCGGGTGCATCGTCATCCGCAAGGCGTGCGGCGCGGGTGTTAGGAATATCTCCAGGCATACCTCTGTTTGCCGCGAATGGAATCGCATTCAAAGCTTCCGTGTCAATGCCCGTTAACATATAAACCGTGCCGCGAGTGGTACGGGGTATGGTGTTTGCCGTGGATAAATGATTTGGTCTGGGAGAAGCCGCTCCCACCACATATGAGTTAGCATTTGCAGGTGTTAAGTAACGCTCTAAAACAAAGTCGTACACATTACCTCTTTCCAAAAAGTCCTCGATGTAAAACAAGAACTGTCCGTTTTCCCAGCGGAAATGCAAATTCCTTCCGCCGAATTGGAAGGAATACCCGCGACCCGGCCCAATGTTAAAGCTGGGAGAAAGCGCGTTGTAATGCTGGGCCCCAAAAGGCCCTGCCGCAAAACCCTCTATTGTAGGGGGGATACTTGGGTCGGGGTTATCGGGGTCATGTTCCGGGTTTGGCACTTGCCCTATGGATATACCGGAGTTGAAACTTGATGCGAAATTCAAATAATCCGAACGAACCGGAGTAAACGGACGGTCGGGGTCAAGCCCTGTTGTGTCAGCAAAACGCACACGGTCGTTTACACGATTAAGCATCGTATTGTATACACTGTCCACCGCGGGATGGTTTCTGTTGTTTGTAATAATGTAATCAAACGCGCGTTCAAAATTGTTAACGCCGGGAACCCATATACGAAAATCACCTACAAATCTGGCGTTTCCGCGTACCGGGTCACCGATGTGTACATATCCCGCAACCGTTCTATCGTCATTTAAAATTGGGAAATATACATCGTAATTAACCATAAGCCCTACACCATCTTCGGCGTTAAGCTGCATTACTGTAAGTTCGTGCTTGCGCCCTCCGCCGTCAAAGAAGCGAAGAACGTCCATGAGCGAACCCGTTCCTGCCAATGGGTCTACGTTAATGCCCCAGTTAAGAAGAACGTTTCTTTCATTGACAATATCCGTCATGTTATTCAGTTCCGGTCGCCCCGCCGCGGGAACTAACGTTGAGATAAACGATGCACGCAAATCACCGTCAAAAGCGACTCCCGGCACGCCCGTGCCTATTCCCGCGGGTGGAACGGGTGCCGATGCACTCACCTTCAAAGGTGCCGCGAAAGGCGAAATCATACTGAAAATCATAACCCAAGCCATGAAAAGACCGATATGCTTTTTAAATTGTTTCATAAATAAGTAACCCCCAGTAAATATATAAAATCGCATTAAAATAACACATAGGCATACTTCGCCCTCATTATTATATCGTCATAAATGACAAAGGGGAATAGCGAACGTATGTTTTTATGATTGCTTGAATAAAAACTAAGTAACAGATGCGTGTGATATTATAGGCGTCGGAACATCTATATTTGAATATTCCACCATAACTATATCAAAATCATCCACAATTTTTTTATCTATAAATCCCTTATCCGCCATGCTCCGTAAAATCGGCATCGTATCGGCATGGCTTCTGCCGGGATGATATGGACGTTCTTCGCATACGGCTTGATAAATATCCGTGCAAGCCATAAGACGGGATACAAAATCAATTTCTACCTCGCCTTTCCCGAACCAGTAGCCCGCGCCGTTAAGTTTTTCGTGATGGTTTGAAGCCCAATCACAAATTTCTTCAAATCCCGTTACCTCACTTAAAATATCATATGTGACTTTTACATGTTTTTTTATAATCTCAAATTCTTCGGGAGTAAGTTTGCCCGGTTTATCGAGAATTTCATTTGGTGTGGTGAGTTTTCCGATATCATGTAATGACGCGGCAAGGTATGCTTTTGCGCGTTTAATCGGGTCAAAGCCGTAATAATCGCACATTATCCAAACGCGATTTGCAATTTGAACCGTGTGTTTTCTTGTAAAGACAGATTTATTATCAATAATTTTCGCTGCAAGCTCTGCAAGCCGAATAATTGCTTCGTCTTGAATATCCACTTCCCACTTTGGCAATAACCGTAATGAAGTTTCATTTACATTTTCATCACGAAGTGATAAAAGCACGTCTGCGTCAAGAATTGCAAGCATAGTATCTGCTGCCGTTTCTGTGAACAGCTTACCAGAATTTGATTTAATTTCATCTTTAATAGCCGACAAATTTTCAACAGATACTCTCTGTAAATGATGAACTGTATCAATCATATCCGCAATTGCGATTAATGCCGCGCCCAATGGGAACTCGCCGCCTTTTTTTCCGAAAAGACCACTTCCGTCTGCGTGCTCGTGATGATATAAAACAATTCCCGTTACATCGGATTTAAACGGAATCATTTCAATATTACGTTGTCCGTATTCGCAGTGTAATTTGAAATTTTTCCTTCTCTCACTGTTTTCTCCCGATGCTTTTTCCGATAAAACATACTCGGTAAGAGCATTGTCGTGGAATAACGCGCAAGTGGTTATTGTTCTAAATTCTTCGTCGCTTAAATCCAATTCCTTACACATCAATGAGCATAAAACCGCAATACGCTTTCCGTGGTTGGTACTTGCGCCAAGAAGTTCGCCTTCTACAATATCAAGCGAAACGCCGATTGCCTTAATTAATTCGTCCATGCGAATATTCATGCTCTTGACCCTCCAAATTATTTCAAGTTAGTTAGGGCGCGTTTAATAATTTACGGCACGTAGTTCAAAATACGCTTGCGGGTGAGCGCAAACCGCACAACCTTTCGGCGCGGATTCCGCGTCAACAATGTACCCGCAATTTCTGCATATCCAAACGGACTTTTCTTTCTTATTAAATACTTTTTCATTTTTCACATTATCAAGGAGCTTGAGGTATCTCTCCTCATGATCTTTTTCAATTTTTCCGACTTGCTCAAACAAAAATGCAATCCGGTCAAAGCCTTCTTCTTTTGCTTCGGCAGCCATGCGCTTGTACATTTCCGTCCATTCCCCGTTTTCGCCCTGCGCCGCCGCAATAAGATTTTCCGTGGTTGAAGGTATTTCTCCGCCGCAAAGAAGTTTAAACCATATTTTTGCGTGTTCTTTTTCATTGAGTGCGCTTTCTTCAAACAAAGACGCAATCTGTTCGTAGCCGTCTTTTCTTGCCCGACCCGCAAAATAAGTGTACTTGTTACGCGCCATTGATTCACCGGCGAATGCTTCCATTAAATTTTTTTCTGTTTTTGTACCTTTCAATTCTTTTGTTGACACAACAGATTCCTCCATATTATATTTAAATTTTTGTTTGATACTAGATCTACCACAGAAGAAGCCCCATGACCACCTGCAAAGCAGTTTCATGGGGCGTCTTCCTTTCTCATGTAATTGGTCGGTGAGGGACTCGAACCCGCGACTTCCACCACGTCAAGGTGGCACTCTACCAGCTGAGTTAACCGACCGCAAGCTGATAATAGCATTTTATTGTAGGTTTTGTAAAGAGGCAAGAAAAAAGACCTTGACAAGGGGCAGGCGCAAGGTCTTTCTTCCGTTGAGGGTTGATATAATTTTAAGCCGTTAGCGCAAATATCATCGTAACAAAAATCACCAAAAAAAGAACGGATAAAATGTTATCTAAGTTTTCTTTGATGAATGTCATAAAAATCCCTCCTGAATATTCTTCAAAGTATCTTTCAGAAATAAATACTATCAGGAGGGAGCGTATGCAAAAATCATAATTTCGTAAATTTAAGGTAAAATTCTTGTAAATTATTTTATCTCAATCCCAAAAATCCTGTTACCGCGTGTTCCAACAACAAGCATATTGCCGAAAACCGCCGGTGACGCTTCTACATTTCCGCCAAGATTAATACGATATGCTTCCTTGCCGGTTGTACCGTGCAGAAGATACATTCGTCCGCCGGAATCCGAAACAATTATATAACTTGTGCCGTCTTCGGTGTAAACCGCCACGGGCGAACTCCAACCAAACTGTAACATTGGAAATTCCCAAACAATATCTCCCGTTTCCTTATCGAACGCGATAATTGTACCGCCACTTGCTCTGTTAAGCGTTCGCGCAACGGAATGAATAACCAAATGGGAAATATCTTGCCTTCCGACTACGGGCGTTGCCGTTACACCACCGTTTACTTCGTCGAAACCGCAACGAATAGTTTGTAGCCACAGTGTTTCACCTGTTGCGGCATCAAGCTTCCGTATATATGCATCGCCCGCTTGGTTTTGCAAATCTACTTGCGTTGCCGTGTAGATTGCAAGCCTTTGATTTTCTTCTTCCCATTCCAAAACCATTGTTGAATCCGTATCGTCTCTTGCGTCTGTAACCCAAACAGGATCCAGCGTGTGTAAATCCAAACATTGAATCCACCCGGCATTGTCCGCGAAAAATAAATATTGCCCAAACGCAACAGGAGAATTTTCCGTACCCAGCCGTCTGCTACCCGTGTGCATATAACGCGAAATTATCGGGTCAATCGAAATTGTTCCCGCTTCACGGTCAAAATCCGTGTTAAGTACAACGCTGTAAATTACACTGTTTTCACCCGCAATAATCACACGGTCTTGCGCGGTGTCAAACAGCGGGTTAGCGTCAAACGCGCCCCATTGTCTGGGCGCGAATGGGTCACGCCCGTTTAAATAGAATATTTCCTTGCCTGTGATTAAACAAAAAATAAAATATCCGAAACGGCTAGTGCCGACAATATCGCCCTGCCCAACGTATAACAGGGGATATCCCCGTGCGTCAACCGTAACCGCGCCCTTGATAACGTCGCCGAAATGTATGCGCGGGCGGGTTTGTTCTCCTGTTTCCAGCTCGAAGAAATAAATATACCCATCCATCGCGCCTTGAATTACCTCAACAAGACCTTCCTTGCTACGCATATGCTCGTGCAGATTCATCATTTGCCGGATGTCATCATCCCATTGGATTATAACGGGCTGACCTGTCCAACCCACGCCAGACCACCGCCCGAGTGAGCCCGCGCGAAGTTCATACCGAACCTCAAGCCGTTCTTCCTCGATGACTACATTGCCCCATGTCGGGTCGTTCCTAAAATTGTTGCCCCGAAAGGTTGTTACACCCACGACATCGGTATAATCTTCGGGCATTCCAAAATGAATAGGGTACAACGTCATTTCTTCATTTATACGATTAGCAAATGCAAATCGTGGAAAAGTTGCGGGGTCTGTTTCCGGCAACGGGTGCGGTCGAAATACCTCCCACGGATGAGGAGTTGGTGCCGGGGTAGGTTCGGGAGTTGGAGACGGTTCCGGTTCAGGCGCTGGCGTTAGTTCGGGATGCCCTTCCGCCGATTCTTCCGTAAAAATTAACGCGACTTCTTGTACTTCTTCCTTCGCCGAACGATTAAAGCACCCGGTTATTAATGCACTAAAAATAATTCCAAGCAATAAAATCTTTTTCATAAATATCCCTCGTATTCCTCACGATTAATATAATACAAAATGCATTATAAATTAACAAAAAAAACCGCGCAAGTTAGCTACGCGAATTTTTCCAATGCGCGGCGCATATTGGCGGTAGAGTGCCTCAAAGCGGATTATAAAATTGCCGACATGTTTGTAGTGCAGAAATGTTTGCCGGGGATATTAGAGGGGTCGGGGAAATCGGGGGCATCGGGGATGGGGAAGGAGAATTCTAATTCGCTGTATTGGTTGTCCGAGCCAAGCTCTAAACTGAATGGCATTGACGCATCCAGCCATGGAAAATGATAGCGTTGCGGGTCAAACCAAATATTTCTTATTTGCTCCCATCCCACAACGTAATCAATTGAGGGGATATCGTTCACCATAAGGTCAACAAACTCCAAATTATAGTTGTTTGATAAATCTATATCTGTAAGTCGATTATAACCAAGATAAACCCATTGCAAAGCCGGATTATTCGTCAAATTTACGCTATATAGATTGTTGAACCTTGCAAAAAGTTCTTCCAACTCCCCATTATTTGTAAGGTCTAGGTTGGTAAGTTGATTGCCGGCAATATAAAGTCGCTGTATATATCTATTGTTCGACAAATCCAAGCCGGTTATTTGATTGTGTGAAATATCAAGCACTTGCAAATAAATGTTGTTTGAGACATCCAGCGCAGTCAACTGATTACTCCGAAGATTAAGGTATTGTAAATCTCTATTATTTGAAATATCCAGAGTGGTCAACAAGCTATCCGTAAGCCAAAGTGTGTGTAAATATTTATTACGGCGTGTTCCCACTATCGAAAATAGCCAAGAAATGATAAACTGAAAAATATGGAGATAAATGTAGAGCAATACGAAAAAATCAAGCATCTGCTACCAGTACCGAGAGGAAATGT
>WRBD01000035.1 GCA_009779835.1 Defluviitaleaceae bacterium | reverse complement strand
TTGTCGCAGACCGGGCAAAGCCCCGGGCATTCGCATGGATATTTGTCGCAGACCGGGCAAAGCCCCGGGCATTCGCATGGATATTTGTCGCAGACCGGGCAAAGCCCCGGGCATTCGCATGGATATTTGTCGCAGACCGGGCAAAGCCCCGGGCATTCACATGGATATTTATCGCAGACCGGGCAAAGCCCCGGGCATTCACATGGATATCTGTCGCAATCCGGGCAAGGCTGCGCGGCAAAAGTAATTGTGAAGTTTTGCGTAAAGTCCTCGCTGTCTGCGCTACCATCTGCTACCGTAGCGACTACATTAACAGTACCCGCGCCTGTGGCGGTGGCTTGCCCCGCGGCATTAACAGCTGCGCCCGGTGCCGTGCTTTCCGTACCCAAACTCCACACAATTGTCCGGTTTGTCGCGTTGGTGGGTAATGCTGTTCCCTCAAGTGTTATTGGCGTTCCCGCCGTTCCCGTTACGGGAGATGTTTTGTCAATGTTTGTAACCGGGACATGGGCAATTCCCGTTACGGTGAAGCTGACGTTGAAAGATTGCGGCGCAATGTTTGGAGGAAGGGTATCGTGGAATACATGGAAGCGTAAAACACCTGTGCCTGCCGCATTTGCCGTAATCCCCCAAATGTAAATGCGGAGATAACGTGATTCGATTTCTTCAAATTCAAAGCTGTTGAATGTATCCAGCGCACGGCCCGTGCTATAGTTTGCGCCACCTGTAAGGGTGACATTTTGCCAATTTTCGCCGTCGTTGGAAAACTGGATTGCCCATGTGCTCGCGGCGGGGATTCGTGTACCGCCGTTGTCGTCGTACCAATAAATTTCGGCCCGGTTCATCAACACAGGCTGTTCCCATCTGTAACGCAGGAAAGCAGAAGCCGAGGGCGAAGCACCGTTGCTGGTTTGTCCCCAAGTACCCCAACCATTCCCCGTTCCGGGGCGGGAATTTGCCGGCGGCGCAGTATCACGCACGCGGGCATGGTTTTCCCAAGATGCAGTGCCCGATGTGGAAATCGTCGCGTTTTCCTCTGCCGTATGGCGCGCACTAGTTATTATATCCGGGGCCGTCTCAACCGTGACAGTCGCCTCGTAAATACCGGCGAGCAGTCCTACATTTGGCAAAACAGTAAGTTCTGCCATCTCGCCGACTGAGATGCTTTCAATTGAGGTTTGACTCAATGCAAAGTTTTCCGCGCTTTCGCCGGAAAGCGCGACACGAAGTGTGCCTGTCGGCTGGTTTCCTGTGTTGAGTACATTTACGCTATGAGTGGGCGGCACATTATATCCGGCATCGGCTGTCGGGAAGATATAGTCGTCCGCGGGTTCAACGCTGACCGACCAACTGCGAACCATAAATTGAACATTGAAGGATTGCGGAACTAAGGCAATGCTCCCTGCTTGCTCATGGGATACTCTCCACCGCACAATACCCGTACCCGTACCTGTCGGCGTTATGCCCCAAATATAAACACGGAGATAACGTGCTTCGATTTCTTCAAATTCAAAGCTGTTGAATGTATTCAGCGCACGACCTGTGCTGTAGTTTGCACCACCTGTCAGGGTGACATTCTGCCAATTTACGCCGTCATTGGAAAACTGGATTGCCCAAGTATCCGCAGTCGGAATTCGTGTGCCGCCGCCGTCGTCGTACCACAAAATTTCGGTTTGACTCATGCGTATGGGTTGCTCCCAAGCATAGCGGATAAAAGCGGAGGTTGCGGCAGAGCCGCCGTTGCGGGTTTGCCCCCATGTCCCCCAGCTGTTTCCGGCTGCAGGGCGGGAGTCCGGCGCACCGTCGCGCGTTGGTACATTTGCGGAATTCACAAGATTGTGGTTTTCCCAAGACGCGGTACCCGATGTTGTAATTGTTGCCGTCTGATGATGTTCAAGTTGGACGGTCGATGCCGTTTCTACCGTAACCGTTGCGGTATGCAAACCGGGAGTGAGTGCATTACGCGGGCGAACGGTAAAGCTCTGTGCGTCACCAACGGAAATGCTTGAGACTGAACTTCTGCTTAATTCAAAACTGCTTGCGTTTTCGCCGGAAAGCCTTACTGCAAGCCCGCCCGTTGCCGCGTTTCCTGTATTGGAAATGCTTATGCTATGAGGCGCAATAGGGCTGTATCCCACATTTGCCCTGCCGAAGTTATGATCGCCGGACGGCGAAAGTCCGATTGAGAACACAGGTTCGGCAGTCACGATAACTTCTACATTAAAAGAGTGCGGTTCGCGAATATCGTTGCCGGAAACTGTGACAGTTGCTCTGTGAACACCCAGTGCAAGCCCTGCACGCGGCGCAACGGTGAAAGATTGCGGTGCCGCGCCTTCGGCGATGCTCGGGATAGAAGTCCTGCTAAGGACGAAATTATCGACGTTTTGACCCGAAAGGGCTACCGTGAGTGCGCCCGTCGGCAAGGTGGATATATTGCTCACCGCTACGCTGTGCGTGGCGGGGGTAGCATTGCCCACTATGGACGGGAAAACATGGTTGCCGGAAGGGTTAAGCGCGATTTCGGAGGATTGGATTGCTCCGGGAGGGATTCTGATTATACGGATATTTCTATAGTTAATGTCAATCGTTCCGCTCGTTGCCGACAAGCTCACGTTGCGCGAACCAAGCGCGGCAATCTGCTCGTGTGTAAGCGTTACCGAATGGGTAAATGTTACTCCTGCCGCAACGGGAGAACCGTCAACTATTACGTGTTCCGGACTTCCTTCATTAAGTGTTTGCACACCGCCCGGAACGTGTTGAACAAGAACAGGGTTTGCCACCGAGCCTTCAAAGCGGAAACGCGGTGTTCCGCCGGCAGGGAATATTCCTGTGTATTCGAGGCGGTACGAATTACCGGGGGAAGTAGGCAAAGCAACCGCCCCGCTACCGCCAAGCCCCTCAGTGCCGCCAATCATAAGACGAACAGCATGGGCTACACCTCCCCTTCCTGTGACGGAAATCGTTCTGGCAGGCGACGTAGTTACCGTAAATACAGTCGGGCCGTTTGCGTGCTGTTCACCGTTGCCCGTTCTGTCCAAAGGAGCGAAAGCGGTTCGGTTAGCGGCAGACAAGCCCGCCATACCCGCAAAAGAATCAAAACCGCCTTCATGAACCCTGTTTGTAGTCTGCATATTGTAAATAACGGTTTCTTCCGTTGCCGATGAAAACCGTGCCGTCAATGAGCGGTTGCCCGTTACTGTGAACCCGAAAGCGGCAGACGCTGATACTTGTGTTTCGCCTTCAAACCAACCGTCAAAGATATAACCATCGTTGGGTGTGGCCGAAAGGCTTGCGGTACTGCCGACTGTTATATTGCCGCCGCCGGAAACTATTCCACCGCTTGGCGGGTTTGATGCGGCGATAATGGTGAAAGACCGCACAAGCCTTACAAAACTAAATGAGCTTTGATTTGTAAACGCGCCCGTGCTATGCGTCGCGCCTGTTTCGGAATTATTCGTGTTGGTTGAAAAATTCCAGTGACCGTTTGCCGTAGCCGTTCCGCCTATCGCGGGTCTGTTATTACTGCCCGCAATAGCCGTAACTCTGCCGCCGTTGATGGTGATTGTTCCGCCCGTTGCGGTACTGAAAACTTCGATGTCATATGTTTCTTCGAATTCCGCAGCGAATTCCGCGGCTTCAATATTTTTTTCAGGGCTGACCATTTCCGTATTGTGCGTATATATCTCCATCGTTTCTGATATCTCCATCGGCTCTACTGCTTGCGCCTGCAAACCATGCGTACTCGCAAGCTCTGTTCCCAATGGTTGCAAAGATGTTCTGAAACGCGTTGCGGGTGCATCCTGTCTGACCCAGTTCCAGTAGTAACGGATTTTCCATTGGTCATACACGGAAGGAACGCTTGTACCGCCACCTACAACCATAACCGAACGCAAGCCGTCGGTGGTCGCGGTGCCCGAATTAAACAACGTACCGTCGGCGGTAGGGAACGGACGGTCTATGCCGATTATGCCGTAGAAGTCGTATTTGCCAAAACCGTGTCCGATTTCATGCGAAAGAACCATTGCGCCCGGCGGGTTTGCCCTTGCTGCGGTTCTGGTTTGAGTGCAGCCCATACGGGTTCCCCAGTCGCCGCCTGCGCCGCCGCCCATGCCGGTATTTCCGGATGCGTTTGAAGTTCCCCAAAGATACATATCAAAACGGTTGTGAAGCCCATTCGGATAATTATGTGTTCCATCGTTAACCCGCGTGAAATTTACGAATCTTGACATGTTGTCAGGCAAACTCGGTTGCAGGTCACCTTCATTGCCGGGTATGTTGGATGCGCCGAACGGAGCGCGGCGGACGTTATTTACCCAAACACGTTCGCCCGGGCGAAGGTCTTGGAGCACATTAATATTCCTGACTGCCCAACCGACAACCGTAACTTGAACTTCATCGAAGGGCCAATCTTCAAACCCAATCAATGGGCGCGTCCATCTGTTTACTTCTTCGTGAAGCAGAAGTTGAATCAAACGGCGATCCTCGAAAGAAATCACCACGTTCGAGTCCCATCTGATTGCAAAGTTAATTGTTCCGTTACCCGCCCAAATTTGGTCGAAAATTAAGTTGTGCCGGCCGAATAAAACAGGTTCGTGAATATGGCGCGAATCTCTAAACCAGTCGAAATTTTCTCTAAAATTTGCAGGGGTATCGTTTACGCTACGCGTAACACGAGGAGTCCACCGCGCGAAAATTGTGGAGTTTGACGCGAAATTATTGCCGTATGCCCCTGACAATACCCGCGTACCGCCTGTTTGTGATGTAAACCATCCCGTAAAAGTGTGCCCTTCTCTAATCGGCGTAGGAAGCGGCAACATCAAGAAACCATGAGAGTCTGTACGGCGGGTCGTTTCCGTAAGCGTTCCGCCATTAGGGTCAAGCGTGATTACGCGGGAACCAGAAAGGTTAGGCTCGTTTATCATCCATCTTGCGTGAATCTCAGTGTTTGCCGTAAACACGGTGTTTGTCGTTACTTGCCTTCCGCTTCCCCTGTCAAACCACCCCAAGAATGTATGGCCGCTTCTTGTGGGCGTGGGTAAGTTCGCCGCCGTCAGCCTGCGGTCTGTGCCCGTTGTGCGTGTATTCGGGGAAATCGCTGTTCCGCCATTTACGTTAAGGGTAATTGTGTAAGTCGTGCCGGAGTTAGGTGTCCATCGCGCGAAAATTGTAGAGCTTGCGTTCAATACAGTGTTCGCGTTTACCTGCGTTCCTCCGGTTTGTGATGTAAACCAACCCGCGAATGTATGACCTGACCTTGTTGGTGTCGGCAGATTCGGGACTTGGCCGCTTGCGTTTACGTTTCTTGGATTTGTGGTATTGCCCGACGGAAGCGTTCCGCCATCCAAATTAAACCTTACACGGACAGCCTGCCATCTTGCGAAATAAGTGGTATTCGCGGTATGGGTGACGTTTTCCCGCAACATATCTTCTCTGCGGGTCGTAGTCGTCGTTCTGTACCAACCTACAAAAACGTGGCCCGGCCTTAACGGGACAGTCGGGAAATTATCGGGTGCTAATCTGCCGTTTGTTTCGGTTTGTGCCGTCGTTTGCATAACTGTGCCGCCGTTACCGTCAAAGGTTAATATGAATCTCCCTGACCCCTCGGCAATCGCAATCCACCTCGCGTGAACCGTGGTGTTTGCGGTATATACGCGATTAAGCTGCATCCGCGTTCCGCCCGATGTCGCAGACCACCAACCATTAAATATGAAGCCGGTTCTAGCCGGCGGAGGCGGCATTTCCGAGAGTTTGCCGTCCGGTCCGGTCTGTCTTGTCGCGTTTGGCGGCGCACCACTGAAATTATTGTTAAAAGTTACTGTGTGGCTCGTAAACGTGGTTTCCTGTTCGCCGCCGATGCCTGCTTCCAAAGTTCCGCCGTGCGCGGTCAACTCGCCTGTACCCTCTATTGTCAATACCGAGCCGTGCGGCGCGTGTATTCCCGCACGGTTTGCTCCGCTTCGCAAATTGTTTGTTCCCGCGAGCATTAAGTTGACTGTTGCGCCCGCCATGTTAAAAGCGGCAGTGTTTACTGTGTTCCTAACGTCGATATTTACATTGTTCAAGGTAATGTTTGATGTAACGCCGTTGTTTACCGTAATTGTGTTGGTCGTTGACGTACCGCTTCCATTAATGATGTGGTCGCCGTTCGTGCTGATGATTACGTTCCCGGCATTGATGTTGTGAGTTGTTGCCGCACCTACTGTCAGCGGCGGAACAAGCCCCCATACCATCATCGTGGCAATAAGCGCGCAAAGTACGCGCTTAACCAAGCTCGTCTTGTTCATTTTTTCCTCCCTCAAACATTCGTGTTAAATCATGGTACTATAATCTTTTCTTCCTAGCTTCTTCCTGTCGCTATTATATCACACAAAAAATACTAAAGTTCAACTTTTTCAAATCTTGCGAATGTCAGAGGGAGTACTTCTTCAGCTGTTTCAGAGTAGAGTAGAAACAGTCCTCACAAACTGCACACTTCAAAATCCAACGTCCCTCGTTCTGCGCCATTGACAATAAGCGCAATTGAGTGAACGCCCGGATAATGTTTTCTCGTACTCTCAGGTTTCAATTTATCATATTTTATATACAGCTTAATAATTTCAAGATATATAATCCAAAGCCATAGAGCATTATATTCATCGGATGCTGCATCCTCAGCACAATCATTAAGCAATTCATGAATATTAATCGCTTTATACGACACAGTATCGCAAATCCGGTTGTTTTGGGATTTTGATTTTTTCTTTATATACTCAGCCAAAAAAGATTTTCCGGTACCTCTTTTTCCCAAAACTAAAAACCTATCCTCATCCATAATTTTCTTAGAGTTTAAATCATAATCGAAAAAGAACTCATCAAAATCTTTCCTCATTACTGCTTCAACTTTTCCAGTTCGATGCCCTAAGTAAATTTCTTTTAGACTCATTCGTGTATCCACTCTTAAATAAATATCTTTTTGGTTATAGCCACATTAGAAATTAGGATTCTTCCTTATAGAAGGCAAGCCCAGCAAAGCAACCGATGACATTATATCTCATCTTTCAACAATATGTATATAGAAAAAATTTAATCTATATCAGTATTATTATTCATTTGGGCAAGCACCGGAAAAGCAGCAAAAAAGAAATCGTGTTTGTACTTTATCGCTAAATGTTTTATATTTAAAATAGATACGCACTCCAGCGGAATTGAGAATGTCTCAAACGTTCTGTTGAAGTGCGTTGTTTTAACGAAATATGATAGCCTGTTAATTTACTACATTAATATACGGATCCCAGCAATAATACCCTTTTAATGATATTTGTCCATTACCGTCACGAGTATAAAGAGCAAATTTAACCATGTAACCTTCTCTACCGGCACGTTGTACCCTTGCATCGTAAGACCAAAAATCCCTATCAACAATTCTTGCCGGCAGAACGGATGATGATGAAGATGATGGTATAGGTACTTTTCTTGTAAAAACGTTGTTTGTAAAGTCACTTAGTACATTATCACCTGAAAATCTTTTAATTCCATAAAGTAAGACTGCATCATCAAAATTATCTGTTGATGATGCGGCATACATAGATATGAAATCGCCGATTTTTGCAGTAAATTCCAAATCTCCCGTACCTTGGCTTTTGACATTTGTTGCCCCGGTTACAAACATATAACCTTGATTGTGATCAATTCCCGTTGGGTTATTTTGATCCTTACTCGGATTAGGATATTTCTTAAGTAGCGATTCTGTGTCAATGTAAATAAATACATTAATAACACTGAATGATGCACTAGATAATGCACTAGCCTTACATACATCAACATTTCCTACTGTTTCTTGTCCCATAATAATACCTCCTGATGTTTTATATTTTTGGATATTTTGAATATCAACTGATGGCTGCCAGTGACATATATTTGCCACCCCTTTAATTTTCACCGCCCTCTAATGTAGTTTGGGGAAGCTCAAAAATGAATCTTCCTTTACATCCAGTCTCCTTATTAAGCTTACTTTCTTTTGCACTTGAAATTGCAACAATGCAGTATTACATATGAGCCTATGTAGCAACTTATATTTTTAATGTTTGCATATAATGAGGTTCAACCTGATTTTTAACATATATTTTAACTCCTGTACTCCTCTACATTTTTTGACATACATGCCATAAACGTGGTAAAACATATGAAATTTCTATGGATTTCAACAATGCGGATAGAGGGGGATATTATGAAATTGTCAATTGCTGTATGTGAAGACCAAGTAATTGTAAATGCCATGCTTGAGGAGACGTTGGAAGATATATTAAAAAAATTAAGCATAAAATGCGAAATCGAAATTTTTTATTCCGGAGAGAAATTATGCAAGAGACTTGAAGAGGGTCAAAACTACAACTTAATCTTTCTTGATATAGAGTATGGAGATGAAAAAATTAGCGGAGTAGATGTTGGTAAGCTTATCCGCGATACTCACCAAAACAACTCCGTGTCCATAGTTTATATATCTTGGGAGAAGAAATATTCTTTAGAATTGCACAATCTACAGCCGTTAAATTTTCTTATTAAGCCGTTGGAGTATGAGAGTATAGAAAAGGTTATGCGCAAATACTTGGACATAGCAGGTATTTGGTCCAGTTATTTTATTTATAAAATTGGGTATGAGTCTCACAGAAAGCAGATTAGGGATATATCATATGTAGAAAGTCGCGACAGAAAACTTATCCTGCACTTAGCCGACGGTCAACAAGTGGAATTTTATGGTGCGCTGAAACAAGAATTTTCAGAGCAGTTGCAAAAATTTGACTTCTTATTTATACATGCGGCATTTGCAGTAAACTATGACTATATAGTCAAATATACCCGAGAAACAGTAGTTATGAGCCCCAGTGGCGTTACATTATCTGTGAGCCAAGGCAGGCGGTCTGAAATAAGCAAACGCTTCCTTTACATAGCGAATAAGAGGGAGGGGTAGTAGTATGGAGGTAACGTATGTAGTGGCATATTTGTTATCCAGCGTACTTGTTGTACTTGCTGTTGAGCGGTTTATGAAAGTTTTCTTTGAAAATAGAAAAACAGGACTTTTATTGGCTGTATCCTCATATTTACTTTATTTATTTTTTTCTAGTTTTATGTTCTTAATGTTTGACATACCTTTGGTGAATGGTACGATAAGTATTGTAGCATTTCTAATAATTTCAACAAACTACGAAGCATCTTTGATTAAGAAAATTTTCGCAACAGTATGTTGTTTTGTCTTTTTCGCAACGATAGAGACATTAGTAATTGTACTTTTTAATCTTATTAATGTAACCATAACCGGTGAGTCTATGTCTGACAAAACACTGGTTTTTATTATTCGTGGCTTTTTTTCCTATATACTTTCCTACTTACTTCAAAGTTTCAAGGCGATTAGAAAAAATCACAATATTTCATCAACTTATTGGCTTGCAAGTATATTTATCCCCATTTTATTATTATATACAGTTGTCGTATTGATTTTTTTTACAAATTCGCCCCCAATTATCACCATTTCTATAATAGTTGCAGTACTGGGGGTAAATGTACTTGCTTTATATCTTCAAAACAGTCTCTCCGCTGCATACGAAGATGAGCTGAATTTAAAGCTTTACGCGCAAGAGAAAGAATATTATCTAACCCAGTATCAAACAATGCAGGAGTCGATAGATAAGGTAAAGTCCCTTAGGCATGACATGAAGCTCCATTTAGCTACTATAGAAACTCTTTTATCAGAAAAAAATTTAAGTGAGATTTCCGATTACGTAGACACGTTGCTTGGCGAAATTAGGGGGAGCGAAGTGTATAGTGACACCGGAAATTTAGCATTTGACAGTATAATTAATCATAAACTTAGGGATGCTGGTGAAAGGAAAATCAAGTTAAGCATGGAAGTAGATATTCCACAAAAAATAAATGTTGAAATAGTTGATGTTGCTACTATTTTAGGCAATCTTTTAGATAATGCTCTTGATGCTATAGAAACAGTAAATGAAAAATGGCTAAAATTAAGAATAAGACATAAAAAAGAAGTTTTGTATATAAAAGTTGAAAACCCATTTGATGGACGGATTATCCATAACGATGAAAACAATAAAAATATAAATAACATTGTTTCACGCAAAACAGGAGCTGACCATGGATATGGGTTGAAAAATATTAGAAAATCCGTGGATAAGTACAACGGAGAGATGGATATAACCCATGATAAAAATACTTTCTCTGTAAGCTTGCTTCTTTTAGTAAATAGCCACGAGTATGATGTGCCGGTTGCATCCAATTATTAATTTTTTGAAATTTTGCATATAACTATCGGTTTCTATATATATATTAATGAGTTGACTCATAAGTTTTATATGTAATGTTGCTATATGTTTTACATTCGAAATTAAAAAATATTATGAGGATGTGATTGTTATGAAAGAAGCTTTATCAAAAAGGATTGCAAATTTCTCCGCAAAGACTTCGCTAACCGTGGCAAAGTCAAGTGCAAATACTGTTTGCTTTATGATACTTAATCAGCCTAAATTGCCGGAGAAGGTAAAGCAACTGCGCAAATTCTAATATGCTAACGGGCGCAGCGGTGAAAATCACCGATTTTATGGAAAGACACGGCGCATTTGAAGCAGACGATAAAGAAATTTACTTTTTTGGTACACAGCAGGGATTAATTTATGTATTAAATTTGGCTACTTTGATTTTTGTTGGTATAATTTCAGGAGCATTTTGGCAAATGCTATTTTTTGCACTAGCATTTATACCATTGCGTAGCTTTGCCGGTGGATATCACACAAGCACACAATTAAAATGTTATATGTCATCGACTGCTATGGCTGTGATTGTGGCTCTTGCTACTAGGCTGGTAGTTATGAATAGCTTATTAATTAGTGTGATGCTCCTAATGTTTACCGCTGTAATTATGTTCATGTCTCCGGTTGGCAACAGAAACAAACCTCTTGATGACTTGGAAGTAAAAGTCTACAGAAAGAAAGCCCGAATCATATGTGTCGTTGAATTTCTTATGGCTGTAATGTTTCTATTTATTGGGGTGTCATCTATCACCACCGGTATCTTTTGGGCATTTGCCGTAATGGTATTGTTATTGGTGTTAGAAAAGTTATTTGGAGGTAAAACATAGTCTAATTACTGTTGCAAAATAACAACCACGAAATAAAAGAATCTCCGAAAGGGGAGAAGAAAGCAAGTAAAAAGCGGGTCGAAAACGGCCCGCTTTTATTGTTGCAAAGCAAGTTTCATTGTATTCAATGTATATTCATATGGCAAGTTGTTTGCGGAATGAAATTCGCATAAATGTTTTGCAGATTTCTATAGTGTTAAATTATATTACGAGAAGTTTGGTGATTAAAAAAAATTAATCTGGTATATTTTACTCGACGTAATGAAGGAATTTTTTTGCAGGGAGAAAATGCAATGCGAAGAAAAATTATTTTTATTTTTTTATAATACTCGGATTTATTTTTTTGCTTGTCGGTTGCGGCGAAAGAAAAAATGATCCGGATGGCTTTGCTGAATAAGCAACATTCGATTTCCTCACTTATTACTACCCAATGAACGGGCCTTTCGCAGAGATTCTTATCGCTTACGCTGAGTTTATGCGCAATGAGTTAACAGAAGACAACAAACAGTTAATCGACCATTCTTTTTTTGCGGAATGGGGAAGAGAAAGAATGTATAGTTCCGCCATGCCGTGGTGGCGGTGGGATACGCCGATTATGTACGCTTTGCATGATATAAACGGCGATGGTGTGCCGGAATTATTTATAGGCGCACCGTATGGAATAGCCGGGATTAATGGATTCATGAACGTATCGAAAATTTTGAAAGGCAGATGCTTGTGACTACTGCCGCGCCGTGGCAGATAGCTTATGTAGAATTATTGAACGGTTATGTCACGCAGAGTGATAACGTGTGGTTTCGTTTACATGACATTGACAAAGATGGCATACCCGAATTAATTTTGAGTGCCCTTCTGCCTGACGATTACGCTGGAGAACACATAATTCATGAAGTCTATACTTTTAAAGATGGAAATGTAATTTCTCTTGAAGATGGCTACGAAAATTTTATAGCTTATCTTAATAGGTCAAGGCACGGAATGGAAGCCGCTGCCGATAATTTCCCAGGGCTTATTGCCTGGTACAACGGCCCGACTGCAGGAAATTTTGGAATAGACATGGTCTTGTATTGGCGAATAGTAATTGACGGCGATTACTTTCACATTGAGGAACTTGAAACAGAAATATTCGACTGGATGAGATAATTTTATGATGAAAAATTTTGGGTTTTGGTGGCTCTATGTAATTACTACGTTAATTTTAGTGAATGTAGCTGTTATTCCGTTTTGGAATTTTATAATAATGCTTCAGAATATCAATTCGCGCCCATTCAAACCTTTTGATGTTACTGTTGTTATACCGTTTATGGCAGTTTCGATGGCTATTCTTATTGTTTTTTTGCTTCTGCCGGCGTTGCGAAATACTAATATTACAACAAGGCGTTTTGTAACGTCCGTGATTGCAATAGGTATATTTACAGGACTAAGTGTATTTGCAGAGACTATTGCAGAAATTTTGAGTTCCGGACGGGTTCTTATGAACTCAAGAATGATGCCGCCTCCAAGTGATATAGCCATTATGCAGTCAAGCACTACCATTCCATTGTTGGTGAGAGTTCACTATTATATATTTTCTATAATTCTAATTCTTGCAGTACTTAATTTCTTGTACAACCTTGCCGACACGCTATATAAGGACGGAAAGTTCGGCAATAAAGCAGTTGCCATTCAAGGCATAGCCACGGCTTGTTATGCCTTGGCGTATTTCCTTGTAAGGATTGTGCAGTACGAAAATTTTGCGGCAAGGCAAATAACTTGGGGCAGTGTTTTAAATTCGGCAGTGTGTTTTATACTTGCCGCAATTTCTGTTGGTTTATACAGTGCTTCTTTTATTAAGTTTAAAGGGTTTGGCCGGTTTGTGCCGTCCGTAGTGTCTATAATAACCATTTTTGCATTGTATGGTGCACAATACATTATGCTGGAAGGTAATTTTTACGCATATGGCAGTAATGCAATTGTTGCTTTTCTATTGCGCATTTTGATTGCGTTAATTCCCGGTGTTACGGTGTATTTTTTAGGAGGTCGAGCAATATAAAAAACTAATTGTCACAATGTTTTTTTCAAGACATAGAAAGGATGTATCACGAAAGAGAGGGTTTAGCGTTTTGGGAATGGATAATGAATCCGGGTAATGCGTGGAGGTAAATTTTACGCTGTTCATGATTACCCTCCCGTGATGTAATAATATAAGTTTTAATAGGTTTTGCTTTACACTTCGCGTACAGTTTTTGTACAGTGTTTTAATCTGATTAATCTCAATACTAAATATTATAAAATAATTATGTCACAAAATTTGCGCAACATGTGTCTTATATATTGAATTGAGGTGAGGGACACATGGACGAAGAAATAAAACTCTACGGGAATGCAATTTTAAAATATTGCTTTGGGATTCTTTGCGATTTTCACGAAGCACAAGATGCAATGCAAGAAACTTTTGCGAGGGCGTTTTTTGCGCGGGAAAAATTAAAATCGCAAGAGAATTTCAAGGCGTGGATTTATAAAATTGCGTATAACATTTGTTTAAATATGCTTAGAAAGCGGCGGTTTTTCTACGCTCCCGCCAATGAAAACGAAGGTTCATATCAAATGGACGAACCGTTTATCGACTCCGTTTTACTTGACGCGCTTTTAATTTTGCCGCCGAAAGACCGCGCATTATTTTACAACCGCGCAGTAGAAGACATGGACTACAGTCAACTTGAAGCTCTTTACAGCACCCGTGCCGCAACTTTGCGAAAACGTTATGAGCGTGCGAAAAATAAATTAAAAAATTATCTTTTAGAAACCGGTTTTGCAGAAAACACATCGGAAGGAGTGAGCGCGTATGAATAAAAATTCTATCGAAGAAATTTATAAAAACGCATTTGAAAATGCAAAACAAATTTCGCATGAAAAAATTTTAGAAGGAGTGAACGGTAAAATGAAAAACGAACCTACAAAATTTAGAAAAAAAACGTTTACAATTATATTGGCGGCATGCTTTTTATTATTTTCCACTGTGGCGGTTGCTCAGGCGATTCGTTGGGGAAGCTTCGACTGGCTTACGGAAAGACTCGATAATGAAACCGTCGAACGCTTACAGCCCATCGGTTTAGGCTTAACTTACGTAAATGCAAACGACATTTACAGCATAGAAAGCATTACAACCGACGACGTTCGCGTGGAATTAATCGCCGTAGGTGCGGACGATAACGAACTGGACATTTATATTTTACTTGAAGATTTAACCGAAAGCCGCGTATGGGGCGAGGAAATTATGGTGGGTCAGATGCTTCGTTTTACAGACCCTGTGCTTTCCATGCCGGACCATCTTAGAAGCATGGGGCGTTCCGTTGAATTTAATGTAATTGAGCGCGACGACAACGCAAGAACAGCCGTTTTCCACAGCAGAATGCAGCACCCAAGCATTCCGAACGATGTAGAAATCGGTAACGCAAACACACGCGATTTAACTTTATTCATAGATGGGATTTCATTCGACCATGCAATTTATCAAGACATTGAAACGTCACTAAATTTGGTGGAATTGTTGCAATCCACTGTTCCCACCCGCACAATAACTTTGGAAGAAACTGAAACATTTGGGGCAATGGGGCGGCACAGATACCTTGAAGAAGGCGAGTTAATTCTTTTACCGCGCAGCTTGAATTTCTCCTTTGAAGTGGAAGGGTATCCAATGAAAATTAGCGCGCTTGGCGTAATTGACGGGCGGTTGCATATTCAAATTTACGGCGGCGGAGATACTTTCTTATTTCCGACCCTTCAAAGAAACGGCATAGAAATGCTTGACGAATATTTCGCGTTTGGCTTCCGCCTTGACGAAAACAACGACTTCGTTCCCATGCGAATTTTAGACGAACACGGAAACTGGCTGTGGATGGGCGACCACCAATTTGTAGAATTTGTTTTCGAAGTTGACCTTGAAAACCTTCACGAATACCAACTAATTTGTAAATATCTCGCGTTTCAAGATTCCGTTACGCTAAACTGGGCGGTTTCCTTTGAACTGCAAAACGAAATTGATGTCCTGCGTTTACCAAGCCGAGAAGAAATGATTGCGGAACATGAAGCATTGCTTGACGAAATTTTCGGTGGACTTCCGCGACACATGGAATTTTTCGATGAAAACGGCAATTTAGTCGGTATGCTTATATCAACCGTAAGTCGCATGACACAATCGGGTCGCGGCGAAATAGAGCATCTTGAAATATCCGTATATTTTAACTCTCCCGAAGGATTTTTCTGCGTAAGGGAAGAATACGATTCACTACCACCGGAATTCCGCGATGAAATTATATACCAAGCAAATTTACGATTCGCGCTTGAAGATAACTACTGATAAATTTTAAAGTATTTTTTTCCAAATTTTGCAATGTAAAAAGTTTTGTTCGGAATTGTTTGTTGTTTTGCTAAGTGTTATAATTTGGGTGAAATCTTATAATAAAGAAAATGGGGTTTTGCCATGAATATGTTTAAAAGAAAAGCTTACGCTAGTTTTGCGTGGATTCTTGTGTTTTTGTTCGCAGTTTCCGTGATGCCGGTGCAGGCTTTTTCTAATGCAACAGAAAATATTCCTGCTTCGGTAGAAATGCGCGGGTTGTGGGTTACAACCGCCTACAATTTGGATTGGCCTTCACGAAGTGGGTTAAGTAATGCGGAACTTCGCGCCGAAACGGATGCAATTTTAGAACGTGCGGTTTCTCAAGGGATTAACGCAATTTTCTTGCAGGTTCGCCCTGCTGCTGATGCATTTCATCGTTCGAAAATTTTTCCGTGGTCGCATATGCTGACAGGAACTCAGGGCGAAGCCCCGGCAGAAGGCTTCGACCCGTTGGAATATTGGATTACACGCTCACACGCGTTGGGAATTGAAATTCATGCATGGCTTAACCCGTATCGCATAACTTTACCTAATCAGAACATCACAGATACTGCCGCATTATCTGCAAATCATCCGGCGCGGCTTAACCCCGGTTTGGCGATTGCACATGAAACTTCGTTGTTCTTCGACCCAGGCAATCCTGCGGCGCGTAAGCTTATAATAGACGGCGTGGAAGAACTTCTGAGAAACTACAATTTAGACGGAATTCATCTTGACGATTATTTTTATCCCAACCGTACTTTTCCTGACGGCGCAACTTTTGCGCAACATGGCGCGGGGCTCGACCTGCACGACTGGCGGCGCGAAAACGTAAACGCGCTTGTTCGTGATTTGCAAACGATTGTTCGCGAAACGAAACCACGCGCGCGCTTTGGAATAAGCCCTGTTGCCATTTGGAAAAACAATACAACCGACCCGCTTGGCAGCGCGACACGAGGAAATGAATCCTTCCACTCGATGTATGCGGATACACGCCGTTGGGTTTTGGAAGGATGGGTTGACTATATTGTACCGCAAATTTACTGGTACATCGGATTTGAGATTGCCGACTATGAAATTGTGCTTTCTTGGTGGGAAGACCTTGTGCGTGGTACAAATGTTGACTTATATGTAGGGCACGCGATTTACCGCGAGGTGGAAAACCGTCCGCATTGGAGCGGCGAAGTTGTGCGCCAACTGGAAAGAAATGCCGCATCCGATGTTGTGCGCGGAAGTATTTTCTTTCGTGCGCGGCACATGAACAGCGGGGTAGGGGAGCAAATTGCGGCATTCTACGGGCGTGTTGTTCCCGATAAAATTCCCACGCCGCCCTCCGACGCGCCAACGGTTTTGATGAACACATTAAGCGTTGTTCAACCGCGCGCAAGTACTTTCGAGGTGTCGGACGCAAATGGATTTTATTTCTTCGGCGCGGGTGTGCCGAACGTTCCGATTCATGTTAACGGGCAACTTGTAACAAACCGCACGGCAGAGGGCTTTTTCAGCGTATTTCTGCCCCTGGTTCGCGGGCAGAATACTTTTACGTTTATGCAGGAAGGGCAATCATCTGTAACGCGTACCATCACAAATAATCCGCCTGCGCCCGCTGCACTGCCTGCAACAATGGCGGTTGCATTAACAAATGCATTCCCCGCTAATGATGAATGGGCTAGGGTAGGGGACACGTTAACGCTTTCCGCAAACGCACCATCGGGCGCAACAGTTAAGGCTGAAATCGGCGGGCAAACCGTGCAACTAACGCAAGCCACAAACATAAATCTTACTGCAACCGCAAACAATGTAATTGGTGCACGGTACACGGGAAATTTCACATTAAACGCGGACGCGCCGCCGAACGCAATCATTGACATAGGCCGCCCGGTTTACACAATGACTTGGAACGGCGAAACGCGCACGGCAACAGCGGCAGGTCAGATTAGGCAGTTGGGCTTGGAAGCACCGTTTTTTGCAGAAGTTACTGCAGAAACAGCATGGGTTTTCCCCGGCACGACAACAACGGGTGGTTCGCACTGGACGCTTGCCCGCGGACAGCGCGACCGTGTTGCCGCAGTCAGTGGAAGTTGGACGCGGCTTGCATCGGGCGCGTGGGTTGAAAACGCGAATATCCGCACATTCCACGACAATGATTTTGTTCCGTCGAATGTACTTGGTTTCTTCTCCGAAGGGCGATACGTTGTGGGCGAATACGAAGACGCAATTGTATGGGAAGTTCCGTTTAATCCCGCTATTTACGCAGAGTTTGACGGCAAAGAATTAATTGTCTCGATTGGAATGCAATCTGCCGCGCCGCCGATTTTCTTCAACCCGGACGAAACGATGTTCTCAAACATTCGTATAGATGTACACAACGGAGTGCCCGCATATATTATGACCCTCCGCGACGGCCAACACCTTGAAGGCTTTTACACCGACTACTCGAACGGGCAACTAGGTCTAATTTTGCGCCGCCGCCGTTCGCTTGTGCCGGGGAATTATCCGTTCACAGGTTTCACATTCGTAATTGACGCGGGTCACGGCGGCAATGACCCCGGAGCAGTCGGCCCGATGGGCGCAGCAATGACGGAGTCAATGATTGTTCATCGGCATTCGCAATTATTGACGGAACGATTGGAAATGCTCGGTGCGGAAGTAATCCAAGTTCGCCCCTTCGACACGCGCTTGGAGCTGATTGACCGCGTGAATGTAAACCGTGCCGCAAAGCCGGATATGTTTATTTCACTGCACACAAACGCCACAGGAGAGACAACCAATGCCACAAATATTCACGGTTTTTCCGTGTGGTATCGCAATCAAAACAGCCGCCCGGCCGCCGAAACATTTATGAACAGTATGCGTTATGTAAATCCAAACACAAACCGCAACAACGCCCCGAATAACTCAAATTTCTTTGTTGTACGTCCGGTATGGTCGCCTGCGATTTTACTTGAAGCAAGCTTTACAAATAACATCAACGATTTTTCATGGATGATAAACCCGCGCCGTCAAGTCGATTACGCATGGGGAATTGTGAACGCGCTTTTAAAGTATTATGCGGGGTAAAATGAAATGTATTTTACTCATATATATTTTGACTGTTGCTGCTTTAGCCGACCATTTGATGATTTAAGCGATACAATAATTCGTATGGAAGCGGAAGCTGTTCTGTCAATTATTGATTATTGTGAATTTAGCGATTGGTGTTGTTTCAAAAGCGATGTGCTTTTTGATGAAATCTGTGGTATATCAAATCCAAATAAGCGTGAAAAAATTTTTGTATTATATAATTCTGCCGCTGCATTTATCAGTTTGACCGATGAAATAATTAATCGTGCGAAAGAGTTGGAAAAATTCAATATCAAATCTTATGACGCGCTTCATGCCGCAAGTGCCGAAATTGGCGGCGCAGATATTCTTCTTACAACAGATAAGCGATTTATAAATGCCGCGAAAAGGTCAAATATAAATATTCCTGTGAAAAACCCGTTAAGTTGGTTAGTGGAGGTTTTGTATGATAGAAAACATTAATGTAATAAAAGATGAGGGGTTACGTGTATTGACACGTGAGCTTGGAGTCGCAAATACCGCAATGTTCCTGCGTCAGTTTGATAGCGGAAGCGGTGATTATACAAAAGAACGTCAATCCACATCCGAAGAAAATTCTATAGATTCAATTGTTGCGCGTATTATAAAACAAAAAGCGCGTCACGAAAAATAAGTATATGAAAAAAAGAAAAGCCAACCTAAACGATGTACCCGTATTGGTAAAATTTCGCAATCAGCAGTTACGGCTTTATGATTAAAGAAATATAAGGGGCTGTTCTCTGTGATAAAATTCATTATTACGGGGCTTTTAACAGTGATAATATCCGCGTTTTTTTCTGCGGATGTTTTTGCTGTTTCGCCCAACAGTCCTACCCCAAGCGGATATATTTTCAAAGACACGTTTCCGGTTGGTTCGTGGCAAGTTATAGATTACGCGAATACATTAATTGTGCGGACAGGCCCGAGCAATGATTATAGAATTTTAACATTTGTCAATCGTGGCGATGAATTTATCATACATGATTACCAAAGAAGATTTGTGCAAATTGAAACCGATAAGGGCTTGGGGTGGATATTCGCGGGATTCCTATCGCGTCAAAACGCCGCCCCCGAATCCGAAGTAAGAATATTGGAAGTATTGGAATCCATAAGCAGTGCCAACTGGCGCGATATGTGGGTTGAAAGTGCCTTTCATTATAGCCCGGTTATTGACAGCAATGTTGTTTTCCCCGTGGGATTTTGGATTAGACCATATAACCACCACTATGACACCGGAGAAATATGGGGAATCACACGCGGTGCAGTGCCTATTGCGCCGGCAGGATTTCAAATCGGGGGTTTTTCGACTTGGACTATGAAAATAACTATGCGTGAACTGGAGCCGGAAATTATGGAGCTTCGCTACGATACCACCCGTCCAATTACGTATACAGACCACGGCGACATCTGGGAAGAAACATGGAGTGAACGGTCTATAAGTAACTTTTCAAACCGCAGAATTGTAATTGATACAAGAATCAACCCCGTTCAAACCTTTCGATATTATATAGATGAAACGGTACGTGATATGGTTCGTCTTGATGAAAGCCGCGACCCAAGCCGCTACACCGTAGAAGCTGTGGACGGCGGAATAAGGTTGGCATGGCATTTGCCGGCTTGGAGTATTTGGAAGGAAAACGGCCCGCAAAGGCTTTACAGGTCTGACGTGCGCGGAGAAAGAGGCGAACTTGTTCTTGAAAATGATTTTGGTTCACATTATTGGAATGCAACAGGCAACGGTTGGCTGTATGAATTCATCGACACAACCGTCAGCGACAACGTAACGTATTATTACTCCTTGTGGATGAACGGTTGGATGGACGAGGGAGAGTATTCCGTTCCGGTCGGCGGAGAATGGCAAATGACGGTTCGTTTGCCGTTGGAATAATCATGAGAAAAAATTTGTTTTTTTGCATAGTCATTGTTGTTATCGGGTATGCTTTGCCCGTAATTAATGTACATTTATCGTTTCTCGGAACAAAACAAACGTATGATTTTAGCTTGCGGGCAGCTTTTGAAGATGGCGGGCCACTCGGCAGACTTACCTTAGACGATTCGGATTTATCGGATATTTTGACGGAAAATGAAATTATGCGGGATATTTCCCGGAGAATAATTGTGTCTGTTGTTTCATATGTACTGGCGTTGATTTTTTTTGCTACGTCGATTGTGATTTTTACACTAAAAAAGCGCGCCATATTCGGCATTGCCGCAAACATGGACGCGCTGATTTTACATATTATTTCTGCCCTCGCAATTCTGAGCGTTCCTGACAAGGTTGCCCATGCGCTGGAAGATTTTTTAGGCATTTTCGCACGGTTTGTAAACACGCACAATGTTTTACAAATTGAACTTGCCATTGGGTTTTGGGTTACGCTTTTTGTGATGGCTGCTTTTTTAATTTTTCAACTTGCGTCTCGTTATCACTCCCCGTAAATATATACGGTGTTAAATCTCGCCATTTATTGTCACTCCTGAGCACTCTAACAACATCATCTATGCTCATTCCAATCGGTGTAGTTCTTAAAATTTCCCGTCTCATAATGTACATAGGTTTAAAAAAATATGGGCTTGGGACTTTTTTTGAAGAAAGTCTGAAACTCACACTAGGGGCCGCCGCCTTTGCGTACATGAACTTCGATTAGGTTTCCGTTTCCGTCAAATCCCCAAGTAACACCTACACCTATTACATCAATGAAAAATAAATTATGCCAAGAGCGGTAACGCCCAATGCCGACGACACTGACATTTCCCCAATAACAGAAAAACTAACAGGAAAAAGAGGTTCGACACCCGGCAATGGGGGGCGTGATGCAGTTTCACGATAAAACCCTCTTTCGTAATCAACAGAAGCCCCCCCAATCATCTCTGCTTTCAACGCCAATCAAGAGTTAAAAGCAAATAAGCGAGCAAGCAACCCTAGCGAAGATGAAAGAGTATAACCCTTCCGAAGAGCGAATTTTTGAAGCACGTTGGATGTTGGTTTTCTCAATGAGCCAATTGTTGAGAGATTCAATCGGCTGTTTTATGCTTGAAATGGCGGACGAATAAATTTTATCCCAAAATGGAAGTTGCTTTTGCCCCTTTTTGCGCTTCACCGGAGTTAGGATTTCAATATTGTTTTCAGTATACATGAGGCCTTGCCATTCTTCATCAATGAAAGCCATATCGCAAAATATCCTGATATTTTGGGTGTTTTCGAGCATTTCTTTTGCGATGTTAAGGTCGTGTTCGGATGCTTTTGATGTAACTTCAGAATGCTACTAAACGCGGGGAATTGTCGTTCACGTTCGACAATTCGGGCGCGTATAAGTAAACATAATGTTTTTTTGCGAATTTTCATGGAAAGAAGAATAAGTTACTATATTAAAATATTGGTATTATATGGTTTTAATCTTATAATAAGTATTAGTATTATTTGCATTCAAATTTTTATGAAAGGAGGATTTTTGTAAGTTAAAAAAAAGACCGTTCAATAAAACGGCAACAAAAAAATTTTAGGAGGAACTTTAAATGCGTAAAAAATTATTATTTGGTTTACTTACATCTCTTGTCTTGACATTAAGTATGACTTTTAATGCCCTAGCATCAATCAATGGAGCAGAATTGACTAGCAGTAACAATCCTCAACGGGAGGGTGAAGTTTCGATGATGCCCTTGCCAGAGAGACCCCCGTTGCTTCGCATGGGCAACGATGAAGATACGGGGTCAAGGTATGCAGTGCAATTGACAGGTAATAATTTACTTGATGTGTTGTTATATTCGCAACATGAAGCCGTACAAGCAATAATTGATGATATGGATTTGTTCTTCAGTGAGGTGTATATTGGAAGAAGAGAGACTCGCCTAGTGCCTAACGAAGAATGGATAAGAGAAAATACTAGGGATTCGTCCAACTATGAAAACCCAAATAATATAGTTATTGTGAATGACCTCAACACAGTAAGCGCATATCGGATGGATACAAACGAGGTATTGGAAGATTTTGAAATTGATACTACCGATTCACTTACTAAGGCAATTCTCCAAACCTTGGTCGCGCCAGACACAGTATTACCAACGACTGAGAAAATAATGCGCGATTTTGGTTTGTCAGAGTTACCCTCTTTTATAAGGGGTGAGCCGTTTGTTGCTGAGAATACAGCGATTTCGCCTATGTCGTGGGCAACTTACAGCCCTGTTAATAATACCCGAGTAGCCCCTTACCACTCTATTGCGTTTATAATAGTGACGTGGCCTAATGGTGAGCAAACTAGAGCCACGGGATTTTTGACACACAACAACATAGTACTTACTTCTGGTCATGCAATTTACAATCACATTAGAGGCGGATGGCCAAGTAATATAAGAGTGTACCCGGGATTGTATCCGAACCCTAACGGCGGCGTATCGAACCGTCCTTATAATGGTTTTAACATTAATCTCATGGCAGTGGGATGGACTTGGCAACACGAGTTTAACAGGGATGGAGATTTCGGGGTGTTGCGCTTAAGTACAAATGCGAATAACGTACCATCGTATCTTCGTATGCAGGCAATGACGAATGCGCAGTTACAGGGGCGCGCAGTTTCAACGGCAGGTTATTCGGTTGCTGGATGGCCGCCTGAAAGTATGTGGAGAAGTGACGGGAATATAGGAAGGGAAAACCGATATACAGCAAATCATCAAATTCATGCAAGAGGTCTTCTTGGTGGTGACGGTACAAGCGGGTCTCCCATATTCGATACTTCGACAAGAGCCGTTGTAGGTATTATGTGGGGGCGTGCAAGCAATATTTTTCCCGGTGCATGGGACGGTGTTTCTGCGGTACGGATAGAGCAGGGTAAAATCGACTGGATAAACAATACTTTCCGACCGTGGTAAAAGTAAATCTCGCGGAAGCGTAGACATTCGGGGCTGTAACGAAATAATAGCCCAATAAATGAAGAAAGCCCTGAAAGAGTGAAGAGAAAAGCTGATAAAGGCAAGGAAAAAGCGAGTAAAAACGGCCCGCTTTTATTGTAAAATAGAATCATGACAAACCTAACTCATCACGAAAGATACAAAAGTCTTGCGAGAGGGACATAAATTTCATGTGGTTATTGTCAGGCAATACCGCGCCAAGTCACAAAACGATAAACGAGTTCCGTAGGGACAAGCTTGGCGCGGTGATAGAGAAAATGTTTTATCAGTTTGTGGAAATCCTGTACGAACTGGGGGAGGTAAGTTTTGAGAACGTCTTCCCCGACGGGACAAAAATAGAAGCAAGTGAGAACCGCTACACATTTCCTGCAACCGTTCCCCGTGTCGGGCGAAACGCTTGACCAAGACATATATACGATGACCAAAACATCTGATAAAAAAGACAAACGACGAAAAAAGTGATAATTTGGAAGTATGGACATACAACTCAAATTAATCAAGCTTTATTGCGCCGATTGCGACCATTATGATAACGCGCTAGTGGTCTGCGCTCAACGCCGGAGCAACAGCTTTTGCCCCAAATTTACAGATACGGAGTGCATAGCAACCTATATCTGGGGAATTTACAACCGAAAGTTTGAAGTGAAGGCGTGTTACGAGTTTATACGAGATTACTACGGCGAATGGTTTCC
>WRBD01000034.1 GCA_009779835.1 Defluviitaleaceae bacterium | reverse complement strand
ACTGTTTCCACAGCGTCTGCTACTGCTAAAACACAACAATGATGAATGAAACAATATAAATGCTACAGTAATTTCCATGAATTTTACTGTTGACATATTTCAAAAAAAGAGGTAGGAGGATTCTTAAATGGGCAAAATTAAGATTATAGGTTTATCTTTTCTTGGCTTAATCTTGATTGTTGTGAGCTTTTTTGCCATAAGATATGCATTAAACCCTTTGCGGCATTCAGATGTTAGAATAAGGGAGAACATATTAAAGCTAACCCCTATCGGTTCAACCATTGAAGATGTCATTCAAGTAATTGAAAGCAATGAAGCATGGGAATGGAATGGGCGTATTGCAGATATTGGATACCAAACCCATTCAAATACAACTGCTCTTACCGGGGCTCAGTCAATAAGAGTTACGCTCGGAACGTATTCCAACGGCTTCATAGTATATGTTGTTTCTTTTTGGGGGTTTGACGAAGAAGGAATCTTGCTTGATGTTCGCATATGGAAAGCCGTAGCCGGTTTTTGATAAATTGGCAAATGACAAGTTTGGCCCTTTGAAAAGGCGGAATGTAAATTGCCAAAATTAAGTCGTTCATCATTTCAATTTACATTAACAACGGAGTGACAACAAAAAAAATAAATTTGGCCTTAGAATAAGCTGCGCTTTGTTTTCGACAAAAAAATTCGTTAGAAATTTTATTGTCGCTGCGTGGCTTCTTGTTGTGGTAAGTTAAAGTACATACAGTGCAGCTAAGCGCGAACAACCCAAAAGAATACCGCTTTGCAACTACAAACGCGGCATGAGAGCGCATGTCTATTTGCTCTCCAAATTAATTTTAAACAATAAATCATCTGAGATGTGTAGTAATTAATGAACAATACGACCAAATTGCAACCTCGTATTGTGTAATTTACATATGCGTTAAAATTATTCGCGTAAATATTTTTTATACTGCCAAATGTAACATAACGCTCCTTCAAATTAAAAATAGCCGGAAAAACTGTTACGTGATAAGTTCATTACGTCCCAAAGTGTAAATATAACGTCCCAAATGATAAAAATGGTGAAGGCAATAACATTTGTTACGCTAAAACAACAGATTGAGACAGATGTATTGACAAATTGAATTATAATTCTACAATTAATTCATATTTTGTATTAGGGGGGCTATTAAGTTGAAAAAGTTTTTATGGAAGAGCAAATTATCGGGATTGTTGGTGATTTGCTTAATCGCAGGGCTTATTGAAGCGATTTCTCCCATTGCTTATGCGGTTGATTTTTCTGTAGATATTATTGTTGGAAATGAAGTTATAAATTACAACGACCCTTCCAATTCATTAGTAATAAGCATACCTGTTTCACTTTCCGCGGGTAGCAATATACATGGTTCTGTTGCCGTTATTAATGACGTAACAGGAAATAAGGTTTTGCCTTTCAGCATTTACAGAAACGGTGAAGTTGTTTTAATTACGCCCCGCGCCGGAGCTTATGGCGTGGTGAATAATACAAATTTATTTTCGGACACAGCGGGGCATTGGGCTGAAAATAATATAATTTTCACGTCCGCGCGCGAATTATTTTCAGGCGTGGGTGGCGGCAGGTTTGAGCCGAACGCACCAATGACAAGAGCGATGTTTGTACAAGTGCTTGCAAATATTGAAGGCGTGAACTTAACCGCTTATAACACTTCCCGCTTTACCGATGTATCTGCCGATGCGTGGTATCTGCCGGTGGTTGAATGGGCGGCGGAATCGGGCTTAACAAGCAGTGTAGGCAACGGGCGTTTTGACCCTGAAGCCAATATCACACGCGAACAAATGGCAAGGATGTTAGTAAATTATATTGAATATAAGCAATTTTCCCTTCCATTAAACACAACATCAGCATTTAATGACGAAGCATCTATAAACGCATGGGCGTTGGACGCGGTGATAACGCTGCAACAAGCGGGCGTCATCTCCGGAAGGTCTGGAAACATATATGAACCGCAAGGCATAGCAACCCGAGCAGAAGTAGCAACTGTTTTCGCGCAATTTATTGCAACATATGTAAACCATATAAGTACAGGCAATTAGTACCTTACGCCGCCGGAGTACAAATAAAAAGCGAGTTGTATAGAGCGGCGTAAGGTACGCAAGCGAATTTGCGAAGCAAATTTGAGAGATTGGGTTGTGAGCACAGCCCACGTTAGCTATGGGAGGGAAAATTTTTATGAAAAATTTAAGAATACAATTTAAAAGGTTTACAGCATTATTTTTAACAATTTTTTTAATTTTATCTATATCCCTGTCTGTATCCGCAGGCACTACCTTTATATATGACGATTTGGGGCGGCTTATCGAAATACACAGACCAAATGGCGACCGCACAATTTTTACTTATGACCAAGCGGGAAACATTATAAATGTCAGCGTAATAACGGTAGACGCGGTGGAAATACACACAGCCGATGATTTAAACAAAGTTCGCAATAATCTTGCGGGCAGCTTTAGGCTGATGGACGATATTGACATGACGGGCGTTGACTGGCTCCCGATAGGTACGAGAACCGCACCGTTTACCGGGGTGCTTGACGGCGACGGTTTTACAATCAGCAATTTAACCATAGACCGCCCAAGTCTGAACGATGTAGGTTTATTCGGGCGTAACAGCGGAACGATTATAAATTTGGGTCTTTCAAATGTAGATATAACGGGTGCGGATAATACGGGCGCAATCGCCGGTCATAATTCCGCAAATATCATCGACAGCTATGTAGACGGCGTATCTGTAGTACGCGGAAGTGACAACGTGGGCGGCATCGCAGGAAATAACAGCGGCGGCATAATGAGAACTTATACAACAAGCGATGTACACGGAAATAATAACGTCGGCGGTTTTGCCGGGTTCATAAACGGCGGAAATATAGACCAAGCATACGCAATCGGACATGTAAACGGAAACAACAATGTCGGCGGCTTTGTCGGGCATTTAACCGATGCCGCAAGCGTAATACGCAACGCGTTTTCAACAGGGCAAGTTTTTGGCGCAAGCAATGACGCGGGTTTTGCGGGACAAATAATTTCCGGCAGAATCGAAAACAGCTATTCCCTTTCAAACAACGCAAACGGCTTCAGCCGTAACAACGGCGGCGTGGTGGAAAACTCATTTTTCGACCAAGACATAATCGAAACCACTCTCGCCGCGCCGGAAGCGCGCACAACAGAACAAATGATGAGCGAAAGCAATTTCACCAATTGGGATTTCACAAATATTTGGATTATAGATGAAGGAAACCGTTACCCAATTTTACGCACGTTGCCTGAACCTGTGTCCAACAACCCTCAAATGATTGCTGATATTCAGTGGCTAACCTTCGATTTAATTAAGGGCGAAAATGAAGAGGAAGACGACATACGAAGCAATTTAGTTCTGCCTCGGCTAACTTTGAACAATGCGATTATCACATGGGTATCAAGTGACACAAGCGTACTCACAAACGCGGGTGTTGTTATTCGTCCCGAGTTTGACGAAGCCGCGGCAGATGTCACGCTTACCGCGACATTCAGACACGCGTTTGAAACGGGTAAGGTTGACTTTAACCTTACCATCCAACCCGAATGCCCGCTTGACGCGCAAAGACCGACAATTAACCAACAACCTGCGGATGTCTTTGTATTGACGGACGAAACAGCCCAACTTTCTGTTTCCGCAAGCGTAAGCCCGGGTGAGTTAAGCTATCAATGGTACGAACACACGGAAGACGGCGATATAAGAATTGAAGATGAAACAGCTTCATTTTATTACGCCCCGACAGCTACAACAGGCGCAAGGGTTTATTACGTGGTCATTACAAACACTGACCCCACGGCAACGGGAAGCGGAACAGCATCAACGATAAGTGACCATGCCATCGTTACGGTAGGTGCGCGCCATGATGCCGAAATCCCTGTAATCACAGGCTATTCAAGTGATTTTAACGTACCCATCGGCGGGACTGTTGTGTTAGCGGTAACGGCAGAAGTTTCCCGCGGCGATTTAACCTATCAATGGTATGAACGTACAATTGACGGCGACAACCCGATTTGGGGCGCTAATCAACCCGCATTTATTGCACCGACATATGAACTTGGTCAGCGGCAATATTTTGCTTCCGTTACCAATACGGACTCTATGGCTACAGGCTTGCAAGCCGTAACAACTGCCGGAGGAATTATTACGGTAGAGATAAATGAAAACGCATTATTCTACAATGTTTCTCTAAGTGTAAGCGGAGTGCATCGTTTCACGGACAGGGAAGAAGGCTATGAATATACGGAAGCAGAATCGGTTTTTATAACAAACTCAGGCTTGGAAGGTGTTACGGGTCTTAACGTAACAATTTCCGGCGGCGATATCGGCGCGTTCAGCATAACCGCGCCGGAACAGACAAGCCTTTACGACGATTTATCAACTTATTTCACGGTAACGCCGAATATCGGTTTACCGCCAAGAAACTATATTTCCATCATAAGTGTAAGCGGCGATAACAATGTACTTGTTTCGTTTGTTGCAAGTTTTACGGTAGCCGGTGAAAAAGACAGACCGCCGGACGGCGGAAACGAACAGCCAACGGAACACACCATAACCGCTACATCTGGAACAGGCGGCACAATTACACCGTCCGGCGATGTTATTGTAACAAGCGGCGAAAACCGGAACTTTACCATATCGCCAAACAGCGGATATATCGTAAGCGATGTACTTGTTGACGGAATAAGCATAGGAGCCGTAAGCAACTACACATTTATAAATGTAACGGCAAACCACAGAATACACGCGGTCTTTGCGGTAATTGAAAATGATAATAACAACAATAATAATAACAACGGCAATAATAACGCAGGCGGTAACTTCGGAGGAGGAGGTGGCGGTACAACACAACAACCGCCACCCTCACAAGCAGCACAACCCGCGCCGCAACAGACTCAGCCCGCGGAAACACCGGAGCCGGAAGATGATGAGCCGGTAGTTGAAATAACCGTAAACGGTCAAGCCATCTCAGCCCAAGCGGACGAAGACGGTGTATTCCGGTTTATGCTGACTGAATTTACGCCAAACCATCGCAACGAAATAATTATCGTTTTGCAGGAAAGCGAAGATGAAATTTACGTTCATATACCCATCGCGGCACTTGAAACAAATGATTTAATTATAATCGGGCAAACAATGTCACAAAGAAGTTTAGGTTCTCTGCGACTGTTAAACCGCACATTATCATCACTTAAGCAACAACACGGCGATACGCTAATCTTATCGCTTAACCAAAACGGTGGGTTTGAAATACGGTTTGAGTAAAAATTCCGTTGAAAATGATTCCGTTTAAGTAGAAAAATTAAATGAAATTAATTCGCTGTACTGGCGGTTGCTCACGAACGAAAACATAGAAAGAATTTTAAAAGATGTTTTCGTTCGTGAGTATATCAAGGGGGAAAACCAATGCGTATAATAAAAAATTTAGTTTCGTTCTTACTGATAATAAGTCTGTTTGCTAACGGTTTATCTCCCTTTACGGTGCTGGCGAATGCGGGTGTTATAGAAATCCGCACGGCAACGGAGTTGGATAATATCCGAAATAACCTTGAGGGTCATTATCGTTTGATGTCTTCCATAGATTTATCCGACATGGACTGGGTACCAATCGGAACAAACGCCGTGCCGTTTACAGGGACGCTGGACGGCAACGGTTTCGCGGTTCTCAATCTTGAAGTAATTGCGCCCGTGCGCGACTTGGTAGGTCTGTTTGGGCGCACGGACGGCGTGATAATTAATCTTGGAATAATAAACGCCGAGATTACGGGCGGTTTTACCGTCGGCGCATTGGCAGGCTCCAACCGCGGAGAAATCCGTAACTGCTATGTTGCGGGCCGTTCCGAAGTATTCGGCGAAGGTCATGTCGGCGGCCTTATCGGGTTTAACTCGGGGCTTATTTCACAATCGTATTCCACAGCCTTTGTCCACGGCGGCGGTTTCGTCGGCGGCTTCGTTGGCAGTAACGCCGGCGAAATAAACAGGAGTTATTCAACAGGCACCGTAAGAACCGACAGTTCATATATCGGCGGCTTCACCGGCGGTATGCTCGGCGAAGACAGCAAAATTCAAAACAGCTTTACCCTCAGCACTATTGAAACCAATAATAATGATATGTCCGCGGGTTTTATCGGGCATATAATCGAAGGGACAATCACAAACAGCTTTTCCGCAACAAATAACCCGAACGGCTTCCGTTACAGCGAAAGCAGCGAATACATACCTACACACAGCGGTTTATTTTTTGACAGCACTTTGGCAAACAATAATGCTTCACCCGAAGGGCGCACAACTGCGCAAATGAGGAATCGCGCAACTTTTATCAATTGGGATTTTGATAATGTTTGGGCGATTAACGCGGGGCAAAGCTACCCCTTCCTTAGAAACATGCCCTTGCCCGATATTACCCCGCCTGTTATTCGTGATGTACTTCCGCGTAACAACGAAGCAATAGGTCTTAACCCCATCTTCAGAATCTTAACCGAAGACAATGCAAGCCTTTTATCGCTTCACGCGGAGTATGAACTAAACGGCGAATGGCACGAAGCACACAGTCAAATTATTTTAGGCGATGACAGAGAACCTATACGAAGCTTCGCACATCGTTTTATATGGGAAAACGAAGGCTTTGTGCCAAGCACGGTAAACATGCGTTTTTACTCAGTGGACTTGGCGGGAAATATCAGCGCATACACATATATGACATACGATGTAAGAAACAAACAACTAAATAAACCCATCGTAAGTGCAGCACCCGGCGGCATGTATATAGACTTGGAAATAACGCCAATCCCAAGCGGTGCAACATATAAGCTCTTCCAAATAGACGGCGTGCAAATAACTTTACTTGCGGAGCTTGACGCAATCGACCCGCTGACTTTCACGCATCATCATTTAAACCCCGCACTCACATATGAATATTTTGCGGAAGCAACAGATATAAACGGAAACATTGTAAACGGCGAAATCATTTCTTCCATGCCTGTAGATTTTGACAGCTACGCGCCCGTAGCCTTTGCCGGTTACGATTTTTACGCGGTGGAGGGCGTCGCGGCACAATTCGACGGTTTAGCCTCAAGCGATAACATCGGAATAGTTTCGTACAGTTGGGAAATAGATGACGGCACAAATACCACCACCATAAGCGGCGCAAGCCCGACACACACTTTTGATGACCCGGGCGATTATGACATCAGCTTAACCGTAAGCGATGCCGCCGGAAATACAGATACCGAAACTCTTACAGTTCGCGTATTACCAGCATCCGGCGCAAGCTCGCTTACGCTTACGGTTATTGACGATGCTACTGGTCAGCGGATAGACGGAGCGACGGTTTTCGTCATGCTTGACGAGGCCAATCCAAGTTTTACAACTTCCGATTTTTCTCTCCTTACCCGTACCGGCGGGGACGGTGTAGCGCGTCTTACATCGTCCGTAAGCGGCGCACATTCGGTCGCGGTATTCGCCCCCGGTTATATGCCGGTAGAAAGAGTTATAAACTTCGAAATAGGAAAATTTACACCGGCGGAAATACGTCTTACAAGCGGCGAAATAACAATAGGCAGTATGACAACAAGGGAAATGACGCTTGAGGAAATAATAGCGGCGGGAATAGATATAAACGACCCTGCAAACAAACATGTATTCAGCGTGGATGTATTATTGGTATTCGAAGGCATCCCCCTGCCTACCAAAAGGGTAATAACAAATTCAAGAGGAGAAATTTTGGGTGACGGCGGAATCGACGGCGGCTGGCGCTGGGGCGGCGGAGGCAGTGGCGGAGTCGGGGGAACAATTTATCCCCACGCAATCCCCGTACGCGAAGGCCAGCCTCCCATTTTGGTATTTTTAAATATAAACGGACACGGACACTTTTTGAAAAGCTTCTTCGAAGTATCTTTATTACAGCACAATATGGCGGGCGAAAGATTCCCGCTTGAGAATAACTCCGCAACAATATCACTTCCCGCAGGTTTATCACTTGCGCCGGCATTCGGCGGACAGCGTTCAACCAATGCAATGCCTGCCATAGGCGGCGGTCAATCCGCGTCAACCAAATGGGTAGTACGCGCCGATTCCGCGGGAACGTTTAACATAACAACAAGCTTTAACGGACAGCTGATGCCATTTGGTGAAGCTGTAAGCGCGCAGTTTAACACAAACGTCACGGTAAACAACTCCCAAGGACTGACCTTATACATCACCCCACAAAAGGAAGCCTACGAGGGCGAGCCGTATTTAATAGACTTTGAGCTTAAAAATCATTCGGGCATGACAATAAACGCGCTTACCTTTAACTTTGACGGAACAATAGTAGAAGCCGCGACACTGGCCCCCGGGGACAGCGTAAGCGGCACGCATGAAAGAATCTTTGAATCGGGCTTAGGGCGCGACGATTTATACTTCCGCCTTATAGATATGGTAATAAGAAACGCGCGGGGAATAAATGTAGTACTAAACTGGGACGCGCAAACTTACGGAAACTTGGGTCACAATCGCGGTAATACATGGTGGCATCTTATAGAAACCTGCGTAGAAGACCCGGTAGACCTTGTAAACGGCAACCTTACATGGGAATATACGGACTTTGAGCTGCACGGAGCGCAGAATCTAACATTCACGCGTTATTACAATTCACTATGCGAAGGAACAACTTCGGCAGGCAGGGCTTGGCGCCACAGCTTTGATTATCGCTTGGTAATAGGCGTAGACGGCGCGCGTGTAACATTACCCAACGGACGCATTTATTACTTTGTGGAAAACACTGACGGTACCTTCAGCCTTTTTGGAACAACCTCTCCCGATATAACGCTTACGGAAGCACTTGGCGGATATCTTTTAGTGCTTTACGATAACACGCATGTAAGATTTGACTCAAGCTGGAGAGCGGTATCCATTTCCGATGTACGCGGTAACGCTACTACTTTAATTTACGACAACACATATCTAATCCGTGCGGAAAACCGTGCGGGAGAAATGCACTTTGAATACACAAACGGATTTATAACAAAAGTAAGCGATAACTTCGGGCGCAGCGTTGTTTACGAATACGATTATATGAACCGCCCTGTAATCTTCACCAATGCCGACGGAGATACCCTGGTATTCACCTACGATACCGAAAGCAACCTTACGCAGGCAGCCAACTTCAACGGTGACGTATATATGCGCAACCGCTTCTTAAACGGACAGGTAGTGGAGCAGTATCTTGCCGACATGGGAACGTCACGTTTTTCGTATAACCCCGTGGCAAGAACCACAACCTATACCAACGCCGTAGGCGAGGTTTTCATTTATCATTATAACGGGGAGTATCAAATCACAAGCGTAACAGAGCGAAACGGAAGCCGCGCACAGGTCTTTGATAACGGACATCTTATTTCAAGCACCTGCCAAATGGGACATACAACGGAATACGACTACGATTCAAACGGAAACAAGATTTATGTAAAATACCCGGACGGCACGGAAGAGTTTTTCGTATACAACGCATTACGCCTCCCCACAAGCATCACCCACCGGGACGGAACAACGGAAACCTTTGTCTACGACGCAAACGGAAACCTTACATCATGGACAGACCGCGCGGGTAACACGAGAACATTTATATACGACGCAAACAATAACCTTATTTCCCTGAGCGACGCAAACGGTTTTACAACAAGCTTTACCCACGATACTGCAGGTAACGTAACATCCATAACCGACGCGGAAGGAAATATCTCGCATTTCGAATATGACAATCTCGGGCGCAGAATTTCGGAAACAAGACCCAATGGAGAAACCACCCGTTTCACCTATACTCCCGCAGGCAAGTTGTTAACAATCACCGACCCCTTAAATAACGTCACCAACTTAGGAACAGACGGTAACGGTTTTGTTACCTATATGACCGACCCTATGGGAAATACAAGCTTTATGACCTACGACAGAATGAACCAGCCCGTGTCGGTAACAGACCATGAAGGCAATCAACTGACCCGCCGCTTTGATGCCGCGGGCAGGTTAATACAAGAAACCGACCCTATGGGCAACGTAACCCGCTTTGACTACGACGGAATGGGAAGAATGACCCGAACAACCGACCCGCGCGGCAACGCGTGGAACTACTCCCACGACGCAAGCGGGCAGCTTACCTCAATAACCGACCCGAACAACAACACGGTAAACCTTGAATACGATTCAATGGGCAGGGTAAAAGGCATACGCAACGCACGCGGTGCGGAAACGACATTTACCCACGACGCTATGGGACGAGTAAGCTCCGTAGTAGACGCGCTTGGCGGGATTACAAACACAGAATATGATGTAAGAGGAAATATAATTTCTATAACAGACGCGGAAGGCAGCACATGGACATTTGAATATGATAACGAAAGCCGCTTAACAAAAACTACTGACCCCTTAAATATTTCCACGACCTTCAGCTATGACCGTTTAGGTAATCTTTTACAAAGCGAGCGCGACGGCGCGGTTCATATAAACACCTTTGACTCAAACGGAAGACTGGAAAGCACCACCGACCCCGGGGGAAATACAACAACCTTCACTTATGATGAACTCGGACGCTTAATAGAAATAGAAAACGCGGATGGTACAAGCGTTTTATTTGAATACAACAACAGCGGGCATCTTACACGCACCACCGACCAAGCCGGAAACAGCACAGCTTACACAACAGACCGAAACGGGCGGGTGATTACCGTCACCGATGCGTTAAACAATACAACATCCTTTACCTATGACCGCAACGGCAGAATTTTAACCGAAACCGACGCGCTTGGCGGAAGGACAAGCTTTGCGTACGACCGCAACGGCAACATAATCACCATAACCGACGCTCTTGGCAACGCAACGCATTTATCATATGACCGCCTAAACCGTGTAGAGCGGATTACCGACCCGTTAAATAACGTAACAAGGTTTATTTATGACGCAAATAATAATATAATAGCAATAACGGACGCAGAGAATTTCACCGTCAACTTCGAATACGACCTTCTCGACCGCCTAACTCAAACCACAGACCAAGCCGACGGGGTATTTACAAGCCAATATGACGCTGTAGGCAACTTAATCACGCAAATCGACGCGCTTGGCAATACGACATCTTTTGAATATGACGCAAACCACCGTTTAACCCGCGTAACAGACGCAACAGGAAACGGAAATGTAAACTTTTTCTACGACAGCCACGACAGGGTAATAAGAATAGTAGACCAAGAAAACGCGGAAACCGTTTACAGCTACGACGATAATGGACGGGTAATTCGAATCACTGATGCGCTCTGCAACGCAACAGAAATAGAATACGACAGCATGAACCGCGTCATCCGCACCCTTGACCCCCTAAACAACGAAACACATTTCACTTACACCGCTACGGGCTTACTGCAAACTGTAACCGATGACCTCGGCGAAACAACAACATTTGAATACAACGCCCTCGGGCAACTGATATCAGAAACCAATTCAAACGGGGAAAGCACAACCTTCACCCGCGACGCGCTCGGTAGAATAACCGGCGTAACCAACGCATTAAACCATACGGAAACATTTACCTACGACCGACTTGGCAGAATAATTGCAGTCACCGACCGCAACGGTAAAACCACAAGTTATCAACATGATGCCAACGGCAATATAATAGAAGCAACAGACCCAAGCGGAAATGTATCAATATTCACATATGACCGTTTAAACAGATTAACCCGCGCAAATGTAAACGGCGGGCAGATTACGCTGTATACTTACGATGGGCGGGGATTATTGACACGCGAAGTAAACGCCCTCGGTGACGCTAAAGTCTTCGTCTACGATGCCAACGGCAACTTAATCAGCCAAACCGACGAAGACGGTTATGTAACAACTTATGACTACAATTTATTAAACTTAATCGAAAGAATAAACCACAGCGACGGCAGAAGCGCGAGCTTCCGCTACGATAAAACCGGACGCTTGGTTGAAGTAGACGACTGGACGGGGACAACTAATTTTACGCTTGACCTGCTTGGAAGAATAACGCAGGTTACCGACAGCAATAACCGCACGGTAAGCTACGCATATGACGCAAACGGCAACCAAACAGTAATAACTTACCCCGACAGCACGACGGTAAGCCGCACCTTTGACAGTTTAAACCGCCTCACCTCCATCCAAACCCCCGAAGGTACTTTCAACTACAGCCACGACTCCGTGGGAAGAATCACTTCACTTGTCTATCCGAATGGGATAACAGAGTCATACTCCCACGACGCGATTGGTCAGCTTCTGACCATTTCCCAAACCCACAACGGAATAACGGAACTGTTAAATATATACACATATGATGCTGTGGGCAACATCATCACGCGAACAAGTGAGTTTGAAGGAAACATCGCGGGAAGTGTAACAAGCAACACATATAACAACTTTAACCAACTAATAACCCAAACGGTGTACAACTTACGCGGCGAGGAAACCGCCCGCTTGGAGTTCACTTATGACAAACGTG
The DNA here is from genome assembly GCA_009779835.1 of Defluviitaleaceae bacterium. Classification (GTDB taxonomy): domain Bacteria; phylum Bacillota; class Clostridia; order Lachnospirales; family WQUN01; genus WQVC01. Next base: position 11,757 of record WRBD01000034.1, on the reverse strand, counting down.
GGAATCAAACGCGTGAAACCGATACCATAAACAACACAAGCCAAAGTTATACTTTCAACGCGCAAAACAGAATGGTACACGGAGAGAACCACAACGGCGAAACCAGTAGCTACACCTACAACGCTTTAAATATCCTTACACAAAAAGAAACCATCACGGCAACAAGCCACAGTGTTACAGAACTTGTAACTGACTACACCTCATTTGTTCCAACAATTTTATACGAATACCACAACGACAACACAACACGCCGCCACATTTACGGCAACGCAGGTTTTGGCCTCAGCAGAATTTCCACAACCCTATCAGTTCCGACCGTCCCAAGTGAAACCTTTTATATTCAGTCAGACCGTTTGGGAAGCTCGGTGCGTGCTACCGATATAACAGGCAACCTCGTTGGAATTACCGTGTTTGACGAGTGGGGACGCCAACTACAAAAAGTAATTCCAACTTTCAACGGCGTTGAAGTTGACATATTGAACATGTTCACAAACCACACGTACGATGAAATCGTCGGAGTTTACCAAACACCCGCGCGATTTTACGATGCCTCGCAACGCCGTTTCATTTCCCCTGACAGCTACTGGACACACGCTAACAGAATTTATGGCACTAATAATTTTATACCCTGCCTTGATTCCATTGTTCAGGCGAATAATCTTTACTCTTATACGGGAAATAACCCTCTAAGATATACTGACCCTACGGGCAGGAATAGAGTGCTTCCCCTTCAACTTGCCAATGACCAACGGATTTATCTAAGAGGATTGCAACAAGAGCAAGAACGACAATTAATATTAATGCATCAAGGACAAACGCACACCAGTATGTACAGGGAACAGCAAGCTGAGATGCAGGCAATGCATCGACGGCATTATGAAGCCTTGTTAGAACGGCAAGTAACACCAAATGTATCTTTGCATAACTATAATGCCCTTCAAAATCAACAGTTGCAAGAAATGCAGCTTATGCAAAGAGGTCATTTCTTTGAAGTAAATCCTCAATTAACTCGATTATCAAACGAACTGCAACAATTGCAAAACAATCAACTTGATTTCCAGCAATTCATGCATATGATGTATTTTACGATGTATGTATGCCAAAACCCTTATGACGTAAATGCTTGGCAAAATTATATAAACAATTTATTTATTTCATCGTTCGTTACTGTTTTAAATTTTACACCTATTGGTGATTTAATAAGCCTTGGGGAGATATTTAATATTCTCACCAATTGGGAGGGTACTTCGGAGCAATATGCCGCTTTAGCATTAAATGGTATTAGTTTAGTTCCTTATGTTCCGAGCGCAGTAAGCTCTGTGCGTAGTGCAGGTCGTACGGGTAGAGCTGTTAGTAGTGTGGCAGATACTGCGACTCCTTTAGCTAGAACTGCACGGGGTGTAGGAACTCTTGCTGATGGAACAAGGATGACCACCAACCAAGCCCTTGATGCCGCAAGTGATTTTTTGGGAAGAGGTTACAGAGAAATAGCACCCGGAGTTTTCCGCTCAAGCGATGGACTTCGTCAAGTAAGGATGACAAATGCAGATGTATTAGGTCGCCACGCTGGTGCTCCTCATATGAATTTTGAAATAGGTACTACGGTAAATCGTAATGGCAGGTTGGTTTTTGAACGCAGTGAAAACATGCATATATTTTTTACAGATTAGGAGATAATTATAAAATGGATGAAAAAATTAAGGAATTGAATTATTATTTTAACAAAGCCATTGGAATTTCATATCAGGATAATTGTTTTATTGAAGTTAAAGATTCTGAAGAAGATGTTATTTTAGCGGCTAACAAAGACGGGATGTTATATTTAATAAAAGTATTAATAAATTTATGTGAAAATAATAAAAGTTATAGCCATTACCACCTTGATGAAGCAGGAATGGCAAACAAGTGCGACAAGCCCTTGATTGTACAACTTGTCACGGATTAGAAGCCATCATCCGCACAATTTCCACAAAGCGTTCGGAATTCGCGCCGCTCGTAGACACGGGTTCGGCGCACGTTCCGTCTGTTCGTGCGAATTCTCGGAATTGGGGCCGCTCGTAAACACGGGTTCGGTGCGGGGTGCGTCTGCTCTCGCGAATTCGCGAAGCTCGGAGTTCGTGGCGAGCCAGTTTCGCGTAACGTGTAACTCTCGTCACGAGGACAGCCCAACGGCGACGCGCCACCAACGACACGCCATCCGCAAACCCAAAGGGCGAAACAGGCAAGCGCATAAGGCACTACTCCCGAAAGAGGAAAACCCCACTACGCCCCTAGCCCTTATTTTTATTTTTTTGAACATTTTAATCCCGCGCTTCGCGCGGTTTTTAATTAAACAAAAAAATAAAAATAGGGCGGGAGTGTTGTGGGTTTTCTCCTCTTTACGGGGCTGTGCCTTGCGTAAGCGTAAAGCAAATCGTGACCTACAAACAAAATGAACAAGCTAATAAAATAGTTCCAAACAATGGTTGAAAAAGTAATGCGTGCATTATCAACGAGTGATGGGTGCGAAATCAACCGGACTGGAGCTGAAGGTATGAATACAAGAGAAATAGCATCAGAGTATAGGAAGGCGCAATGGACACAAATAATACAAGAACGAGTAGCCAGCGGAGAAAGCATAAGCAAATATTGTGATAGCCGAGGGATAAGGAGAAACAGATATTTTTACTGGCAGAGAAAATTACGTGAATTAGCCTGTAAAGAACTGTTGTCGGAAGTAAAAATGAACCCGAACGATGGTGGACGTTCGACGTCCGGCACCTCTCTTGCGCCTGGATGGGCGTTATGCGAACAGTCGGAATCTGAGATTGAAGCAGACACAAGCAGTGTGATTGTAGAAATTGGAAAGTTTCGTATAATAGTAGGTGTAAGTACCGGCTATGAACATCTCGAAAAAGTATGCAGGGTATTGGTGTCGCTATGTTGAAGTTTAACGGCAGGAAAGTATATTTGGCATGTGGAAATACCGATATGCGAAAAAGTATAAACGGTTTGTCTGCCATTGTAGAAGCAGGCTTCAAGCTCAACCCATTCAACGACGCACTGTTTGTGTTCTGCAACCGGAGCCGTGACCGTATAAAGATTCTCGAATGGGACAGAGACGGATTTTGGGTATATTTCAAACGTCTTGAAAAGGGACGTTTTCGCTGGCCGTCAGATGATAAAAACAAAACCATGATATTGACCGGCGAGGAACTCAACTTACTTTTAGGAGGTCCCCGTGTTGTCCAAAAACTAAAACGGCAAGAGGTCAAAATCGGTGCTGTCATTTAAGCAAAAATCAGGGAAAAGTGCAGGTTTTGCTTGAATTTTCGGGGGTTTTGGGATATAATGACAACATGAAAACAGATAATTTGACAATAACGATTCCGGTAATCGAATACGAATCATTAAAGGCCAAAAACGCGGAGTTGTCTAAGCAAGTCGAATGGTTTATGGCTCAGTTTAAGTTGTCGCAGCATCGCCGTTTCGGAGTTTCGTCCGAAAAAAGTGAATACGAGCAGTTAAGCCTGTTCAACGAGATTGAAGCCACCGCAGACGTAAATATCGCCGAACCCGAGCTGACCGAGATTGCAAGGCATTTCCGTAAGCGCAAGCGTCTTATCAGTGACCGTCTTCCGGATGATTTGCTAATTGAAACCGTTGAGCATGACTTGCCTTTAGAAGACCGGAATTGCCCCGAATGTGGCGGGAATCTTCATGTTATGGGTCGCGAAACCCGTCGTGAGCTTGTGGTGATTCCGCCGCAAATGAAAATACGGGAGCATGTCCGCAAAGTATATGCCTGTCGTGACTGCGAAAAAGACGAGTGCGGCGTACCTATAATAAAAGCACCTGTCAATGAGCCTGTAATCAAGGGTAGCTTCGCGTCGCCGGAAGCAATCGCACATATAATGTATCAAAAATTTGTAATGGGCGTGCCACTTTACCGCCAAGAACAGGACTGGAACCGTCAAGGGATAATGCTGTCCCGACAAACGATGTCAAACTGGCTTATTAAAGCGACGGAAGATTATCTGGAACCTATATATAACGCTTTTCGGGAAATTCTTTTAACTTATGACTCGCTTCATGCCGATGAAACCACGCTGCAAGTATTGCGCGAACCGGGAAAAACTCCTCAAAGCAAGAGTTATATGTGGTTGTACCGAACGAGCGGATACACTAATGATGGAGCTAAAATAAAATATCCGATTGTTTTATATGACTATCAGCCGGACAGAAGAGCAAAACGTCCGGCGGAGTTTCTCAAAGGTTTTTCCGGCTACCTTCATACCGACGGCTATGAGGGATACCATAGCTTGCCAAAGGAAGTCACTATTGTCGGCTGTTGGGCACACGCCCGCCGAAAATTCGATGAAACCTTAAAAATTTTGCCTGAAAGTGACAGAGCCGACAGTAATGTTTTACGCGGTAAACGTTATTGTGACCGGCTTTTTGAATTGGAACGCAAATATGCCGACCTGCTGCCGGATGAACGATTCCAAAAACGACAGGAAATTTCCAAGCCCTTGGTGAATGAATTTTTTTCATGGCTGGATTCTTTGAGAATTATGCCCAAAACACCCATCGGCACGGCTACCCGATATTCATTGGGACAACGCAAATATCTTATAAGTTACCTCTCGGATGGTAGATTGGAAATATGCAATAATCGGGCAGAACGTAGCATTAAGCCTTTTGTCATTGGTCGTAAAAATTTCTTGTTTGCCAATACTCCCCGTGGTGCTAAAGCCAGTGCCGTTATGTTTAGCATTATTGAAACTGCCAAAGAATGTGGACTAAACCCCTTCGCATACCTTGTCCATATCTTTACAAACGCTCCTAATTGGGATATTCGCAATAATATCAATTTGCTTGACCTCTTGATGCCTTATTCCGTTCCAGATTCGTGCAGCGGCGTTAAATCTTGATAAATCAATTTTTTCTTTTGACGCTTACGATATATATACAGAAAATATTAATGGTGGAAATGTAGATAGATGGCTACCATTACATGATTAGTATTGAACCCCTCAATTTATTTCAATATAAAAAAAAGGGACTGTAGCAAAATAACAGCCCCATTATGTTTGTCGTTATCGTCCTTGCCAATGGTAATCCGCATCCATCAAGTAACCATTAGGACGCTTGCTAATACTACCCTCATTCTAACCACGTTTAGTAATCGGAAGCAGTCGTATTCTTGGGGAAGCATTCAGCCATTAGTTGAACACCGTATCGGAAACCGTAGATAAAACCTTGCAATTTACAAGTCGTACCGTGACCGGAAACCAACTCTTCAAAGTCGTTATAACCATCCTCATCTAATGATTTCGCCCAGTCATTAAGTTTTCCAAACGCAATCGCAATTTCAGGAATTTTGCCTAATTTTTCATCATCTCCGCTACTGATGAAGTCATAAAATAAGTGTTTTAACAGTTCCATATAAATCTCCTTTCGATTTTAAAAGAATTCGATGGCGTGTTTAGAATCGTCATAGATTTGTGTATGTCATTTTATCCGCCTCCTTGAAGTTTTTTACTTGTACTTTGGTGATGGGCTGTGGTATAGTTGGTTGCGTGTCGTGAACCTTATGTTGCCGCTCGTTTTGTTCACGCACACATTGTACTACTTCATTTTGTGCATGTCAACCCTTTTTTTCATTACTATTTTTTTAGCAGGTGGTTAAATGGCTACATTTCCTGAAAGATTGAAGGAATTGCGAAAAGCAAAAGGTGATACTCAAATCGCTATGGCTGAATTTTTGGGTATACGGGAGCGTTCTTATCAAAATTATGAGCAGGGCAAACGAGAACCCAATTACGAAACCACAATAAAAATTGCCGATTATTTTAACGTATCCATTGACTACCTGTTGGGTCGTTCCAACAACTCGGCACGGCAGTAAGAACGCGATGAATAAATATATATTTCAAAATAATAAAGGAGCCGCCCAATTATAAATTGGGCGGACTCATTTAGAACATTTCTTCGATATCGGCATCAGCAGAAACAGGATTAATATTTGCTATGCTTTTTGAAAAAGTATTGTTATTTGGCTTCTGAGACGGGTTTTGTGTCACGGTTTCTTGAACCGGTTTTGGCTGTTGTTTTTGAGAGTTTAGTGTTATGGAAATACCGCTCTCTGAAACATATTTTGCAGCCAACCATGCTTGGTAATGAACCTCGGTCATTCTTAGAATCTTATTAATAGATTTCCAATTGACCTTGATTGAAACATGGTTTTCGGGTTCGGCACCTTTGAGCGGTACAATAAGCCCGGTTTTGTTCGTTTGCCCCGGTCCACTGTCGGCTATAAAAAGATAAGAGTCGGCATCGTTGCTTAGAATTAATTTAACTCTGCGCGATAAGCTCTTACCATCAGCTCTCGAACGTCCTTGTTTCGCCAGACGTTCCGCAGATGTGCCGCCAAGAGATTCATAAAGCGGCGTCATATCCCTGTCATTCCCTTTTTTATCCGAATTGAATGCCCTTTGGTTTCTTGCCCGGGCATGAAGCATACCGCTTAACGCTTCATGTGTAAGACATAAAAATTCGGGAATATCAATAAAAATGTGTACATGGTTTGTTTGCCGTTGACCTTGAGGCTTGTTGGAATCGTATGTGGCAAACTCAAAATGAATTTTACCCATGTGAAAATAATCGCTTTTTGTTTCAACGAAGCAATTCCTCGCATCTATACGGATAATTTGCAATTTATTTCTTTCATCGTAGTTATTATTCATAAAAATCACCATTCCATAAAAATAGAAGCGTCGCCGCTTCTTTTGATTTACCCTGTAAGGGTTACATATTTTTTAAAAAAACCGGAAAGGGCGCAATGAATGCGCTTTTCCTTTCCGGGTATTCGTTGCTTTATTCGTCGTGAGCAAATTTTAGCATGTCAATGAGCGCGCACAATAAATTTTCGGAATACTTACTCCATTCTGAAATTAAGGATAGCAACTCATTTTCATTTAATAAATAGGCACGCTCCAAGTCAAACAATTCATACTCTGTCGAGTCGGTATTGTTAAACGGCAAAGCAATAAAGCCTTCTTTAACCGCAACGATTGTAATTCCTAAGTTCACACCGTCGCATATTGGATATTGCCATATTAATTCGTTCCCAAAATCTTGCGAATAACGACTCCGTATTTCGGACAAAGCACGGTCGCTCGCGCCGCTATGCTTCAGGTCGTCCAGAAGCTTGTCTTTGGAAACCAGTTTTGAGACGTCAACAATTGTGCCGTTGATTGTCACGTTTATGCCCCCTCGTTCAACATAGACTCAAACTCAGCTTCGCTGAGAATTTTGATTCCAAATCCCTGCGCTTTGGAAAGCTTGCTGCCGGCTTTTTCCCCACAGATGAGAAAATCAGTTTTTGTGGTTACTGAACCGGAGGGTTTTGCACCTAAAGAAAGCAGCTTGTCTTGAATTCCGTCGCGGGTGTAGTTTTCCAGTTTGCCGGTGGCTACGACTGTTTTGCCGTAGAATGGATTATTTGTATTCATGTTTTCATTCTCCTTTTCTTTTTTAAAAGTGATGTGTTTTAAAAGCGGACGCCAAAGCTTCGCATTGTTCTCATCCGCGTACCATGCGTAAATATTATCGTGCATGACCTGTCCGAAGTCTTTGAGCTGCGTAAAATCAAAACCGATTTGTACAGCAGACTCAAACGCATCCCAGTCACCTTTGAAATAACTGTTTAAGATGCGTCCGGCACTGCGGCCAACGGTGTGAATACCCATGCCCGCAATAAATTGATTCAAGTAACAGTTTTTGCTTTTATTAATAGCCGCTTGGATTCGGTTGAATGATTTTTCACCTAAACCGGGCGTATTAATAAAATCCTCCCGATATTGCTCAAACTCATATAAATCACCGAAATTTTTAACCCAACCGTTATTAATAAATTTTTCGAGCATTTTTTCGCTGAGTCCGGGTATATCCATGCGTGTCTTGTGACAGAAATGCACAAATTTACGGATTAATTTGGCAGGGCAGGAAGACTCTTCGCAATAAAGAAAGCGAGTGCCGGTATCAGATGTCCTTATAACCAGACCCGAATCACAACACGGACATTTATCCGGGTACTCCAGCGTGCCGCTGCATGTAACGTTTTCGGCAAGCTGGGGAATTATCATGTTGGCTTTATAAATCTTCACCGTGTCTCCGACTCCTAATTTGAAACTGTCAAAAATATTAAGATTGTGAAGATAGGCACGGTTGACATTCGTTCCGTCAATTTCGACATCAGCAAATTTCCCGGTTAGGCTGACCATACCGGTTCGGGTGGTCGCAAGCTCCAAACCGAGAAATGTTGTTTCGTACAGCTCATCTTCCCATTTGAACGCGATTAATCGGTATTCGTGATGACCGGTCGCTCCAAGCGATTTACCGTAGGCGACATCATTGTATTCAACGATGCAGCCATCAACAGGATAACCGTATTGCTTGGGGGCAAAGGTTCCGATGATTGCCTCAATCCTTTTTTCGGTAGCATATTCGCTTATCAGCGTATAAGGCACCACGTCAAACCCATATGCTTCGAGTGCGTTTAGCTGCGCCAGTTTGGTGTCGTATGCCGCGCCGTCGCTTACCAGCTCAAAAGCAAAAAATTCAAGAAATTGATTTCTGCTTTTTTCCGCGTCAAGCCTGCGGGTAGCACCGGCTGCAAGGTTGCGAGGATTTGAATACGGTTCATCAGCTTCCTCGTTGATTTTGTTAAAATTGTCCCAACTGATAACACCTTCGCCGCGAACCTCAAATTGGTCACTGCATGGAATTTCAAGTGGAACATTCATAAAAACTTTAACCGTATGTGTTACATCTTCACCGATGCGCCCCTCGGCACCACGGGTTATTGCTTGTTTTAATTTGCCGTTCTCATACCGAAGCACAAGCGTTAATCCATCCAGTTTCCACATGGTGATGGCGGTGCGTCCGCCAATAAATTTAACGAGTTCATACATAGATTTTGTTTTATCAGCCGAGAGCATGGGCTTGGTGTGCTGTACCGGAGCAAGTGATTCAAGGATTGCACCCGAAACCTTTTGTGTGGGTGAACCGGATAAAACAATACCGGATTCTTTTTCAAGTTTCTTCAGCTCATCATAAAGCTTGTCATAATCCCGGTCTGACATAATAGGATTGTCATGTTTGTAATAAGCGGTATCCGCTGTGCTTATCTGTGCGATAATCTCTTTTATTCGCTGCAACATAGTTGGCAGTCTCCTTTCGGTTTTAAATTTAATGTTGTAATAGTCCGATGATTCGGAAATTTCGTTCAAACGATTTTTAAAAACATTGTTTGTTTTCTGTGACTTTTGGTTAGTCTCCTTTCGAAATATTTAAGATATAAAAAACGGACCGCCGTTAAGCGTTCCGTAGAAATAGGGTTATGCCTCTAAAACTCAGAAGCTATCTATGTCAAGCGTTAAAGGGTAAAACCTTTTAATCGCGAGTTTTAATGCTGTAAAAACGGCAGAAAAAAAGCGCCCAAAAGCATAACTGCTCCCGGACGCTGTGAATACGCTGAAAAACTTTGATTGATTAACAACCGCAGAAACTAATACAGCTATTATAATGGATATAATTGGTAATTTCAAGCGAAATTCGTAGTTACTTTGGTTTTAAGCTGTTATCAGCCCATTGGATTAATTTAACCATCGTTTCAGAACTTTGTTCGGTAAAACTGCATGAATCTTCGACGAATTCTTCTGCGCACGACATAAAATCTTGCCTGTCAATGTCCATCAAGGTTTGTCTTGCATGTTCATACAGGTGATTCCAAAAATCTTCTTCGCATTTTTTTCCGGCTTCTGAGATAACTGAATCGGATAACAAATCATATACAAGCTGCCCGCCTGCATTGGAATCAGGATTGAAATAAACCATACGCACCCAACCGCCGCCGCAGACATCCAAGTAAAACTTGGTTTTATCAAACTCATCGCTGTGTTTTTCAATGTAAGCGTTATTATTTTCGACTCTATCCGCGATGAATAAATCAATATAAGAGTTGATTTTTACCCATGAATCTTCGGTAGCACCGCCAATCTTGTCACCGTACTGTTCCATGAAACGGATTTTTTCATCCTGTGACCATTCTTCCGCCGCAGGAGCATTGTCAAGGTCGCTAACGGACCAAACCGTAACACCAAACCCGTCTTCATATTTTGTTACACGGGGAAAGACACCCTTATTTTGTAATAATTCTGCTATCTCCGTTAAAATGGCATTTTCGCTTGGTTCAGTTGCTATTATTCGCATTGTACTCGTCCTCCTCATAATTGTTGTTCAGCTTCCCGAATCGTTGCCTTACATTCCTCAATGCAGCCGTCGATTATTTCAATCGTTAAACCTGCGGCATCAAATTTTGATTTGGAATAGCCGGATACGCTGTTGAAAATTGCTTCCGCCAATACTGCCGGAATGTCAGAGCCGCAATTATTTATGGCATCTGTTATACATGTTTCGCTGCTTTGGTCACCGCCGCCATTACCCCAATTACGTACCCAATCAAGGCACGCGCTGCTGAGTCCCGATAGCTTTAACTTAGACAAGCCTGCCAGCCAATCATCGAAATGAGGCAGTGTGTTTATAACGATTTCCATCATTCCGATTTCGGCGAGTTTATTTTTGATAATTTGGTCAATTGTTTTCGCATCGGTGACTACACCTGTTATTCCCACTTGTATTCTCATTACGCTGCTCCCTTCAAATAGACAATCATTTCATCGAAGTTTTCGATTACATTAGCAACCGAAATGAAAAGGTCATCGTTGTCGAGTGTCCACATAATGTCGTGAAAAACTCCTTTGTCATCGGTGATAAAACACTCCCACCAATTATTGTTATACATTTCCAAGTAAAATTTCCGGTGTTCATGGTTCAGCGTTTTATACAGTGTCTTATCAAAGCGTATATATGAGAGCATCTCATAATCGAAAACGCCATTTTTACTCTTGTCTTTTAAATAACAGACCGGGTTATCGTTGTTGGTTCTGTTCAAATTGCAACGAACTTCACCGCTTGCTTCGATATGAAAGGTATAACCTTTATATTTAACATCAACCACGTTTCCGCCGTACCATAACGAGTGTAATCGCCTTAATGATATTGAATCATTAAAACAGATTTCGAATTCGTCATCGTAAGTGTTTTTTCTCAAATTCTTTTTCAACGCTTTCCGTTGAAAAGCAGGTAATCCTTTAATTTTCATTTTTAATTTTCCTGCTATTTTTGTAATTCTGATGTGGTCGGCTTCAATAATAAAAACCGAACCTTCAGTAAGCGGTTGTGAAAGATAGCCGTTTGTATCCATAAAGTTTCCTCCTAACATGGCCCGCCGTCAGTATCTTTAAAGGCACCGGCCGGGAATACCCATTCTCCGGTCTGATAAATATCAGTCTGAGAGAATTGACCTGTGATGAGCTGGTTCAAAGCTTTTTCATCACCGCGGAATACGCAGCTCTTTGCATTGCCCACAAACTCATTAAGCGATTTTTTATTATCCAGCGTGAAACCCAAATCAATTTCGTCCTGACACAAAGCCGCGAACTCCGCCGGAAATAATTCGTTTATACCTGCCCAATGAGACGGCAATGAAAATATGCAGCACATACAGGAGCAACGTCCCCATCCGCATTATTCCGCCGTTTTGTTTATTCCGCTCTATTCACAAGTCCGAGCCGAAAACATATGATTATATCCATAGTTCTCGGCACAGACCTGATTTATTTGGCGGAATAAACTATTACTCGCACAGTT
>WRBD01000033.1 GCA_009779835.1 Defluviitaleaceae bacterium | reverse complement strand
ATGCTGGGAACTGTTTACTCTAAAGCTCTTTCCGTGTGTCTTCAGGCACAGGTTAAAAATTAAATAGAAGGGGTTGTGATTTCCAATATTTAACGGGTATTAGAGGTCACTTCATAACAGGTGGTTTTATGCAGTTTACTATGGTTCAGGATAAAACCTATTCCTCTGCTTACAGCGAGGTTAAATTTGGCAAAACACTTTACCAAATTACCAGTGTTTTCACCGGCGAAAAGGAACTTGGACTCACGCTTGAAAAGTTGGCGGCGCAACATATTCTTGATGAAATGGACGGTAGAGCGAAGGAGCTTCTCCGTACTTAAAACATAGATAAAACCCAAGAAAATAAAGCGTTGCAAATATCAGAAAACCCTTGAAATCATAGCCAATCCAAGTTAACATGACGGTGGAGGGACATATAGCCCACTAAGGTATCGGCAGGACAATTTCGGTCTTGCCGGTTCGCAAAACTCGGCTTGGCGGCTCATTATGGGAGGTAAAAAATGAGCGAAACCAGATATATAGCCGGATTGTATCTTCGCTTATCGAAAGACGATGAGCGAGCGGGTGAATCGGTCAGCATTGAGAATCAAAGGCTTTTGTTGACAAATTATGTTTATGAAAAGGGGTGGGATATACGGGAAACATACATTGACGATGGTTGGAGCGGCACGAATTTTCAAAGGCCGGCGTTTCAAAGAATGATGCGCGATGCAGAGGACAAGCGTATTAACCTTATCATCGTTAAGGATTTATCTCGGCTGGGCCGCAATTATATCGAAGTCGGGCGGCTTACCGAAGATATTCTACCGCAGCTTGGTTGCCGTTTCATTGCCTTGAATGACTCCGTGGACTCTATGCTTGGCGATAACGATATGATGGCTTATCGTAATTTATTCAACGAATTTCACTCAAAGGACACAAGTAAGAAAGTTCGGGCTGTTAAGCTGTCATGTATGAAGCAGGGCAAGTTTCTCGGTACTTATGCGCCTTTCGGATATAGAAAAGACCCGATGAACAAACATCACCTTGTAATAGACGAAGACACAGCTCATATAGTGCGGCGAATATTTGAGATGCGCTGTGGCGGCGCAAGCAGCCGCGAGATTGCAATCACGCTAAATGAAGAACTTATCCCATCGCCAAAGGCAATTTATTATGACAAAGCAGGAAGGGACAATCCACTTTTTCAAAATGGTTTATGGGGTGATTCAAGCGTTAAAGCAATTTTGCGCAACGAGGCGTATCTTGGTCATATGGTGCAGGGAAAGTATGGAACGGTATCATACAAAAACCATAAGCTTGTCAATAAGCCAAAAGAAGAGTGGGTGCGCGTGGAGAATACCCACGAACCACTTGTAAACCTTTATTTATGGAGCATGGCAAGGGAGTTGGAAACAAAGCGGTTTAAGCCACGCAAATTTAAGGGAGAAATGAAAAATATTTTCATCGGCATACTAAAATGTGCGGATTGCGGCTTTAATATGCGGGCGAATGTGCGAAAAAATACACGCAAAGACGGTTCTGTAAATACTGCAATGGATTTCGTGTGTGGGAATTATACGCGCAGTGGTAAGTCAGCCTGTACAATTCATACAATCAATAACGATGTGCTTATCCGGATTGTGTCGGAAGAGATTCGTAGCCACGCGGTATTGATAGAATATGATGAACAACGGGTTATGGACGCTATATTGCAAGCAAAGAAGCGTGAAACCACGGCTTACCTTGCAACATATCGGCGCGAGCTAAAAGTCTGCGAAGAAAGGCTATTAAAGCTTGACGAAATAATCGCAACGCTTTATGAGGATAAGGTTGCCGGGGTTGTTGTTGACAGCATGTTTGCCGCTTTAATGCAAAAATATAAGCTTGAGCGTGAGGAAAGGGTTGAAACGGTACAAATCCTTCAGCGCAAAGTTGAAGCCTGCGAGGTGGACAGCGGGAATGTAAATGAATGGATAAACCACATTCGTAAATACGTTGGGCTGGAAACATTAACGCAAAAAATCCTGCTGGAGCTTATCGAGAGTATTGATATTTTTGAGCGAAAAAAAATTAACGGTCAACGGGTATGTAAAATTAAAATAACATACCGCTTCATTGGAAATCTCGATAATGCCTTCGCTGAGCTAAATCAGACCGAAGGAGGCGCAGCATATGAACAAGCAATATAATGTTGGTCTGTATGCCCGACTCTCCGTAGTGGATTCAGCAAATTCTCAAAAACGCGGTACTCCGTTTCGCAACGAGTCTGCAAGCATTGAAAACCAAAAAGCTATTTTGCGTGAATATTCCCTTCTGCGCGGTTGGAATATAATGCACGAATACGTTGACGATGGGTTTTCAGGTGGAAGCTATAACCGTCCGGCATTTCACAGGATGCTGGATGATGCCAAAGCAGGGCTTATAAACTTGATTCTTGTGAAAGATTTATCACGCCTTGGGCGCGATTACATCGAAACAGGAAGATACACAGACGAAGTTTTTCCGGCACTTGGGGTAAGATTCATCGCACTAATGGACAATCTTGATTCGGCAGGGGATATAGACCTTTTGCCATTTCGTTCGCTCCTAAACGATTACCATTTGAAGGATTTAAGCAGAAAAATAAAATCCGCTACCCATATGAACGCAAAAAATGGTAATTATATAGGTTCTTGCCCTTATGGATTCATAAAAAACCCCGAAAATCCTGCCCGCCTTGCAATTGATGAATACGCTGCCGGAGTTGTACGCAAAATTTTTACCATGCGCAGTAAAGGCATAAGTTGTAACAAAATTGCCGCCACGCTTAATGGTGAAGGGGTGCTTGCTCCGCGTGCTTATTATTATGACCGTAAGGGTACGCAAAATCCCTGCGGTGGTAATAATGCTTGGCAATTTCCAACAATTTTGACGTTTTTGAAAAACGAGGCTTATCTTGGGCATTCTGTAAAGCTAAAAAGCGGCACCATGTCCTATAAAAATAAGCAACGGATTAATAAGTCGAAGGAAAATTGGGTGCGCTGTGAAAACACCCACCCGGCTATCGTAAGTCAAGAATTGTGGGATGCGGCTCAGTCTAAGAGAAAAGGAAGTTCTTTCGCACCGGTAACTCCTGCCAACAAAAAACCGCTTTTCTATGGGGTGTTAAGATGCGAGGGTTGCGGCGGCGTTTTCACCTACGCAACTAAACGAAAGACATTGGCAACCGGGCAGATTGCAAATTATGTAGCGTACACTTGCTGTCTGTACTCGCACTCCGGACGTTCAATATGCTCGCCGCATTCAATTTCAGAACTGACATTGTTGGAGATTTTACGGCAAGATATTCGTCGCCGGCTTGAGCAGTCACATTATGATGAGAGCCGCGTGATTAATGTAATCCATGCCTGCATTGAGTCTGGTGATGACGCTAACCGTAA
Source organism: Defluviitaleaceae bacterium (assembly GCA_009779835.1). Lineage (GTDB taxonomy): Bacteria > Bacillota > Clostridia > Lachnospirales > WQUN01 > WQVC01. The sequence continues at coordinate 21,396 of WRBD01000033.1, read as the reverse complement.
GCTTGACAAGCTAAGCAAGCAATTAGCAGAACTTGAATCGAAATGCGCGAAGTTGTACGAAAAAAGGCTGAACGGAACGATTGCTCTCGGCACATTCAAAACCATTTCTGCTTCCTACGAAGAAGAGCGCGTAAAAAAATTGGACGAGCGTGACAAGTTAGCAAAAAAAATTGCCGAAGCCGACAGGCAGGCAGTTAATACGGAAAAATGGCGTGCCGATGTACGGTCGTTTCTTGCCCTCGAAAACCCATCTCGTGAAATTATCAATGTTTTAATTGAGCGTATCGAGGTTGGTGAGAACGAAGGAAAACGAAAGCACAAACGACAAAGTATAAAAATTTTTTTCCGCGATGTTGGGCAAGTAAGTTGAAACAAATTCTGCCTCATCATCATGTGTTTTCGTACATATCTAAAATAATAATTGGAAAGGCGGTGGCTATTTGTCCTTCGTCATGTACATCTAATAATATATTTCGGCAGGATGCGGTACGTTGTTCGTATGCCAGAATACACCATCCGCGCGCCGATGTTGCGCAAGCCGTGAAATCTTGTTTCCATTTGTCCATGCTGCCGTAGTATTTTTCCGCGAGACGCTGCATCTTTTGCCCGGGCGGTGCGGTTTCGCTGCCAAGGTTTTGGAAATACAGTTCATGTAAAATTATTCCATTAATGGCATATGTTTCGGATTTTTTCCAGCCGCGATAATGCCCGCCGGATGCGTTTGCCGTGGAATATTCGGGTTGTGTTGCCAAGGTTTTATCTGTTAAGTTTGTCATGTTTATATATCCGTTGTACAGCGTGATGTGGTCGTCGAATTGCTTTCGGCTTACCACCGATGTTTTGTACGGGAATTGCATTGCGGTTACTTCCATATGTACCTCCATAAAATTTATACTATAATCATTTTATGAAGATGAAAAAGTATTGTGCCTGTCCTAACTTCCGAAATCTTCTAAAATTCGGATTAATGCTTCTTCCGTGTAAACCCTGATGCCTTGAGCCAAGCGTTCTTGATCTTCAATCGGCAAGGTGTTTGCCGGGGTGAAGGTTACTTCTTTTATATCTTCATCGCCTGCATGCAATACTACTATATAACCGTCGTTGACCGTTAGTATATAATTATGCGCGGGTTCTGTTGATTCCGTTTCGCTTTCTTGCGCGTCATCATAATCATAGATTGTGTAATTCTCCGAATACGGCTCGATATAATTCGCTCCGTTTGAATTCGCAACGCCGGCGGAAACCCCAATCGGCCCGAAAATAAAATAGCCAAGAGCGACACCAAAAATCGCCGAAACAGTGCAGGCACTAAATAAAAATGTGTAGTACTTTGAGTTTTGCATAAAGTTCACTCCCTTCACCGATATTCTTCCCAAGTATAGGAAATATAAACCAATGAAGCGGAATGCCGTGCTTAGATTTTTTCCAACGCTTCCCAAATCCCTTGCAAATAAACCGCTCCGAGGGCGCGGTCGTACAGGCCGTATCCGGGGCGACCCTTCCTTGTTGTTTCGTCCCATATCATACGCCCGTGGTCGGGGCGTACCCAGCCCACGAAGTTTATATTGTGAAAGGCCTTCATGATTTCATACATATCAAGCGAGCCGCATGACGTTAAATGTGCAGATTCGTAAAAATCGGTTTCGTTTTCAAATTTAAGGTTGCGAACATGTGCGAAATGAATTCGTCCTTCGCCGCCGAATTCACGAATAATTGCGGGAATATCCGCGCCTTTTTTCGCGCCGAGAGAACCGGTGCAAAGGGTTAGCCCGTTTAATTTGCTTGGGTAAAGGTCAAGATACTTTCGTATATTGTCGCGGTTTATAATTAGTTTCGGTAAACCGAAAATCGGTTGCGGCGGGTCATCGGGATGAACCGCCATCTTTATGTTAAGATGTTCCGCGTGCGGAATGATTGCGTCAAGAAAATATTTCATATTTGCGTAAAAAGTTTCCTCCCTCATTCCTTCATATGCCGCAAGCGTTTCCCTGATTTTTTTCATGCGTTCGGGTTCCCAGCCCGGCATTTCGATGGATTCTTTGGCGTAACGTGCCACCAGTTCTTCTGGCGTTAAATTTTGAATAAACGTGGCTTCGTATCGCATTGTGTTCGAGCCGTCTGGAAGGTCATAATACAAATGACTTCGCGCCCAGTCCAAAACAGGCATCATGTTATAACAAATGCATTTTATTCCATACTTCGCAAGCCGCTCCATCGTTAAAATATAATTTTCAATTTTTTCGTCACGCGAGGGAAGCCCTAATTTTATATCCTCGTGAATATTCACGCTTTCAATAACTTCAACTTCAAGCTTTTCGGCGGAAACCATCTCCTTCATCGCACGAATTCTGTACTCCGGCCACGCCTCGCCTGCCGGAATATCCAATAGACTCGTAACAATTCCCGTCAACCCCGGTATTTGCCGAATATCTTTCAACCCAATCGAATCTTGCCCCGCACCGAACCATCTAAATGTCATCTTCATAATATTTTCGTCCTTTCATGATAAAACCTCGGAGACGGAGTCCCCGAGGTCTTATTTTTACAAAAGCTCAGCCATTTCTCTGATTGCTTGTTTTGAAACTTTGCGACCCTTGTATTCTATTAGGTCGTCTGCGGAGCCTGTGAATGTACAAGCGGGTTCATATTTTTTAAGCACGATTCTGTCGCCGTCAACAAAAACTTCGAGTGAATCTCTGTCCTTTATATGCATTACCTTACGAAGTTCGCAAGGAAGCACAACGCGCCCAAGCTCGTCCACACGCCTTACAACACCTGTTGCTTTCACGGAAAAAACCTCCCTGTAACAAAAATAATTTCCTATGGAATGAGTTACAGGGTAAGTATAACATAATTGTAAAAAAATGCAAGCGTTGAGAGAAAATAAATTTTTTTTGTCGAAAAAGGCCTACACCCACCACATTTCCGCAGCTGAATCGTATATAAGAATCGGTTTTAAGAATTTAACGGCTTTTTCAAGACCTTCTTCTGCGGACATGAGCATATCTTCGTGTTCAATGCTTATCGCACCGTCGTAACCGATGGCTCTAAGGGCGGAAATTATGGCTTTCCATTCGGATTCGCTTGTGCCGTATCCTACAGTGCGGAAAACCCAGCCCCTGTTTAGGATATCGGCATAAGATGCTGTCTCCAATGTGCCGTTTACGGCGGTATTAAATGGGTCGATGCGTGTGTCTTTTGCATGGAAATGATAAACCGCGCTCTTTAAAGCTTTCAGGGCTTCCGTTGGTTTAATTCCCTGCCAAAACAGATGGCTTGGGTCAAAGTTCGCGCCGATTGCCGTGCCAACAGCTTCGCGAAGTTTAAGTAATGTTCTCGGATTGTACACACAAAAACCGGGATGCATTTCAATCGCGATTTTCGTAACACCGTGATTTGCGGCAAGCACGGTGGCTTCTTTCCAATATGGAATTAAAACATCGTCCCACTGATATTTTAAAATGTCCATGAATTCATTAGGCCACGCGCTTGTCACCCAATTTGAATATTTCGCGCCTTCGTGGTCGCCCGGGCAGCCACTGAACGTGACAACCGTATCTACGCCAAGTTTTTCAGCGAGTTTGCAGGTGTTTACAAAGTCTGTGTGATAACTTTGCGCGGTTTCTTTGTTTGGATGAACGGGGTTTCCGTGGCAACTTAACGCGCTGATTGTTAAATTGTATTCACTCAGAAGCCATTTCATATCGTTAATTTTATGCGGATTTTCTAGAGCTTCAACCGGGTTAAGATGTGTGTTTGCCGGAAAACCGCCCGTTCCTATTTCTACCGCTTGCACGCCAAGATTCGATAAATACTTAAAAGCTTCCTCGACGTTTCGGTCGTAAAGCGGCACGGTAAATACTCCAAGTTTCATTTTTTCACTCCTTTAATTTAACAAAACCACACGGTCTTTTTTGAGTGCGTTTATTATATCAAAAATATCTTCGGCACGATTTTGCAGGGCGATTCCGCTTGGTCTGTGCGCGGAAGTATTGTGTGCGTCCGAGCCGGATTGCTTTGCCAAGTTGTGTTTTTCGGCATATTTCAAAGCAAGCCTATTTGTTTTATCACTCATGGTGGAATTATGAACTTCTATGCCGTCTATTAAAGAGTGGTGTGCGGGTTCGGGGTTGGAAATCCACCATGCGGTGCGGTACGGATGCGCTTGCGCCAAATATCCGCCTGCACCCCGCACAGCCGCGCTGAAATCCTTCATTTGCAATTTATCAAATCTAGGATTTTTCAGCAAAAATTCCTCATTCAAGCCGTACACAAGAAATTCAGTTCCATTGTAGCTGTATTCAAGCCCGAAAAAAACATCAAAATCGTGTTTTTCGCCTTCTTTTTTTGCGCGCTCATATGCCTCGGTGAAAAATTTTACTTTTCCTTCCCAAGAAAGATTTTGCGGGCATCCGCTGTTTCCATTAAAAAAATGGTCTGTAATTATTACTCCCGCGTATTCTTTTCTTTTATAATACCGCACCATTTCTTCGGGCGTATTAGTTGCGCACGCGCTTACGGGAAAGGTGTGCAAATGTGTTTCGTACAGATACATAAAAATCTCCTATTCGTAGCGAATAAAATCAAGTGGATGTATCTTCTCGTAAATCCCGCGAATCTGCGGCAAAAACGGGCAACACCACGCTAATAATAATCGTGAACGCAAAAATTATCGCAAAAGTTTTTTCACTTTCCGCACACCTCCGTAATTTAAAACATTTTAACACAAATTACATGCATTAAGCTATAATGAATCAAAATCTAAGCGAAGGACTGATAGCATGAAAAATTTAAAATTTACAACGCTGGGAAAAATTCTTGTTCCGCTTTTTTCGATATGCGCTATAACAATTTTCATAAGTTTTTTATCGTTTAATTCGGCACTTCAAGAAGAACGGCGATTGGTTAACAGTTCTTTTGCGGCGTATGGAGTACAATTGGACACACAAACTTCGCAATCAATAGAAAACGCGAATAACCAAGCAAGTAATATGCTTACGTTATTTATGGCGGTAATTATAATAAGCGTGGTTGTCGCCATGACCAGTTTGGTGTTGGTAGTTTACAAGCTTTTGCCAATAAACAAAATGGTAAGTATCGCATCTGAAATTGCGCAGGGCAGAATCAATGTGAACCCGCCGAAAACGTCTAACGACGAAATCGGTGAGCTTGCTATGCAGTTTGGAAATGTAGCCACCGTAATGAGTTCCCTAATCAATGAGATGACTAAAATGGCAAACAAGCATCAAAAAGGCGAAATCGGCGTGATGATAAATGAAAATAATTACAACGGAGCGTTTAAAGATGTGGCTGTGGGCGTAAACGCGATGGTTGGTAGTTATATTCAACACATTAAAGATTTGTGTCTTGTGTTAAACGAGTTTGGTGCGGGAGATTTCAACGCAAAATATGCCAAGCTTCCCGGGGACAAAGCACAGGCAAACCAAGCAGTTGAAAATCTGCGTGAAAACTTGAAAAACATCGACGGTGAAATTGTCATGCTGTCCAACGCAATCGTGAACGGGCAATTAAAAACGCGGGCTAACCCCGATAAATTCGAGGGCGACTGGAAGCAGTTGCTCTACGGGCTTAACGACGTAGTTGAAGCTATTGTAACGCCAATCAATGAAGTATCCGACGTGCTTCATGATATGTCCAACGGCAAACTGAGCGTGAAAATGCACGGCGCGTATAAAGGCGATTTCATGCGTGTGGAAAACTCGATTAACAGTATGCAAGATGCCATTTCTTCATATATACAAGAAATAAGCCGCGTATTAAGTGAAATGTCAAACAAGAATCTTTCTGTGTTAATAAACAGAGAATATGTAGGTGATTTTAGTATCATAAAAAATTCCATAAACATGATAATTCACACTTTCAACGACATACTTGAAAATTTCAACGCCGCGTCAGAGAAGGTGGCATATGGTTCAAATGAAATATCCAGAGCGAGTGTGAATTTATTGCAGGGTGTGTCAAGTCAGTCAAGCTCCGTGGAGAAACTTAATCTTTCTATTGAGCAAATCGCGACACAAGCGGAGAAAAACGCGGAAACCGCCGGAATAGCAAATGCTTGCGCACTGGAAATCAAAGCGGACGCAGAAAAAGAATCGGAAATGATGCAGGAAATGCTAAACGCAATGGAAGGAATCAACAAATCGTCCGAAAACATTTCAAAAGTCATTAAAGTAATTGAAGATATTGCGTTTCAAACCAATTTGCTTGCCTTAAACGCCGCAGTAGAAGCGGCACGGGCAGGCGAACACGGAAAGGGCTTCGCCGTAGTCGCGGAAGAAGTGCGAACCCTTGCAGGCAGAAGCTCTGAAGCCGTGAAAGACACCGCGGCGTTAATAGACGAATCTGTTCGCAATGCATCCGAAGGTGTGCGCGTAGCCGGCGAAACCGCAAAAGGGCTGGAATCTGTCATGCGCCTAATTTCGGACATAACCGAACACATAAATGAAATTACAGTATCCTCAAAAGAGCAAAGCGAAACAATCGGGCAAGTTTACACCGGCATCGTAGAAGTGTCTGATGTTACACAATCAAACTCCGCCATAAGCCAAGAAAGCGCGGCTGCTTCGGAAGAATTATCCAATCAAGCCGAATTACTGAGAAATACAATAAGCGGATTCCGGTTAAGTAAGTAAGCGACAATAAAAAACCCCTTCACATCGCATTGATGTGAAGGGGAAGGAGGACTTTTTTAGACTTAATTTAAATGTTGTGTCATTTGCATATAAAGCATATCGGCAAGCCCAAAACCGCCTTGCTCCGTCGCTTTATCGGCAATTATCTCATCAAGCATTTCGGTAAAAATACGCTCGGCATTACCGCGTGGAATGAATCCGTCTTCATCAAAATTAACACTTCGCATATTTTTGAACATCATGTTTAAGAAATACGACTCAAACATCTCCGCCGCTTCCCGAATTTGTGCGCGTTCATGTTGTTCAAGTGTATTTTGGTTCATGACCCGGTCAAGAACCTCTTGAAACTTGCCAAACTCATTTTCGCGGTTTTGAACTTGCATAATCGCTGCGCGCGAATCCATAGTAGAAGAAAGAATATTTGCAATTTCCATATTAATCTCCTTATCTTACAAGCTGGTTAGCGGTTTGAAGCATTTCGTTGGATGTCGTTATTCCGCGTGAATTTGTATCAAACGCGCGCTGCGCCGTGATTATACCAATCATTTCCTCGGCAATACTCACGTTGGACATTTCGAGATGGTTCTGAATTAAGCGGCTTACTCTGCCTGTATCTCCTTCAGCCTCGGAAAGAGCTTCTCCGGAAGCTATTGTTTCCCTGAAAAGATTTTGTCCTATTGATTCCAAACCATTGGGGTTAGCGAATTGTACAAGTCGGATTTGCATATTCAAATCTTCAGATTCGCTTCCAACTGTGTTAAAAAGCATACCCTCGGGGGTGACGGTCAAATCGCTCGCCGTAATTCCCTCTGGAAGATTTATTTCATCGCCGTCAACACTCATTATCGGGTATCCATCGGAAGTGGTCAGCCTTAAGGTTCCGTCTTCCAAAGGCATCAATTGAAAAGAACCGTCACGCGTATAAAAATATTCGTCAAAGCTTGTGCGTATTTCAAAAAAACCGGAGCCTTCGATTGCAAAATCTATGGGTCTGTCGGTTCTTTGAAGCGGGCCTTGTGTAAAAATACGCGTTGTCGCCGCAGGACGCACACCATGACCAACCTGCAAATTAACCGGCCGTCCGGTCATGTTGACAGGGTCTAAATCCGTGCGTTGCATTGTTTCGTACAACAATGTCTTGAATTCGAGACGCTCACGCTTGAAGCCCGTTGTGTTTACGTTTGCGATATTGTTTGTTACGGTATCAATCTTTAACATTTGTGCAGTCATGCCCGATGCCGATGTCCACAGGGAACGCATCATAACAAACCACTTCCTTTATTTAAATTTAGAAATTATCTTATTGCCTGCGTGCAATATCATTAACGGCGCGTTGCAATGTTCCGTCTTGAAGTGTGAATACACGCGCATTGGTTTCATACGAACGCGAAACAGCAATCATTTCTACCATTTCTTCCACAATGTTTACGTTAGAACCTTCAAGAAAACCCTGTTGAATTGTGCCGACGAACGGAACAGTTTCACCTTCTGTGTGTTCCGAAACACGGAACAAATTATCCTGCATTTTGCGTAGGCTGTGCAAGCCGTCGCGGGTGAAATTAGTAATCTTCAAGGTATCTACATATTCGTCATTTACGTAAATTTGACCTTGTTCGTTTATGACTATGTAGCCCTCGGGAAGTTGGATATTGCCGTTTTGACCCTGCACAAGCGCGCCTTCGGCTGTCATAAGAAGACCGTTTGCCATAGTAAAGGCACCGTCACGGGTGTAAAGTTCTTCGCCGTCTAAATTAACGATGAAAAAACCCTGCCCGGAAAATGCCAAATCAAGAGTGTTGCCTGTTTCGATAAATGCGCCCTGTTTGAAATCGGTAAAAACATCGTCAACAAAAACGCCAGGATTTAACTTGCCCATCGGAACGTTGCGGAACATTCTAAGCCCGGGGTCATCTATCCGGGAGAGTAAAACGTCCGAAAACGCATGAGAAACAACGTGGTCACGTTTATGCCCCGTTGTGTTTACATTTGCCATATTTTGAGATACTACGTCCATTCTTTGCATATTTGTTACCATGCCGAGCGCAGACGTGTAAAGTCCTCGTATCATTTAGTTCCCCCCATTTAAATATATATCGTCATAACTTCAAAAAAACTTAACGGGAAGTGCGGTATCCCAAAGGATTAATTTTTCCCATTGCAAGGAACTCAATGTATTTTCCTGTGCCTATTGCCACGCAAGAAACGGCTTCTTCGGCTATTATTGTGTTTATGCCTGTTCTTTCGCGGATAAGCTTATCAAGTCCGTACAAGAGACTTCCGCCGCCTGTCATTACTATGCCCCTGTCGTATATGTCGGAGGCAAGCTCTGGCGGGGTTTTTTCCAACACGGTATGAACGGCTTCCACTACCGCTGCCGCCGATTCTTGTAAAGCTTCCTGCATTTCCTCCGAAGTTACGGTGATATTTTTCGGCAACCCTGTCACCAGGTTACGCCCGCGTACTTCAAGGCTTGCGGAAACGGGGCGCGTGTAAGCTGTTCCCACGTTGATTTTCAATTCCTCCGCAGAACGTTCGCCGATTAGAATATTATGCTTCTTGCGCATATATCTGATGATTGCTTCATCGAAGTGGTCGCCCGCTGTTTTTATAGACGTGGAAACCACCATGCCCTCAAGCGAAATGACGGCAACATCGGTTGTACCCCCTCCGATGTCAACAACCATACTACCACATGCCCGCGCAATGTCAATACCCGCGCCGATTGCAGCGGCAATCGGTTCTTCGATTATATAAACCTGACGCGCTCCCGCTTGAATTGCCGCATCTTCAACAGCACGCTTTTCCACTTCGGTTACATTGGACGGAACACAAACCGCAATGCGCGGTTTTCTCATAAGAGGCCGCCCAACAGCCTTGTTTATAAAATATTTTAACATCTTTTCCGTAATGTGATAATCTGAAATAACGCCCTCGCGCATAGGGCGGATTGCCACAATGTTTCCGGGCGTACGCCCAAGCATACTGCGCGCTTCCTCGCCCACCGCAACGATTTTATCAGTGTTTTTGTCAATTGCGACAACGGACGGCTCTGCAAGCACTGTTCCCTGTCCTTTTATATATACCAAAACGGTAGCCGTTCCCAAGTCGATTCCGATATCTGTTCCGAGCATAGACATATTTTCCCTTCATAATGTTTCTCTTGGGAAGTATACCGCTTTTTGGCAGTAGATACAAGGAGGTTACATATTTTTTTTCATATTCAAAATTTCATCGCGAATTTGTGCGGCAAGTTCAAATTGTAACTCTTCAGCGGCTTGCTTCATTTTCTTTTCGAGCTTTTTAATTTGAACGACAATTTCTTCGCGGCTCATGGATTCAGGGTCTTTGGCGAGGGTCTTTTCGGAGGTTTCGGCAGCTTTTGTAAGCTGAATACGCTCATGAATTTTCTTCACGATAGAGCGCGGAGTTATATTATTTATTTTGTTGTATTCCTCTTGAATTGCGCGGCGGCGGTTTGTTTCGGCAATTGCGCGTGACATAGAATCTGTGATTGTGTCCGCGTACATTATTACGCGCCCGTTTACATTCCTTGCGGCGCGCCCGATGGTTTGTATTAGAGATGTATTTGAACGAAGAAAACCCTCCTTGTCCGCGTCAAGAATTGCGACAAGTGAGCATTCGGGAATGTCCAGCCCTTCGCGCAAAAGATTTATCCCCACAAGGACATCGAAAACACCCAAGCGAAGGTCGCGGATAATTTCCAGCCGCTCCAGCGTGTCAATCTCGGAATGTAAATAGCGCACACGAATTCCCGCTTCACGCAGATAAGTTGTCAAGTCTTCCGCCATGCGTTTTGTCAGCGTTGTTACAAGGACTTTTTGTTTGTTTTCTGTAACGGAGTTGCATTCGCCTATTAAATCGTCAACCTGCCCCTTTACCGGGCGAATTGATATTTCTGGGTCTAAAAGCCCTGTCGGGCGGATAATTTGCTCAACTTCGAATAAAGAATGCTCGCGCTCGTATGCGGCGGGCGTTGCCGAAACAAAAAGCATTTGCGGAATTTTTTTCTCAAATTCCTCGAATTTTAACGGACGGTTGTCCAACGCGCTAGGTAAACGAAAGCCATATTCTACAAGCGTTTCTTTGCGCGAACGGTCGCCCTTGTACATTCCGCCGACTTGCGGAATACTTACGTGCGATTCATCCGCGATAATTAAAAAATCTTCGGGGAAATAATCAAGCAAAGTGTGCGGTGTTGAACCGGCCTCGCGCCCGGCAAGATGCCGCGAATAATTCTCGATACCACTGCAAAAACCCACTTCCGTCATCATTTCGATGTCGTAGCGGGTGCGCTGTAATAATCGTTGCGCTTCAAGGATTCTGTCCTGCGATTTCAAATATGCAAGCTGTTCTTCCAGTTCATTTTCAATGCCGCGAATCGCATTTACCATGCGTTCGCGCCCGGTTACATAATGCGACGCGGGGAAAATTACGATATGTTCACGCGTGTATAAAATTTCCCCGGTAAGCGCGTGAACTTCGGTGATTCTTTCGATTTCGTCCCCAAAAAATTCCACGCGCAAAGCAATTTCCGCCGAGTTCGCAAGAAAAATTTCCAATACATCGCCGCGCGCGCGAAATGTGCCGCGTTGAAAATTCATTTCATTCCGATTGTATTGTATTTCTACAAGACGGCGCATGATATCGTCGCGGTCGCGAAACATTCCCACCCGCAACGAAAGCATTAGTTCACGGTACTCCGATGGGTCGCCAAGCCCGTAAATACATGATACCGACGCAATTATTATTACATCCCGCCGCTCAAACAATGCCGACGTTGCCGAATGTCGCAAGCGGTCAATTTCCTCGTTGATTGCCGAATCTTTTTCAATAAATGAATCCGTGCTTGGCACATAGGCTTCCGGCTGGTAATAATCATAGTAGCTTACAAAATATTCAACCGCGTTATCGGGGAAAAATTCCTTGAACTCGCTGTAAAGTTGTGCCGCCAAAGTTTTATTATGCGCCATTACCAACGTCGGCTTCTGCAAAGATTGAATAATATTCGCCATAGTAAACGTCTTGCCCGAACCCGTTACGCCAAGTAATGTTTGAAATTTTCTGCCTTGTTTAAAACCCTCCGACAATGCCGCGATTGCCTCTGGTTGGTCGCCGGTTGGGGCGAATTCCGATGTAAGTTTGAAGTCCAAGTTTTTTCCCCGTTTCGTTTTTTATTTTATCTCCATGTCATTATATCAATGCCTGTTGAATACTCCCTTGCCCAATAAAATAAGCTACGTTCAGTACAATTGCCCTCGTCACCTATTTGTAGCTCCAAGTCAAGTTTTTGTCCGTTTACTGTCATGTCGTGATAGTATTTCTCATGAAAACGGGAATTTGAAAAATTATTAGGTTATCCTGTTATTTTTTACCTGCGTTCGCAAGCATAAGCCGCAAGCGGTTTTCTTGATTAATTAAACTCGCGCCGGGGTCGTAGTCCAGTGCGACTATGTTTGCGGCTGGAAAATTATCTTTTATTTTGCGGCTCATGCCCTTTGCTACTATGTGGTTCGGCAGGCAGCCGAAAGGTTGAACCGCCACAATATTATTTATTCCCGTGTGAATAAGCTCAAGCATCTCGGCGGTAAGAAGCCAGCCCTCGCCCATTTTAACGCCGTGGTCCAAGTAGCCTTTGCACATTTTTATTGTGTGGGTAAATTCTTCTGGTGCATCGAAGTTGCCGTTTTTTTGAATGGCGCGAATCATTTCGCGTTGTTTTTTCAGGAAAAAAAACATTACAAGACGTAAAATAATTTTTCGTTTTAACGAGCCTCCATACAATTTAGTTTCGTGAAGCATACTGTAAAACCTGTACATACCGAATTCCATCATGCCCGAGTTAATAACCTCAACTCCCTGGTTTACAAGATATTCTTCAAGCCCGTTATTCCCCAGCGGTGAATATTTAATGTAAATTTCACCTACAATGCCAACTTTCATTTTTTTGCGTGAGGTATCGCGTTCGACTGCGGAAAAATCTTTTAATATCGCACGAAAATTAGAGGCGGTTTTTGCGAATTTTACGCCGTTCATTTGCCCGATTAATCGCGAAACCCAAGCGTCTACCACCTTCTGCGAACTGCCTTTTTCGACCTCGTATGGAATGCACTGGTTGTGAATGCGCATTAAAATGTCGCCGTAAAGCAGGCTTAAAATAATGTTTATCAAATCTCGTTTGTTTAAATTCATTCCGCCCGTGCTGTCGGGATTGGATACGTTAAACGAAGCAATCGGTACATGACCAAAACCGTTTTTGTACAAAGCTTTGCGCAAAAGGCTTAAATAATTTGAAGCGCGGCAACCGCCGCCCGTTTGCGTAATAAAAACGGCAACTTTATCCGTGTCGTACTCGCCGCTTTTTAACGCGTCAATCAACTGTCCGATGACTAACAGCGCGGGATAACACATATCGTTGTGAACATTTCGCAGTCCTTCTTCGGCAATTTCCTTGTGCGTGGTTTTTAGTAACGAAGTTTTGTAACCTGCGTTTTGAATCGCGCCTTCGAGCAACTCAAAATGAATGGGAAGCATCATCGGAATAAGCAATGTATGTGTTTCTTTCATTTCGGGCGTAAATTTAACTACCGGCAGGTTGTGGCTCTCGCCTGTCATTAATATCAACTCCTTGAACCTGCATTGTATTTGAAAATAATTGTTTAGGCAATAAACAACTTTTGCAAAAGCTTTAGAACGGTTCTTATTGACATGCTACACATATCGTGTATAACAAGCCGTGCCTCATCGGCTTATCCTTTTTTAGGGAAGCCGATTTCAGCGGCAGCGGGCAAGATTTTATCGTTTTCGCTTTTGACGATGTATTTAAGTTTACTTTAAGAGCAACCACCGGCTTAAAAGAAACGCCCGAAATACTTGAGCGTTTGCCAGCCGCACACGCACTACTTAACAAGCAGACTCATTTTAATGTCACTGGTGTACACGGAATAAACAGCCCCACGGCGCAAGAAGGGAGTTATTTCTTACAACACGTTTTTTATTGCAATTTCATGATATTTTTATCGCGAACACAGGGGACGACCCTATTACGGGAATTAACGCGACATTGGAAAACGCGCAAAATGTTAAACTCGACCCTTACTGGGGCATAAAACCCGACGACCATAATACATTAGCAGCGTTTGAAAATGATTTTATGTTGGGAATTAATGCAGATATATTGGAAAAATATATGCCCGAATTAAGCAACCACGAGTTATGGGATATTTTATATGCGCTGAGGTTTAGGGGTGCACATATCGAAAATGTATTCAGCGGTTGGGTCATAGCTTGGAATGCACAAAACTTCTTGGATTTTTTGGATGATGTACGTGATTTATAAAGAAGATGGATTTTTACAACCCGGAGAATTAAAGTCTATTATAGGCCCAACTTCACAAAAATACGTCTGCTTCCCGACGGTGACGGCCCGGTAAGTGGAGCGCTTGTTATAAAGGCGGACGGACATCAGCCAATCAGCATTGAACTGGCAAATGCCGAAAGTCCTGTAATCACAACGGAAGCACTACCAAATGCGGTAAAATATGTACCTTATGGCATTCAAATTATGCACAATAATAAATATCCGTGGAACATTGTAACGCTGGATATCGTTTCCGGTGTTTTGCCGGATGGTGTTACACGCTGACCGTACTTGATAATACCAACGTAAACGTATTCGCCTCCACAGACGAGGGGTACGAAATAACTACTCACATAGGAACATCTGTTGGCGGGCTTGACTTTGTTGTTACAGAAATCCCTCGGGATGGTTTAAAGTTCGTTACAATTGGCGAGTATGGTGAGTTCATTGACTTATGGCTTAACGGCGCAAAATTAATACGCGGCGCAGATTATGATGCCGAAGAAGGAAGCACGGTAATCACGGTAAGAGAACAAACTTTTAACAATCTTCCTCCCGCCCAAAGAACAATGGTCAACACTTTGGCGGCCGAGTTCCGTGTGGATGGTAATAATTTTAATGATCTAAGGCGTGCCTCACAAAATTTCAGAATTGATACAGGCACCACCACAACCAACAACAATAACACAACCGGCAACACAAGCAGTATAGGCGGCACAGGAATCGGTTCTCTGCTAATCACAGACCTTACGGGTAACGCGAAAACGCAGACAATAGATGTTGTCCCAATAATTCAAAACGGGCGCACATTGCTTTCCATGCGTTTTATTGCAAACGCTTTCGGCGCAAGCGTTGATTGGAATGATGCTGCCAAAGAAGTAACACTCATTATTAACGGAAGAATTTTAATCCTTCCGATTGGCAATATAACCCCGGAACTCGCCGTGCTGGGCATGGACGTTCCTCCGCAAATTATGGACGGCAGAACAATGGTTCCTCTCCGTTTTATATCCGAATTCTTCGGCGCAGTCGGTCTCATGGGACAGCGAAACACAACGAATTGAAATAATAAAGGGTTAGCTGTTTGCCAAAACAACGGGAATATTTTCTTTTTCAGCACGAGAGGAAACTTTCATAACTGCTTCAAGGCTTCTTAGACGAATTTTTGCGGCGGCAAGATTTTTTATTTCGTCGATTTTTATTTGTGTGTAAAGTTTTCCGGAATTTTTGAGAATTTCGCTTACTTCGTCTGTTGTGATTGCGTCTATTCCGCAACCGAACGATACAAGCTGAACCATTTCCATATTTGTGTGTTGCGTAACGAATTTCGCAGCGTTGTAAAGACGCGCATGATATGTCCACTGATTTAAAACGCCAAGATTTTGTTTAGGAACAAGACCGCTTACTGCGTCTTCCGTGATTACAACGAATCCCATCGAACACAGCAATTTGTCGATTCCGTGATTAATTTCCGGGTCGATATGGTATGGGCGGCAAGCCAAAACAATCACGGGCAAAGCGTGTTCTCTCGCGTATTCCAGCGCGTGACGGCCTTGCTCGGCTATGTGTTTATCGTATGCTTCATATGCTTCGTATGCACGTTCAGCAGCGTCTTGTACATCTTTTAATTGCAGACCCGGTAAAAAATCTTCCAGTTCGTCAAAAAGCCGCTCCGATAATTTTTTTCTATTTTGAAATCCTATATGCAAATTTATAAATTTAACCTGTTCAAGCCCTGACACGTTTGCCGCCAAAACCTCCGGATAATATGCGACAACAGGGCAATTGTAGCAGTTGTCGGAAATGCCGTCGTCTATATTGTATGTCATGCAAGGATAAAAAATTGCGTCAACTTTTTTTTTCAAAAGCGATTCAACATGGCCGTGTGCCAGTTTTGCAGGATAACAAATTGTATCGGACGCAACCGTTGCCTGCCCGCGCATGTACAATTCGCGCGTAGAAGGTTCGCTCAAAACAACGTCGCATTCAAGACTTGAAAAAAACGTAGACCAAAACGGAATTGTTTCATACATATTCATCACAAGCGGCAAGCCGATTTTTTTTCGCCCTGTGCCGTATGTAGGGTAATTTAAAATAAAATTATACTTGAACGAAACAAGATTCGGGATGGGTGGCTCTGAAGATTGCGCACCTGTGCCGCGCTCGCATTTATTTCCGGAAATAAAACGCCCGCAGTCCGAGAAGGTGTTAATCGTCAAACAGCATTTATTTGTGCAGGCGTTGCAAATTGTTGTTTTGGATTTATGAGAAAAATTTTCAAGATGTTCAAGCGAAATTAAAGATGATTTTCTTAATGCGAACGCCTTTTCTTTTGCGTGAAGAGCCGCGCCGAACGCGCCCATTAACCCGGCGATGGGTAAACGAATTACATCACGTCCAAGCTCCGTTTCAAAGCAACGTAAAACCGCGTCATTCAAAAAAGTGCCGCCTTGTACAACAATATTTTTTCCAAGTTCATCTGCACTTCTTGCGCGGATTACTTTGTACAGCGCGTTTTTCACAACGCTTATTGCAAGCCCTGCGGAAATATCTTCAATTGACGCGCCGTCCTTTTGTGCTTGCCTAAACGAGGAATTCATAAAAACCGTACAGCGCGAACCCAAATCCACCGGATTCTTTGAACGCAAGGCAAGAGCGGCAAATTCCGCCACGGAGTATCCCAGCGAAGTTGCAAAAGTTTCAACGAAAGAACCGCAACCCGACGAACAAGCTTCATTTAAAACAACGGAATCCACCACGCCGTCTTTAATATGAAAGCACTTGATATCCTGCCCACCGATATCCAGTATAAAATCGACATGTTTATTAAAATGCCTTGCCGCGGTGTAGTGCGCGATTGTTTCAACGATGCCGAAATCCAGCCCGAATGCCGCTTTTATTAATTCTTCGCCGTAACCCGTAACAGTACTCGCTGCGATATGTACCCGCGAACTGCAAAGCCGCAGAATTTTCGCAAGCTGTTTTTGAATAACGGGTAGCGGATTGCCGCCGTTCGACGAATAATGCTTGTACAAAACAGAGCCGTCCGCGCCGATTAAAACGACTTTCGTTGTAGTGGAACCCGCATCAATTCCGAGATACGCGTCACCGGAATAATACGCAAGTTCGTTTTCGTTAACGGAAACAGAAAAATGACGATGAATAAACGATTCATATTCATTCGCGCTTTCAAACAGCGGCTGACCGCGTAAAACCTGCGTGGTGTTTGTTTCCTCAACTGATAGTCTTTCGGATAATTCGTGAAATGAAACCGCTTCGTCATCCGAAAGTTGTGCGGCGTTAAACGCGCTTCCCAGCGCCATAAAATACGGCCCAAGTTCGGGAAAAGCAGCGTTTTCCTGTTTTAGTCCCAGCGTTTCAATAAAACGGTTTTGCAGTCCCTTAAAAAACGAAAGCGGCCCGCCGAGAAAAAGCACATTCCCCTTGATAGCGCGACCTTGTGCAAGCCCGCCGATTGTTTGGTCTACAACAGCTTGAAAAATACTTGCCGCGATATCTTCTTTTTTCGCGCCTTGATTTAAAAGCGATTGAATATCACTTTTCGCAAAAACCCCGCAACGCGATGCAATCGGATAAATTTGCGTGTAATCTTTATAAAGTATGTCAAGGTCATCTACGTCTACGTTCATGAGTGTTGCCATTTGGTCTATGAACGCGCCTGTTCCGCCCGCGCATGAACCGTTCATGCGTTCTTCAAGTGTGCCGCGAAGGAAAATAATTTTCGCGTCCTCGCCGCCAAGCTCAATTACAACATCGGTTTCGGGTAGTTCTTTACTAACCGCGCCCGCCGCCGCAAAAACTTCCTGAACAAAATTAAGCCCGGCATTGGAAGCAACGCCGAGCCCCGCAGAACCCGTAACGCTCACTTTTAATTTGTGACCGTCCAGAATCTGCCGCAAAGATTTAATATGTTCCGCCGTCACCTCTCGCACACGCGAGAGATGACGCTGATAAGATTTCTCGATAATTTTCCCGTCGCCGTCCAAAACAACTGTCTTAAGCGTGGTGGAACCCACATCAATTCCAATAGAATAACCCATGCCGTTGCCGTCCTTCATGCGACTGTTTCCACAGGAAACAGTACGAGATAATCCTATTGTAGTCTAAAACAAGATTTTTCGCAAGAAAACGCGCAATTTGGCAAAAAAATACACAGCTAGTTAAGCAAAGAAGACAAAGCTCCAAACAAATATATCATGTAGTGGACAGGGAAGTCCGCGATTATACATTCCCTTGTTCTTGTGTTAGCGGGATTTGCAAGCTGTCTTATAATCAAAATATCTGTTGGGGTGAATGTTCTTGTGCCTGTAATGTCTCCTAACATAAATTCTTCCAATACTATTGTCGCAAATCTTTCAGACATATCTGGTAAATCGACATTGCGTAACGTGTTAAACAAGTACAGCAAATCATGGTTAGAGAATTCTGCAAGCGTTGATGCCGTCGTTCTTGAGTTAGAGGGGTTTCCAATTTGTCTCGCAATTAAAACATCCGTCGAGTTAAATATTCCGTTGCCATCCATGTCACCCGGTAACCATCCTCGATTTACAATTGCATCAAATCTTGGTGTTACCCATCCAAAATTACTATTTGGCTCGGTATCTGGCATAACAATAAAGGACAGCGGAATTTCTACATAGGCAGGGTTTCCATTTGATGAGGATATTCTCAGTGTGTCGGCGTATGTGCCGGGCAACAATCCTGTTGCAGGGCGCACTTGTATGGTTGAAGTCCCATCTGCCAGTATATTGCTTAATGGGCTTTGGGTTATCAAAAAATTCGGGGAACTAACAGTTGCGGTAACATTGTTTAATCTCCCCGGTCCGTTGTTGGTAATGGTTATACTTTGCGAAATTTGCGGGGAGTATCCCGCATTTGCGATGGGGAAGCTTATTGAATTTAGGTTTATTGACCAAACAGGTGGAGGAGTTACAGTAAAGGACAGCGGAATATCTCTGTGTACGGGGTCTCCGTTTGTTGAGGATATTCGCAGTGTGCCGGTGTGGGTACCTATCGTCAAGCCTGATACCGGACGCACTTGTATAGTTGAAGTTGCACCGGCTTGCACGGTGGTTGATGGGCTTTGGGTTATTTGAAAATTTGCCGAACCGGCGGTTATGCTTGCGGTAACTCCGTTTAATGCCCAGTGTCCGCTGTTGTTAATTGTTACGCTTTGTGCCGTTTGCGTAGAATATCCCACAGTTGCGGCGAGGAAAGTTATTGAAGGCGTGCTTGATGACCAAATTATCGGCGGTGAAGTAACAGTAAAGGATAGTGGAATATCTCTGTGGGCAGGGTTTCCGTTTGTTGTGGATATTCGCAGAGTGCCGGTATATGTGCCGGGCGATAAGCCCGTCACAGGGCGTATTTGTACAAGTGAAGATGCGCTGGCTTGCACGGTGATTGATGGGCTTTGGGTTATTTGAAAATTCGCCGAACCAGCGGTTATACTTGCGGTAACTCCGCTTAACACCCCCGGCCCGCTATTGGTAATATTTGTGGTTTGCGCTGCTTGCGCAGTATATCCCGCAGTTAAAGAGGGAAAGGTTATTGAATTTGTGTTTGTTGACCAAATGGGTATGAGCGTGGGCAGCAAATTGAGAAACCCAACACCACCAACACCGCGTACCTGCACGGGGGTGCGGCGGTCGATTGCTGTGCCGTCACCTAATTTACCAAGCTCATTCCATCCACAAGTCCAAACCGTGCCGTCGTTTCTAATTGCTATGGTATGCCACACTCCCGTTGAAATTGTCATCACATCACCAAACCCATGCACCTGCACGGGGATGTTGCGTGCGGTTGTGGTACCGTTGCCAAATTGACCGTTTCCATTCCACCCCCAAGTCCAAACTGTGCCATTATCTCTTATAGCTATGCTATACTCGTTTCCCGCTGTAATTGTGACTACATTGTTAAGACCTTGTACTTGTACGGGGGTGCGGCGTTCGATTGTAGTGCCGTCGCCTAATTGACCGCCATTATTTGCTCCCCAAGCCGAAACTGTGCCATTGCTTCTAATGGCTACGGTATGCCAACTTCCTGCCGAAATTGCTACTGCGTTGTTGATGTTTTGTACCCTCACGGGTGCGAGGCGCCTGATATTAGTTCCATCGCCTAATTGACCGTTCTCATTAGCCCCCCAAGTCCAAACTGTGCCGTCGCCTCTAATAGCTGCGGTATGCTCCCATCCCCCCACAATTGCTACTATATTGCTAAGGCTGTTCAACCGCACGGGGGTGATGCGGTGGGTTATGGTGCCGTCACCTAATTGACCGTCTTCATTCCATCCCCAGGCCCAAACCGTACCGTCGTTTCTGAGAGCTACGGTATGGTCTCCCCCTGCTGAAATTGCTATCACATTGCTAAGTCCCTGTACTCGTACAGGGGTGCTGCGGTTAATCGTGGTTCCGTCGCCTAAATGACCGGCCCCATTAAACCCCCAAGCCCAAACTGTGCCGTCGTTTTTAAGGGCTACTGTATGACCGCCACCTGCCGAAATTGCTGTTATGTTGTTAAGACCTTGCACCCGCACGGGAGTGTGGCGGCTGATTGTGGTTCCGTCGCCTAATTGACCGAAAATATTTTCCCCCCAAGCCCAAACCGTGCCGTCGTATCTAAGAGCTATGGTATGCGCAAATCCCCCATCAACCATCGGTGTTGTGGTAAAGTTGTCCGCAGAAATAAAGGGCAGAACATCCATTTCTTCCGGTTTTTTGTAATCATTGTCTGGATTATTCGGTTCAATGTAATCTAAGAAACATTGGTCAATATCCCAAATGAATGAAGGTGGCGAGTTTTCGCCAATCGAGAAAACCTTCGCCGACGCGAGCTGATGAGACATGCGGATAGAGGCCAACGAAGAGTGGCGGAAACTCATTAATTTCAGGTTGCATTGAGCTGTATCGACCATAGGTTCTAAATCACAATCGTCATAATTATCAAACACTGTCTCTTCCAGCTCAGGTGCTGGGAAAAGTTCTGTTTTGTAAATTTCTTCCAACGCAAGCCCCATCGCGCTAAACATCGGAATTGTCATTGCAACAAGCAACATAAAACAAATAAACCTAAGGCATTGTTTTTTCAATTTAAGTCCCTCCACGCATTTAATAAAATATTTATTGTGTGAAAATGTAACATAGTCTTAATAATATGTAAACGTGTCTTTTTTTCGACACGGATTTCGTTAGAAAAATTAGCCCACTTTCGGAAATAAAAAATATATTACGGCGTGTTCCCACTATCGAAAATAGCCAAGAAATGATAAACTGAAAAATATGGAGATAAATGTAGAGCAATACGAAAAAATCAAGCATCTGCTACCAGTACCGAGAGGAAATGTGT
>WRBD01000032.1 GCA_009779835.1 Defluviitaleaceae bacterium | reverse complement strand
TTTCGTCCCACTCGAATTTCATACAAGTATCACCAATTCATTTGTTTTTTCTTCTCTCTACCTATCAACCATTATAGCAATATATTTATCAAGTGTCGCGTAGGCTATTCAAAAAAATCCGTTGCTGACAGAAAATCCGTGTGCCGCAAAATTTTTAATATGCGATACACGGATTTTTTTCTTTTTGTGCGTTAAATGGTACTTTGGGGGTTTTTGAAGTCCACAGGCTCAATCTATTTCCTATCCAGGTTACTTAGCAGTCCTTTTTCAAACATTCTAAAATACTTTACTTGTTGCGGACGCTTGAAACAGTTTTCATACATGGACAGATGGGGAATTAAGAGGGCAATATTTGCATGATACAGAGCCTGTAAGAATTTCAATAATCAGTGTATTTGATGTTAACAGCAACGATTCACCGTTTAAAACGACGTTCAAGTTCGGTTTTTGATATTTCTATGATTGTCGGGCGGCCGTGCGGGCAGGTGAAGGGATTATTCAGTTCAAGCAAGCGCGTGATTAAGTCATGCGCTTCGGCTTCGTTTTGTGTGTCGCCGGCTTTTACGGCAGCTTTGCACGCCGCCATTGCAATTATTTCTGTTTTGTGAGTGTAGGGACTGTTTTTTGCGAAACCTGCTTCGTCCATTTTGTCTAAAAGTTCGGTGAAAAACGATGTAGGAAGCGGGCCTTTCATTAAGAAGGGGACGGAAAGAATTTCCGGGAGTTCCGGGTCGTCTGAAATTTCAAAACCGAATCGTACGAAAATTTCTTTGTTGTCGTGCAGAATTTGCCGCTCGCGAGGGGTTAGATGCAACGGGATAGGCATTAACAATGTTTGCGCGTGGGTGGTTTCTTCCTGTGCCTTGCGAAGAAATTCTTCGTATAAAATTCGTTCGTGGGCGGCGTGTCGGTCGATTAGATAAAGAGAATCGTTTTGGGTTACAATCCAGTATGTTTGGAATATTATTCCTTGAATTTGATAGTCTATAAAAAATTTCACGGGTTCGGGTTTCACAGGTTCAACGGCAGGAACAGTTTTTTCTTCGCGCGTTTTTTCTTCATTAAAAGAAATGCTTTCGAAAATCGGCGGGAGTTTTTCCTCGACAGTTGCATACTCTTTTACATAATATTTCTCAACGGTAAGTGAGATTTGCTCCGCTTCGGGTTGTACTTCAAGTTGCGGTTTAACAGATTTGCTTGCCTGCCGAATTTGCGGTATTAAATTATGCTCTTCCAGCGCGTCGCGCACCGCGTTTTCAACGAACGCGAAAACGCCTTCCTCATTGGCAAAACGCACATCCATTTTCGTCGGGTGAACATTAACGTCAAGCGTGTTGGTCGGCATGGTTAAATTTAATGCGTAAACCGGGAATTTTCCCGATGGCAGCATGGTTTTCATTGCGGATTCTATTGCGCGTGAAATCAACTTGCTGTCGATGTATCGCCCGTTTATGAAAAAACTGCCGTGCTTACGGTTTCCGCGTGCCGTTTCGGGCTTGCCAATCAGCCCGTAAAGGCGCATTTCTTCTGAGGTTGCGTCTGCCGTTGCAGTTTTTGACGCGACTTCTCTGCCGTAAATGTTTAGCATCGTCGTTTTTAGGCAGCCGTTTCCCGTGGTTTGAAAAATTATTTGACCATTATTTATGTAGCGTAAAACAAGCGCGGGGTTGCCCAGCGCGAGCCGCTCCAGGCAAAACGCAATTGAACCCGCTTCTGTTGCGGGTTTTTTTAAAAATTTTCGTCTTGCGGGAGTGTTGTAAAATAAATTTGAAACAACGACCGTTGTGCCGTCGGCACAGCCGATTCCCTTGCTTGAAAGCAATTTTCCTCCGTGAACCTCCACACAGGTTCCCGCGATTTGCCCCTGCGTTTTTGTAATCATCTCTACCTGCGAAACCGCCGCTATGCTTGACAGTGCCTCGCCGCGAAAACCCAGCGTTTGAACGCTCATCAAATCGTCGAAGTTGGTTATTTTGCTTGTAGCGTGACGCGCAAACGCAAGCGGTAAATCCTCCTCCGGAATTCCCCCGCCGTTATCCGTAACACGCACAGATGTTAACCCGCCGTCACGAATTTCCACAGTAATCATGCTTGCGCCCGCGTCAATTGCGTTTTCCGCCAATTCTTTCACAACACTTAGCGGACGCTCTACCACTTCGCCCGCCGCAATTTTATTGATTAAACTTTGATTTAATTGGGTAATCGGATTCATAAACGACCTCTTTTCATATGTAATTATAAAGGGGTTGTCCCGCGCTTGGCGAGACAACCCCTTGTTTTATCTTTATAATTTGAAGAACGACACAAGCTGTTGTAAAAGTTCGGCTTGTGAGTTGAGCTCTTCTGAAGCCGCAGCGGCTTCTTCGGAGACAGCTGAGTTGCCTTGAACTACTTGTGAAATTTGACCGAGTCCGATGCTTACTTGGCTTATTGCTTCTGCTTGCTCTTGTGACGATGCGGAAATGTTGCTTATGATTCCCATTACTTCGTTGGCGTTTTTAACGATAACGTCTAAAGATGCAGAGGTTGATTCCGCAATGTTTGAACCGCTATCGACGCGGGCAATGGAATCACCTATTAGTCCGGTTGTTTCTTCGGCGGCTGTTTGGCTGCGTGCCGCAAGGCTACGAACTTCTTCCGCTACTACCGCGAAGCCCTTTCCGTGTTCGCCTGCGCGGGCAGCTTCAACGGCGGCATTAAGAGCAAGCAAGTTGGTTTGGAACGCGATGTCTTGAATGACTTTGATAATCTTGGAAATGTCATTGGACGATTCCTTGATTTGCGACATGGCAACTAACATATGCTTCATGGCTTCGTTGCCCTCTTTGGCGTTGGCGGATGATTTATTGGACAGACCGCTTGCTTCGGAAGCATCGTCGGCGTTTTGTCTTGTTTGCTGGTTGATTATATCAACGCTGGCGTTTAATTCTTCCACTGCGCTGGCTTGTTGCTGTGCACCGTTTGCCAAATCCATCGCGCTTGTGGAAATTTGTTTCGCACCCAAAAGTACTTGCTCTGACGCGGACGAAATTTCAGACATGGTTTTATTAAGCGACGCAGAAATGTTATTTATCGAACTCTTAATTGCCGCAAAACTTCCCACGTATTCACGACGAATTGTTACTGTTAAGTCGCCGCCGGAAACAGCCGCCAAAACGTCGGTAATTTCGGATATATAGGAAGATATTTCTGAAACGGTGGTTTCTATCGCTTTTATCACTTCACTAAACTCGCCCCTATATTTCGCGGCATTCGATTCCAAGCCCACCGCGGCGAGTTTTTTATCAATCTTGTCTAAGTCAAAATTACCGTCTGTCATTTCATCAAGAGCCATGTGGATAGCTTTAAAGGGTTCTGCTACGGCTTTGGCTATATCGTTTAACCCACTCATAATTTTACGCCAGTCGCCGTCGTACTTTGCCGCATCAGTTTTAAAGGTCAAGTCCCCTTTGTTTGCCGTTGCATCAATCATTGTGTTTATTTCGGCACTTACACCTTTTAGATTCCCGGTAAGATTATTTACGGCTATGGGAATCGCCGCCCAATCGCCCGGCCACGCGGAAACTTCCATGCTTAAATCAAAATTGCCGCTGCTAACCTGATTCAACACACCGGACATACTCATTATATCCTCGGCGTTTTCTTTTAACAGGCTGTTTACATTTTCGATTACTTCTTTAAATGAATTTTCATATTCAGAAGTATCCATTTGATAATACACATTACCAACCTTCATATACTGCTTATGTGCTTCAGACAAATTATCAACAATGCTTTTTATAACGTCTACCAAACCGTAAACATCGTTGGTAAGCATTCCGATTTCGTCATGCGACAGATTCATGTCTTTGTTGATATTTACTCTTCCGTGGCTAACATCCGAAACAACGGAAGCAAGATGTTTAATCGGCGATATAAGCTTGCTCGATATCAGGTAAATAACAAAAAGTGTAGCCAAAAGCCCCAGTACACCAATGCCCCCCACAATGAGCGTTACACGGCTTCTTTGCGCATAAATATCTTCCAGCGGCAGAGCCACATTTACGACACCAAGAGTATTACCTTCGGGGTCACGAATCGGCAAAAAGTATGCGCTGTATGGTTTACCGAACAAGTCAAGAGTTATTGGTAAATCTTCTCCCCGACGAAACACTCTGTTCAAAATATCATCGTCTGTTATACGTGTTCCAACAACGCTGTTTCCTTGCTCGTTAACTAAAGTAGATGAAACGCGAACGTCATCTACAAAAATAGTAATAGCGGCGTTATATCTTGCGGAAAGTAATTCAGCGGCTTTGGGTGTGTCAAGCGCGCAACCGGCAATAAGCACGCCGATTATTTCGCCTTCATGGTACATGGGTACAGAGGCGCGTATGGGAAGTTGTCTCTCTCCAACGGGAGTATACTCTACAGAAACTATACCATCCAAAGCGTTAAGCACAGATGCTGTGCGATATTCGTCACCGTTACGGTTCGGTTCATCTGTACGGGCAAGAATAATTGAATCCGTGGAAGCGACTGTCAGAAAAGTTATACCATGCGTATCCACAAGCCGCTGCCCTACACGCAGAATTCCCTGCGTATCTTGTGCCAGCACGGCTTGAGCAAGCTGCGGGTCATTTGATATTTGAAGCCCTACATCAATAACCTTACGGCTTATATCATTTGTAAATTCCCGTACACTGTTAGCAGCGGTGTTAAGCCGTGCATTCAGCAGATAATCATTAAACGCACTGAACTGTGAGACTGTAATAACCAATGTAGCCGCAAGAAGGATAAACACCAGTAATGCGGTAGGTAAAATAATTTTTGCTCTGAAATTCAGATTTTTCATACGCAATACTCTCCTTTATATAATACAAAACGCTTTATTTGGACAATATATCACGGAAAGTATTAATATACAAGGTGCATAATTTTGAAAATTTTATTCATAATAAATTTCTAAAACAATTTTATGAGGATGATTAAATTGAGAATTATTTTACTTTTTTCATTGCTTTTTATTATGGTGGGATGTTCAAGTTATCAAACAGAAACTTATCAGGCAGAAACTTATCAGACAGAAGCTTATCGCGCCGATGATGTTCCGGAGCGCCCTGTACCTCGTTCCGCCTCGCGTTCCGTCCCACATTCCGTTCCGCCTTCTATTCCGAACACCCCTCAGCCAACACTTCCGCCTCCTCGCGAAACCATACAAACCCCACGCCCGCAAAGAACTGATGTTGTGCCTGAAAACCGCACGGAAAATATTCCGCAGTATCACGTCAATTCATCTTCCGCCGCACATTACGAAACAAACTTTGATACAAAAGACAAGGGAAGAGCAAGCAATGTAGCCCTTGCGGCATCTACGATTAACAATACGATAATTCAGCCGGGCGAAACCTTTTCTTTCAACGACACAATCGGTTCCACAACGCAAGAACGCGGTTATAAAAAGAGTATAATTTTTGTTGACGGCAAAAAATCCGAAGGCTACGGAGGCGGAGTATGCCAAGTGTCAACAACCTTGTGTAATGCTGCCCATCGCGCCGGAATGACAATAATAGAACGCCACGACCATTCGCGCCCCGTAAACTACGTAGGCGACGGCTTGCAAGCCGCAACTTCTCACAATGGTGGCCTTGATTTCAAATTCCAAAACGACACACAACACCCTGTTATAATCCACGCAAAAGCGGAGAACGGAACCATCTCGGTTAGCGTTGGCGCGGCGTAATACTGCTCTCAAATCCACCCACCCATGTAGCAACAGAAAGCCGCTTGCGGAAACATATGGTTTCCATAAGCGGCTTTTTAAATGAACCTACATTTTATTGCTTTAATTTTGAAACGTCGTTATAATTAAGCGAAAAGAATAACACGTCATTGATAGAAAGGAAGTCATGAATATGAGAAAATCATATGTCATCTCACTCGCCGAACCGCGCGATGTCGCAAAATGGATGCAGCTTGTAGATCTTGTAAGTAATGATTTTCCGGGCTTAGATAAAGAAGAATACAAGAGCTGTACATCCCGATTCAAGGGGAAACGGTATCGCTTCAAGCATGTTTAAAGAAATGATTAAAAGGTTTCCTTCAGAATCAAGAAATTTGGGTTACTACATATCGCGAGGGCGATATGAAAGATAAAGCCGCAAGATCGCTATACAAAAAAATCGGTTTTATTGAAGATGAGCTCGTTGAAGAATTTGGGTATCCTTGTCAAAAATTTGTATTCCGTACGAAGCAATGAATAATCAATGGGGGACTATTTGTATAGGAAATGTTTAACATCAATATACTGTTTCTGTTATAGCAGTAAAAAAATAATAACTATATGGAGGAGTTTTTACATTGAAGAAAGCATTATTTTTCGCCATAGTTTTGGCACTTTTTTTAACCGCTTGCAATAGAGCGGAGCAGCGTGACAATCAACAGCCCGGTACAACGCCATCAGCCGATGCTGAAACTACGCTCTCCGATGAAACCGACAGTATGAATACCACTGAGCCGGATAACAAAACATTATTTGAAGTCCCTACAGGTTTTGAAGATGAAATAAACCGGTTCATACAGTTTAATCACTCAATCGAAACCTTAACAGGCAATGATATTTTAACGCCAAAAATGAACTCTCTGTATGCAATCTATCAAACGTATTTATTGGAAACCGAACTGGGCAAGGTTTTTGAAGCGGATGATGACAGGGGTGGCTTGCTGATTCCCGTTTATGATGTCCAATATGCGATGGCATGGCTTTACTACAATTACGATTGGGAAAGCAGCGCGAAGCATGATGAATTGTATGTCATAGAAAATAATCCGGATTATCTTTGGCTGCCTGACGGGTTTAGCTCGAATTACACATTGTTCTCGATACTGTTGGATACCGTGACGATTGAAAATGATATGTACAAATTCGACGTTGCCTTTTATGAGGACTCTCCCGGTACACCTGAATTGTTTGTGTTCACATACTATTTCAAGCCGGATTTATACAAGGATTTGATTCCATGCTATTCATTCGTTAAGGCGGAACGGGCAAATTAAAAGCCTTGTTTATGCATGAAACGTATACTACGTTATTCTATGTTTTGCAGCAGTTGCGACACCGCTTGATGGGCTTGGTTTGCCTGCGCCAGCATTGATACAGCCGCTTGTTGCAGCACCTTAGACTTGGTCAGCTCCATCATTTCTTTTGCCATATCCGCGTCACGGAGGCTGCTTTCGGCAGCTTGAAGGTTCTCAGCTGAAACGGAGAGGCTTCGCATTGTGTACTCCAGCCTGTTTTGCATTGCCCCAAGTTTTGCCCGCTCTGCGACAGTCTTGGACAGCGCGATGTCTATGAAGTCTAACAGAACGGTTATATCTGTGCCGGACTCTTCCATTACATTTATAACTCTATTATTCGCAATGCCCAGAAGCCCCAGTGATACCGCGTTCATTGCTTCGATATGCAATGTCAATCCTTGTTTTGCGTTCGCGCCGAGTTGAAACCAAAAACTTTTCGGGTCGGTTTGCAAAAGGTTGGGCAGGCTTGGTGCGTCAGGAGGGTAGGGCGGGTTATATGCGGGTATTGTAAAGTCAATCATGTTGCTATGGTTGCCTTGTTCATCCTCTTTGACGATATAGACCCTCTTAACACCCGAACCCAGACCGCTGAGGTTGAGTGTATTCTGCCCGGCATTACCGAATCCATGTTGACCGGTAATTAAAACATAATTATCTGAGGGCGGGGGGTCGTTAATGTCCCGTACGATGTAGTAATACACGCCCGGCCTATTGCTGACGAATTGTACGGTGGCGTTGTCCTCGTCTATTCGGTTTTCGGAGATACGGGTTATTTCAAACGGGTCAGTAGTAGTGGTTAATGTCAATATGAGCTGGGTATTGTGGGTGGAACTTATAGCATCAAGCGTTCCCGTATATGTTAGCCCACCGATAGTCATGCTTCCGGGAGCACCCAGCATATTTGTGGGGAGGTACATAAACAATCTGCCTTCGCTGTCAGTTATGGCGTTTATTGTCATGCTACCAACAGTATACTCAACTTCTGTATGCGCCGCAAAAGACGATGATGTGTTGTTATTAAGAAATATCTCCACACGGTAAACATCATCCCCCATGTGATTTGCAATAATCTCGCTGTTTATGTTGACTGCTGGGTTGCTTATGGAGAGATTGCCGCCTAATATATACAACTCCCCTTTACGTGTTGATATATTGCCCGCGCCAATCCATCCGCTTACAATCTCTAACAGGCCACCGCTTACTGTAATATCAGAACCGACGCCGCTTATAGTAGAGCCGCTTCCGCCACCAACGGCTGCTCCTCCGGTGCCACCGGAAGCCGTAATAATGACGTTTCCGCTAATGTTAAGGAAACCACCGAAGCCGCCGCTGCCATTTGAACTTCCACCACCGCCGATAGCCGCACCACTACCATTGGTGGTGGCAGTTACCACGCCACCGGTTATGGTAACAGTGCCGCCGTCACCTCCGTTATGGTCGTCGCTACCGCCGCCGCCGATAGCCGCACCATGAGAATTGGCGGTGGCATTTACTGTGCCACCGGTTATGGTGATATCTCCTCCTCTGCCACCGCTGGCACTACCATCACCTCCGCCGCCGCCGATAGCCGCACCACTAAAATTGGCGGTAGCATTCACCGTGCCGTCGTTTATAGTAATACTGCCGCCATCACCCATTTCACCGCCGCCGATTGCCGCGCCATAAGAATTAGCAGTGGCATTTACTTTGCCGCCGATTATGGTAATGTTTCCGCCTGCACCGCCGAAGCCGCCACCGATACCCGCGCCGCCGCCACGGCCTTCGGCAGTTATCATCTCGCCGCCGCTTATGGTAATGTTTCCGCCTGCACCGCCGCTGCCGCCGCCGATACCCGCACTGCCGTCACCGCCTTCGGCCGTTACCGTACCGCCGATTATGGTAATGTTTCCGCCTGCACCGCTGATGCCGCCGCCGATGGCCGCGCCCCCACCATAAGATATGGCATTCACCACGCCGTCGTTTATGGTAATGTTACCCCCAATACCGCCATCGGTACCGTCTCTGCTGCCTCCGCCGCCGATAGCCGCACCAACGTCATTGGTGATGGCATTTACAGTGCCGCCTTTTATTGTAATGTCACCGCCGGCACCACCGGTGCCATCGCCGGTGCCGCCGCCCCCGATAGCCGCCCCATATGAATTAGTGGTTGCATATACTATGCCGTCGTTTATTGTAATGCTGCCGCCGGCACCGCCGCGACTGTCGCCGCTGAAACCGCCGCCAATCGCCGCACCCCCGCCATTGGCGGTGGCATTTACCGTGCCGCCGTTTATTTCAATGTTTCCGCCGCTAGTGGCACCATCCCCGCTACCGCCACCGCCGATAGCCGCACCAATACCATTTGAGATGGCATTTACCGTACCGCCGTTTATTGTAATATTGCCTCCGTCGAAGTTTCTCGGGCCCTGACTCTCGACGCCGCCGCTGCCGATAGCCGCGCCCCTTCCATCGGTTACGGCATTTACCGTACCGCCGTTTATGATAATGTTGCCGCCGCCACTGCTAAAACCGCCGCCTATGCCCGCAGCACCGGAATCGCCTTGGGCTGTTAAACTACCCGTTCCGTTTATAGTTACCGTGCCGTCGGTTGTCTGAACACCGGCACTGCTAGGAACATTGGAACTGCCATATGCCCTCAATTCATTATTACCTACAAGCCAAAGGTTTACGATGGTGTTTTGAATATCCAAAGCCGCGCCGTTGATTGTGTTTATGTTCACGTTATTCAAGATGATGTCGGTGTTAGTACCGTTTTGTACAAAAATACGGTCAAGCCCGGTTATATTCGCGCCATCTATTTCAATTATCCCGCCGTTTCCGGCGTTTGTAATGGTTAAAACACCACCGATGAATGTCCACCTTGGGTCTCCGGCAGAAATGTTTGCATCGCTGATTGTCACATCAGGTGGTGGAGCCGGGGTTTGTGTGCTTAACGGCATAATACCCATCGCACCGGATGGCCTTGTTGCCATGGGTTCAAACAATGCGGAGACGCTTTCTATAATCGGCATCGGT
Source organism: Defluviitaleaceae bacterium (assembly GCA_009779835.1). Lineage (GTDB taxonomy): Bacteria > Bacillota > Clostridia > Lachnospirales > WQUN01 > WQVC01. The sequence goes on along the minus strand of WRBD01000032.1, from coordinate 15,467 downwards.
GGAGGAATATAATTCACTCCGCTCTGACTGCTGTACGCGCCGCTCAACAGGTTCTTCCCGTTAAATTGAACCCGCGCGGAAAGATGATTGATTTCATCAATGAGATTGTCAATTTCCGATTGAATCAATACGCGTTGGGATTGCGTCAGAACGCGTCTGGGTTGCTCCGGATTTTCTTCGTCATACCTGTATGTATGCGTATATGTATCGTTCGCAGCTTGTACCACAAGCTCACGGACGCGTTGAATTAACTCGTTAATGGCGTTCATGCCGCCCTCGGCGGTTTGGATAAGGCTTATTGCGTCTTGTGTGTTCCGCTCTGCCTGTAACAAGCCGCGTATCTGAGCTCTCATACTTTCGGAAATGGCAAGCCCCGCCGCGTCGTCCGCAGCGCGGTTAATCCGAAACCCGGAAGACAACCTTTCCGTGCTTGCAGACTTCTTAATACCTATGTTCTTCATATGTCGCCAAGCGTTTAGGGCAGGTATATTCGTGCGTGTTATTATTGCAATCAACACCTTCCATGAAGTGTTGCGTTATAATCCCATAATTGCAAAGCATTATAATCCCAATAATATTAACAGAACCCTATGTGCAATACAAACACTATTACAATCATGGCAAACAATTATAATATTAGAAAGGAATGGAATTGATTATTAATTTAAATAAAATATGTATTTCTGTACACGCAACATTGCCGGCGCATATAGCAGCTTGCGATTTTCACTCGTAAGCCGCTGTATACCGGTCAGTTTTTTTAATTAGATGTACGTTCACGAATATGCTTGTACAAGCGGCATTTAAGCCAAGAATTCTTCATACCGTGAACCGGTGGAGCAAAACGCCACTTGCGCCGCCGCGCGCGATGAAAATGCAGTGCAAGGGTACCTGACATTTCGCTCCGTTACACGCATTGTAGGAGAAAATATGTTCGTCGTCAAGCATTTTTTGAAGAAAATTATTGAAGATATGTATTAATTGCATTATTTATTAATGCGGTATAAAATTCCTGTATTGAGTTAGATTTTAAATAAAACGGAGGATTCAAATGATAACAGGCGAACTTAAAAATAAAGTTGACAAGCTATGGGAAATGTTCTGGACGGGTGGGCTTACAAACCTGCCAATACCATGTATCAAACAATGCAGGGCGAAATTTTTCCATTTATTAAAAATTTACACACAAACACCATAAGCACCTATGCCAAATATATGGAAGACGCAATTTTCAAAATCCCCACGCCGCGCCTTTTGGAGCAAGTAATAACCGCACTTGACGAGCTTTATTCCATTGTAGAAAAACAACCCGACTGCAAAGACGCTCGTGGCGACTTGTACGAGTATATGCTTTCGCGCTTAACCACGGCAGGAACAAACGGGCAATTCCGCACACCGCGACATATTATCCGCATGATGGTGGAGCTTTTGGATTTACGTCCCGGCGATTCCATATTGGGCGACAAGGAGCATTATGCGGTAATACTCAATATACTCAAGGGCGATTTTATGCAACAGAACACGCGATTGTAACGCGCCCTAAGAACAACTTAAACACGCAATGGTTATGTTATGTGTTGAAAGAATTAAATCTTAATAAATATGCCATAGGCGCGGCACAACCCGGATTGACTGTTGAGAAGTTAAATAGCATTAATATCTCGTTGCCACCGTTGCTAATCCAACAAAAAATCGCCGACACTCTTGACCGCGCCGCCGCACTTATCGAAAAGCGCAAGGCGCAAATAGCAAAATTGGACTTGCTTGTTAAATCTCAATTCATACAAATGTTTGGCGACCCTGCAACAAATCCGATGGGGTGGAAAGTAGAGAGACTTGGAAATATTGTAAAAGTGCGTTCAAGTAAAAGAGTATACCAACGTGAACAAACGCTTGACGGCGTTCCATATAAGCGGCAATACAAGTATACGAAAAACCGAACAAAAAAATCTAAGTCATGTACATCTAAAAAAAGAGATACATTATTTTCAGCGGTACATAGATACGTTCCGCACTGAACGAAAGCCCGGTTTTGCCGATGAAATTCGTGAAGAATTAAGTCGTTCTTCCATGTTCGCAGCGTTCAAGCGGAAAATTGTAAGTGATGACCCTGAATTATCTGTAATTTTCGCAGACGCATTAAATAAATAGCGAGAGGTGACACCATGACCAACTTCAATTTCCTAAAATCCGACCCGCAATTCGCTTCTTTCGCCGACACAGCGATACAGGCGGAACTTGTGTTGTCAATAAGCCCGACGTTTGCAGCAACGGGTTCGCGCACGGCGTTGGAGTTTGCGGTTAAATGGCTTTACAGCGTGGATAATTCTCTCATAAAACCCTATGACGATACAGGAAATACAAGGATATTTTCAATTATTTTGACGCGCTTTTAATAGGGCTTACCGCAACGCCGAAAGATAAAATAGGTAAGGACACCTACGAAATTTTCGACCTTCAAACGGGTGAAGTACCCTTGTTGTCGGGTCATAATGAACAATCTTGCACGGATTCGTTAATCTCCGTCATCGCAGATTCTTCTTCTATGCAAGACGCAAAAACCGCAATGAGCAATAACACCGGCGCAATTGAAAATATTTTTTTCATTGAATTCACATTCTCGTTTTTTTGGTGCATTGTATCATATTATTTAGTGGAAAATATTTGTCTATTAATATATAATTCACGAAATAAAAAACAGGAGGATGATTATTATTAATTCTTACATGAAGGAAGTTCTTGAGAAAATAAAAAAACGCGACGCACACGAACCGGAATTTCTTCAAGCGGTGGAGGAAGTTTTTAAATCGCTTGAAACGGTTGTGGAAAAACATCCGGGGTATCAAAAAATGGGATTGCTTGAAAGAATTGCGGAACCCGAGCGCGTTATTGCGTTTAGAATAAGTTGGGTTGATGACAGTGGGCAAGTGCAGGTGAATCGCGGTTACAGAGTGCAGTTTAACGGTTCGATTGGGCCGTATAAGGGAGGATTGCGTTTTCATCCTTCGATGAATTTGAGTATTGCAAAATTTCTTGCTTTCGAGCAGACATTTAAAAACGCGTTGACCTGTTTACCGCTGGGTGGCGGAAAAGGCGGCTCGGATTTTGACCCGCGCGGACGTTCCGACGGGGAAGTAATGCGTTTTTGTCAAGCGTTTATGACAGAGTTATACAGGCATATCGGGCCGGACGTGGACGTTCCCGCAGGAGATATCGGCGTGGGCGCACGGGAAATCGGATATATGTACGGGCAATATAAAAGAATTAAAGCTGTCTGGGAAAACGGAGTTTTAACAGGCAAGGGATTGTCTTACGGCGGTTCTCTGATACGCCCGGAAGCAACGGGCTTTGGAGCTGTTTATTATGCCGCGGAAGTATTTAAACATGAAAAAGTTGACATTAAAAATCTTACCTTCGCGCTTTCTGGTTTTGGAAATGTTACATGGGGAACAGCTTTAAAACTTGCAGAATACGGCGCAAAAGTAATTACCATAAGCGGCCCGGACGGCTATGTTCACGACCCCGACGGCGTAAGCACGCCCGAAAAAATTGATTATTTAACCGAAATGCGTTCTTCCGGGCGCGATAAAGCGGAAGACTACGCAACAAAATTCGGTTTGCCTTTCCATGCGGGCAAAAAGCCGTGGGAAGTAAAAGCCGACGTTGTGATGCCCTGCGCCACGCAAAACGAAATTGCAATGGAAGAAGCAAAGCAAATTGTTGCAAACGGCACAAAATATATAATTGAAGTTTCAAACATGCCATGCAGCAACGACGCAATGGAATATTTCCAAAAAAGCGGCTTAATCGTTGCGCCGTCGAAGGCTGTAAATGCGGGCGGTGTAGCCACCTCTGCCTTGGAAATGAGTCAAAATTCCATGAGAATCGCTTGGACAGCCGAAGAAGTCGATGCAAAACTTAAAGCCATCATGAAAAATATTCACGACGCGTCGGCAAAAGCTTCCGAAGAATTTGGACTAGGCTACGACCTTGTAGCCGGTGCTAACATCGCAGGCTTTAAGAAAATTTCAGAAGCGATGATTGCAGAAGGAATAATATAAATTAAATTTTATGTATAACAAAGAGACGGTTGGTGTGAAAGTTATTTTGCCGACCGTTCTTTTTTTTGGGGAATTTAAATATGAATGTAAACTCATACTTTTCTTGTGCAGCTATCAATTTGCCCATTCGCTGCGAAAATCATGGCGGCGTATGAAATTTAGCAAACTGGGGGAAGAGAAAACCACATGTATCCAATATTTCAACTCAAATTTTCTTCACCCCATTTTTTCATATATTCCAAAACAGGCACAAAACTCTTGCCAAGGTCTGTTAATGAATACTCTACCTTTGGTGGAATTTCTTGATATATATAACGAGAAATGAAGCCGTTCGCTTCTAATTCTCTAAGCTGTTTAGTCAATGTAGATTGAGTGATGTCTCCTATTTGGCGTTGTAATTCACCGAAGCGAATTGTTTTTAGTGAAATGTAATATAAAATTTCAATCTTCCACTTGCCGCCTAAAACTTTTTGGATTGTTGATACGGTTATACAGCGTTCATCTACTAAAGACTTATCCATAAATTCATCTCCTTATAATTAATTTTAGCATAGTTAGTAGTAAAATACTACTATGTGCATATCAAGACAGTACTTCTCAAAATAAATGAATAACGTTAAAATGATATATAGACAAAAATCATGCTTAGATTTTTCTATAAACAAGGAGATGAACTTATGCACTTCACAGGAACAATATGGCGGCCACCTTACGAAGCTCATTCCGCTTTGCTTCAAATTACAGTTGGATGTACTCACGATAAATGCAAGTTTTGCAGTCTTTATGAACATAGATTTGTATTATCGCCTTTAAGCGAGATTGAGGACGATTTAAAGGAAATAAGTACATTAAACAGGAATGTAAAGCGGGTATTTTTGACGGGGGCAAACCCTTTTGCTCTTAGTTTTGATAAATTAAAAGAACTTGCATTGATGATTAAGCACCATTTACCGAGTGTCGAGAGTATCGGTTGTTTTTCGAGAGTTACGGACATTTCACCAAAAACAACAGAGCAGTTAAGCGAATTACAATTACTAGGCTACGATGAAATTATTTTTGGTACGGAATGCGGCGACGACCCCACGCTTAAATTTATGTGTAAAGGATATTCTTCAAGTGATATTGTGGAGCAATTAAATAAATTGGACGGCGTGGGTATTAGATATCATATATCATACCTAAATGGCTTGTCTGGCTTTGGAAACGGTCAAAGGGTAGCTTTAAGTACCGCCAAGACCTACAATCAAATAAACCCCATAAGTATAAGCTTCGTTGCTTTAACGGTGTTTCCTCAATCAGACCTATATCAAGAAATTAAGAGCGGTAATTTTACTGAAGCGGGCGAATTGGAACGCCTGCATGAGCAGAAAACTATGATTGAAAAGCTTGAAATTGAAACAACCATCTACGCTAACACAATATCGAATACTGCCCCTCTTGTTGGTGCATTACCGAAAGATAAGGCGGCAATGATTAAGCATTTACAATATGCCATTGATAATGTAGATGAAACAGAACTACGGCGTTATCGGGAAAATATACGCCATTTATAAACCCTAAAGGAGATATATTATATGCACTTTACCGGAAGAACATGGCGCCCCCCGTATGAAGCATATTCTGTTATCATACAAGCAACATCAGGCTGTACGTATGGCAAATGCACATTTTGCAATTTATATCACGGTGAATGTTTCCGAATGTCACCGTTGAACGAGTTTGAGGAAGATTGCGAAGAAATTAAAAGTTATCAGCCACACGCAAGACGGATTTTTTGGACTGGTGGAAATCCTTTTGCCATGAGTTACGAAAATTTAAAAATCCGTGCGTTAACGGTTAGGGATTCATTGATAAAATGTCAATCTATGGCTATGTTTGCAAGTATTCGGGATATAAAAGACAAAAGCGTTCATCAGTTAAAAAAATTGCGTGCTATGGGTATTGACGGCTTAAGTATTGGAATGGAGAGCGGCGACGATAAAACACTTGCCCTTGCAAACAAAGGCTACACATCTTCCGATATTGTAGAACAGCTTGCAAAATTAGATGAAGCAGGAATAGAATACTACCTTGTATACATGACAGGGCTTGCAGGAAAAGGCAATGGACAGCGCAATGCTTATAAAACAGCCCAAACACTTAATCAGATAAGTCCATATTTTGTGGAAAATCCGTATTTCCTCAACATAGATTCATTAACTTTGTTCCCTAATACGCAATTATATCAAATGGCGGAGCGAGGTGAATTTGTTCCGGCAGGCGAAAAAGAAAGGCTTGAGGAATTGATTACCCTTGTAGAAAATTTGCGGCTAAGAACACAAGTGCTTGCTAACACAATTTCTAATTTCAAGCCTATAATCGGTAATATATCAAAAGATAGAGAACGAATAATAGGCGAGTTGCGTTATACTATTGACACCACAAGCGAAGATGAAATGATAAATTACCGTAATAGTTTGAAGTCTTTAGGCATAGAGGAAGGTTCTTAGTAAAAAAAATTAAATATTCGGGAGCGGAATTTATGTTAAAAAAATGATGCTGATGCAATTATTTGTTGGCATGATAGTAATGCGCAATTTTTGGAAAGAAAAAGGCGATAAAAGCGATGACGAGGCACGAGTGCGCATTATGGAAGTGTTCCCAACATTGAAACGCTGGAAGATGACGTAATGCAAACATAGCCCTGTAAGACAAAACAAGGATATTGAATTGCAGGGCTTTCACCATATAAGTTGTGCGAATTGCAAGTTTAAAAAGTTTATGCCGTAGGTACCGGGAGGTTTAACATTGTGAGCTAATTAAAAGCTTGTTTCACAAGATAAACAACGTATCTGCGAATGCTTTCCATGAATCTAACTTCGTCCATTTCACCGCGTGAAATTTTTGTTAAGGCGCGTTCCCATTTGCCCGTGGTTTCGGGCTGACGCATTTCGGGCGGAACAATTTCGATTAGCTTTATGCCTTTTTCCGTTGGTGTTAGATTTTTTTTCACACGCACGATGTAACCGGATGAAATTAGTTTTTCTATGATTGCGGCACGGGTGGCGGGTGTGCCAAGCCCTGATGATTTTAAGGCTTCTTTTAACGCTTCGTCTTCTATGTGGCGGCCGGCGTGTTCCATTGCGGAAAGCAAAGTTGCCTCTGTGTGGGGTTTGGGCGGCTGAGTTTTTTTATGGAGAACTTCCGTACCTTTTACGGTTACGGGTTCTCCTTTTATTAATGGCGGGAGTTTTTCCTCTGCTTCTTCCGGGTTTGTCGCGGAATTTTTTGCGGGTTTTTTCGCGGGTTTTTCGTGGGAATACAGTGCCATCCAACCGATGTTTTTTTCCACGCGCCCTTTCGAGCGGAAGGATTCATTTTCAACCAGTGTAATTGCCGTGGTTTCATCATAAACATATGCGGGGTGAAACGCAGCAAGGAAATTTCGTAAAATTCTGTCGTATACGGCGGCTTCGTCTGCCGATAGCGCGGAAAGCGGCTTTTTATTGCCTGTCGGAATTATTGCGTGGTGGTCGGTTACTTTTGCGTTGTTTATTATTCGCGAAGTTGTCGGGAGGTTTGGCAAGCTTAATAAATAATCCGCGAAACTTTTGTATTCGCCTGTTGCAGTGGCTTCGATTGTTTTTTTTAATTTCGGTGCGATGTCTTCGCTCAGATAGCGGCTGTCGGTACGGGGGTAGGTGATTAGTTTATGTTTTTCGTAAAGGGATTGTGCGGTTTCCAGCGTCTTTTTCGCGGAAAAACCAAGCTTGCGATTGCATTCGCGTTGCAATTCTGTCAGGTCGAATAATTGCGGCGGCAGGCGGCGTTTTTCTTCGGTTTCTACGCTTTCGATTATCCCTGTTGCGTCTTTTATTTTTTCCGCCACGGCTTCGGCTTCTTCACGATTATATGTGCGCTCGTCGTTTTCCTCGTTTTTTTTGTTTATCCAAGTGCCGGAATATTTTTCGCCGCTTTGCTGCGCGAAGTCGGCTTTTACTTCAAAAAAATCTTTCGCGTTAAACGCTAATATTTCATTGTGGCGGTTCACAAGCATTGCTAGTGTCGGCGTTTGAACGCGTCCCATTGGAAGAAGCTCGTTTCTGCTTAGTGTGAATGCGCGTGTTGCGTTCATACCCACAAGCCAGTCCGCTTCCGCACGGCACCGCGCCGACGCGTAAAGATTATCGTATTCGGCGGCGGGTTTCATCTTCGCCAAGCCTTCGGAGATTGCGGCATCCGTCAAGCTGGAAATCCACAGCCGCTTCACGGGCTTTTTGCAGCCTGCCCATTTATATATGTAGCGAAAAATTAATTCGCCTTCGCGCCCGCTATCCGTTGCGCAAATTATTTCTTCCGTTTCGTCGGAAATTAAAAAATTTTTTAATACATTCAATTGCTTGATTGTATTCGGCATGGATTTTAAACCCATCGAAGACGGAAGTATCGGTAAATCGCCGGCACGCCATTTTTTCATCGAAGGGTCGTAGTCTTCGGGTTCTTTCAGCGTTACCAAATGCCCTATTGCCCACGAAATAATATATTTTTCGTTTTGCAAAAATCCGTCGCCTTTTTGCCCGCATTTCAAAACCCGGGCAATATCGCGCCCAACGGAAGGTTTTTCGGCTATAACCAATGTTTTCATGCCGCACCGCCTTTTAGTATGACAAGATTTAATCGTGAAAATTCGCGCATATAATATAACATTAATTTCACGCGGTGGAGTATGTAAATGGGAAGAAAATTGCGAAATTTTAAAAGATGGTATAGGCGAAGGAGCGGAGGACGCGGTTTTCTGTACGATTCGCGAACGCCGCAAAGAACGGCAAGGGGCGAAAAACATTCACGGCTTCCGCAACGATTCGTTGCTTTTGCTTTGTTAATTTTTTTAGTGATTTTTTCCGCGCACAGCTTTTACCGTTTCGACAGGCGGATTCTTCCGCTTGTCCTTGAAGCGGCGGAACTTCGTATTCAAGCGGAAATAAACAATGTAATAAATTCGGTCGTGCAGGAAATTATTGCGGAAAATCAAGTAACATCGGCAGATTTTATTTTGCAAAATGTAACATCGGACGCAAAACCCGTTCTTAGCGTAAACACCATTTTGGTAAACGAAATTTGCAACGCGTCGGCGCAAGCCATTTCCGCACGCCTGAATAATCTTGAGCCGGAAATCGTTTCGGTTCCTATCGGAATGATTTTTAATTTAGATACTCTTTCGCAAGTCGGACCGCATTTTACGTTCACTATGGCACCAATCGGCAACGCACTTGTCGATTATGAAACACGTTTCACGGCGGTCGGAATAAACCAAACGCATTTTGCAAACTTGATTTAAGGATAATATGGTGATTGATATTTCAATATGGTGATTAATATTGAAATATGGTGGTTAATATTGTATACTGCTTCCATATCCGGCCTGCATGATAAATGTTTTTGAGAAAGGGGAGATTTTATGAGGGTGTACAATTAGTACTTGGAAAGCAATGCGCTCACGGTTATGGTATTTTGAAACGGAACGAGTTTCCGATTAAAAATTAGGAGGTATCAATATGTGTAAAAAAATACTTGCTTTAATGCTTGTTTTAACAATGTTATTTTCTGTGCCTGTATCAGCCACAGATGACTCAATTGCATCTCAGTCATATAGCTTTATTTGCACAGGTACAAATTGTGCCCATGACAATGATGTCGGTGAAGCTTCACCTGATAGTATAAGCATAGGTTTCGCGCAGGTTGGCGATGACAGATGGGTTTCCGGTTACACGTCAGAACTGATTGAAATGCTTAAATTGCTTAACGGTGCGGATTTGGACGATGTTGCAAGAGAAGAAATAATCTCACGGTACAGCAGAGAAGGCGCGACTATAGGCTTCGCGCAGGTTGGCGACAGATGGGTATCCGGTTATACAGATGAATTACAGGTTATGCTTGAACAACATATCACTGAAAACGGATGGAACATAATAGAGAATCATACTCATGCGGCAACGTGTACAAGACATATTTTTGGTCCTTATGTTCATTCCGGTAATCTCTCATCTTCTACTACTCACACTGTATATTTGCCGGGAGGAAATCCCGTACCCTGCATCATTACAACTACTCATGAGGTTTGGATTGCTGCTTGTAGTGTTTGCGGTTTTACGGATAAACAGTTCCGAAATCCAAGAGTTACGCACAGTATAAATCATAATTAACTACAATAACCCCCATTCGCATAAAACGAATGGGGGTTATTTTTTAGGTTTCAATTAGTCAAATAAAATAATATTATTCTTTTTCTCTCATAGCTTCCAGTTCTTTTTTCCGTGCCGCAACAACTTTTTGCTGAACGTCGGATGGTGCTTCGTCGTATCGTTCAAATTCCATTGTAAATGAGCCGCGGCCTTGAGTCATTGAGCGCAGGTCTATGGCGTATTTGAGCATTTCGGAGTGGGGGGCTTCGGCGGAGATTACTTGCTTCTTGCCCTCTTTATCCATGCCTAGGATACGTCCGCGGCGTTTGTTCATGTCGCCCATAATGTCACCGGTGTAGTTATCGGGAACTGTTACGGTTACTTTCATGATGGGTTCGAGAATAATGGGTTTTGCTTGCATAAAGCCGTCTTTGAAAGCAATTTGTGCCGCCATTTTAAAGGCAAGTTCAGAGGAGTCTACCGCGTGGTATTTTCCGTCGTAGAGGATGGCTTTTACGCCAACTACGGGGTAGGCGGCTACGGGGCCTGCCTTTACGCTTTCCGCCAAACCTTTGTCAACGGCGGGGAAATATTGCTTCGGTACGTTTCCGCCAACGACTACTTCTTCAAAAATATATGCCTTTTCTCTGTCGCCCGACGGTTCAAATTTCATATCAACGATACCGTACTGACCGCCGCCGCCCGACTGCTTTACATATTTTCCTTTTACATCCGACCTGCCATTGATTGTTTCGCGGTAGGGAACCAGCGGTGAGCTTAACTCAACTTCCATTTTGTCGCGGGTTTTTAAGCGGTTTACCAAAACGTCAAGCTGACCGTCACCGATTGCATAAAGAACAGTCTGTTTCGTTTCTTTATTTATCACAAATTTCAAAGTTCTGTCTTCCGCAAGAAGTTTTTTAATCGACGAAGAAAGTTTATCTTCGTCACCTCTGCCCTTTGAAGAAACTGCCATCGCTAAAAGGGATTCGGGGAAAATAATCGGTGCGCATTTGAATGGCGCGGCTTTTGTGGCAAGGGTGTTTTGCGTGTTTGTGTCAGAAAGCTTTGCGATTGCGCCAATGTCGCCCGCACGGACTTCGGAGACTTCAATCTGTTCTTTGCCTCGCATTATAAATAAGTTTCCGCCTTTTTCGGGTGCTTCTTTATGAGAATTGAAAAGTTGTGTGTCTTTTTTAACTGTGCCGGAATATACGCGGAATATACTTAAACGCCCTACAAACGGGTCGCTGATTGTTTTGAAAACAAAAGCGCATACCGGACCGGAAGCATCGCAAGGAAGGGTGACTTCTTCGCCGTTTTTATCGGCTTTAATTTCTTTGCAAAGTTCGCTTGCGGGCGGTAACTGCATGACAATCATATCCAATAAAGAAGAAACGCCTACCGCTTTTGTGGCAACGCCGCATAAAACGGGTGTTATGCTTCCGCTTGCAATGCCAAGTTTTAATCCTTTTGTCGCTTCTTCAAGAGAAAGCGTGTCGTTCTCGAAGAATTTTTCCATGAGTTCTTCGTCGGTTTCTGCGATGGCTTCCAATAATGAGTGATGATGCTCTTCGTAGTCAATATCTGCGGGTGCGGCGCATTCTCCGCCATCGAATTTATATGCTTTGCCTGTTAGTGTGTCTACATAGCCCGTTAATTTTCCGCCTTCTTTGAAGGGAAGCATTAAAGGTGCAACGCCGGTTCCGAATTCGACTTTCATATCATTTACCACGCGGTTAAAATCTGCGTGTTCGTCGTCCATTCCGCTTAGGAAAATTATTTTGGCTTTGTTTGCCGCGCTTTCCCACGCTAATTCCGTTCCTACTTCTATTCCTGATTTCGCGTTCGCTACTATTAATACCGCGTCTGACGCATGCAATGCTTCACGCGCCGCGCCGACAAAATCAAAATAGCCGGGGGTATCCATGAAGTTGATTTTTGTATTTTTCCATTCGATGGGAATCAGCGACGCGCTTACAGATACTCCTCTGCGAATTTCCTCTGCGTCATAATCGCTTACTGTGTTGCCGTCTTCAACGCGTCCCATTCGGCTTGTTACTTTTGTGACATGCAGCGCGGCTTCCATTAGTGTAGTTTTACCGCAACCGCTGTGTCCCATTACAGCTATGTTTCTAATTTCATTTGCCGAATAAACCTTCATAAATTACCTCCTGTTTGTATAAGTTGTACAATCCATTATAGGGTCAATTGTAAAAGCAAGCAAGAAATAATTGAAATTTTCTAAGAGTTTGGTATAATTTTATTAAGTGAGGTGAATTATGGACGAAAATAATCTTAACGAACATAAAAAAACCGAAGTACCAAATGTAAAAAGCGAACTTTGGCGTGAGGCGTTGAGTTGGATTAAAACAATTCTGTTCGCGCTTATTTTTGCGTGGATTTTTACAAACTTTGTAATTGTAAATGCGTCTGTGCCTACGGGTTCGATGGAAGGGACAATTCGTATAAACGATAGAATTGTCGCGTTTCGGCTTTCGTATTTGTTTTCAGACCCGCAAAGAAACAATATAATTGTTTTTCGTGGACCTTACGAAAATGCGGATTTGTATGTAAAACGAATTATCGGAGTGCCGGGCGACACGATTACAATTTCGGATTGGCGTGTTTATGTAAACGGCGAACTGTTGGAGGAGGAGTATGTAAAAAGCGCGTTTGAACCGCACAGCTCCTCGTTCAGAAACTTCCCCGACCCCGAACACCCGGGTCGCGGCGATTATATCACCGTGCCGGAAGACGGTTCCGCACCTTTTATCACCGTGCCGGAAGGTCATTTCTTTGTGCTTGGCGACAACAGAGACAACTCTGTGGATTCCCGCCGCGGTATGGGTCAGAATAATAATCTTCATACTTTTGTTTCACAAGATCAGATTCAAGGGAAAGTTATTTTTAGATATTTTCCGGGATTTAAAAATTTAACTAAATAACTAAGGAGAGTTTTTAATGACAAAAATCGAAAAAGAAATGTTAATTATGGACGCGCTTGGTTTGGATGCAGGGCTTGTTCCTGTTTTGCAGAAACATGGACTGAATTGTTTCGGATGTCCGTCTTCACGCGGGAAGTCTCTTGAAATGGCAGCCGCAAGCCACGGTGTTGATATTGACGAATTAGTTGCGGATATGAATGCGTTTTTACAAAACGTGAGCGAATAAAATAATTTCTTTGGAAAATAATAACGCAAGGTGATTAACGTGAAGATTACGATAATTCTAATTGCGTTGTTATTTTTTTTGCCCGTTAGTACGGTGGCGGCGGAAATCTTTCCTCGCGGTAAATGCGGCAGATATGAAATTAAAAATGCCTGTCAGCTTGCGGAAATTCAGGCGCAGGCTACGCTTTTTGATGAAACGGGCGGAATGCGCGGAAGCTTGGATTTTCTTTCCGGCGATTATGTACTTGCGGCGGATATTGATTTGCCCATATCTTGGACACCGATAGGGGATTCGGATACGAATGCCCGTTTTGCGTTTTGCGGCACATTCGACGGTGCCGGGTTTGTAATTCGCGGGCTGAATATTTCAGATTCTTCGGCGCGTTCGGTTACACGCGGGTTGTTCGGAAAAGTCGAGGGCGCGGAAATTCGTAATGTTGTACTGGAAAATCCTGTTTTACACGCATACGGCGATTACGGGTCAAAAGAATTTTCCACAGGTTTGCTTGCGGGTGAAATTATTGGCGGAAAAATTGAAAACATACGCATTGTTGGCGGAGAAATTATCGTAACAGCACCGGAAGCCGGAAACGGCGCGGTGGGCGGGCTGGTTGGAAAAGCAAGCGATACGCAGTTTGAAAATATTACTATAACCGACACGCATGTCGGCGATGTTAATGGGACTGTTCTCATGTTGCGCGAGCCCCGGCGTGACATGAGAAACATCCCCCTGATATCATCTGCGTTGCGTGCAGTCGGTGGTGTTGCGGGGTATTTGGAGAACTGCACGGCTAAAAATATTTTATTCTTAAATGGGAAAATTGACGCAAACGCGATATCTTCCGGCGGAATTGCCGGGCAAATTCGTGGCGGCGAATTTTTTTCGTGCGGTGCGAACTTTGTAACAGTAGACGGAACTGAATACGTTGGTGGTTTTGTCGGGCTTGTGCAGGAAAATGCTCGGTTTGAAAATTGTCACGCAACGGCGAGGGTTCTAGGGAATGGTACAATCGGCGGGTTTGCGGGGCGCGTAAACGGTGCGGAAGCGGGCGCGGCACGCATTGGCGCGGAATTTATTCGTTGCCGCGCTTTTGGTTCGGCGGGAGATAGCGGTGATAGGGGGGCGGTTCTCTTGTCACCACTTGCGGGTGGTTTCGTCGGGCGGCTTGCCGGACGCAGCCGCGTTACATCTTCTAATGCGTATGTATATGTAATTTCCTGTAACTCGGGAGGTTTTGTCGGCGAAATAACAAACGCGTCCCGCATAGAATTTTCCGCCGCACATGGCGCGGTATTCGGTAGCGAAGCGGCAGGAGGGTTCGCCGCGATTATTTCGTCAACGGGCGCGCCAAATACAATAACATCAAGCCTTGCCCTCGGAAGAATCGTGGCGGGCAGCGAAAACACAACCTTTCGCTTCGCCGCAATACCGGAGCACGATGGAATAAATGGTTGCTATTCTTTTCTTGGAATGGCGGTAATAGCAAACGGAGTTTTGAGCCATGTAATCCCCAACCCATACGGCAAAGATGGCGGTGATATTAGTATTAAAAGCTTGCGTGGAATGATTTTTTAACCATGAAAGGCACGAAAAACGATGAAGCAAGAAATGTTGGATAATGCCGATGTTTCTTATGCATTATACATATTTCGCCCCAGCAAGACAGATTTCCCTTGCAAATATATCTGCTTAGTGTAAAATATTTGTGCGCAAGGTGAAGTTGCGCATTAGTTATGACAAAAATATATTAAAAGGGAGGTTGTTGATGAAAAAGAGTATTAAACATTTCATTGTCTTTGTGTCGGTAATTGTATTGGGACTTTCCGGAGTTTTGCTTGCTGAGGGAGAGAGAAACGGGGGATATTTTGAGTATGAAGCCCCCGGATTTTATGAGCCGGAAGTCGGCACTTTTTCAAGCTTTGCTACGGATGGAATTCTATGGGGGGATATTGGTAGTGTAAACCGTTCTATGAAAAAAGGCTAACTGCCGAACTCGAATGTGCGAATAAAAAAACAAAAAGAAAAAAGCAGGTTTAACGCATTAAGGGGCATTGCCGTTGTAAAAAAAACA
>WRBD01000031.1 GCA_009779835.1 Defluviitaleaceae bacterium | reverse complement strand
GTTTTTTTTACAACGGCAATGCCCCTTAATGCGTTAAACCTGCTTTTTTCTTTTTGTTTTTTTATTCGCACATTCGAGTTCGGCAGTTAGCCTTTTTTCATAGAACGGTTTACACTACCTATTTTTTTCAGACACCTGTACTTCCAAAACCGCCGTCGTCGCGTTTGGTTTCGGGTAGTTTTTCGATTTCTCTGATTGTCATCATTTCGACTTTGGCGAAAATCATTTGCGCGATTCTGTCGCCGCGTTTTATCTCGAAGTTATCAAAGCCGTGGTTGATTAGAAGAACTTTTATCTCGCCGCGATAATCCGCGTCGATTGTGCCGGGCGAATTCAAAACGACCACGCCGTGGTTTAGTGCAAGCCCGCTTCGCGAGCGTATTTGCGCTTCGTAACCAAAAGGGAGAGCGATTTTAATTCCGGTAGGAATTAAAACACACTCTCCTTTTTCCATGATAACGGGTTCTGAAATTTTTGCGTATAAATCCACGCCTGCGGCAGAACGCGTTTGGCGTTTGGGTAATGGTAAATCTATAGCGTCCGAGGTGCGTTCAAGCAGGCATTGCTTGGGTAAGCTTAACATAGCTGAAACCCCCTAATTTACCGCATCTTTTAAATCCTCTTGTTCTAAGCTTTCGACTTTTTTCCCAACAAGTGACAGGCTCATTTGGTCCATCCTGAAAATTTTATCGCAAATTCCATAAAAAGCATCAAGGTCAATTGCGTCGATTTTTTCGACAAGCTCATCCGGTGTAATAATTTTGTTAAGCATAAGCAACGTGCGTCCTATACTGTTCATACGGCTTGCGGCATTTTCAAGCGACAAAAGAAAATTGCTTTTAAGCTGCTCTTTCGCCTTCGCAAGCTGCTCGTTTGTGATTTTGTTGGTAAGCATTCCGCGTACTTCCTGCGAAATAAGTTTTAACACTTCGGAAACATTGTCCGGGTTAAGAGCGGCATAAACAAGAAAAACCCCGGTGTCGTGGTAATTCGCATTGTAAGAATAAACGGTGTAAACAAGCCCATGCTTCTCACGTATTGTTTGGAAAAGCCGCGAACTCATTCCGCCACCAAGAATCGTATTGACAGCCGCAAGCGCGTAAGACTCATCAACGCCTGATTTAATCCCGGGAAAGCCGACACACAAATGCACCTGCTCGATATCTTTTTCTTTCAATGAAAACCCGGGTGCGTAAACCGCTTCTTTTTTCTCGAAAATATCGGGCGCACCGCTGTACGAACCAAATGACGCTGTGATTTTTTCCAGCACTTCCGCTTCATTAATATTGCCTGCAACCGCTATTACAACATTTTTAGGCGAATACCGCGCCTTCATGAAATCCCGAAACCCATCGGAGGTAAAGCTTCCAATCGTCTCCGGCGTTCCAAGAATAGACATTCCAAGCGGGTTACCGGGAAATGTTTTAAATTGTAAAAGGTCAACAGCCAAATCTTCGGGCGTGTCTTCGTACATGCTTATTTCTTCCAAAATAACGCCGCGTTCCCTGTCAACTTCGGCTTGCTCAAATTTTGAATTGAAAAACATATCCGAAAGCACATCAAGCGCGACATCAAAATGTGTATCCAGTGTGCGCGTAAAATAACATGTGTATTCCTTCGACGTAAACGCATTCAACTGCCCGCCAACCGCGTCCATTACGTCCGCGATTTCCATGGCGGTTCGCTTTTCGGTTCCCTTGAAAAGCATATGCTCTATGAAATGTGATATTCCGTTAATCTCGGGAGTTTCATTGCGTGAACCGTTCCGGACCCACACACCAAAACTCACGGAACGCACGAACGGAATCGACTCCATAACAACGCGCAGTCCGTTTGAAAGTTCATGGACTTTTATCAAATTTACACCTCTTGTGTGCTTTTTTATGAACGCGGTTTAAACCCTCCGCGGTCTCCACCCGGTCTTCCGCCACGACCTCTGTCTCCGCCCGGTTTTGGCGATGGGCGGCGTACCGTTGTATCTGCCGTTGGGTCGATTACGGCTTTGCGGGAAAGGTTAATACGTCCCTGGTCGTCAATTTCGGTTACTTTGACTTGGACTATTTCGCCCTCTTTTGTTACTGCTTCCATTGTTTCTACACGCGTTACGTCCCATTGAGAAATGTGAACAAGACCTTCTTTTTCCGGGGCGATTTCCACGAACGCACCGAACGACATAATGCGTGTAACTTTTCCTGTATAAATTGCGCCGATTTCCGGCGGGCTCACAATAGCTTTTATGATTTCCACAGCGCGGTTAACTTTATTGATATCCCTATCCGCAACGAAAATACGTCCGTCGTCTTCTGTGTCGATTTTTTCAACACCGCTGTCTTCGATAATACGCTTAATAACTTTACCGCGTGAACCAATAACTTCCGCGATTTGGTCGGGGTTAATACGAATGATGGCAATTTTCGGCGCGTACGGTGAAATTTCCGTGCGCGGTTCGGAAATTGCGGGAATCATTACATCGTCAAGAATAATATCGCGTGCTTTACGCGTTTGCTCCAACGATTGACGAATAATTTCGGGGGTAAGCCCGTCGATTTTTATGTCCATTTGTATTGCTGTTATGCCTTCTTTTGTTCCGGCAACCTTAAAATCCATGTCTCCGAAGAAATCTTCAAGGCCTTGAATATCGGTAAGCAAAACAAAATCGTCTTCCGTTTCTCCTGTGACCATTCCCACGGAAATTCCCGCAACAGGGCGTTTTATAGGAACACCTGCTGCCATAAGGCTAAGGGTTGATGCGCAAACCGCGCCCTGCGAAGTTGAGCCGTTGGAGCTTAAAACTTCGCTTACAAGACGGATTACATACGGGAAATCGTCCTCGCTTGGAATAACGGGCAAAAGTGCTCGCTCCGCAAGTGCGCCATGACCTATTTCGCGCCTTCCCGGCCCGCGTGAAGGACGCGTTTCGCCAACGGAATAGCTTGGGAAATTATAATGATGCATATAGCGTTTGTTTTCCTCGGCTTCGTCTAAGCCGTCAAGCCGTTGCGTGTCTCCGCTTGAACCTAATGTTGTAACGGTTAAAACTTGCGTTTGACCGCGACTGAAAATTGCGGAGCCGTGTGTACGCGGCAAAATATCAACCTCTGCGAAAAGGTTGCGGATATCTTTCATTCCGCGCCCGTCGGGGCGTTTGCCTTGTTTTAAAATCATGCGGCGCACGGTTTCTTTTTCAAATTTGTAGATTGCTTCGCCTACTTGCGATGCCCATTGTTCCGCTACGTCTTCCGCAAAGGTTGGTACAAGTTTTGCTCCAACTTCATCGCGAAGCTGCGACATTCTTGCGTCGCGCTCCTGTTTTTGGGGGGTAAAAACGGCTTCTTCCATTCTTATATCTGTTATAAAGGAAGTTACTTTTTCATACAGCTCTGCGGGAACACTGTGCTGTTCATATTCGCGCTTGGGCTTGGCGTTTTCGGCTATGATTTCGTCTATGAAACTAATTATTTTTTTATTTTCTTCATGGGCAAGAAGTATTGCTTCAAGCATTTTTTCGTCTGAAATTTCGTCCGCGCCGGCTTCAATCATCATGACTTTGTTGCGCGTTGATGAAACCGTCAGCGCAAGCTTGCTTACATCGCGCTGTGCAGCGTCGGGGTTTACAATTAACTCGCCGTCCACAAGCCCGATATTTACCGCCGCAGTCGGCCCGTCGAAAGGAATTTCCGAAACGCATAACGCAATGGAAGAACCTATCATTGCCGCAATTTCAGGGCTGGAGTCTTGATCCATCGAAAGAACCGTTGCGACAACAGCAACATCGTTGCGGTAATCGTCGGGGAACAGCGGACGAATTGGGCGGTCAATCAAGCGCGACGAGAGAATTGCGTGTTCCGTCGGGCGGCCTTCGCGTCTGAACCACGAACCGGGAATTTTTCCCACCGCGTAAAATCTTTCTTCGTAATCAACACTCAACGGAAACCAATCTATTCCAGCACGGGGTTTTTCACTTGTCGTAGCGGTTACAAGAACCACTGTTTCGCCGTACTTCATTAAGGCGGATGCCCCCGCAAGCTCGGCTACGCGCCCAAGTTCGCAAGAAAGTTCGCGCCCCGCAAGCATAGTTTTATAAATCTTTCGCATGTTTGCCTACTTTCTTAACCCAAGTTCGCCTATGAGTGCGCGGTATTTTACTACGTCTTGATGGCGGACATAATCCAAAAGCCCGCGGCGTTGTCCTACAAGCTTTAACAGCCCGCGGCGCGAATGGAAATCTTTCGGGTGTGTACGCAAATGTTCTGTCAAATGGTTGATTCGCGCCGTAAGAAGCGCGACCTGCACTTCGGGTGAACCTGTGTCTGTTTCGGTGCGCCCGTGTTTCGCGATGATTTCTTTTTTGTTAATCATTTTGATTCCTCCTAGAATCTTTCATAAAATGCCTCATGCCGCGCTACGGTTGGAGATTCCGTTGGCGAAGCATGGGTTTACTCGGAGTATAGCACAGGGAGAGGTGTTGTCAAGGCAGGGACACGTATTTAATATTGACGATGGAACTAACAAATGCAACAATGGAAAGTGCCGCACAAATAAAAGAAAGTGGAGGTTTTAATATGTATTTTAATAATATTTGGAATGAATGGTCTGATTGCGATAAGTTTAGCGGAGTGCTTTCCGTAAGTAATGAAACCGGGGTAATTTTTGAAAAATGCTGCGGGGAACGAAACAAAAGCGAAAAACTTGAAAATAACAGGGATACTGCTTTCGGAATCGCATCCGGCACTAAACTTTTCACAGGGCTTGCCGTTTGTAAATTAATTGATGAAAAGAAATTGAAACTTGATACCCGGCTCTGTGATATTTTGCCTTACGATTTGGGGCAAATTGATGAGAGAGTAACGGTTTTTCATTTGCTTACCCATACTTCCGGTGTTGGGGATTATATTGATGAAGAATCCGAAAATTGCGACCGGCAGTTTGAAGAATTAAATATAAAATATCCTGTTTATCTTTATGAAAAACTTGATTATTATCTTCAAAGAAAGACACTCATAAAAATTTGAATGTCTTTCTATCATATTTCTTGTTTTGTGTTTTATCATTATGTTTTGCCTGAATCAGTTTTCCGCGAAGTTTAGCCAATGAAAAGGTTATCTCGCTATATTTCTAAAACCAAGGCCTGAAGCAACAGCCGCAGATAGGTCTGCACCGTCTGAAGCAGCGGTGGTGTCTAAAAGGGCGCCTGCAAAAGCCGCCATCAAAGAAAAAGCCGTCGTCAAAGCCATCAAAGCCATCAAAGCCGCCAAAGCCGTAAAAACTATTCCACATTATTGTCACTCTCCTGTCTCTTAATGATAGTACATACTATGTCGGACAAGCAAATATGTGACAACAGCATTATTATCTGATAAGTATGGTTTTTGTGCGTAGTGCGTGTTGACAACACAAGGAAAAAATCGACAAGGAAAAAATCGAAACTTGAAGAACCGGCACACCCGCTGTATAATCATATGTGTCAGTTATTACATACAAAAACATTTTCAAGGGGGGCGTTAGCCGAATGAAAAAGCTTTTAGTGGCGTTTCTAACGGTTTTACTTTTATGTGTCCCGGTGTTTGCGCAGCAAGACGCTGTTTATATTCCGCGTTCTTTCACGATTTACGAAGCGGCG
This sequence comes from Defluviitaleaceae bacterium, assembly GCA_009779835.1. Taxonomy (GTDB): domain Bacteria; phylum Bacillota; class Clostridia; order Lachnospirales; family WQUN01; genus WQVC01. The sequence continues at coordinate 20,178 of WRBD01000031.1, read as the reverse complement.
TGTTTTTCATCCGCAACGACGGGGCGTTTTACCGCGCAGAATATCGAAATAATTGAGTATGGCGAAGAAAGCTGGGTGCTTACTGAAATTAACGGCAGCAGAGGTTGGGTTAACTTGCGTCACGCACCCGCGCTTTGTGTTCTTGATGAATTTTTTACGCCTCTGGGAAATAATATTTCGGTTTTTTATAAAAATATCGAAACAGGTTTTACACACATTCACAACCCGGAGCGTGTTTTTTTCGGGGCTTCACTGTCGAAGTCGAATCACGCGCTGTACACATTTCAACTTGCGGAGCGCGGTCTATTAGATATGTATGAAATTCACACGTACTCATCGCGTGACGAGTGGGGCGGCACGGGAGTTTTGCGTTTCGGGCCGGTTGGGCGTGAGCTTACAACACGCGATTTATTGGGGTACTCCATGCGTGAGTCCGACAATGCGGCGTTCAGAATGCTTGTGCGCTTAACCACAAATGCCGAATATTCCTATCGCCAATTTGTGACGGACATCGGCGCGGAAACGCGATTTATCCGCGATACTTATGCGCAAAACACAAGCGCGCGTGACGCGGGGATTTTCATGACCGAAATATTTAACTACATCGAAAACCCAAGTATGTTCGGGCATTATTTGAAAGACGATATGCTTAACACCGCGCAAACTTCGCACCCGCACTTCACGCGATGGGAAGGCTCTAACGGCATGGGCGATAATGGCGTAGGTACAGATGTAAACATACACATGATTCAAACCGACTACCCGCTAGCGCGGAAATATGGTTGGTCGGGCGGCGCATTTCACGACGCGGGGATTATCTATGCGCCGTCGCCGTATATTCTGGTGATTTTATCCAACAGAGAACGCGGCGCACATGATTTATTCGGGCAAATTTCGCGTTTCGTTCAGGAATTTAACCATGATACATTCGTTTCGCCAACCGTGCTTAACGCGCCGCTGAAAGGCCCCGAGCCTTACGACGGTTCTGCCCTTAGGCTTGCGGAGCGGCGGGGCGGTTTTCGTTTAACCGTTCCTTTTTTCGCCGAAGACGAATACGGTAATAACGAAGTGCAAACGGTTTTTCGACAGGTTAATTTCAGCGAATCAGCAAAAATTAACGATATTACTCAAAAAATTTTATTTAAAAATATTTTCTTTCGAGGATGTGCAGACAAATGAAAAAAATTCATGTTAACCAGCTTGGGTATCACGGTAGCGACGTGAAAAAAGCGGTTATTGCTTTGGATTCTGACGCGTTTGAAATTGTTCGTGTTTCAGATAATACGATTGCTTTCAGCGGAGCAACCGCCGAAGCGGTTTATGACGAGGCTTCCGCCGAAAACGTGTGCGTTGCTGATTTTTCGGGGTTTTCGGAAGAAGGCACGTTTGTTATCTCTGTCGGCACGGAGCGTTCTTTTCCTTTTGTAATCGGAGAAAACCCCTACATCGGTTTGCGTTCCGCCTTGCTGGAAATGTTTAATTATCAAAAATGCGGCGTTGCCATAGACAAAGGCATTTGGTCGCACCCGGCGTGTCATTATTCCCCGGCAACAATTTACGGAACCGGCGAGAAGAAAGATGTTTCCGGTGGCTGGCACGACGCGGGCGATTACGGGCGTTATATTGTTCCGGCGGCAATGGCCGTAGCGGATTTACTTTTGGCGTATGAACTTTCTCCAAATCCCGCGCCCGAGATTTTAGACGTAACATGGTTTGAAATTGAATGGATGTTAAAAATGCAATGCGAAAAAACCGGCGGCGTTTATCACAAGGTAAGTTGCCGGATATTTAACGCGATGGACGAGCTACCGCAAGACGAAAAAGATGAACTGATTATTTGCCCGATTACACTGACGGCAACCGCAGACTTTGCCGCAGCAATGGCTCTTGCTTCGCGTTTTTATCCCGTGAAAAAAGCCGTGTTAATGGACGCGGCTAAACGCGCATGGGATTGGTGCGAGCAAAACCCGGATGCGCCGAATTTCGTAAACCCGCCGGACATAGGGACAGGCGCGTATGGTGACACTATCAGCAAAGACGAAATCTTTTGGGCGGCGTGCGAATTATTCGCTGCAACAGGCGATGAAAAATATCACGATGTTATAAAGCAAAGCGAAATATATGTAGGCTTAGGCTGGGCAGACATGGGTACATTCGGAATCGCGGCGTATTTATCTGCAGCTTCCGCAGACCCCGCACTTCTTACTGAAATGAAAAATACGCTTCATTCTGTATGCGAAGAAATCATACAAAAATTTAGAAACGAACCCTATGGTACATCTTTGGGTACAACCTATCGCTGGGGGAGCAATCTTGATATAGCAAACAACGCAATGACTTTATTGCTGTACAGCAAATTAGCCGAAAAAAATCCCGAATACGAAAACGCCGCACGAGAGCATATGCACTATATTCTTGGCAGAAATCCCCTTTCACAGAGTTATATAACCGACTTCGGTTCACTCGCGCCAAAAAATCCGCACCATCGCCCGTCGATAGCGGTAGATGCGGCATTCCCCGGCATGGTGGTTGGCGGTCCAAACCCGACAACACCACGCGATACCGTTCTCCAATTACACTGCGAAGGCAATCCGCCGTCAAAGTTCTACATCGACAACCAGGAAAGCTTTGCAGCAAATGAAATTGCAATCTACTGGAACAGCGCGGTTTATTTTGTTGTGTCTTTGTTGGACATATGAGGAAAATTTAGTCACACTAAACACCCCGCTCTGTACAGGTTATGAATTTTATGACTGTGCTTTTCTGCAAGGCGGATTATTTGAGCTATTCCGTTGTTTTGACCGTCCCAACTGCAGTAGATGGCGTTTGATTGTTTAACGCTTTTTTGAACACTTTTTTGCTTTTTTGTACACAAGAATTTATAGTAAAAAGGAAAACAATGTGTTCCCGATATTCCTGATTTACCGCAAACAGGAACATAGAAACACCGGAAACGCACCGCTTTCATATTACATTAAACCGTCTTTCAACTTGGCGGTTTTTTTGTATGCATGAAATTGTTAACAATAAAGCCATGTATGTTTTGTGCCTATATTCGACTAAATAAATCATATAAATATATTTAATTGCTAATATTGACACATCATGCCGAAATGCATATAATTAATTATCATAATTAGATTTAATAATCTCACAAAACGAATTTTCTGCGATTCAAGGTCTATATCTTTGTCCTAGTAGCTTTTGCCCTTTTTAAGAGGTTAAGGATGTGCTTATGAGGAAAAAAACACGCATTTCAAAACGCTTTATTAAGACGATGCTCGTTATAATGACAGTAATTGTGTCAATCATGACAGCGCAAATTATATCCGCCCAAACAATTGGTGAAGCCGTAAATGAACTTCGACAACGTATCAATTATGCTCGGGAGCTTCTCAATGACACTCATGTTTCTGACACAGGTGTAGGTATACCAATCGTAGAATATTGGGCTGCTCGGCAAGACCACGACGATTTAATTGCCGCAATAGCAGCGGCGCAAGCTGTTCTTGACACACCCCGCCAAGTGCAGCAATCATTAAATATGACGGTTCTAAAAGGTAGTCATTATGCAATTCCAATCGCGGTTGAGGGTGTGCCACTGCCGATATATTTTGAATTCATGTTTGACCCCGAAAAACTTGTATTTTTCGACATGACGGAAAATGAGTCAGTTTTTCCGCTATCGTTTCACAATCCCGCGAATGGTGTACTCGCGTTTAGGTATGACGGCAGTTCCGCCACAAACAACCTCAATCGCACGGGAATAATCAACACGCCTCGCTTTAAAGCCGTGGCAAGCGACGATACTACGATTTCAATTACGGCATCTTGGAATGATAACGAAGCACGTAGCATAAGTAGTAGTTTTTTTGCATCCGCTGTGGAGTTATCATCTGATGACGACCCGGAGAATCAAATTAATAAATTTGGAAATTGTGTTTTGACATCCACATTGGGTGAAGCAGTTGGTATGCAAGGGTTTGAGGGGGATTATGCCATAGAATCTCCTAACGAAATTGTTGAAATTATTGTCCAGTTTAAAACACCACCTTCCGCGTCTTTACGACTTATGCATGAGAAGGGTATCTTTATAGAGGTTGCGTTGGGGCATTCTATAGGGAAAATGTATTCTTTTGAAGAACAGGCATTAACAGCACATGATTCATTTAGACAGCAATTAAGCCAAATTTTTGGCACTAGTGACCCTAGTAGCGGCGAATACGGTATATTCAGCGAACATCATTTATTATTTAATGGCGTTTTCATGCGCGTTCCCGGTAATAGGATAGAACAAATCGCTATGTTGCCAGAGGTGTTTGCCGTCACGCCGCATATCATTGTAGATGACCCTGAAACCATTTTGGTTGACGAGACGGTTGAATCAAGCTCTGATAATACATTTAATACAACTTCGTCTCCGTTTTTCGTTAACCAACAATTGATGTTAGAAACAAGACAACTGCTTGAAATTGACTATATACACAGCAATCTTGGCATTACCGGTAAAGGTGTGCGTGTGGTCATGCTAGATGGTGGTATAAGGTCTAATCCCCATCCGGAATTTCATAGATATTTAGATAATCACAGCAGAGTGCCCGGCTGGCAATTTTACCCAACCGGCACAGAGCGCGCTCATGGCACACAAGCTGCGGGGGCACTGATAGCGATGGCTCCCGAGATAGAGTTATGGGCAATTCAGCGGCTATCAGCGGACGGTCCCGGGCTTAATGTTATTGAAGCTTTAGAGATAGCTTTTGGATTGGAACCCGATGTTATATACTTATGGGGAGAATCAAACAATCACTTTAACCCGATTTCCGCAACCGTGACTCCTTTGGTTGCTTTGCACGGTATAGTTGTTGTTGAAGCAACTCATAATTGGGGACCTAATCCATTTTCGGCAAGAAACAGTGGATCGTTGCCAATAAATGTCGGCAATGGCACAGCAGGCGGGACTGGCACTCAAGCTCCGATTGATACTATTTGGTCATTTTCAGGTCGTGGTCCGTTGGGCAATACTTTTCACATTAAACCGGATGTAATAGCATCAGGCACGGATATTCGAACAACGAGTGCCAGTGGCGGATATATTACAATAAGTGGCACGTCATATTCCGGGCCTGTCGTAGCGGGGATTGCAGCGTTACTGGTTCAGGCATTCCCAAATGCCGAACCGTGGGAAATTAAATCTATGATAATGAACACAGCAAGGCCACTTGCAGGGTTAAATCCTAATAGTGTATTTACTGTTGGTGCGGGTTTTGTGCGCCCACTGGAAGCGTTAACGACACAAACCATAGTTACAGTTGAGCATGAAATACCCGTTGGCATTAGCCAAACTGCTGTGTTTGAGACAAGTAGGATGTCATCACTGAGCTTCGGAAGTGTTGACCCGCGTGGCAGTGCAATGCCGATGCAAATATCAAACAGGGGAACCATATCCCGAACATATACAATAACCCACAGTTTTAATAATAATCCCAATAATGCGGCAAGTCTTAGCTTTAGCAACACAAACGTAACCGTTGCCGCAGGTGGAACAGTAAACATTAATGTTACCTTGAATTTTGGAAATAACGCCCCATTGGGGTTTTATGAAGGCTTTATATTCGTTAACACCGGAGGAAATGTAGTGGCAAGGCTACCTTTCGCCGCTAACCTTACGGAGACAGATAACGCGGCAATAACGACCTCCACTCCCAATATGTCTTTCAACGGGACATCGTATACTCTTGGTACGGCTTTCTTTTCAGCATCAAATGCTTTTCAGGGAAGCAGAGTGCTTGTTGTAAGAAATAAATATACCGCTGCCGGTATGATATCATCAACCCCGGTCACTCGTACGATAAATGCAGGCGAAACAATCGACATAGCGCCTAACACATTAGTAAGCACCTTCCTTCCGGGTGAACAGCTAGAAATTTTAGTATACAGAAACGTACGACAACACTTGCTTACCCGGGAAATTATCCGCCCTGTACTGTTTACGTTCTAAGTCGTCCAAGGAACTATTTTTGTCAAGTGAGTTGTTATCTTTGCATATGATAGACAGTGTAAAAATGATTTTATGAAAGGGGTAAATAGATATGAAACGATTTTTAAGCTTCATTTTAGTTTTAATTATGGTGGTGGGCAATGCGGGTATGGTTTTTGCAAGCACATTTGCCTTCGAAAGATGGTTTGATGACATTAATAGGTTTGAAGAAAAGTACAATATTTCATATTTTCAAGTTCGTCACGCAGACAGCGAGATATTCTCTCCCTTGAAAGTCCACTCCGTTACGGAGCTAATCCATCATTTCGCCGACTGGCAAGAAATCATCATAAAATATTGCGAATCTTTTTTCCATGATAGATTTTTAGTTTTTGTTAATATTATAGAGTCGGATACTGACCCTCTCCTTCGCGTTACATCAGTTCTTTATGAAAACGATATGATTAACATTGAGATAACCAGACTATCAAGGGTGTTGAATGCTCCTATTGAAACCGAATGGATTATAATTCTTGAAATGCCAAATGAGTTGGCTGATAAAGAAGTAAATGTGGAGATAGTGCGTGAAAAAATATTTGCTTCCGACATAGTAGATTTTGATAACCGTAACAAGTTTGAAGAAAAGTATAATATTTCATATTTTGAAGTATTTCGAGGAGTTTGGCTAACTCCTCCCTTTAAAGCCCGCTCCGTTACGGAGTTAATCAGTCATTTAGCCGATTGTGAAAAAATAAGCTTAGAATATGACGAAAATTTTTTCAATGACAAATTTTTAGTTTTTGTTAATGTTTACGAAATAGATACTGTCCTTCGTTCTCGCGTTACATCAGTTCTTTATGAAAACGATTTAATTAACATTGAACTAACCAGATTACCATTGTCGCAAGGCGATCCTACTATGACAGAATGGATAATAATTCTTGAAATGCCTAATGAGGTGGCTGATAAAAGAATTTTGATAACAGAAAGATTTTGTGATGCGCTACAGCCTGTCCCCCCGTCCCCGCCAACGGTGTTCGGAACACCGACAACCAACAGCATCATCCTTAACGAGCTTCCGGGAGTGCAATTCCGCATAGCAACCCCAATTTTGGGAAACTGGCAAACATCGCCCGTTTTTACAGGCTTAACGCCGGATACAGAATATACGTTCCAGACAAGAGTTGTGCCGGTTGGATTTATCTCACCTTCTGAAGCGAGTTTGCCAAGTGATATTATTCGCACCGCACTTTCGCCAACGCCGACAATCACATTCATTCCCGAAAATGTTTCAATTAACAACGGCAATCTTTCGCAAACCGTAAACGTCACAGGCACAGCTTTGGGCGAGATAAGTGTAAGTTACAACCACGCCCAAGTGCCGAGCGGTGTAACCGTAGCATATAACGCAACAGATGCAATAATAACGATAACGGGCGTTCGCCCCACAACAAATATTCCCGCCGTAACGGGTGAATTTGATGTGTCCGTAACCCGTGAGGGCGTAGTAGAATCATTCACAGTATCGGTAAATCTTACAACCACATATGTATCATCCGGCAATAACACAAGCAACGGAAATGATGGCGGTACGGGTGGCGGCACACCCGGTGGAAGCGGTATGGGTGGCAGTCGTGTCGGCGGCGGCATAATCCGCCCAATGCAGCAGCAACCGACAAGAGAAGTCAACCCCGAAACAACCGCGCAAAGCGAAACACCTCCGCAAAATGAGTCCGCTCCAAGCGAAATTTCCGTTACCATAACCGTAGATGATGAAACAACCGCAGAGATATCGTTAGTGGATTTTAACCTTGACGGGATTAACCCGCACAGAATTATCGCAATAGCCGGGGACGGCACAATAACAGGCGGCACTTTGGACGCGGAAACAGGGCTGTTCACTTTTGAAGCACAAAAACCGGGCGAATTTACAATTACTTATGTAGCAAACTTGATAAGGCTTTCACTGCAACCGGATTCTCCTGTTATAACAGACCTTGCGAACAACACTCCCACGCAAGTAATGGACGTACTACCTATAATCCAAGACGGGCGCACACTTGTTCCCATTCGTTTTATAGCCGAATCCCTTGGCTCAAGCATAAATTGGAACAGCGATACCCGCGAAGTGACTCTTACACAGCACGGCATAGCTTTAACCTTTGCCATAGGTCAAGCCGCCCGCGGCATGGACGTTCCCGCGCAAATAATGAATGGGCGTACAATGGTTTCACTTCATTTTATCAGCGAATTTTTTAAAGCGCAGATAAATCGGTGCGAAGAAACATATAATATCGAAATCATAAAGCTGTAACTCCGACAGCCCTACCGGCGATATTCATTTGCTTATCCCAAACAACCACAACAATCACAGACGTGTCTCTTGAAAACGAGAACCGGGAAAGCTTATCCTCACATAAATTTGCATTTGCGGCGGGTGCATTTGGCGAGCCGAAAAAAATATTGGCAGTGTATGGGTTTTCGTTGAAAACCCACACACTGTAATTCTCCGCGCCAATACGCGCGGCATCTTGGGAAGCCGCTGTTTTTGCGGCGGCGGCGTTCGGCAAAGCGTCACGCACGGCAAGCACTATACTTTGCGCCGCAAGATGCGCTTCGTACCCACTCTGCGCAAAACCTAGATTACGCCCCGCCTGCCCCAAAAGCGGCAATGCCGCCATCAGTAAAATTGAAAAAAGCGTAAGCGCAACCATCACTTCTATGTATGAGAAACCGCGGTTGCGCTTTCTCATTTAACGTAATTTAACTTAACGCATTGACGTTCACGCGCAATTCCCAATGCGCACGGCGGTACATCGTCCGTGATTGTTGAGCCGGCTGCAACAAGGCAGTTCTCGCCGATTTCCACGGGTGCGATTAAGTTAACGTTACTTCCGATAAAGGCATTGTCACCGATTTTTGTGCGGTGTTTTTTTGTGCCATCGTAGTTGGCGGTGATTGCACCGCACGAATAGTTTACGCCGCTTCCCACGTCCGCGTCACCGATGTACGCAAGATGTGCCATTTTTGTGCCGTTGCCAAGCGTGGAATTCTTAACTTCTACGAAGTTTCCGACCCTACATTCTTCGCCGATAACCGCACCGGGGCGCAGATACGCAAACGGCCCTACTTCTGAACCCGCGCCGATTTTCGCACTGACGCAAACGCTTTGCCGAACACCCGCTCCCGCGCCGACGAACGTATCTTTTAAATGAGAATTCGCGCCGATTACCGCGTTTTCGGCTATTTCACAATTTCCTTCCAATATAACGCCGGGATAAATTACAACTCCGCGCGAAATTTTCACGGCAGAATCAATAAAAACGGTAGATGGGTCAAACATTCGCACACCCGCCGTCATGTGCGCAGCGTTAATACGCTCACGCATGAACCGTGCCGCCTCCGCAAGTTGAATTTGCGTATTAATTCCCGTAAAAACAGACAAATCCTCACGCGAATGGAAAACCCGCACGCGCTTGCCCTCCTCGCGAAGAATTTTTGGCACATCGGTTAAATAATATTCCTGTTGGCTGTTTGTATTTTTCAAACTACCAAGCCCGCGTAAAAGAGATTCACCTTTAAACATATAAATTCCGGTGTTTGCCCAGTCTGTATGAGAATGCGCCGCTGTAATATCACGCGCTTCCACGATTTCGATAAACTCACCATTATCATCGTAAACACGCCCAAAGTCGCCCGGCTCGGGCTTATACACAGCCGCAACAACCGCTTCCGCGCCGCCGCCGCTTTTTGCAAACTCAACAAAATTTTTTATAAATTCGCCCGTAAGCAACGGCATATCGCCGCAAAGTACCAAAACATCGTCGTCGGACGCAATGCGTCCCGCGCCCGCTTTTACGGCATCGCCCGTTCCAAGCGGCACCTTTTGCACGGCAAAAGAAATCCCCTCGCAATCCGCAAGTCCCTTCTCAATTTCATCTCCGCCTTTGCCGACAACAACGGTAATATCATTAAATCCCGCATCTTTCGCAACATCCGCAACATAACGCACCATTGGCTTTCCCAAAATTGGATGCATTACCTTTTGCAAATCCGATTGCATCCTCTTGCCCTCACCCGCCGCAAGAATTATTGCTTTCATTTAAACACCTCCGAGTGTATGTAGTAAAAAACTTTAACATTGAAAAACTCCAATGTCAAAATTTTTTCCATACAATAAAAAATCGACCATCTTATGTGTGAGATGGCCGATTTTTTATTTAGTGAGACAGCCCTTAAAGCACAGGAACTTGACTCAGTTCCGGCAGGAAAACAATATCGGCGGCTTTGGCTTTTTCCTCGAAGCCTCTGTAAATGGCGTTACCCATTCTGTCTTCTTCGGTTGGCGGCGGGTCCCAGGGGGAAGAACCCATTAAATCTTCGGGGTTTGGCTCGATGCGCTTTATAATGTGTATTCCGTGGAAAGCGCGTATGGGTTCGCTGATTCCGCCTATTTCAAGGTCGCGTGTACCTTGCTCGAATTCGGGAACCATTTGGCCTGCCGTGAAAGTGTAACCTTGCGGAGAAAATTCTTTTCCGGGGTCTTCGCTGTAAGTTTCCATCAGCATGTCAAAGTCTTCGCCGGCAACGGCGCGCGCCCATATTCCCTGCGCAAAAGCCATTGCGGCATCTTCGTCGTCGTCAAATTCTTCAAGGGTAATTAAAATATGCTTCGCGCCGAGCATTTCTTCCATGTATTGCTCGAATGGCGCAAATTTTGCGGGGTCGGCAACGATATGCTCTATAACCTTGTCTACCAGCGTGAATACATTCAAAATGTACTCAAGATGCGCGAAGCTTTCGATTCCGTCATCCTGAATCATTTCGAGAAATTCTTCTTCGCCGTGCCATTCGATAATTTCTATAATGTTTTCCTCGATGCCTGCTAAATCTTCAGCGTTTAGCACAATGCCGTTTTCCGCAGCAAATTGCATGAACAGCACAGGAACTGCCGCAAGCCTAACCGCTTCTTCACGAACGGAAGTGTTCATACTGGCAGGTTCATTTCCTTCAAGCATTTCCATTTGAACAGTCCATTCGGCTTCCGATACGCGGAATTGCACATCGTAAATACCAATGTCATGTCCGTTTACAGTTGCAACGGTGACTCCGGGGCCTGTGGATTCGCCACTGACCCACATATCGAACTCGGCAGGGGCTCTTCTTGGAGTTTCTTCTTCGGGAGCATTTTCGTTATCACCGCGCGGAGTTTCTTCGGCGTAAGACGAACTCTCACCGTTTTCTACTTCATCTTCGCCGCCTTCACGTCCGCCGCAGGCCGTAAGCGAAAACATCAGCGCGATAATAAAAATAAATACTATCGCCATTTTAAAATTGATAAATTTTTTCATGTCTCTCTCCTTAGTTTTTTTTTACATTGCTCTATTATACTTCATTTCGTGCTGAATGGAAGAACTTTCTTCATGACCCGGATAAACCCTTACATTTTCAGGAAGGGTGAACAGTTTTTCTTTGATGTTTTTAAGTAGTGCCGCGTGATTTCCCGTGGGCATATCCGTACGCCCGATTGTCTCTTTAAACAGCGTGTCGCCCGTGAAAATAATGCCCGCTTTTTCGTCGTAATAGCAAACTCCGCCGGCAGTATGCCCGGGCGTGTGTATTACCTTTAACTCCTCTCCGTTTGAAAAAGTGAAAACATCGCCGTCTGAAAAAAGTTTATCGGGAATAACCGAAACATCAAGACCTCTGTACCCGGAACGATTGTATTCCGGGTTTTGCAAAACCCCTATTTCTTCTTTATGAGCGTAAATGGGCGCGTTCGTTAATTCACGTACTTCGTTTGCACGGAAAGTATGGTCGAAATGCCCGTGTGTAAGTAAAATTCCGCTCACTTTAATTTTGTTTTCTTCGATTGTTTTTTTGATTGCGTCAAAACAATCGCCCGGGTCGATTACTACACCTTCACCCGTCTCCTTGTCAAAATAAAAATAAACATTCTGACCATATGGGTTGTCATTCACGATTACGAGTTCCATGTTAAACACTCCTTCTTTTAAATTTCAGTATACACAGGTTAGTTGAACAAAATATGTACGCATTGTAAATTTTCACTAAAATTAGTTTTTATTTATAGCGTACTCTAAACGGTCTTTCATTACGCCATCATGAAAAACCGCTTTTATTTTTTCCGCTTCTTTTCGGAACCCTGCTTTCTCTATGACTTTGCGGCTGGCTTCGTTTTCTTTATGGCAACCGGTGGTTATACGAATACAATCGTCTTTTGTAAACGCAAACTCAATAACTTTTTTTGTGGCTTCCGTCATATAACCCCGCCCATGATATTCCGGCAGCAGCATATATCCCATATGCACTATTTTCCCCAAAGGCGTTGTATCGGTTATCGTGTATCCTATGCTTCCTATAAAACGCTCTACGGTTTTTTCGCAGATACAAAAATAATGCCCGTCTGCATTTTCCATTCCTATTTTTAGGTATTTGTCGGATTCTTCAATTGAGGTTGTTAATATGTCATCCAAGTAATACATAGTTTTTTTGTCAGACCAAAGACGATGCATTTCGTCCAAGTCGGTTTCTCTGTAGTCGCGCAGAATTAGTTTTGCGGTTTCAATTTTTACCATAAACGACTCACCGGCTTTCTGATACTTATCATTTCAGCTCACAGGCATAATATCATTTTTCCGAAACTTCGCAAAAAACCATTTTCTGAACCCGTGCAGAAGCGAATACATAACCGGGATTAGAATTAACGTAATCATTGTGGAGAACGAAAGCCCGAAAACAATAATAACACCGAGAGGTTGCTGAACTTCCGCGCCTTCGCCGACGGCAAACATCATTGGCATAAGACCTACAACTGTTGTAATTGAAGTCATCAAAATTGGGCGAAGGCGAACTTTTGCGGCAAAAATAATTGCATCAAAAGACTGCATACCTTCGCGGCGTTTTGTGTTTATATAGTCTACCATAACAATTCCGTTGTTTGTAACTATGCCCATTAAAAGAATCAGCCCGATAAACGAAACCATATTAATATAATCGCCCATAATCCACACACCGAAAAGCCCCGCTGTCCACGCCACGGGAATTGAAAAAAGAATTGTGGAAGGATATGCAATTGACTCAAACTGAGAAGCCATAACCATGTAAAGCAAAACAAACCCAAGCACAATCGCGACACCCAACGCCTCGAAAGATTCCATCATCATCTCGAACGCGCCACCGAATTCGTAGGACATTCCGCCCGGGAAAACGAAATCGGAAAGCCGTTCGTCAATTGCTTGTGTTGCAGAGTTCAAATCCGTGCCTACAAATTCCGCGCTGATTGTAATCATCTGCCGCCCGTTTTGGCGCGTAATAGACGTCGGCCCTTGCTCTACAACTATTTCAGCCACTTCCGACAAAGGAATTGTCGTTCCGAAGGGCGTTGTAAGCATTAAATTATTCAAATCCGTGATATGAACAAGACGCTCCGGCTGATACCGTAAAACAACGTCAACTTCGGTGCCCGTTTCTCGATACCATGTTACGGTCATTCCCGCGACTGCCATTTGAACGGTGTTTGCAACGGTCGAAGCCATTAATCCGTGATGACTTGCGCGAACGCGGTCAACAGAAACACGCGCTTGTGGTTGGCTTTCCTGTAAAGAACTTTCCGCATTGCGAATCATCGGTAAAATTGAAATTAATTCTACTATTTCATCGCCGACGCTTCTCAGTAAATCCATATCGCCGCCGAAAAGACTGAATTGTATGGCATTTCCGCCCATTTGGTCTGCACCCATTGCATCAATGGCACTCACCGTAATTTCCGCACCCGGAAGCGGCTCGATTCTTTCGCGTATTTCTTCCATTACAATGTCGATATGCTCGCGTTCCGAACTGTCTACAAGTTGAATCATAATCGACGAAGTATTACTACCGCCAAAACCGAACATAGCCGCCATCATTCCGCCGCCGCCCACCGAAACAGAAATATCTTGAATTACTTCCATATCGTCGATTCGTTCCAATACCGTTGCAGTAAGCGCGCCTACTTCTTCCAAAACAGCACCGTCAGGCGCGGCAACGGAAATACTCACCATTCCTTGATCCATTGCCGCCAAAAATTCCATTCCCATTTGCCCGATTACCGAACCACTTCCGATTACAAAAAGTAAAAACCCGATTACAACATATTTCCTGTGGGTTAAAGACCATTTAATAACGCGCCCGTACCATTCTTCCGCACGTTTATAGTTGTTGTTCCAAATTTTTTCCCAAGCACGTCGTGTTCTACGTTTTTGCAATTCGGCAGCGACTTCCGGTTTCAAAAATTTTGAACAAGCCATAGGCACAAAAGTAAGCGCGACAATCAATGACGAAGCCAGCGAAAACGAAATTACAAGCCCGAGTGAACCAAACATTTCGCCTGCAAGCCCGCCCACAAAAAGAACAGGCACAAAAACCGCAAGTGTAGTCAAAGTCGCGACGGTAACAGCAAGCCCGACTTCCTTCGCGCCCTTGCTTGCAGCTTCTTTCGGGTCCAGCCCCATATTTATGTAACGCGATATACTTTCTAAAACAACGATTGAATTATCAATAAGAAGCCCTACGCTTATTAACAACGCGTTAAGCGTAATCATATTAAGCGTAAGACCGGTAAAATACATAATAGCAAGGCTTGCCACAAGTGAAACAGGAATACTTACGGCAATGATTAAAGGTGAACGCCCGTTGCCGAGGAAAATTAAAAGCACAAGCATCGACAGCAATGTCGCTTGCAACACTGTAACCCAAATATTATTTATCGTTGCGGTGATAAACGTGGATGTGTCCGTAATAACAATAAATTGAAGCTCCGGAAATTCAATTTCAAGCGCAGCGATTTCTGATTGAACTCTGCGTCCGACCTCAACCGTGTTTGCAGTAGACTGTTGCGCGATATCCAATACAATCCCCTGTTGTCCGTTAATCAGAGCGTAGGAAGTTTGGTCGCGGAAGCCGTCAACAACACGCGCCACGTCCGATAAACGAATTACCGCTCCCGTCGGCGTAAGAATCGGCAGGTTTCTAATTTCATCAACAGATTGAAATTCACCGAGAGTACGAACCTGCAATTCGGAAATACCCTGCACCATTGTTCCGCCCGGGCGGTTTACATTTTCCATTGCCAAAATCCCCGCGATTTGCTGTGCTGTAAGTCCATAATTCGCAAGCCTGCCCGGGTCAATTTCTATGCTTATTTCACGCGTAACGCCGCCGCTTACCGTTACCGAACCAACGCCGTCTACACGTTCAAGACGCTGTACAACCTGGTCGTCCACAATGTCTAAAAGACGCACAAGGTCGAAATCTCCCGTTACGCCAATCGTAAAACTTTGCATCATGGATGGGTCTATTTGCAAGACGTGCGGGTCTACGCCGTCGGGCAGAAGCACACGGAAAAGGTCTATGTTTTCGCGCATATTAAGCGCGGCATGGTTCATATCCGTGCCGTCCTCAAATTCCAAAAGAATAACCGTGCTTCCCGCCGTGGAAGTCGTTGAAATATTCCGCAAATTTGTAACCGTGCTTAACGCCATTTGCAACGGACGGGTTATTAACGTGTCAATTTCTTCCGGCCCCGCGCCGTCGTATGTTGCGAATACAACCGCCATTCCGAAATCCATTTCGGGAATAAGTTCCTGCTTCAAATTTGTAAACGCGATAATCCCTAAAATAATTACGATAAACGTAAGCATAACTGTAGTAACAGGACGGCGAATTGCGAAATCTGACATACTATATACTCCCTTTTTTTAGCTTGTTTCGGCACAAAGTACTTTTTCGGCGGTTCTCAATGTAAAATCATCTACTCTCGTAGAATCACAAATTAGGCGCAACACTTCAATTTGCAAATTTTCTTTGAAAATTTTATGCGCCTTTGATGTCCGCGACTTTTTCGATTCGTCGGTGTAGTTTTCTGCTATACTGCGGATGGCTTTGTCGCGGAAAGAAGAAACAGATAGAATTAACTCCCTCCCATGTACAATAAATGATGCCTTGTAACTTGGGTTGTCAAGGTCGACAGCAAGTATTATTTTTTTCGCATTCGATTTTTTTGAAATTTCAAAAGCAATTCCGGCAACTATTAGGCAAGCATTTAAATGAATTGGATTTACTTCCGTCATACTACGCACCTCTAAGTATAGGACTAATATTGTCGAAATTTACGCACAAATCTATTTCTTCGGCAACAGCGTGCAGGTCAACATATTCTTCGCCGTAATTCGTATCGATTACTACATATCCGTTGTCGTATGATTTGATTTTATTTGATTGTGGTTAATTTTTTCGGAACAAGGAACTTAAAAAAAACATGGTCGGATTCAAAATCCATGAAACCTTCGCCTGTCATATACAAATGCGCAGTCATACTTCACCTCATTGAGTATCTACTACCAAAATTTGTACGCCGTCAATTAAAAATTGCTGACCCGTTACAATAAGCGGCTCGCCCACCGCAAGCCCGCTTTTAATTTCAATTTCAGTTCCCGTGTCGATACCCACTGTTACTTCTTGTTGAACCGCTTTGCCGTCCCGCGCAAGAAACACAACGTATCCTGCATCCGTTAAAATCGCGGCGGAACGCGGAATTACAATAACATCGTCGGCATATTCGCGTATAAAAAATACCTCCGCAAACATACCCGGGCGGATTAAACCGTGGCTGTTTTCAACGGAAATTTCTATTGAAAAAGTTGAAGTCCTTTCGTTTGCGGCAGGGCTTACCGTTGTAACCGTACCTGTGAACGGCTCGTTGCTTGCCGCGCTTATGTGAACCTGCACTTGTTGCCCTTGCTGTATCTGATTGATTATAACTTCCGTAACTTCTACGCCCACGGAAATTGTTTCCGCGCTTACAATTGTAAACGGCGGCATACCCGGCATTAACATTGTGCGAGGCTCGACATTGCGCGAACCGATTACGCCTGATATCGGCGCGCGAACGGTTGCATCGTCCAACCGCTCCGTAGCCGCATTAAGATTCACAATTAAACTGTCGCGCTGGGCGATTGCTTGCGCAAGCATATCTTGTGCGCGTTGCACGGTTTCGGAAGGAATTTCATTCTTGATTAATTCATAAGATTGCAACGCTTGCACGTGTCCTGTTTGGGCTTGCTGCAACGCAAGTTGTGCCAAATGATGTCCGTTGCGGGCTTGCTCTAACCCAATCGTCGCACCCGAAAGCCCTATTTCGGCTTGCTCCATTACCGTTCGAGCAACAACTTCCGCTTCGTAAAGTACCTTCGTGTTTTCATATGCGGTACGCGCCGTGCTGTATGCAGTCTCTGCGTGGCTCAAACCCAAAATCGCTTGCTCTATGCTTGCTTCCGTTTGTGCCAATGCCATTTCCGCCTGTTGCACACCGCCTCTTGCCGCTAAAATTTGCTGTTGCAGCATTGCGCCGTCGGCTTGTGCAACGCCGGTCCGCGCCGCGTTTACTCCGGCTTCGGCGGCGGCAAGCTGTGCCGTTAACGCATTCACATTCGTTTGAATATCAATCGCGTCCATCACAAAAAGAATATCACCCGCGTTTACAAAATCCCCAACGTCTACTAAAACTTCGTCTATCATGCCACCGGGCAGTCTGCCGCTTACGGCAAGATGTTCTTCCGCACGAACACGCCCCGCAAACGAAAGCTCACTTCTTATCGAAGCCGTTTGAACACTCGCCGTGTTAACAGAAACAATCCGCGCTTGCGCTTCGGAAAAAGCAGTTTCACTTTCCGATGAACAAGCAACTAAAAAAATCGGTAAAACAAAAAATAAAATATACTTGAAAGGAATTTTCATTCCGTTCCCTCTTTCATTAGGCAGTGTAAAGGGCATAATAAAATAATTCGGGTGAAATGTAAACATTTTTACGCTATGCAAGCACAACAAACGCATGTTCACGATTTATTAACTAATACGTTTGACGTTCAAGATTTTTTTGATATATGTAACCCCGTTAAACCCGACAAAATGACGGGGCAACGGTTATAATTACCACCCGGGAAGCGTTGCTAACAAAACACTTCATGGGTTTTTTATTTGACTAAGGTACATCTCGAGTATGCCGCGTTACGCGGCAAGCTATTTTCAATCCATTTTTCTCCGTCTGAAAACTCTGCAAAAAACACTCACAGAATCCTCTGAGTTGCTAAAGCTACCCCAGTACACATTGATTATTCTGTTTGTGTCGCTTGCAAATTACGTCTTGTCCATTCATTATGACCACGCACCAGTTGTATGCTTCCTTTTATTTTTATCGGGGTGGGATATCCCACAGAACTCCACAAAAAACGCAAGGCTCCTTGTTGGCATATGGTGTTTTATGGTGCATAGCGCTATAAGGGCTTTTTTCCGCTTATTGTTCCGTCATGTCTTGTGGCTCCCAACCTGTGCGGATGGGGGATAAATCTATCAATTCGTGTGCGAGCCTTTCCAGATACGTATCAAAAAATGGGAAAAGGGGACTTTGTTCCCATTCTCTACGGGAACGGCGGGTAAGTTCGGGACGCGAATATGCCCCTCTTGAGCTTGAGAATTGACTAAAATAAAACTCGCCGCCAATAACTGCCATGACGTTTGTATGCCCTATCCCATTCTGCACTCTGGGTTGTTCGTATCTTCTTACAACGGCATCTATTCTGCGCCAAACATCTTCAAGTTGCTCCTGTGAAAGCTCAACAGAAGCAATATCTTCAGAAGGTTTTATCAGTATAGATTGATGACCCACTAAGCCAGAAAGACATGGAAAATTACGGCTTTCGGCAAAATCATCAAGCAAGGACACATCAAAATATTCTATACCCTCGTAGCAGAGCGATGTATCCCAGCATTCTATATAGTCCCAACCCTCGGAGAGACTGAGTCGCTCACCGGAATATATTACGTCAGGCGTAGCTTGACCAAGCCTAGTAACTACAAGAGTGCTCCCGTTTAACTCAAGAAGGGTGTGACGCGTTGCTGAATGTACAGCATGTGTAGTATCAATCAAGATTCTAACATTTCGTGGTATTGGCTCGGGTTCACTGCTGAAAATTACGCTAAACTCTTCAGAAGAGAAAGGACAAACAGTGGGTAGCCCCCTATTGAAAATATAATCGGAAGGATTTGAAGCAGGACGTGAAGCAAAATAAATTAACAACAGAATACACGCAACCATAATAAAGGCAACAATGGCAAGAATCATTTTGGTTTTACTTTGTAAGGATTTCATTCTTTTATCCACCCCCCACGCGTTATCCTTATTGGATAATCGTGTTCTATTCTCAGTGCATTTTCTGTTATAAGCCATTGAGTGGGAAACGTAACTTCTCCGCCGAGTTGTAAACGATACGGAACACCCATTGTCTCAAATTCTTCCAATGATATTCGGTAAGGCAGATACGGCTGAAGGGGGTCAGGCATATATCCTATGCTCCCGTCAAGATTTTTTATGAAATTGTAGCCTTTATTGGGTTCTTCGTTGAGAACATACTGCCCCAACGTAACCCTTAGTGCGTGTATCAGTTCGTGTCCTAATATAATATGATGAGGCATTCGCTCATCTCTAGTTGTTACCCCTATCGGCCAATTCAAACCCCAACTCCACCAGTTCAAGCCATTGTCCCAATTTGTACCCCTGTCTGCGACTATTGTGTAATAGTTATCCACGTTATTAAGGTTTACATTGGTGCTACTTCCCACGCCGGGAGTTGAAGCATTGACCAAATTTTCGGTATTGAAAATTGCGTTAGGTTCAAGTACGCCTTGCGGATTGCGGAAATTCAAATGAATCCTAACAACATGACGGCTATTAAGCAAATCCCTAATCAGTTCCGTACCTATGGAACGGTCTGTTCCTGTCACCGCTGCATACGCAACAATCCAGTGCCGGTTTGCTTCGCGGGTAAGGAAATTTCCTGTTTGTTTTTCGGTTAGTGTATATCTTGTGAGCTTATTCAACAATTCCAGAATTTTATCCCTGTCGTCTTTATCGTTTGGCAACCTCAAATTCGAGGTTCCCAAAGTTTCGCGCCTAAACCATCCGGCAAAGCCCAGTATAGCCACCTCGGTATGCAAATTCTGAACGAGTAGCGCGTTGAGGAGAACTGTTTCCCCGGTGCCGGCAATAAATGCCGTCAACTGCGTGGAAAGGGGGTCGAGGTATTCCCCGGAAAGCGGCGCGGCTCCTCCGGTAAAGGTTACACGCCCCACAATCTCCCACCCAC
>WRBD01000030.1 GCA_009779835.1 Defluviitaleaceae bacterium | reverse complement strand
TGGGAACTGTTTACTCTAAAGCTCTTTCCGTGTGTCTTCAGGCACAGGTTAAAAATTAAATAGAAGGGGTTGTGATTTCCAATATTTAACGGGTATTAGAGGTCACTTCATAACAGGTGAATTATATGTCTAATGTAAACCCCGAAATAAGAAAACAACTTGATTCTTTATCCATTAACCTAATGAATGGTATTTTAAGTGGAAATGTGCGAATCGATTCTATTCATAATCATAGGGCTGTCTTAAGCGATATTATTGTTGTGGATGATGTGAGGGGCGGCGAGTGACCGCTCTTTTGATATACAGAATTACCCTTTCTTATTTATTAAATGAAGATTTAATGTAGTTTGCAATTTTATAAGGGAATATGGCATAATCGACATATTCCCTATTTTTTACAAAATTTCATATGGGGATACTCATGCGAATATGGATTCCTTCCTTGGTCGCTTCGTTTCTATAATGATGAGGAGCACCGAAACCGTTTTCTACACAATGAGCATTTATTTTATAAGCATAAAAACAACAAAAACGCGCTTCGCATTAGCGGGCGCGCTTCTGGCAAACTTTATGGGTGCTGCACTTTCTCTTTGGATTACAAATTACCTTTATCCTTTGGGATAAACCGAAACTTGTTTTTTGTCACGACCTTTGCGTTCAAAGCGAACAGTGCCGTCAATTAAAGCAAAAAGATTATCGTTTGAACCTCGGCCTACGTTTTTACCAGGGTGAATTCTTGTTCCGTTTTGCGTATAGAGGATATTGCCGGCAAGAACAAACTGACCGTCGGCACGTTTCGCGCCGAGACGTTTTGAATTTGAATCGCGTCCGTTCTTCGTGGAACCAACGCCTTTTTTATGCGCAAAAAACTGTAGGTTTAGTCTAATAATCATGTTATTCTCTCCTTTCAAACTCTAATTTCAATAATTTCAATTTCATCGGGATATTCTTCTTTGGCGCACATAAGCCCCAAAAACATTGTATCAAGTAAAATACCAATACTGTCAGTACGAGAGGAAGGTTCGGTCAGTGAAAATGTCAAATAACCGCCATCATTCTCGTCACAGTCGAAATCGAAAGTGTCTTCCGTAAAAAGCCCGATACCGTTTACCGTGTTTAAAACTAACATGGAAACAGCGGCGCAAACAACACTTTCGCCGTGATTTTCTACGGTGAACCCAATTATTTTACCCGATAAATCCCGAAAAATTTTTGCGTTAATCACTTTTCGTTTACGGCTTCAATTCTAATGCGGGTAAACGGCTGACGATGTCCTTTTTTCTTGTGGAAACCTTTTTTTGCTTTGTGCTTGTAGATAATAACTTTCTTGGCTTTCCCGTCGCCCAAAACTTGTGCGGTAACGGTTGCACCCTTCACAAGCGGACTTCCGAAAACACTTTTACTGTCATCAAAAATTCCCAAAACACGCTCAAAAGTAAATTTTGTTCCGGCATCCGCACCAAGCAACTCTACCGTAATTTCGTCACCGACTTTAACTTTGTATTGCTTGCCGCCTGTTTCAATAATTGCGTACATACTACACCTCCTTAAAAATTTTTTGGAAGTACACGCCGACGTAGGTAGAACTAAAAAATCCCGAAAAATTCCTTGACTCATTTGAAAACCTAAACCGTGCGGTTACAACAAACGCCAAGATATCACATTGTTATAGAATTGTAAAGGATTTTTTCATAGATACTCATAAATACTTTTCACTAATAAGCTTGCATGCCGCATTTAATCATAATTAATAATATCTCTTATTTCAATCCTGTCATATAAATCACGAGAAATAATGAAGACCCTATCAATATATATTTTTTTATTATTTTCAATATATGCTCCGGATATATGCAACTGGAATTCTATAGATGGCATCATCATTCCTGCTCCTGACCTCCGGAGGATAGATTCTTTGTCTACTGCGTTTCGATGATATTTCCGATATTAATTCTTTGTCCTTCCTCTCTTGGGTTAAACAAGAACAAGTCAACTGTCCCGCTGGTTATTTCGAGAATTACAAGCAGTAAGATTGAACATAAGGCTCAAAATAGCAAGAAAAGGTAGTTTTTTCATAAAATAGATTTCCTTTATTTTACCTACATAATTTGGTTGTTTCAAATTTTTGTATTGATATACAAATTTATTTTAATCCCTTGATTTATTGAAATCAATGACAATAAATATAAGACTAAGTAAAAACACAATTCCTCCGAGCAATACTCCTGTTGATAAAACTTTATTCTGTAATATATACCCGACAAAACCAATAATGCAAAGCACGCCGTTTAATAAAAGCAATGACCCTGACACCTTTTTTGCTCTTTTCATCAACATATATCCATAAATAATTGAAGTAATGCCTAAAACTGCATACGCCAATCCATTTATAAATCCAATAGAGGAATGATTGATTGCCTGTATTAATTCAACAACAAATAAAGCATCGTTTGATGTATTTAATGATTTTGCCGCCATTAAAGGAACAACAGAAATTTGAATTGAATAGCAAGTGAGATTAAGAACGCCGTATATGGGTATAAAAACAATGCCTAAAATCGCCAATGTCTTGTTTCTCTCCGACAAATAATTAAATAATACGGTGAACAATACAATAACAACAACAGTTAAAACTGTGACGTTTATATAGTTGATTAAATAGAAAATATCCGGCTGTGACACCCATTCCAAGTAATCAATGTCTGTCCATGCTGATTGTATTTGTGACATAGAAATCCCCATAAAAACGAGCCATGTCACAGTTAATAATAATGCTGTAAATGCAATAACCCTTATATGTTTTTCAATTTGGCTTATCATAGTTTTATCTCACTTACCATACTTGTTTAAAGGAGCATTCTTACAATAAATATTGATTGCATTACCCAGAAACTCAGTACACCCGACAGCAAGTTTTTCATAATTTGCCTTGAAGCGTTCGTCAGCAACATACATCTCAGCTAATCCTAAGTGATACTCCTTGCTGTACTTAGGATAAAACACGATGAGCCATTGCCTGTGTAAATCACAGGCTTTCTGTGCCAGCTCTCCGGCAGAGTCGCCGGTAGCAAGGGCGGCTGTTATAGTTTCCTCGAACCGAGTGCGAAACCTTTCACTCTCGTCGTACTGCTCTTGTGTTAATCCTTTCAGAATTTCATTAGATTCATCAATAACCGTATCACCATATTTTGCACGGACTTCCTCACCGTAATTCTGCTCGTTTTCATCAATGAGTGTTTGCTTGAATCCCTCGAATTTTTCTTGATTTTTCATTGCAATCCCACCTTTTATGGCGGTTATGGATTTCGTGACATTCAAAATCAACATGTCTAACCGCTCTCGTTTATTTTGAAGAATAGAAAGATGGGTATCAAATGTATTCGCTCTATCAAAATCAGAAGCGGACAGCAGGTCCTTTATTTCTTTCAAAGAGAAGTCAAGCTCCCTATAGAATAAAATTTATTGTAAAGTATCGACTTGCTCCTGATCGTAAAAACGATAATTTAATTCTGCAACCCTCGATGGCTTTAAGAGATTGATTTTGTCGTAATGCCGCAACATTCGGGTGCTGACCCCCGACATTTTTGATAGATTTTTGATTGTGTATTCCATTATTTCTCACCTTACAATGTCATTATAAACTATGACACATTGTCAAAGTCAACAGGTTCTTAAAAATATTTTTCTTTAATGTCCTAAGCTCTATTAATCACTCATAAGAGCCGCTTATGATGACATTGAATTTAATTATAGTTCTCTTTTCAAGAAAACATTATCCTTTAATTGCACTCCGTGTTCAAAAATAGGTTTATGCTCCTAGAGAACGCAATAACTATGGAAAACTTGTCGGTCGAGGCAAAATGCTTATTTAATCTCGGAATTATTTTGTGAAATATTAAACGGAGCGGGAATACCATTCGCAGAATTCATCAAAAATGACAAGCAAGGACAAGTCGAAAATATAGCAATGCATAAGACTTAGGCGGGGTAGCTAAATAATTTGCCACATAAATATGTTTTTAGCGTGTCATAGAATGACATTTATAGCAGGTGACAAAAGAAAAATAATACTCGAAACATAAAGAAAACACGCTGTTTCCAGCGTATTCCTTGTAGCGACCCAGAAGGGACTCGAACCCTCGACCTCCGGCGTGACAGGCCGGCGCTCTAACCAACTGAGCTACTGGGCCAAAAAATTTTTAATCCTTGCCACGAGCGACATATTACACTTCATTTCTTTACTTGTCAAGAATTTTTTATTATGCGAGCAGTCTGCTATTGTCGCCGTTAAAAAAATTCGGTACAATGAATGAAACAAAACATATGCAAGGGGGAAATAATATGTACATTCATCAAGTACCAAGAGGAACAGATTTTACATTTACTTACGATGATGAAACAGTCATCGAAGGACTCTTCGATGGCAATATAGACCATTTGCAATTTTACATTGTGAGTCCGGAAATTTCAAGAAACATTGAAGAGCTTAAAGAACTGGAGCCGGAAGTTACTTTTATTATTAACGATACCTCGTATAAATTTAAAGCCATGCTTGTAAGAATCAGTGAAAAGAAAGAAGCGATTCACGATGCATTGGAGTTTAAAGTAATTTCTCCGATAAAGGATACACCGCTCAGAAAGAACTTTCGTTTAAAAATTACTTTGAAAGTTCGGATTCACAAATACACCGACGATTACACCAAGATGAATGCCGACGGATGGATTTGCGATGCGGTATCCGATGATATGAGTAAAAACGGTATTAGGCTTTTTACCGATACTGCTATTGAATCCCCTCTCGGAACGATATACACGCTGGAATTTACGCTTAAACAGGGCAGCATATACATGGTTCCGGCAAAACTTGTGCGCAATGTGACAAACACAACAACCCGCTCATACAACTACGACATTGGTTTCAGCTTTGATTTCAGCGAAATGAATGAAAAACACGAAAGATTACTGATGGACATTCTTGAACATAAAATTAAAAACCGTGTTTAGAGGGAGATTGCAATGCGAAAAACTGTATTTGTTGTTGACGACAATGACACAAACCTCTCGAAGGCAGAGGAAAGTTTAGAGGATGTTTATGATGTAATGACCATTCCTTCGGGTGCGCGTCTGTTTACTATTCTAAACAAGATGAAACCGGATTTAATTCTGCTGGATATTGAAATGCCGGAGATGGACGGCTTTAAAGTGCTGGAGCAGCTGCGAAAAGACAAGGAACATAAGGCTATTCCGGTAATTTTTTTAACGGGCATGCGTTCCGCGGAAGTCGAAGCGCGTTGTTTCGAGAGCGGCGCAGTAGACTTTGTAACAAAACCATTCTCAACGCCAGTGCTTCTGAACCGCGTGAGGTTGCACATCGACGTTCATCTTCTTATTAAACAGCACACGGAAAAGCTTGCAAAAAATCACCAAAATATGATTTTTATTTTGGCAGACATGGTAGAAAACCGCGACTCGGGGACAGGCGGTCACATTGAGCGCACTTCAGAATATGTAAAAGTTATTGTTGCGGAAATGCAAAAAGTAGGAGTTTACAACGATGAAGTTAAAGATTGGGACTTAGAAATGATGGGCATTTGCGCTATTCTTCATGACATAGGCAAAATAGGCGTATCCGATACTATTTTAAATAAACCTGGTCGTCTGACAGACGACGAATTTACCTTAATGAAAAACCACGCATCGAACGGTGCGAAAATTATCAGCCGCGTTATCGAGCGCACCGGCGATGACGAGTTCCTGCAAAACGCTCTGCTTTTTGCCGAGTTTCACCACGAAAGTTGGGACGGTTCGGGATATCCGCATGGTCACAAAGAACTTAACATTCCCATTCAAGGGCGCGTTATGGCAATCGCTGACGTTTACGACGCACTTATTTCCGAGCGTCCGTACAAACCCGCTTTCTCACACGAAAAAGCGGTTGATATCATAATGAAAGATTCTGGCAAACGCTTCGACCCGGAAATCGCAAAAATTTTTCAATCGATTAATGAGCAATTCAAGTCGGTTCAAATGACAATTAAAGGAAAATAGCATAAAAACAGGTGAGTGATTCTAATGAGCAGTTGCTTTAACAAAGACGGCGAGCCTTTCGCATGCAACCACGAACTTATGCTTAACTCCGCGCCGATGGCGGTAAATTTTTTTGACAATACCCTTAACGCAATAGACTGCAACATGGAAGCCGTGAAAATGTTTGGTTTTCGGGAAAAATCCGATTATTTGGAACATTTTATGCGCCTTATGCCGCCGGTTCAACCAAACGGGCGTTCATCTAAAAGATTAATTCAGGAATACTTATTGGAAGCGTTCAGAGAAGGCTATTCTAAGCATGAGTTTATCCGTCAGAAAATCGACGGCTCTCTTATGTACACAGAGGCCTCTTTTGTGCGCACGGAAAACAACGGAAACTTTGTCGTGATGGGTTATTTCCGCGACCTTTCCGATGTCTACGAAGCAATGGAACGCGAAAGCGAAGCCCGTGAAACCATGAAAGTTTTTATGGACAACTCGCCTGTCGGCATGGAACTTTGGGATGAAAACATGGAAATTGTTGATTGCAACCGCCAAATTGTAAATATGTTCGGGTTTTCAGATAAAAACGCGTTTCTTTCACGTGTTAAGGGCGTTTGGGCGGGCGAACACGTAGCGTCTGTTTTTTTTCAGCATGCACTTGAAAGCGGTTTTGCGCGTTACGAAGGCGATTTCCCGCGTATTGACGAAACAATATTACCTTGCGAGGTCCGCCTTGTTCGCACAATCCGCGATAATCATCCGCATATAATGGCGTACTTTTTAGACCTTTCTGAAGTTAGAAAAGCGGTTGACGCGGCAGGTGAAGCTGACAAACGCGCATTATTAATGCTTAATGCGACGCCGCTTGCATGTTTTCTTGTGCGCGAAAATGTTACCGCGCTGGACTGCAATCTTGCCGCCGTCGAATTATTCGGCTTTGAAAATAAAGCTGACGCGCTTTTACGTTACCGCGAAATATTCCCGAAGGTTTCGCCCGAAGGAAAACCAATGCAGGTGCCGACGTCGTTTGAATGGGTGAACACGTCCGAAGCAATGCGTTTTGAGCATACGCACATATCCGTTTCAACGGGCGAATATATTCCGTGCGATGTGACAATGGTATATTTGGATTATCAAAATAATCCGATTATGGCGTGTTATATCAGCGACCTTCGCGAAATTAAAAAAATGATTGCCGAAATGAAACGCATCGAAGTCGCGGAAGAAGAATCCCGCGCAAAAAGTCAATTCCTTGCCAGAATGTCGCACGAAATTCGCACGCCGCTTAATGCGATCATGGGCTTGTGCGATATCCAATTGTTAAAAACAAATCTTCCGCCCGAAACGGAAGAAGCCATGTTGCAAATCCGTTCTTCGTCGAATGTTCTGCTCTCGATTATCAATGACATTCTCGACCTTTCAAAAGTTGAAGCGGGCAAAATGGAAATTTTCAACAAGCCGTATGAAGTAGCAAGTATGATTTTCGACACCGTTCAATTAAATTTAATGCACGTCGGAAGCCCGAACATTAAATTTAATTTACACGTTGACGAGAACTTACCCAAAATTATGATTGGCGACGAGCTTCGCATTAAACAAGTATTAAACAATATTCTTTCAAACGCGTTTAAATACACACGTGATGGCGAAGTCAATCTATCGTTCACGCACGAGCGCGGTCACGGCGATAACGCAATTCTTATCGTTGAGCTTCAAGACACAGGTCAAGGCATGACAGAAACACAACTTACGTCTCTTTTCAGTAGTGAATATATACGTTTCAACGAATCAAGCAACCGTTTAATTGAAGGTACAGGGCTTGGCATGAACATCACAAACCGTTTAATCGGCATGATGAACGGTCATATCACGGCAAACTCCAAAGTCGGCTCCGGAACTACATTTTATGTACGTCTACCGCAGAGAGTAGGAAGCAAGAATGTTCTCGGCAAAGCAATTGCAAACAATCTGCAAAGTTTTCAGCTTTCGCAGAAAGCTTTCCAAACGCGCAACAATTTCGAGTACGAGCATATGCCTTACGGAAAAGTTCTTGTTGTTGACGATGTTGAAAGTAATTTATTTGTGGCAAAAGGATTGCTTGTACCTTATGGTCTTGTGGTTGAAACAGCCGCAAACGGCTACGATTGCATTGAAAAAATTAAATCGGGCAAGGTCTACGATATAATTTTCATGGATCACATGATGCCCGGTCTTGATGGCATCGAGACCGCAAAAATACTCCGCGAGTTCGGTTACAACGAACCCATTATCGCGTTAACCGCGAATACAATTTTAGGTCAGGCGGAATTGTTTATTGCAAACGGTTTTGTGGGCTTCATCTCAAAACCGATTGATGTTGCAAGACTAAACAGCTATTTAATGACATTTGTCCGCGACAAACAGCTGCCCGAAGTTATTGCTGCCGCAAAAAAATCCAAACCCTCATCAATGGAAGACCTTTCGGGCGCGGTTCTTGATTCATTCCTGCGCGATGCAAACCGCGCTATAGAAGTTCTTGACTCGCTTATGAAAAATGATGATTGGGGCGAATATGAATTCAAACTATATACAATAAACACTCACGGAATGAAATCCGCGCTGGCAAACGTGGGCAAAATACAACTTTCCGGCATAGCGGGAAGTCTTGAACAAGCCGGCAATGGTAAATTAATTGAAGTTATCCGCAAGGACACCGATCTTTTCATTACAGACCTCCGCGATGTTGTGAAAAGCATGTCACGCGAAGTAGTAGAACCCGAAAATGCTAAAGAAAATAAAGAACTTCTACGCAAAAAATTAAACATTGTAAAAGAAGCCTGTGACAACTACAACAAAAAAATGGCGCGCGCCGCCATTGAAGAATTAAAAGAGCATCCGTGGAAAAAAGAAACAAAGGCGTTTTTGGACAATATATCCACAAATTTACTTCACAGCGAATTTGAAACTATATGTGATGATATTTCTTGCTTTCTTGACGAGTAGGAGGGTTATAAATGATAATTATTTATGATTTACAGCAGGCGTTGACGAATGTTGACGCGGGCAATTTTGATACGGAAGGGCCTATTAATGCCCGGTATACCCCCCCAACCACCGCAAGAATCGAGGGTATTGAAGATATAAAATCCATATGTATTTATGACCGTTCCAGAATAGAATCCGGCATTGACATTCGCATTAAAGATATTCCGGGTGTTATGGAAGGCGACAGAATCACCGTTACGGGGCGCATCGGAACAAATGAGATGGTCGGTAATAAATTTTGGTCTGTCGCGCTTATTGCATCTTATCCGGAAGATGGTCAAATTACGCAGCATATCGCGCCCAGCCCTGTATTTTCTGTTTCGCATACGTTGGAAAAAGCACAGCTTAATTTAGTTTTGTTTGTGCATACGGTTTTTTGGGGAAATTATGAACCGCTTATGGATTTATATATCGACAGTATATTGGTTACGCGTCAGGAAGTTCATCCCGAAGATGAAACAGATACGCGAAGTGTCGTGTATAAATTTGAAGCCGAACCCGATACTGAAATTATGGCTTTCGATACTGCGCAGGAACTTGGGAAAAACGCGCCGTTTATTTATTGCTCGGGTCTGCCGGCGGTTCGCATTATAAAACACGGTGAAGTATCCGCCATTCATGTCGGAAATCGTTTTAACGACTGGGACGGCATTGACATTAATATTGCCCGCATGGAACTTCATCCGGCAAACCAATACAAAATAACAGTTACCGGACGCATTGACGGCGATGCCCCCCCCGATGCCATAATTATGCTTCAAGGAATTCCGGGATATGTATGGAAAAACACCACTGCCTTTACAAGTAATTACGCATTTACTCTTGAATATATCATGAGCCGCTCCGAAGTAGAAAGATGGGGCGCAATCAGAATTACGACAAATGCCGAGGGCGCGGCTGTTCCGTTTTTTATTTATTCTATTGATATTGTGAGGTTGTAATGCTGGTTGTTTCTTATGGCACGGAGATTGAAAAAATCACATATGAAACACTTCTCGCTTCGGATATTTCGGATTATTTGAAGCCGAATTTTTCTGTTGCGATTAAACCGAACTTAGTTGTTTCACGCCCTGCAAGCGAAGGTGCCACAACGCACCCCGAAGTTGTTGCGGGGATTTTACGTTTTTTGCTGGAATTCGGAGTGGTGGCGAGTAAAATTTCCATTATCGAAAGCTCGTGGATTGGCGATGACACGCTTCGCGCGTTTAAAGCTTGCGGATACGAGCCGCTTCGCGAAAAATATGGCGTTTCTCTTGCGTGTTTAAAAGAGGATTCTTGCGAACGTGTGGAATACAAAGGCATTTCAATGGACATCTGTAAGCGCGCATTGGAAACTGATTTCCTTATAAACGTGCCTGTTTTAAAAGCACATTGTCAAACGAATCTCACGTGCAATATGAAAAATTTAAAGGGTTGTATTCCCGATAAAGAAAAACGGAGGTTTCACACACTTGGTTTGCACAAACCGATTGCGGCGTTAAACGCGCTTTTGTCGACTAATTATTGCGTGGTAGACGGAATCTGCGGCGATTTAACTTTCGAGGAAGGCGGGAATCCGTTTTATGCGAATCGAATAATTGCCGGGCATAACGTAATTACGGTCGATTCTTTTTGCGCGGAATTAATCGGCTATCAGCCCGAAGATGTTGAAT
Source organism: Defluviitaleaceae bacterium (assembly GCA_009779835.1). Classification (GTDB taxonomy): domain Bacteria; phylum Bacillota; class Clostridia; order Lachnospirales; family WQUN01; genus WQVC01. The sequence continues at coordinate 15,371 of WRBD01000030.1, read as the reverse complement.
ATCTGAATATCGCAAAAAAATGGGGGCTTGGTGAATTTTTTTCACCCGAAGTTCCGATAAAAGAACTTTTCGCAGACAAAAAGCCCGTGAATAACGCAAAATCTACACGTCTTGCCGCTCGTTACGAAAAAAGAATTGACGAAAACGGAGCGTGTTCCGCGTGCTATGCCGCGTTAATTTTCGCATTGCACCGAGCGGGCGGCTCAAACGAACATATATTCATAGGTCAAGGCTTTAAAGAAAAACACAACCACGGTGCCATCGGTATAGGCAACTGCACGCGAAATTTTTTACGTTACGTCCCCGGTTGCCCACCGAAAGCAACGGAAATTATTAATTTTTTCAGGAGGAACGAATGAAAACTTACTACATCACAACCCCGATTTATTATCTGAACGGCGACCCACATATCGGTCACACGTACACAACCGTTGCCGCCGATACTATGGCGCGTTATAAAAAGGCTCGCGGCTACGATGTGAAATTTCTAACGGGTTCTGACGAACACGGACAAAAAGTGGAACGCGCCGCGGCGGAAGCGGGAGTTTCGCCGCAAAAATTCGTAGACGACTTGGCGGCTACTTTCAAGGGCATTTGGAAACTTATGAACTGCGAATATGACTTCTATCAGCGCACAACCAATCCCGCGCATCGTGAGTCCATTAAGCGGCTTTTTAAAAAATTGTTCGACCAGGGCGATATATACAAGGGTAGCTACGAAGGGCTTTACTGTACACCTTGCGAAACTTTTTTCACCGCGCGCGACCTAAACGATGGCAACTGCCCCGATTGCAACCGAAGGGTTGAAACAATTTCAGAGGAATGTTATTTCTTCAAAATGAGTAAATATCAAGACGCGCTAATTAAACACTACGAAGAAAACCCGGAATTCTTAATGCCCCTCTCTCGCCGTAACGAGATGTTAAATAATTTCATTAAGCCGGGGCTTGAAGATTTATGTGTGTCACGCACATCGTTCAAGTGGGGCATTCCCGTAGATTTTGACCCCGGGCATGTTATTTATGTTTGGATTGATGCGTTGCCGAATTACGTTACCGCGCTGGGTTTTCTGTCCGATGACGACAGCCTGTACAAACGCTATTGGCCTGCGGATTTGCACCTGATGGCAAAAGAAATTGTGCGTTTTCATTCAATTATTTGGCCATGCGTTTTGCTTGCGCTTGGCGAACCGTTGCCAAAACAGGTTTTCGGGCATGGCTGGTTACAATACAACGGACAAAAAATGGGGAAATCCTTAGGCAATGCCATTTGCCCCAAAACGTTGGTGGACGAATACGGCGTAGATGCAATGCGTTATTTTTTATTGCGTGAATTTACTTTCGGGCCGGACGGTAATTTCACACCGGCCGCGCTTATAACCCGCTACAACGCCGACCTTGCCAACGACCTCGGAAATCTTCTTTCGCGCACGGTTGGAATGGTTGATAAATATTTCGGAGGCACGTTGCCTTCGTCAAAAGAAGAAAACTCCGATCCAAACCGCGAACTTATTGAAATGGCAACTTCCATGCTTGAAAAAGTTGAAGCCCGCATGGAAAAACTTGCGTTCTCCGAAGCCTTGAACGAAATTTGGAATCTTGTGCGCCGCGCAAACAAATACATTGATGAAACTGCACCGTGGGTTCTTGCAAAAGACGAAAGCAAAGCACCCGAACTGGCAAACGTACTGTACAATTTGGCGGAAACCCTGCGAATCTTAGCAATTGCAATTACCCCGGTAATGCCGAACACCCCCACGATTATTCGCGAGCAACTAAATATCACAGACCCCGCCCTTTACAAATGGGAAAGTGCGAAAAAATTCGGGCTTCTGCCACGCGCTGTCACCGTAACAAAAGGGTCGGCGGCATTTCCAAGGATTGAGAAGAAACCATGATAATTGACACACACGCGCATTATGACAACGGGCGTTATAAGAGCGATCGCCACGAACTATTAAAAGCCCTGCCTATAAACGGCGTTGAAAAAATAATTAACATTGGTTGTGATTTAAAAACATCCAAAGACTCCATAAAATTAGCGGAAGCATATCCGTATGTGTTCGCGACAGTTGGCGCGCATCCACATTATGTAAAAGGTTTGAACGACGATGTTGTATGTGAACTCGCAAAAATGTGCGAGAACAAAAAAGTCGTAGGCTTTGGCGAAATAGGGCTGGATTTTTTTCATAATTTTTCTCCGCAGGAAACACAGCGATTTTGGTTCAAACAGCTGTTGGAGCTTACAGCCGAATTAAATCTGCCTGCAATAATCCATTCCCGCGACGCAAACGATGAAGTTTTCGAAACAATTTCCGCATCTTCTGTGCGGCGCGGCGTTATTCACGCGTTTTCCGGTGATGCGTCTCTTGCGAGGGATTACGTGGAAATGGGTTTTCATATCGGAATCGGAGGCGTAATCACCTTCAAAAAAGCAGACACATTAAAAGAAGCAGTAGCCGCAATTCCCTTAGAAAAAATCCTTCTTGAAACCGACTGCCCCTATCTCTCCCCTGAACCCCATCGCGGAAAACGCAATGAATCCCACTATATTTCATACATCGCCGAAGTTATAGCAGACATAAAAGGCGAAACAGTGGAATCTGTTTGTAACATAACCGGCGAAAACGCAAAGAAGTTATTTGAGATTTAGCATTATTGCTGTGGCATATCTTCCACAGCTTGTACATAAAATTTCCCATATACAATTCAGATAGGCGGTAGTTCCATGCCGGCATTTTTTGAGTACATTGGGAATATAACGTATTATCTGTTGTTTGCGGCAGTGGCGGGAATTTTCGCGCCAGCGGGAAAGTATCGGAAATTTGTTTCACTTGTACTTGGGTTTGTATTGCTGCTTTTAATGATTCAGCCGCTGGCAGGACTTTTGGGTGGACGGGATATTCCCATTACACAGTGGTTTGCAGGGAATGTTCCCGTTCAGATTGTGAATGACGATTTGGATTCCGCTTATGCCGAGTGGTGGGATAATCATTTGCGCGACTCGTTCGAGACGCAACTTGAAGCACAAATTACACGGCTTCTTAATGCGAATGATTTTGCCGTTCATTCGGCAGAATTTTCGTATTCTCCGGATTTCGGCGCGATTACCGACGTTCGCATAACTGTAAGCGCGGAAAAACTTTCACAAAGCAACGAAACGGGACGCGTTCCGCTTATACGAATTCAACCTCCGGAAATCAGCCCGATTAGAATTGGCGACGCGTCACCCGCCGAAAACTGCCCGCACACAGAAACCGTAAAAAATTTAATTTCGGAATTCTACAACCTGCCCACGTCACATATATATGTAGAAGTTAGGTGATTACAAAAGCGAGGTGAGCCGTACATGACGGAGTATTTTCGCAACATGGAAAACAAAAAAATTGTTTTATTAATGGCGGTGTGTATTGCGTTCGGTGCGATTCTTCTGGTGGCACAGCGGTTTGCGAAAGAGCCGGAAGAATATATACGCGAAGCTTTTTATAGTTTTGCGGAATCCGAGGTTGAACCGGCCGCCGCAAGAGAAAATTTTGAGCATGAGCTTGCAATTGAAGCACGGCTTGAGGAATTTTTCTCTTTGGTGGAAAATGCGGGCAAAGTACGGGTTATGGTTAATCTGCCGGGCAGCCGCGAAACGGTTTTTGCCGTTGACGTAAGCGGAAGCCGCTCGTACACGACAGAGCAGGATGCTCAAGGCGGTTCCCGCGAGACGCATCAATACCAAAGCGCGGAAAAAACGGTGATTCTCACCGACCGTCAAGGAACCGACACGCCGCTAATTCTACGAGAGATAGAGCCTCGCATTGAGGGTATTGTAATAATCGCCGAAGGGGGTGACTGCCCGTTTGTGAGGGATGCATTAACCCGCGCCGCCCGCGCCGTTTTGGGACTGGAAGCACATATGGTTCAAGTTTTAACTATGAAAGTGAATTAAAAAATCGGGAGGAGTTTTTAAAATGTTTGTATTAAAAAGAAATCAAATTATAATTACAGCACTTGTTGTAATGATAGCCGTTGCAGGCTATTTAAGCTGGAACGATACACGTTCGGGCGACCTGACCGTAGGCTATTTGCTTACAGACCAAGGAGAAGTAGCGGCACTAATTCCTGACAGCGGAACATTGACAAGTTTGTTCCCTGAAGATTATTCGGGATTAATCGGAGCGACATGGACATCGACCCATAACCCGACAATAGCCGTATCCGGCGACGATTTTCAATGGAACTTTGACCTTAGCGAAATCGCAACACTGCCGACCAACGAAGAACATCTTTCTGAAGCGGGCGAAGCAATTTTCGTAAACCAAAGCCGCGATTCCACCTTCGTACAAAACCGCCTTAATCGCGAACAATCCCGTAGCAGCGAACGCGCAATTCTTAACGAGTTAATTAACAATGCTAATTTATCCGACGAACACCGCGCCGAAGCCGCCGACGCAATGCTGGAAATCCAGCGCCGCATAGAACGCGAAACCGCCGCCGAAGCCCTAATCGAATCCAAAGGATTCGCCGAAGCCTATGTAAGAATTTCCGATAACTCCGTAGATGTAATCGTTTCAAATGAAACACTAACAGAAGCGGAACTGGCGCAAATTGTTGACATAATAAAACGCAAAACCGGCATGGAAGCCACACAAATTCACGTAAGCCCAATGCGGCGGTAAAAGAAAAGGGGGCTGTGCAAAACGCACAGCCCCTTTTTTACGGAGATTTTTATTTTATGACATACGCACAATTCTTATTGCTGTGACTGTAAAGTCGCCTTTGTTCACATCATCTGAACCCCTTGCGTTTACACGGATTCTCCATTCGGTTTGTCCGGGAGAAACTGTCATTCCGGGGGTTTGTTGCGGGTTGCCGGAGAATGTCATGGTTACGGAACCGTTAGAGCCTGTTACACGTCCGGTATCCCACGGATCGCCAATTAAAGGCCATTCAAGCCCAAGTTGCGAACCTGTACCCATACCTTCAACGGTCAATGCATACATACCGTCTGCAGATAAATCAAGGTCATCCAACATTATGTCAATACCTTGCCACCCAGGCCATTGGGTACCGGCACGACCGTATACAACCAATGCGCCGTTTTCAAACTTAACGCTCGCTGCACCGTCGTCAATACCTGCAAGGCTAAGACTTTCTGCTTCTTGGTCCATAAGGCTGGCAACTAACGTAGCATCGATGCTTACTTCCATAATAATTTCACCGGTTGAAGCGGGAGTAACGGGTTCTTCATCATCGGGAGTTTCTTCATCAACGATTTCTTCTTCAATGGGGTCTTCTGCTACGGGTTCTTCGGCAACAGGAGCTTCTTGTCCGCCGAATCTTACAATAACTGTGCTTGGCGGAACCCATTCAACTTCTGCGCCCATAGCAACGGAAATAAATCTTACGGGAACTAAGGTTCTGCCGTTTTCGATTACCGGTGTACCCATATAAGTGGTACCGTCATAGAGGGGTTGACCTATTGTTACGCTGACAACATTCGTACCCAGTGTAAATGTTGCGGTACGGGTTGCGTCATTCCATCCAATTTGCGCGCCAAGAGCTTCGCCAATGAAACGGAAGGGAACCATGGTTCTGCCGTCAATGCTTACGGGAGCAACATCCATACTTCCGACTGAGCCGTTTAAGCTGTAGCTTGCACTGCCCAAGTTAAGTTGCAGAATCGATGCTCCGGTTGAGGGAACGGGAAGAACATTACCTTCGGGACCGGGAGTGGTTTGTTGTGCGGGTGCGGGTGTAGGACGAGGTACAGTCGTTGTCGCACCGGGAACAGTTCTGCCGCTACCGCTACCGATTCCGCCACGAACACCGGTAGTCCACCAAGCCCAGCTACCGCCGCCGCCACCGCCGGTTCCGCCGCTGCCGGTTGTTCCGCGGCAATTGTTGCAACCGTTGTCTCTGCACCAAGCGCAACTAAAATTCACATCGCCGTCATCGCAATCTTTGCAGTCGCCGCAATCACCGCAACCTGTGTCGGGGTCGCAGTCTTCGCATTCACCGCAGTCGCCACAATCAACGGGGTCAAGTGTTCTAATTACAATTTCAGTGATAGTAATATTATCTGTTCCGTTTGTGCGAACTCTAATCCTCGGCGGGTCTACGGTTACGCCGTCCACTATAGGCATTGTAGACGTAAACACCATAGAAACCTCACCGCCGGAGCCTGTTACGATACCGGTATCCCAAGGAGCAGCGGTTAATGGGAATAGAAGTTGCAATTGGTTTGTTGCGCCTGCGCCTTTAACAGTTAAGCTGTAATTTGTGCCGTCAACAAGTCCCATCTCTTCAAGACTAATATCAAGTGCATGCCACGATTCCGTACGATTAGACACAACCAATGCACCATCAACAACTGAGAATGCGGTGTTGTCTCCTGAGCGCATCAAATTGTTTACAGTTTCACCTGCACTTAATGCAGCAGCTAAAGATTGGTTAATATTCGATCGCCATACAATGCTTGGGTCAACATCATAAGGTACTGCGGGGATATCAACGTTAATAGATATTGTAGCAGGAGTTGCACCTTCAAGGGAAAGAGTAATTGTACCGGAAATACTACCATCTACGCCATCGGGGCTAGATTCTGTTCCATTAACAGCGGGTGTTACAGTTAAATTTGTATTGGCTGCCAAAACGGAAAGACCTAGTTCATATAAGAAAGTATTTACAAAGTTTATGACATCATCGACATCGGCAAAACTCACCGGATCGAAATTTGCGCTGACAATTAAATCTTCCACTGCATCCACTGCACTCGCAAGAATTTCGTTCGGGTCTGTGGGCATTGCTGAAACCGCAATGCTTATAGGCAATGGGTTAGCGGAGTGGGCTGTGCCACTCATCATTGCATTTGCCGGCACTGTGAAGGTAACAGTTCCGGTAAGTGTGCGGTTGGGGTCGGCTCCAGTTACGGCAAGAGCCGGTGTTATAGCAATATTCACGTCCGGTATATTTAAACCGTTGATTGCGCTTGTAAGAGCTGTAACGGTAGCACCATAAATCGCGGGAATAGGAGCGGCAGGAAGCAAGTTTTCTACCGCAACGCGAGCGGACGCAATTGCTGTATTTGCTTCTTCTACGGTAAGACCGGAGGGTGCACGCTCACCGTGGACTAAAATATCATGGATTATTGCATCCCAACCTCCGGTTCCTGCAGCAGGACCGCCGTTGTCAAAAACCCAAGGAATTATCACATGACCCGCAATTCGAAAGCTAGGCTGGTCTTGTATACCCGTTTCACCTGCACAACAGTTTGCTGTACACGCCGGGGTACCGTGGGCGAAACGCCTGCGATTTTCCGCGGTATCACACCAACCCCACACTTCCATATTGGAATTTATAAAAGCTTCCGTAACGGGAACCGTTATTGTAATCATGCTACCAACGGCCACTGAATGTCCGGATCCGCCGGGCGTTAAAGTACCAGGTACCGAAGTTGCACCTGCTGCGTGCCTTGAGTTCGGAGCGGGAGCTTCATGCCCCTCGGCGGCCTCTACACGGAAACCACTATTTGTAGGCATATTGCCGCCGTTTCCGGCTTGCAACGCGCTAAGCTCTATTATTACTTGAATCGTGTCACCGACCTGAAGCCCCTCAAAATATTCCGGCACAACATCCAAACCTTGCCATGAGCCAGCATATTGGGTGGTTCCAGATTGAATGCGAATTGCACCATTACTAAGCAAGGTAAATACGCCGCCATCACCATCACCCGCAGGTATTAATCCTGTGATTGAAGGTACATCGCTAAAGCCATCGAAGTCATCCTCCGGAGACAAGCCCCAATCTGCTCTCGCAAGCTTCTCCATTAAGGCATTATCACTTAAATGGTATACCGCTGTGCGACCTTGGGGCACACTAAGGGTTTGTCTTGTTGAAAATGGAACTACATTGTCATCCGTTTGTGCGGGAACACTTTCCTCAACCACAAACGATAAGTAGTCATCGGAGTAACCCCCGTCTGCTACGGCAATTGCTGGTATCATGGTAAATACCATCATCACCGCTAATACCCACGCAAATGCGCGTTTGCGTAATGTACGCTCTTTCATAAATCAAATCTCCCTTCATCTTCCTAAGAATTATTCTTACATACATCGTAAATATAAACAAAATCGTCGCACAGGTCAAGAGAATTTAAAAGATATTCAGTGAAAATTTATGTAAATTGGCTTTTCACAAAAAAAGAAGCCGCGAGGGGCTTCTTGTGCAGTCATTTTACGCTTGCTTTAAATAAATCCTTTCCTATTATTAATACGCAGAATAATTTTACGCGCAAGGTCGAAAAAAATAACCGTGGAAGCAAGAACAATAACAAGAGTGAGTTCGCTGAAATTAAGTCCGGTTGTGCGGAAAACCGCACCACCGAAATATATCAAAAGAATTTGCATAACGGAAACGGCAAGCATTATGCCGATGAACATTTTATTTTTATTGATATAAGCAAGAATATTCAAGCGGTGAGTGCGGGCGTTTAAGCTGTTGAAAACTCCGGCGAAGATGAACAGCGCGAAGAATGCGGTTAGCAGATATCGTTCATCGTTGCGGAAAGATTCCGCGAAGAACGGGAGTTTGAAAAACGCAAGGCTCAACAAAGTAGTGTACATACCCGTCGCAAGAATTTGACTGAACATATAGCGGTTTATTATTGGCTCTGTTCGTTTTTTCGGGGCTTCGCGCATATATTCCGCAAGAGGGGTTTCGCCCGCGTAGGCAAGGCCTGCCAAAGTATCCATAATCATATTTATCCACAGCATTTGAATTACCGTAACGGGTATGGGAACGCCGATAAACGGTCCTATTACGCTTACGCCGACAGCACAAAAATTAATTGTTAATTGAAAAATTAAAAATTTGCGAATACTTTTAAAAATCGTGCGCCCGTACAAAACCGATTTTACAATCGAAGCGAAATTATTATCAAGAATTACAATATCGCCGGCTTCTTTGGCAATTTCCGTGCCGTCGCCCATTACGAAGCCTACATCGGCTTTTTTAAGCGCGGGCGCGTCGTTTACACCGTCGCCCGTCATGCCCGCCACCAAGCCCATTTCCTGCGAAAGCCGCACAAGCCGTCCTTTGTCGGAAGGTAAAGCGCGGGCGATTACGCGAAGCTTGGGCAGAATTTTTTTCACCTGTGCGTCTGTCATTTGATTTAATGCACGTGAAGTTATTACGCCTTTTTCGGAAGAAGAAGAAATTAAACCCAGTTTCTCCGCTACGCTTACGGCTGTGTCTTGGTTGTCACCCGTTACCATTACAACTTGTACACCTGCGCCAAGAACTTCTTTTATTGCTTGCTTTGCTTCGCGGCGAATTTCATCTCGGATTCCTATGAATCCTACCAGCGTCAGGTTTTGTTTTGTTTTTGCGTCTGTTTCGTTTTCGGCTTCGCACAAAGCGAGAAGGCGCATTCCGTCACGGGCTTGGGCTTGCAAAATGGCTTTAAGCGCGGCGGCTGATTCAAAATAGCGCGGTTCATTACAATAAAGCGCGAATCTGCAAGCGGGAAGCAAAATTTCCGGTGCGCCTTTGATTAATAATTTTTTAAAATCGCCGGAAACCGCGGTTATTGAAAACTTATCTTTTGAATTAAACGGCTTTGTGAAGCCTTTTTTACATAGCGGTAAGCGAACCGCGTTCTCAGATACATATTCCAAAAGAGCGCGGTCGGTGGAGTTTCCGCCGATTGCAACGCACTGCATTTTTTTTGTCGTTAGCTGTGAGGCGTTATTATAAAAACAATTCAGCGCGACACGCTGAAAAAGCGGCGTTTTTTTGAATTGCCCCGCGTCCAAAACACGTCCGTTTGCGGTTATAAAACTTACAACTTCTAACGCGCCTTTTGTAAGAGTTCCTGTTTTATCTGTGAATAAAATATTTAAACTACCCGAGGTTTCGATTCCGACCAGCTTTCGCACAAGCACATTATCTTTCAGCATTCTGCGCATATTTGCAGAAAGAACAACGGTTATCATCATCGGAAGACCTTCCGGAACAGCCATTACAATCACGGTGATTCCTAACGTTATTGCCATCATGAAATCGCGCACAAGCTGCATTTTGTCGGAAAGATGCGCCGTGATTAGATAAATATCAAAATGGTTTTGGATCACAATCGAATTAAAAAGATTCGCGAAAACAACGAAAACCGCCGCCGCGTATCCGAAATGGCTGATTGTTTTCGCAAGCTGTGTAAGACGTGTTTTAAGTGGGCTTTCAATGGTTGCTTCTTGTATTTCCTCTGCAAGCTGACCGTAAAATGTTGCATCGCCAACGCGGGTCACGCACATAATTCCCTCGCCCGCGCAAACGACGCTTCCGCGAAATAATTCCGACGGTGAAAGAAAGTCCCCTGATGATTTTTGAGAAACATCGCGGGTGGCAGTTTTCCGCGCTTCTTTCGTCTCGCCGTTAAGCGTGGACTGGTCAACGTCCAAATCGCCGCTCACAAGAATACCGTCGGCAGGAACGCGTTCGCCTGCGCCGATGTTTACAATATCACCCACAACAAGTTCGGTAATCGGTAGCTCGACAACCCGTCCGTCGCGCCGAACGCGGCATTTTATATTCGCGGCTTCCTCTTGCAATTTTTCAAACGCCGTTTCACTTCCGTACTCCGAAAGCGTGGAAATAAGCGTTGCAAGAAGCACTGCCACGGCAATTCCCGCAGATTCATACCAATTCGCGTCTCGAAAAAGTAACAGCAGATTAACCCCAAGCGCGACAAGCAAAATCCGAATGATAGGGTCGCCAAAACTTGAAAGGTATCGCTTTAAAAAACCGACACGCGCTTTTTTTGTTAGCCCGTTATTTCCATGCATCGCCGCGGAATCTGCCGCTTCCCGTGTGCTTAATCCGTTATATAAATCCATAACTGCTCCCCTACCCTTCATGCTAGACAAGTTATATCTATGCGCGTGTACAGGTTGATATTCTTAAAACCATTAGCCACGAAAAGCACGAAAGGCATGAAAAAAATCAAAAGAAAATTTTCGTGTTTTTCGTGTCTTTCGTGGTCAGTTTTTCTTTTTTCAGCAACATCCACAAATAAACCCTGCAAATCGACAGTGCTTTTTGTAAAATTTCGTATGAAAGAAAATATTGCGAATTTTTTGGAAATTCATTACCCGCATTTTTTCGCATGATACAATGCCATAAAATGCCAAAGGATGTGACTCTAATGACAACATTCCAAGAAATACTGCATCTTCCGCTTGAAAGTGTGAAACCAAACCCGTATCAGCCGCGCCGGATTTTCGAGCCAACCGCGCTGGACGAGCTTGCCGAATCCATTCGCATTTACGGTGTGCTTCAACCGATTAGCGTGCGGCTAATCAACGGTACAAGCTACGAATTAATCGCGGGCGAGCGTAGGCTCCGCGCAAGCCGAATCGCGGGTTATTCTACGATTCCCGCGATTCTGGTGGAAATCAACGATTTGGACAGTGCGGTTCTTGCGATGATTGAAAATCTCCAAAGACAGAATTTGCATTTCCTTGAGGAAGCAGAAGGCTTTGCAAATTTAATCGGCGAATACGCGTTCACACAGGAAGCACTTGCGCACAGGGTAGGAAAAACTCAATCGACGATTGCAAACAAACTTCGCTTACTTAAACTTTCGCGGTCTGTACAAAAGCAAATCATCGAAAATGATTTAACCGAACGTCACGCCCGCGCTCTTCTCAAACTCGAAAACGAGGACGACCAACTGGAAGCCATCGTAAAAATCGCAGACGAAAACTTAACTGTTTCAAAAACCGAGGCGTTAATCGAAGAAACCGTACTGCGTAAGCCCAATAAAAAAGGCAAAACAATTCCGTTCAAAGCATACATACGGGATATCCGTATTCTAACGAACACGATTCGCGAAAACTTGGAAATTGTGCGCCGCAGCGGAATGGAAACCCATTTCGATATGCAACAAACCGATACGGGTTATGATATTCGTATCACCCTGAATTACGCTCAAGCTCCGATACAAATAAAAGCTGTATAAGCTCTTGCGTGAGTTTCCATTATATGGTATAGTTTTTTATCGGGAGGTGAGCCATGAAAACATCAACGCGCTTCGATGAAGATAAATTCGACTTAGATGCACATAAAAGAGCCGCAGACGTTGTGAAACGCGAAAAAGCCCGCGATAACCGTATTCGTAATCAAGTTAAGCGCGGTAAAATTATTGTGGCTGTTGTTACGATCGTAATTTTCTTTATATTGTTTTATATCGCCGCCGAACTTGGGTTGATGCAGATATTTTAAATAGTAAACGAAGAGAGGGACTCATACCCCCTAAAAACGTGGTTGAGAGCCTTTCCTGTGGTGGGAGTAGGCTCTTTTCCTTTTCCTTGTAAAGAAAAGAAAAGGCGTATTTACATATTATTAAGATTATGTTACATTTTCACCCGATAAATTTTTTGTAAATTTGGGGAGAGAATTAAATTGAAAAAACAATATATAAGGTTTATTTGTTTTATGCTGTTTGTTGCAGTCGTGATTCCGATGTTTTGCACGACGGGGTTTGCATTGGAAGAAACTTACCAAGTTGAAATTTTCCCGGAACCGGAAGAGTTTGTGTCGTATGGTGATTCCGAAAACTCGGAAGAAATGAATGTTCTGCCTTTTATTAATGAGGAAGACTTTACCACGGACAACCTTACCCCAACCCCCATGATTGACGGGGGATATTGGCATACTGTAGCTCTTAGATACAACGGAACAGTTTTTACTTGGGGGAGTAATTGGTTTGGTCAATTAGGAAACATAGACACATTCAACAGAAGTCTCACCCCTGTACAGATACATGGACTAAATAATGTAATAGAAGTTTCAGCAGGCGGCGGTCATACCGTAGCCCTTGAAAATAACGGAAGGGTTTGGGCTTGGGGATTCAATGGGGGCGGTCATTTAGGTAACGGAACCACAAACAACAGCAGTCAACCCGTGCAGGTGCATGGTCTTATCAATATAACAACACTTTCAGCCGGAACCGACCATACCTTAGCCATTAGAAACGACGGCACGGTTTGGGCTTGGGGGGGCAATTGGGCAAGTCAATTAGGTGACGGCTCCAATATCAACCGCCACACTCCCGTGAAGATACAAAGCCTTAGCAATATAATAGCAGTTGCGAGTGGGGGGGAGCATTCCTTAGCTCTTAGAGATGACGGAACAGTTTGGGCTTGGGGGTTTAATGGAAACGGTCAATTGGGCGATGGAACCAGGACCCACCGTAGAACCCCCGTGCGAGTGCAAGGGATTGACAGCGTAACAGCAATTGCAGCAGGTGCTGGTCATTCCGTGGCTATCAAAAGCGATGGCACGGTTTGGGCTTGGGGTTGGAATGGATTAGGCTCATTAGGCAACGGAACTACAATCGACCGCCACACTCCTGTGCGGGTACAAGGGCTTAACAATGCGGTAGAAATTTCAGCGGGATATGCCCATACCGTAACCCGTTTAAGCAACGGTATAATTTGGGCTTGGGGGAGCAATTTGTTCGGCTCGTTAGGCGACGGAACTTTAATCGACCACCGCACCACACCCGTGCAGGTGCAGGAGCTTAACAATGTGATGACCGTTTCGGCAGGCGGCGAACATACCGTAGCCGTTAGAAACGATGGCTCAGTTTGGGCTTGGGGTTGGAATGAGGAAGGTCAATTAGGTACCGGAATCTCTAATGACAGCCACACCCCAGTGCAGGTACTTTATATCGGTGGCGGCACGGATAATTATAACGGCAGCCGGTGGTATCTTAATTTAGCCGCACCTCCTGTGCCTATTTGGTCATCAAACACAAATTCAATAGCCTTCCCTGCTGCTGTTACGGGATATGTCCAGCAAGCAACGCGCAGTGTATCTATTACCAATAACGGACCGGGGATGCTAAGCGGGATATCCTCAAGTATAACCGTCGGTTCAACGGCTTTTGAAATAGACTACTCTATAATACCGCCGGTGGGCATACCACAAAACACAACTATGACTATACAAGTGCGCCCGAGAACGGGCTTATCGCCCGGCACTTACACCGGTACTCTGCGAATAGCCACAACAAACGGAAACCCTACCCACAGAGATATTCCGCTGTCCTTTACTGTTATTTCACCTCCGATAGCTTGGTCATCAAGCACACCTTTAATAACTTTCCTCACCGCAACTGTGGGATATTCTACGCAAGCGGCGCAAAGCGTAACAATTAACAACAACGGACAGTGGGCATTAAATGACGTTACCGCAAGCATAACCGCCGGTTCGGCAAATTTTCAAATAGCTCAATTCCCATCAACCACCGTGCAAGCCGGTGCAACTTCAACTATACAAGTGCGTCCGGTATCGGGCTTGGCAGTAGGTACCCACACCGGCACATTGCGAATATCCTCAACAAACGGAGACCCCGCTCACAGAGATATTCCGCTATCCTTTACTGTAACGCCTCCACCTGTTTGGTCAATAAACACAAATTCATTGGACTTCCCCGTCGCAAATTCGGGATACTCCCCGCAAACTTCGCAAGGTATAACCATTACCAACAGCGGACCGGGGACATTGAACAATGTTACCGTAACCGTCGGTTCCCCGAATTTTTTAATAACCCAAAACCCATTAAACAACATAGTGGCAGATTGGACTTCAAACATACAAGTGCGCCCTGTAACAGGATTGCCGCCCGGTACCTACGCCGACACGCTGAGAATATCCTCATCAAATGGAAACCCTGCCTATGTAGAAATTCCGCTATCCTTTACTGTTATACACGATACTGAGCCGAATGATAATTATGGATGGGTAACACCAAAATTTGATGCAATTGTAAATCGAGGATGGTTACCGGGTGACATGGATGGCAACGGAATATTTAACTCGACAGATGTTTTAATTGCGAGACAAATTGGAAACCCTTCTAACTCAAGAACAACGGCATCAACGCTTGCGGAATTCCCCAACCACGATATGCTATACTTGTTTAACACGTTACGCAGTGTCGATTTACCTGATATGTCGGAAAGATTTGCGACAATAGTATTGGAAGAATTTATGTTAGGAGACATTACAAGCACAAGAACATTCACCCCAACAGATGTTTTGATTATAAGACAGCTTGCAAATCCCGCTAACGCAAGAACAAGGGCATGTATAATCGCGGACTTCCCTGTTCACGACATAATATATTTATTTGGAGCATTGTCTTCTTTGCTTAACTAGCAAAGCCAAAGAAAGCGAATTGCCCAAAGGTTTGGCTACGGCGTGTTCCCACTAATGAAATACCATTAATAAGAACGAGATGAAGATTTTTTTATAGACCGGAATACCAACGCAAGCTTGATAAAACCTATGTAAATGATGTCAAGCTTGTCAAATCTG
>WRBD01000029.1 GCA_009779835.1 Defluviitaleaceae bacterium | reverse complement strand
TTGACACATTTCCTCTCGGTACTGGTAGCAGATGCTTGATTTTTTCGTATTGCTCTACATTTATCTCCATATTTTTCAGTTTATCATTTCTTGGCTATTTTCGATAGTGGGAACACGCCGTAGCTGATAAAGCCCCATTCCTTCCGCGCCCATCAGGTTCGACATGTAGATGCGATACACAAAACCTAATACCCGTGTGATTACGCCCGCGGCGGTTAGGGTCAACGCGCCTGTGAGGATTTTTTTTCTGTTTATGTGACCACCCCCTTCGACCATGTATATGAAGGGATGGACAAAGAAATGTTATTTTCCTTGCAATACACATCCAACAGTAAGATAATAATTTTATCGAAAAAAGTTGGAGGATGAGGGAATGAATGAAATTAGATGTCCTAATTGTGAAGCAGTATTTCAAGTTGATAAATCTAAGTATGCAGAAATTGTGAAACAAGTCCGAGACGATGAATTTGAAAAAGATATTCAAGAGAGAGTGAACAGTGCAGCTCAGCTTGCCGAAGCCAATGCCAAGAACGCCGCACAGGAAGAAAATTCTAAAAAAGATGCTGAAATTGCGAAATTAAATGAGCAACTCAACTCGTCCGTTAATGAAAAAAATTCAGCCGTTAAAGAAGCCGTATCTAAGGCTGAAAAAGAACGTGATAGTTTACAAGAACGAGTGAATTCGCTTGAAATTGAAAAGAAAAATGAAATTCAGCTTGCCGAAGCCAACACCAAAAACGCGTTACAGGAAGAAAATTCTAAAAAAGATACTGAAATTGCGAAACTAAATGAGCAACTCAAAGCATCCGAGAATGAAAAAAATTCAGCCGTTAAAGAAGCCGTATCTAAGGTTGAAAAAGAACGTGATAGTTTACAAGAACGAGTGAATTCGCTTGAAATTGAAAAGAAAAATGAAATTCAGCTTGCCGAAGCCAACACCAAAAACGCGTTACAGGAAGATAACTCCAAAAAAGATACTGAAATTGCGAAATTGAATGAGCGACTCAAAGCATTCGAGAATGAAAAAAATTCAGCCGTTAAAGAAGCCGTATCTAAGGTTGAAAAAGAACGTGATGCATTTGAAAGCGACATGAAAATTTTAAAATCAGAACATCAAAGTGCTGTAGCATCCCTTGAAAGTAAGCACAAGGATGAACTTAAATACAAGGATGAAGAACTTGCTCGCTACAAAGATATGAAATCGCGACTTTCATCAAAGATGCTAGGAGAAACTCTTGAACAACACTGCGAAATAGAATTTAATAGGATTCGGACAGCCTTTCCTTATGCAGAATTTGGAAAAGACAATGATACAAAAACAGGCAGTAAAGGAGATTATATTTATCGTGAACACGATGGCGATAATAACGAAATAATATCCATCATGTTCGAGATGAAAAATGAAGCTGATGAAACAACCAACAAGAAA
Organism: Defluviitaleaceae bacterium; assembly: GCA_009779835.1. Taxonomy (GTDB): domain Bacteria; phylum Bacillota; class Clostridia; order Lachnospirales; family WQUN01; genus WQVC01. Next base: position 25,019 of record WRBD01000029.1, on the reverse strand, counting down.
AAGAACGAGGACTTTTTTAAAAAGCTTGATAAAGACCATAACGAAAAAAAATGTGAATATGCTGTGTTGGTTTTACTACTGGAAGCAGACAATGACTTTTATAACTCAGGCATTGCGGATGTATCGTACAGTCATGAAAAAATGTATGTAATTCGTCCACAATGCTTCATACCGATGATTACTATTTTGCGAAACTCCGCAAAAAATTCACTCGAATGTAAAACGGAACTTGTGCGAGTGAAGAATCAAAATATCGACATTACGACCTTTGAGACGACGCTTAAAACACATCTGACTACATTCAGAAAACATCGTGATAATGCTACCAAGCAGTTTTACAAGGCAATTGAAGAAATTGATGAGACTATTAAACACTTGATGAACGTAAGAGAAGCATTATCATTAACAGATAAACATCTGGGGTCAGCCAATAATAAGCTTGAGGAAATAACCATAAAACGCCTGACCAAGGGAAATCCAACCATGACAGCAGAGTTTGAAAGATTAAAACATCTCCCGCTACAAGACGAATAAAATTTTCAAGCCGGATGAAAGATTTTAAAAGTGAATATGAGTTTGGGGAATTGATATGTATATTAGACAAACCCGCCAATATGCGGTAAAATTCTAAGAAAAATTCCTAGGAGATGGAAACATGTTACTTTTAGATGCATGGAAACGCATTGCATACGACAGGCAAAACCAGCCTGTTAAGCACGTTTGGGACGAATTTTTGGCGAAGGAAAAAGCGATTTATATAACTCTCTTAAAAGAGAAACAATCGCGTATTGAAGGAACAGTATCTGAACTTGCGGAAAATTTCCGCATGACTAACGTACAAATATGCGCATTTTTTGACGGAATCCACGAATGCGTAGACGGATTACCCCCGATTGCGGAAATCGAAGAAACAACTACAATCGCCTTCGACATTGAATTTGACAGGCTTTACAAGCAAATGGTGGAGTACAAGGCGGATACCCTTTACAACTTACCCGAGTGGGAAAATATTTTCACGGCAGAGAAACAAAAAGAATTATATGTAGAGCAAAAACGCTCGCACACAGTCGTAAGAAACGAAGCAAAGATAGGGCGCAACGACCCATGCGCTTGCGGAAGCAGAAAAAAATATAAAAAATGCTGTGCAGTAGCAGAATAAAACAAGCGGGTGAATACCTTCGTAACGGCGGGCTTGTTGTTTTTCCTACGGAAACGGTTTACGGGCTTGGCGCGGACGCATTTAACGCCGACGCGGTTGCGCGAATTTATTCCGAAAAAGGCCGCCCGGGAGATAACCCGCTTATTTTGCATATCGCGAATATCGAAAGTTTTCGCGAACTTGCCTTAAACCCGCCCGAATACGCTTTCGCGTTAATCGAAGCATTTTGGCCGGGGCCGCTTACTTTGGTTGCACGAAAAAACCCCGAATTGCCCGCGTGGCTTGGTGGACATCCCGGCCGCGTAACAGAAACAATCGGAATAAGAATGCCCGCGCATCCTATTGCCCAAGAATTAATTGAAGAATCAAAATGCATAATTGCCGCGCCAAGCGCGAATAAAGCGGGAAAGCCCAGCCCTACTACACTTGCACACGTTTTGGAAGATTTCCCACAGCTTCATATGGCACTGGACGGCGGGAGCGCAAAGGTAGGGCTGGAATCCACCGTTATAGACATTACGGGAGAAAACCCCGTGATTCTACGCCCCGGCGCAATTACGAAGGAAGATGTTTTTAAAATAATTAAAACTTTGCGGACTGCATCACAGTTTAGTGAAGATGAAAAGCCACGTTCGCCCGGAATGAAATACAAGCACTATGCACCGCGTGCCGCTATGACTTTGGTATCGGGGGATTCTGAAAATGTGGCGGCGTACATTTTAGATGAAGATAAAACCGGCGCAAAAATCGGAGTACTTATTAATAAAAAGACTTTAAAATATTTTCAAAACGCGCCGTCTAATATGGAAATTCTTTTACTTGGCAATGACGAAAAAACCATCGCGCAAAACCTTTTTTCACGTTTGAGGGAATTTGACAGACTTAATGTTGATTTAATTTTCGCAGAAACAACGCCGGAAAACGGGCTTGGAGTCGCCATTATGGACAGAATGCGCAAAGCCGCGGAAGGACGTATTGTGTATGTCTAAAATCATTTTTGTATGTACAGGAAACACTTGTCGCTCGCCAATGGCTGCCGCTCTTGCCGCCGCAATGTTTGAGCGTGAAGGGCTGAAAATTTCGGTTTCGTCCTGCGGCATTAGTGCGTATGGAACCTCTTCCGCAAGTAAAAATGCCGTTGCCGCAATGAAACTGGAAAAAATTGATTTATCCACGCATAAATCCCAAAAAGCCGCCACAGAAGTTTTAGAAAACGCCGTGCTCGTTTTAACCATGACCCGTGCTCATCTTTCTCATGTAAAAACCGCGTGTCCCTCCGCAAAAGCGTTCACTCTGGGCGAATACGCCGGCAGTCTGACGGAAATTTCCGACCCTTTCGGCGGCAGTTTGGACGAATACTGCACCTGCGCCTCACAAATTAAAAAATTGCTAGAGGATTGTTTAGAAAAATTCCGGGAGGAAATTTTCTAATGAATAAAATTGATAAAATCCGAAACGTTTTTGAAAAAGACATAAATCAAGATATTATTTCCGTTCATCGGTTTGAGGGCGTTGAAAATAACAGCGTATACCGTATTGAAACAGAATTGAAGCCGTATATTTTTAAGATTTACAAAAACGACTGACCGGAGAAAGGCAAACTGCCGCTTGTTGACCGTCTGCTTACAGAAAATAATATCCCCCCACGCAAAAATTTTTATTTACAACCGTGATAAATCAAACTTACTTGCGCATAAAATTACAGACGACGAAGAACTGGAACGCATCGGTAGGGAGATACGGGACAGATTAAAAATTTACGATAAATATCCGCCTGTGTTGTGCCACACAGACCTTTCTACAAAAAATATACTTGTTAATGACGGCGAAATAACACTAATTGACTGGGATGATGTTTATTCGCTTTGTTGGATTCACGATATTGCGGAATTAACCTTTTGGATGAAGCAGGGATATGACAAAAAATCCGCCGAAATTTATCGGGCGGCGTTTCTTGAAAGTTATCAAACGGAATATGATATCAATGATTTTTACAAAGCAGAACCCGTGCTTCATGCACGAATCAGCCTGAACAGCCTTAATTATTTTGTTAATAAACCCCAAGAAAATGCAATTAAACGACTGCTAAAAGACTCATTTGAAAAGTGCGGAATAAAGGGGTTTACCGTATTTGTGCCTGATTGTCGCTACGTATCATAAGCCTCCAAAACAGCCACAGCATCAAGAATTGCCTTCTTTAAATCATCATGATGAGACTGACGCGCCCATAATTTATCTGTGGGAATATTAGAACCATTCACCGAAACCGCAGTATCGTCCAACAAACCCTGTGCCTTCGCGATGAGATACGCAAGCATATCACGGGGGGACGCACTGCTTATTTGTCCATTTCCTGTCACGATTTCAAGCATACTAAAACACGTGTCGGTGTCGCTTTCGCCGCTCATTGCTATAATGCCTTCTACCGCAATCTCCGTCGCAGAGCTTAAAACCGCACCCGGCTCAACGCGGAAGCGAATGGTTGCGAGAACACCGGTTTCGTATATATTGTCAAAATCCGAAGCCTCGAAGGTCAGACTCAACGGCTGTTCGGCAGATAAGGGAAAAGCCGGTTGCATCGGTAAGGGTATCAGCGTTCCGGGCGTGACGCTAACTGCCGTTAAAATGTCTCTGTCATAATCCACATCTAATTGTAAACCGATTAACCCCGGATTATTTTCCAAGTTTAAAGCAACATCTACATAAGTTCCGGGAACTCCAGCCGCAACATCTTCGGCTGTAACCCGAACCGTGCCGTCATCGCCTTCAATAGTCACGGTTCCGTTTACCGTGTGTACATCATGATATTTGACATGCGGGTATTCGTCCAGCATAGAGGCGGCAAAAACATCCAGGTTTATTTCGGTTGTACCGGCAAACGCGTTCGGATTAATTTCAAATCGAATCGTTACGAGCATACCTGTTTCGGAAGTGTTGATAGTTTCCTCCGATTCAAAAAAGAACCACATTGGTTGCTCGCCCGGAGGAGTGGGGAGATAAGGCGAATCCAGCGTTATCAAAAATGCCCCGGGGCTCGTGCTGACAGCCGTTAAAAGCGCGCTGTCAAAATCAACATTAAGTCCTATTTGAGCTATGCCCGGGTTTTCACTCAGATAAATCTGTACGTCAACAAAGTCGCCTGCCTTTCCGCAAGTATCAACAGCCGAAACCTGAACCGCAGGCGCGTCATCAGATATTGTAATACCTAAAACCGACGGTTGAGGCCCAAGATAAACATTGTGACCCGCGATAAACCGCCTGAGCCAAATAATATCGGCAAGATTGATATTCCCGTCATAATACACATCCGCTACGTCGCGGATAAATAAAGACATCGTTCCGTTGTTGTCAACCCAAATATTGCCGTTAATATGCTTTAAATGCCGCGCAATATATCGCCTTAGAAGCAAAACATCTTCAAAATCAATCAAATCCCTGCCGGTAACATCGCCGAACCTCGGCAGTCCTTCAAATGCCGTAAAGAACGCGATGGCAAGATTTTGCTCAAAACTCACATTGGTAAGCGGCGGCGTAAAAGAAAACCCCGGCGAATGTGGTATAACCATATCCGTCCCACCGTCGGAATCAAAGAATCCATGCCACCATCCGGGAGAATCCATAAGCGGCATAAGCTCCGTCTCCCCCATCCTGACTGTTATATCGGGCGGCGGCGGATTCGGCAAATTTTCCAAGCGAACCAAAGCGACGCGTTGCCGTTCGGTGCCGACTATGAAATCTGTTATGTTCACCTCGCGTCCGTGGGTTGTTAACGAAATCGGGTCTGATATTATAGCGGTACGCCCCGCCCCAGTAACTACAAGGCGGTACGTGCCGTTCGTCAATTGCGTGAACCAATAAACGCCGAAGCTGTTCGTTGTAATATCTCTTCTTTCACCTGTACTCATATTGACCAACGTGACATTCGCACCGAAAACCACGTCTCCGTCCTCTTCTTCCCGTACGACACCGGCGATTGAGCCGGTTGGAATATTCACCGATAGTCTCGCCCGAATTTCGGAGGTGCCGGTACCGACGGGAGCGGTGCCGCCGGTTGAACTTGCGGATATGGTAAATATCGATTCGTACGTTCCGGGAGCAAGCCCGGGTATATAGCTCAGTTCAAACCTCCTTCTCTCAAACCGCGCGAATGGGGTTCTCCAATTGTCTTCCGGTGTAAATATCCAGTTCGAGTCATACGGCAACTCATCCATTATCACGGTTGCTTCACTCATATTTGTTACTATCACTGTTTGCGAAGAAGACTGCGTTCTCCCAACAAAAGAAGTGAAATTCAACTGGTTCGGTCCCGCGGATATATTCACTACCGTTGGCGCAATCTGCGCTGTAAATTTGACAAACCCAAGCCGGCTTGCTCCGTAGTTTGCATCGGTTATTTGAACGGACGCGGGAGAAAACGTTAGCCCCTGCGAAGCCGCCGCCAAATTTCCCACGCCGCCGGTTATGCTATTATCCCCGGTTCCGGAAATCGTCCAAACAATTCCGCCGACATGGGTTAAACCTAAATTCCCAAGCCTGACTTGAATGTTTGCGGGAAAAGGATTCAGCCCGTCAATCGTTACAACAAGCAAACGCCTGTTTCCTGTTTGAAAAAGTGTTTCATGAACTATATGCGAATTATTATTTACATCAATCCGTCTTGAAACTCTCGGGTTGCGCCCTGCCATGTGAAAAATAAATACATACGACCCGTTCGGCACATGTGTAAAGAAATAACTGCCATCCGCGTTGGTTGTGGTGTCAACTCTTTCGCCTGTCTCCAAATTCAACCTCGATACGGTTGCGCCGCCGATTCCATTTGCGTCAACGCTTGCGCGTAATGTGCCGGTGATTGTATTTCCGACTGCTGACGGTGTACCGACCCGAACACTCATAGTGTCGGAACGGAAACTCAATGTGCTTATGTTAATGCCAGTCGGAACATTTCTGATACCAGTTTCCTGAAGATATCCAACACTCCTGAGTGCGTAAAAATTTGAATTCGGGTTGGTTGCGGGTCCGAAATGGAAATTTCCGCCAACACGAAAGAAAGCATCATGTCCTGTATATGTTGGATGCGACCCCGTATCAAGAAAATTCGACCCGTCGGCTTCTACTAAGCCAACCAATTTCCGGTGAGGGTTGTCGTTTGGGCTATGATGGTCACGCATACTCATATCTACGTGGTAAACCAGTATTCCGCCTTGGTACGGCATCCATCGTTGCATCCCTCTATCCCATCCGCTTGTGGTTTGCCTGTTTTCGACAAGGAAATATTGCTGTGGGTCTGTTGGATGGGTAACTTTCAGCACACGGAACCCGGCAGAGTTGCTTGCCAAAGAGTATAAATTGCCCTGCCAAGCCCCGGTGGCAGGAATTGATACAGGTGTCACATAGCCGAGTTGATATTTTGGCCACGCACTCAGCCCCACCGGGAAATGCCCTTCGAGTTCACCCGTCAGTGCTCCCCAAGAACCATCAGCCATCAGGCAAAACGCACCAAGCCCCGCAGACGGAGGTATGCCGGACTGATTATACGCATACAAATCCGGCAGACCAAGGGTATGCCCCAATTCATGAGCGGGGAGCCCTATTCCCATTTGGGTATTGCCGCTCATCTCACCATGTGTTGCATAGCGTCGCAAACCGTGTGCCGCCGTGCCGCCAATCGCCCACGGATGAAACGCCCACGCATGACCCCAAACTTGCCCGCCGCCGGCCCCGCGCCCCCCGGAAGCCTCGTTCCCCGCCACAATTGCGTAGACATGCAGGTCGTCTTGCGAAAGGCGAAAATCAAACGTCGCGCTTGGCTGTTCGTGAATTGCCCTAAGTGCCAATGACACCATAGCGGCTACATGTTCATCATTGCGGGGAACATTCGCCCATGTAGGAATAGGGTGGTTCATATTAAAGCGCACCCGAACCACGCCTTGATGCACGCTTGGGGAAATGGTTACACTTACGCCGTTTCTCGCCCAAGTCACATGTTCGGCAGGCCATGTATTTGCGGGAAGTGCTACAGTTCTGCTGAAACCGGATGAAATGGTGTTGGTTGTCGGCGCGGGTATAAAAACATTCTGCCCTCTGGACATATCCCGCCAAAAGTTGACTACGCTTACCGCGCCGGGCGCAGTGCTGAAATAAGATGTGTGATGGTGCAGGTCGGTTCGGGACATTTGCACATTGTTGAACTCGATTAGCAACAGTAGTATCCTTTGGTTGGTTGCCATTGCCGGCACCGCCATCGGAAATAATTCATTTTCGTTTTCGCTATTTACAGGCGGGGCGAGTAGCGTGTGGTCAAACCGCTCCACCTGCTCCAAAAGCGGCAATAAATCTTGTGGCATCAGCCTTGCGTACAGCGCGACAACCCCTTCGTCGGAGCCTACGGTCAAACCGGAAGGCACAATGCGTCCGTTTTCAATGCCGGCATAATGCCAATTCTCGCCGGTGTCATCGAAGGCTATTACGTAGCCTGCTTCGTCCTCCGCCCAACTGAACCGCGAATCCCCACGGAGTAGTATGGTAATTTCCGTTCCGTCGGACTGTGTAACCTCAAACGGAAACGGATAGGCAGTACACGCATAGCTTGTTACGTTGAACACAGGAATCATCAGCAAAATAAAAAAGCCCGCTAAAAAATATTTGCGTGCGAACTTTATGGAAAAAAAATTATTTAATTTTATCAAAATATGCCCCCTCCTCATTTACAGGCATAAGTGTAACACTATCCGTGTGGTTTATCAATACGGACTTGTGGAGGGAACCATTACAACCCGGTAAGCATTTTTTGTGAAATGCTTACCGGGTTTTTTGATTTTATTTTTCTTTACCGGATAACAAACTTCCGTAACTCAATTTTAAATCATTTTATGGAACAATATAAATTCGCCCAACTTCCCATCTTGGGCTGTTACTCTCACGAACCCCGGAAAAAGTTATGTTTAATTCATTTCCGTTTGCGTCTGTGGGCATACTAAAATGTTGTTGCGCGTTCCTGAACGCAACCATAATCGGGTCGGAAACTCCGGCGGCGGCATCATCGCGCACCCTGAAAGTAAAATTAAACAACGCGCCGTTTCCGTAAAAATTATCAAATAATCTTCCCCAACCCACAAGCACATTGCCCGTAAACGGGTTTTCAAATGAAGGATTTTCACGCGGTGGGAAAGTCCCTATTTGAACCGGAGGCATAAATCCTGTCATAAAACCCGTTTGCAGATAATACGTAAAACCTACAATTTCCAAACCATCGGGAACGGTGAGCATTAGTGGCATTGACGCAAACCCGGTGTTGTTCTCCAGCACAAAACTTACATCGAAAGTTGTGTTGCGCGCAAAATTGTTATAAAAGGAGGTTTCTGCGGTTGCATCGTAAACGTTTTGCGCATTGTTAATTGCCGTTCTGAAAGGATTAAACACAGCGGTTGTCGCCCACCATCTATCTACAGACACGCCCTCGCCGTTCGGTGCTTCTATCGTTTCGATACGAAGCCTTTCCGCCAATTCGATGAGTTCCCCTAAATTGCGCCGAAGACTGCAGTGAAATCTTTCGCCGTCTATTAACGCTCTAAGCGTGACCTCCGGTTTCTCGCCGGCAAATACACTTGAAACAGGAATAAACGCAAAAATTATTATAAACAATAAGCAAAATCTAATTTTCATACATATCTCCTTCTAACTTAGCCCAACAATTGCCCTAACAATGTTTGTGAAAATTTGAGCAACCTCGGCGCGTGTTGCAATTCCCTGCGGATTATACAAATTGTCGCCTATTCCGTTTATTATGGCATGTCTGCGCATAGCGGAAATAGCGTCCCGTGCCCAATACGACGCTTGATTTATATCATAAAACAACGGAACATCATTATCAACCAACGGAAAATCCCTAATCGCAAGATAATTTGCGAAAATTACAGCCATTTCCTCACGGGTAATATAATCATACGGGCGGAATTCATTCGGATTTCCAAGAATCCCTTCCGAAAAAGCCCACGCTATTGACGGCCCGTACCACATTTCAATATTGACATCGGAAAAAGGCGAAACATCGAATAAATCTGAATCTATTCCGTCAAGCCTTGAAAGGACCGCAACAAACATACCTCTGGTCATTGTCATTTGCGGCGCAAACAAACTGTTGCCGATGCCGGAAAAAAGTTCCCGCGAAGCTACAAAACTGACCGCTCTGTGATACCAAACGTCCGTCGAAACATCATAAAAACTAATTTCATTTGATGAAATCATATACAACTCATTCGTTAACCCAAGCATCCGTAAAGACAAATTCGTTTCATCATAAAGACTCGGAATTACAAGTTGAACTATGCCATCTTCGCTAATGCTATACGCAACAATTGTTTCCGGCAAAATCCACGGCATCCGCTCAAAAGGGATTGCCATAAGCTCAATCGTACCGGGAATTTCACTTTCCGTTACAAAAACAATATTATCCGCCACCACATTTTTAATTTCTGGCGGCAACTCGGGAACATTTACAACCTGCGGCGTAATTACCGGCCACTCTTCTGTTTTGCGCCGCGAAACTTCGCTTTGCGGAGGAGGCGTAGGTATTATGTCCCGCACAATATCTTCAATATCAATATCTGTGTCGGGAAGTTTAATATCTTCATCTTCATCTTCGTCTTCGTCCTCAATTAAAACCTCCTCAACTCCTGAAACATAAACACCGCCTTGCACAACCGAAACATCTAAAGATGTATATCTACTGTTATTCACTTCCGCGCTTACCTCAACAAAAGCGAACCCTCCGGGCGCGTTATCTAAAACATCAAACTCAATATTCAATAAAACCCCAACTGCTGCATTATCTCGAGGTTCAAGCCAAGCGACACGGAAAGGATTATTCCTAAATGTAGATTCGTCAACTCCAAAATAATTAGACCTGTTGAGTGTCGTACCCGGAACAACCGAATCAATACCGTCCATGCGCAATCTTGAAGAATCATATTCAACAGCCAAGAGCATACCCGTCAAACCCGGGTTAGTATCAAGCGCGATTGTCACAACAACACTTTCACCCTGCCGTGCAACAACCTGTCCAACAACCAAATCTACTCCCTGCGCGGCAAACACACTGGTAGCAGACGCAAAAAAAAGGCACAAAATAAAACCCACAAATCCATGTCGCTTCAAATTCATACCTTCTTTCATATAAAGACCGGAATACCTTGGGGACAAAAGCCCCAAGGTATTCCCTTCATTTTATCTAACTACATGCACAAAGCTTTTCATAAAATCCAAATAAATACCGTTGAAGACGTGTAGCATCCGCAAGTGTCACTATACCGTCACAGTTTGTGTCTGAGGCGCGTCTGTCAATAGCCGGAACATTATGCCCCACTAAATAACGTGCAATGTTTGTAACATCTGCGCCATCTACAACCCCGTCACCGTTTGCGTCGCCCAAAATGAAATCCTGTACACGAACCGAACCCGAAGAATATTCGAAGAACGCAAGCGGACCGCTTACACTGGTAGGATAACTGGGGTCTCCAGTTTGATTCACAAACGTAACCGTAACTGGATATACGCCAAGCGGGGTATTCTCTGCCACTTTAAAGGTTAAAGAGAATATAGTACCGTCCCATCTGATATTTTGGTGGTGCATCCAACCTGCGTTTATTTGTCTTAAAGCACCCAAACCGCCCGCCGGTGTTTCAATTCCAATAAAGTGCGGCGCGAAATCTCCATACGTTTCATAACCCACTAAAGTAAGACTTTCATGGAAATCAACTCTAAATTGAAGATGATCAATACCAGGGTTATTATTCAAACGGAAACCTACTGTAACCTCTCCGCCCGGGCTTGCGAATGTATTACCAACGGTAAAAGTTGTGACAACGGGTATAGCTTCACCGATTTCTATTTCAATTTCCTCATGAGATACACCGGAGGAACTTGTAGCGATAATGGTAACATTGAAAACGCCTTCCTCAAGGGGTATGCCGTGAAGATGTCCCGCAGGGGTTATGATAAGACCATCCGGTAAGCCCGTTGCAGACCATGTCGGCACGGGAATCCCGGTAGCCAAGAAGCGGAAGCCGCCACCGTCAACTCCGTATGGTGTACCCATCGACCCGTTTGGCGCGTTATATCTTGTTATTCTGGGGGCTCCGTCGCTTAACACTTCAAATCTTATGGGGATAGACGAAGCAACCTCATCATTAAACACGGTTACAATCGCGTTATGAACCCCAGCCGGTGTTGCCATTGCCCTTGGTGATACAGGGATATTAACTTTTCCGTGAATGTCAATCGAAGGAATGTTAAGCATTTGCACATTTGTTGTAGAAAGCGCAGAAAGCGTAAATCTTTCGGTTGTCGTGTTCAAAATCCTAACAGTCAACGGCCCCGTCGGTTTCGACCCGGTATTTGAAATTTCAATGTTGACGGGCGAAAGTGCCACAGCTGTAAAGCCCGATACCACAGACGGGAAATCAATGCCCGATGGATTTAGCCTAATGTTGTAATCCAGAACCGGCTCCGGCAGAACCGTAAAACTTATTTGGATACTACGCGTATCAATATTTGTCCCCGTTACGGTAAGTGTTGCGGTATGCGTTCCGACTGGAAGCCCGAGAACAGGCATTACCGTTACGCTCGCGTTTCCGCCAACATTAAGATTTGTTAAGTTGTGCGGTAAAGTCGGCGTTGCCGTAAAGTTTGAGGCACCCGCACCCTCAAGAGCTATCGTCAACGGACCGGTAGGTTGTGTACCTGAATTACTTATTGTAATGGTACTTGCGTTTTGCACAGTGTATCCAAAAAACGCATTTTGTAGCGTGACACCACCGGCAGGGGCTATGCTAACGGCAAAAGGCAAGCCGTCTATCCAAATCATGGCTCCTACACTAAGCGGAATATCTGTTTGTGTTGTTGCTCTAACCCAAACAGGTCCGGCTATCGCAGTGGCGTGTACATTTATAAGACCGCTGTTGGTTATACTTACTCCCTCGCGAGTTCCGTCTATTGTCCAAATTACCGGAACACCGCTCATTGCATCTCCGTGCTGATTAAAAATCTCAGCAGTTAACTGACTGTTATTGCCGGGCGACATCGAAGACGGAGCAGTTAATCGAATATCTACCGGAACGGATGCTCCCATCGGTACGGCGGGCAACCCTTGCCAAGTTGGCGTTGACCAGCCTGTTGTACCAAAAAGATATCTTATGGTGAAATCTTCGGGATAATGCGCCCTCACGAAAGAGTTGGTCCCCAATGTCGGCGCGGCACCTAAGAAAGTTACAACTTTAAGGTTCCCGGCAAACTCGAAAGCATTGTTTCCGATGCTAGTTACACCGGTTCCCAATGAAACGGAAGAAATCCCGGAACCTGCGAACATCCCCGGAGGAATAGCAGTTAAGTTTTTTCCGACTATTGCAACATCAAGGGAATTTGCAAACTGCCCCACACCGAGCGGTTGCCCGCCGAAAGTTCTGTCAACCGGATTGTTTCCGCTGCGAATTACCGAAACGCTGTCAGGAATCCTAAGAACACCTGTCAATGAAACGGCATTGCTGAATGCGCCCATTCCGATTTCATCAAGCCCATCGTTTAGCACAAGATTTACTAAACCTCTCGCACCGGTAAAAGCGTGATTATCTATAATCCTCATTGATGACGGTAAAGTTAAACTTTCCAAGCCGGAATTGTATCTGAACGCATCAACACCAATGTAATTAACCGGTCCCCACGTAATTTCCGCAAGCGGAGACGGGTTCGCGGCACTTACACCTCTAAACGCTCCCGCTTCAATTCTTTCAACGCCACGAAGATTTACGCTTTCAAGCGAGGTTGCGCCCCAAAATGTTCCCGGCTGAACAGTCCTTAATCCCGCGCCGACATCCAATGCCGTAAGTGCGGTTGCGTTACCGAAGGCTCTGTTATCCGGTGCACTGTTAGCGGTTGGTAAACCTGTGTTGGTTCCGCTATTTATCGTGATTACACTGTTGGGAATTACCAAATGCCAAGGCCCTTCCGGGTCATCTGTTTTCGGCTGCCCCCTTAGGCTTGTTGCGTTTCTGAACGCACCATGTCCTATTGTGGTTAAGCCGTTGTTTAACTCAAGCCTCTCTAAATGAGCGGCATCTGCGAACGCGTTATTGCCTAAAGTCAGCATTGTTGGCGGCAGTTTAAGCGTAGTAATTCCGCTGTTTGCAAACGCGTTTGCACCAATGCCGGTAATCCTGTCACCCCATGTTATATTGTCAAGTCTTCCGCTTCTGTTAAACGCGAATTCGCCGATGGTTATTACATTCGCAAGGTTAAGATTTTGTAAATTTGTCGCACCATAGAAAGCCCCCGGCGGAATATCAAGTATGTTTGCGCCAATCGTAACATGCGTGAGGGCGGAAGCGTTTCCGAAAGTTCTGTTTCCCGAAGAGTTCATACTATTAAACGTCATCACTGAATTGGGTATTGTTAACTGTTCCAATCTTGACGCGCCGTAGAAAGCACCGGTATCTATTGTTATAAGACCATTGTTAAGGTTAAGAACCCTTATACCGGAAGCACCGCGGAATGCAGCGGGACCTATTGTTCTTAAAGTTGGCGGGAAGGTAATACTGGAATGATTTTCGTGGTTGAGACTTCCCATATTTAAGAACGCTTGCTCTCCGATTGTGTCAAGCATCGCACCCCATGAAATATTATGAAGCCTTACAGCACCCGAAAACGCGCTGTGTCCGATAGTTCTGACATTGTTACCGATATGCAGTGACAGCAGGTTTGGCGCGTCAAAAAACGTACCCGGATGTATATCAGTCAAACTGTTGCCCAGCCGCACCGCCGTAAGCGCGGTGTTATTACCGAATGTCCTTCTTGCCGGCTCATTCGCGCTGTATATATTTACAACAGTATTCGGTATTACCAAATGCCAATCTCCGGTTCTGTCGTTCGGGTCTACCGGTTGACCTCTTAATTGTGCCGCATTTCTAAACGCACCATGACCTATTCTGTCCAAGCCTTGATTCAGAACAAGTTCAACAAGCCCGCTTGCATCCGCAAAAGCGAAGTCGTGTATTCTTCTCAAAGTATCCGGGAAAACAATTCCACCGGAGATTCTGCTGCCGGCAAACGCGTTGTCGTGAATATGCGTAATGAAAGGTCCCCACGTAATGTTGTCAAGAATAGGTGCGTTCTCGAAGGCGAAAGCACCGATAACCGAAACCCGCCCAAGGTCAACGGATCTTAACGACGCCGCATTACGGAACGTTCCCGGACGAACATGGTCCAGCTGCGGCCCGATGGGATGAGTATTGTTTCCGATTTTTACGGATGTCAACGCGGTAGCACCGCCGAATGTCCAGTCCGCCGCTTCGCCAAGAGTTGATACGGGAACACCCGGTACCGGTACGCCCAAAACATCATTCGCACCGAAATCGCCACCGCTGTAAATACGCGTAACGCTGTCGGGGATTACAAGTTCCTGCAACGCGGCCACATTGTTAAACGCACCGCGATGTATGGTAGTCAAGCGATCGTTAAGGCGCAAATATCTCATTTGACTTGCGTTTCGGAACGCACGTTGCCTTATGCTATAAAGAGTCGGGGAATTTTCTGCAAAATCAATGCCCCCTTCACCATTGCCGCCTATATGCCTTGCATTATAAAAAGCACGCGGCCCGATAATTTCAAGTCTCTCACTCCATGTAATGTCGATGTTATCGCTTGTGAATCCTTCCCAGAACTCAAATGCGGAATCACCGATAATTCTTACATTTCCAAGGTCAAGTTTAACCAGCTCTCTAGCATCGTAAAATGTACCGGGTTCTATAACTTCCAAGCCCGTGCCTATTGTTATTGTATGAAGTGAATGGTTCCGGCCAAATGCATAAGATTCAAGAATCGGACCGGTTGCCGGGGGTGGAGTTGTACCGCCTCCCTGTCTGTCATAACTTATAGCGTTCGGAGTTGTCCAGTTATCAGGAACTGTGTGGTTTGGGGAGGTTGGGTGCCGATGGATGCGTGCGCGATGAGTCAAACAAGATGGCAAAGGACGATTGGGACGGTCAAAAGGACATTGGTGATTGGTTGGATGACTGGTGGGCGGAGTGGTAAACGTACCATGAATGGTGTTATGAACAACGGGAGTATATCCGCTGCGAATTCTTGTTACGCTGTTTGGTATTGTAACCGTGTAAAGACCTGCGTAGAAGAATGCTCCCCTGCCAATGTCTCGTAAGCCTTCGGGTAACTCTATGTGCCTAAGTTGTGTAGCGGCGAAAAACGCCCTATCGTAAATTGTGTGTATATTTCCGGATTCGGGTAAATAAACCCTGTTCAAGCTTACATTGGCCTCAAATGCGCCGCGTATATGCGGTGCAACGGGAATTTGTTGATACCCGATAGCAGTGAAAGCGAGTGAATTGGGCTCTTGGCTTACACGTTCGGGAATGCGCAATTCATCGAGTATAGGCCCCGGCACATGTAGATACCGAGTTATTGTTGCACCAACGTTACGATAAATAGTCCACAGTAACCTTCCGCAACATGTACATACATTATTGATTTGCGGGAGTGGATTGCCTACTATCGGAGCATCGGAACGAAAAGCCTCCGGGTGTATAAATGCGTCGCCTTCATATGCGCCCGGGTTCCAAGTGATACTTCTAAGGCTTCCGATATTATTTTCTCCGGTTGGCAATCCGGCGTTATGAAACGCACGATTTCGAATATCATTTACGCTGCCGAGGTGTAACGTTTCAAGACTAAGAGAATTGTAAAATAAACCGGGTTCAATTATCCGCAAACCCGTGCCGATATGAATTTCTTTGAGGAAGGGGTTAAAACCAAAGGACATATGCCATCTGACAGCAAGTTGCGCCGATGTCGGAGGTGATGATTCGAGGGTTAATTCGCTTCCAAAGCGCGTAAAGGGGTGTGTGCCGGTGGCGTTGGTTATTGCTCCGTTGGTTCCGCTTATAATTCTGGTTACGCTGTCCGGAATTTTAAGTTCTGTAATGGGTGCGCCAAAGAAAGCTCCCCTGTGAATTTCTACAAGTCCCTCATTAAGGGTTAAGGTTGATATACCCCTTCCCTCGACTGCAAAGTTTCCGGGAACACGGAACGCTCTTTCACCAATAACACGAACATTACCGGGTATTGTAATCGTCGTAAGACCGGGTGTGTCGTAAAATATGCCCGGCTCCAGTCTGTCTAAGCCCGTACCTATGGTAACGCTTGTAAGGTGCGGGTTATGCCCGAAAGAGCGATGCCAGCGGTTATTAATATCAGTAGCCGATGGAGGTATTGCTTCATTATTAAGCATTGTTCCGTGAGGTGGTGTCTGCGTACCTTGATTAAGCGCGTCAGAGCCGCTTGCAATTCTGGTTATACTGTTCGGGATTACAAGCTCCGCGATAGGAACTCCAAAGAACGCACCCCGATGAATTTGTTGTATTCCTTGTGCCAAGTTTAAAGGAATTGTTTGGAGCGGGAGGTTCGCCTCGTTCCTCGCTAAAGAACCAGCCATCCAGAACGCTCTATCACCAACAATTTGAACATTGCCGGGTACTGTAATCGAAGTAAGACCGGTTGCTTCATAGAATATGCCCGGCTCCAGTCTGTTCAAGCCCGTGCCAATGGTGATGCTTCTAAGGAAGGGATTATCTCCGAACGTTCTGTCCGACGTTGTCCCGCCAAGGTCAATCCCAAAAGCGGACGAAGCGGTAGACAACGGGGGTGGAGCAACAGCACCCGCACCACTTGCGATTCTGGTTACGGTGTTAGGGATTGTAATCGACGTGAGGTTGGTTCTGTAGAACGCGCCTCTGCCGATGGTTTGCAAACCGTGATTTAGAGTAATAGAAGTCAATGCAGACCTTTGACCGGGAGCGGTTGTACCCGCAAATGCGTGGTCGCCGATATAAATTACGCTCGAGGGTAAAACAATATTAGGTATACTTGTATTTCTGAAAGCCCCGGCACCAATTGCGATAACGGGAATCCCTGACACTGTCCCCGGGATTGATAACGCTGGGCATAAACAAAAGCCCTGAACGCTGTGGTTGGCTATCGTGGCAACGGCAGTGAGCTGACCCGGATTTGCGACAGAAATGCCAACCCGAACTGCACCGCATGAGCAAATCGGGATGTCTGCGGTCGGCAGTGCTGTAATGCCTCCGAAATTAATCGACAAATTTACAGTCTCACCTTGGCGGGTAACAGGCACAACAGCCGAACCGGGGTTGGCTGTATGAGCGGGAGGGCGTGTACCGGTTACTGTTATTACGTCGCCCGAAACGCTTGCGCTAACCCAAGTAGGTAAAGCAGTTGTATTAATGCTAACAGTTCCCGTGGCGGTTCCCCCTACTGTAACGGTTGCCGCAGGATTTGCGTCATTTATTGTAACTGAGACGGGATCAAATATAATAGTGATTTCTTCCATCGGGACAACTGTATCGGAATCATCGTGAGCCGGGTAGTTGCTATCGGTTGATGCGTCTGAATCCGGTTCATCGCATACGCTGTCTTCCGGTGAGTAACCACATTCGGGTTCTTCGTAACCATCCGATGCATAGGATTCATCGCCGATTTGATATGATTCATCTTCTTCCGGCGTGTAGATTTCAAACATTTCCGGTTGCACCGGTTCTTCTTCATCGGCAAAAACGCCCAACGGTGTGATGGTGATTGAGGAAAACACCATTAACAGGCTGACAAAAAAAGCCAATGATTTGCAAAATAATTTCCTTTTCACTTAGCAACTCCCCTTCTTCCTTTATATAGTAGAGACTTTGGCGTGTGACCCGTGATAAATATGTATCCCCACGCACACCGCCATGAAGTAAGCACCTACACTTTCCATTATCTAATATACACGCAGTTAAAGTTGATGTCAACGCAATATTACCGTAGTACAGCATTTTACAAATATGTCCATAACAAATAATTACATGGATTGTCATTAAATGGCACAATGTGGCAAAAAGAGAATAAGGTATAAATCAAACCTTCGTTAATCTAAAAACCAGCCATTTCATATATTGAGTGGCTGGTTTTTCATTTGATTTTATTTTTTCTTTACCGGATAACAAACCTCCGTAACCCAATTTTCCGGGTTAGGGTCGTGTCCGGGGCTTACATGATAAATGCTGAACATAACGCCGTCGAAATCGTAATTGTTAGCCGTTACCCATGCCGCGATTGCTTCAAATGCACCGTTGTGATTTTCATACGGGCCTTTGACAATGCACGATGCTACGGTTATCGGCGGGACCGTTTTAAAGCGTACATTTTCCGTATCTTTGTAACTGCCGATAACCGACGTTTGAATTTCAACATCAACATCGCTTTCCGTGTATCCCTCGTTGTGATAAATTCCGACGGGGAAACAAGGGGTGCTGGTTTGCATATTCAAAGAAGCTGTTTCTTTGTAAAGCTGTCCCCAAAGCATTCCTTCGTCACTGTAAGAAGGAATTATTTTTCTCAGGCTTGCAACATATCTTTCAGGTATATCCTTTACCATAACCGCATAATTCATAAAATCATCTCCTATTCGTTTTAATGCGTTTTCAAGAAGCCTCAATCGTTTTTCCGCTTCTTCCGCTTCTTGTTTCATGTGACTGTGCTGAATTTTCAGATAATTTCGCAAACTGTCTGTATCTCCGTAAGTATTCAGAATATCCTTTATTACCGACAAACCAAACCCCATATCTTTAAGGGATTGAATTTTACTTGCCGTTGATAACTGCTCCGCGCCATAATAACGATACGATGTGAACTCATCCACATGAATAGGAACAAGAAGCCCTATTTCGTTATAATGCCTTAACATACGGATACTAACCTTCGACAGCTTTGAAAAATCACCTATTTTAATCATTTTGCATCAACTCCATACCGGTATGTTTTATAGTTTAAACTATAACATAATGAGAGAGTCAACCCCTTTTTCAACAAAAAAATAGACAGGCACGTTGCCTGTCCGTTTTCGTTATATCATTGTGAATTCTTAAAACCATCTCCCCTACCCTATTTGTTCAACTTAAAGAACGCGACTTTTTCCCTTAGCAATTCTGCTTGGCTGTTAAGTTCTTCGGAAGCGGCGGCGGATTCCTGCGCCGTGGCAGAATTATCTGTAACAACCCTGTTAATTTCGTCAACACTGGAGTTTACTGCAGAGATTGAATTCAACTGCTCTGCGGAGAGAGCGGCAATTTGCGAAACCCAAGTTGAGATTTCGGTTATATTGTCACCGATTGCTTTGAATGACTGCACAACTTCCCCTGCGGCTTTTAAGCCGTTTTCAACGTTAAGTGTAGATTCTGCAATACGCTCGGTTGTCTCATTTGCGGATTTTTGGCTTCTTCCCGCCAAAGAACGTACTTCGTCGGCAACAACGGAAAAGCCCTTGCCGTGTTCGCCCGCCCGCGCGGATTCCACTGATGCGTTAAGTGCAAGCAAATTCGTTTGGAAAGCGATACTTGTAATCACGCTGATAGTTTTAGCTATATTTTCACTGGAACTTTTTATTTTATTCATTGTTTCCGCCATAAAGTTTACGGCATCGCCGCCCTGCATAGCTTGTTCACGGGAATGCTTGGTGCTTATGTCTGCGGAGGCGGCGTTGGAACTTGCCTGCGTTGCCTTTTCGTGAATGGAGGATAGAGCGCTGCTTAAATCGTGAATTGCCGCGGTTTGCTTATTTGAGCCGTCCGCAAGATGCGCCGCGCTTAAAGCGATTTGTTCCGCGCCCGTAACAACTTGCTCCGTTGCGCAATGAATTTCCATTATTGTCGCGTTAAGCGATTTTAAAATAGAAAGAATCGCAGATTTAATCGGCGCGTAAGAACCCTTGAATTCACGCTTTACTGTAGTAGTCATATCGCCCTGCGCCATCTGTTCCAAAACATTTTTCATCTCGTCAAGGTTTTCCCACATACCGCCGTTTGTCATGTTCATCTTGCTCACAATCGCGCCGAACAGCCCGGGATATTCTTCCCAAATGGGAGTAAAATCGCCGCTGTCAATTTGGATAATATATTTATCGATACGCAAAAGCCGTTCTTCAACCGCTGAATTCATAGAGTTAAGACTTTTAATTAGTTCAGCCCAATCGCCGCTTAATTTTCCCGCGTTCGGTTTTGCGTCAAAACTTCCCGCTTCGACGCTTTTAACAACTGAAACGGACGCTTCGCAAACTCCCTTCAAGTTTGTGGCAAGCGTGCGAAGTGATTCATCGTTTGTTTGCACATTAAAATCGCCGTTTAAGATTTTTTTAACGACATCCGAATTTTCCGCCGCGATTCTTTCCATGCGAGCGGTTTCTTTTTTCGCATTCTCAACTTCCTTTGTTAATCTTTGAATCTCCTGAGTTTTATCCGAAACAGAAACTTCCAACTCCCTGATATAAGCCCCTTTTGTAAAAATACCTATCATAATAAAACCCCTTCGTTTAAGATTTATTTTCTCACTGTAACAATTGAAGTATCGCTTCCGGCATTTGATTGGCTTGTGCCATCATTGAAATTCCGGCTTGTTGTAAAACTTGGGCTTGGGTAAAGCGCATAATTTCTTTTGCCATATCCGTGTCTCGTATGCGGGATTCTGCTTCTGACAGGTTTTCGCTTGAAATATCCACGCTTTGGCGGGAGAATTCAAGACGGTTTTGCACCGCACCAAGCTGTGCGCGTTGAGCGTTTACTATGCCTTCGGCAATATCAATGATTTTTAGCTGTTCGGAAATTGGAATTCCGTTTGATTCGCGGACATCTATCAGCAATGATAAATCGGTGCGCCCGCCGCCAAGTATGCCCGTATGAATTCCTTTTAATTGTAAAATCGTTCCTTGTGTGGCGTTTGCGCCTATTTGAAACCACATGGCGTTATTTTCAAGATTGACTGTTCCGAATGCCCCCAACCCCTTATCCAAAAGATTTTCCAGCCTTGCTACAAAACCATAGTCCGGTATTTCAAAGGGGGTTTCGCTGGCGGCTTCTGCTTCTGCCAAAGACCTACGAAGAGCGTAGTTGGCTTCACCTGACCAATAGCGTGCAGCCTCCGCGGCTCCGTCTGTACCGGGCGCTCTCCACGTCCCGGCCGGCAAGGTGGGGTGTACCGGTCCCGGCAATCCTCCCATAGAGAAAGCATTAAGGGCGTTTTGAGCATCTACAAGAGCCTGAACAACGGGAGCATAATCAGGGGCGACGTGAACATTAAAAGGATACGGAGGTATGATGGGTACTCCGTGAGCAGGGACGGCAGGAAAAGAAGGTATGGGAGGTACATCAATAGGGAAAGGAGGTACGGGAGGACCGCCGGGAGGGAAAGGGGGCGCGCCGGCGGCAGGGTTAGAATTTATAAGAGCGGAAATTGCTTCATATTCGTTGGCTTCCACTGCGACGTTGGCGGCAGTGAGGGCGGCGCGCAGAACGGCATCCGCTTGGTCTCGGGCACCCAGTGCGACCCTATAAGCGTTATCATTGACAATGTTGCGGGTAGTGGCAACACCGCGGACATAAGAAAGGGCATTGTTTACAAAAGTACTGATAGAATTATTTAAAACTAAATGAGCGGTAGTTAAGGCATTTTGGGCGGTTACTACAGCACTTTGGGCGGCATTAAACGCACTTCGGGCGTCGTTTAAAACATCATCTGCATCAAGCACATCCATCATGGCATTGCTCCTAGCTGTTTCGGCGGCAGCTTCAATTGCTTCGGCGGTAGTTACATCGTTTTGGCGGGCAGTTTCAACGGCTTTGGCGGCTGTTACAGCGGCTTCTGCAGCGGAAACGGCTTGCTGTAAGACAATGTTGTCCGGGTCTGAGGCTAATGCGGCTTGTGCGGCAGACAATGCGGCTTCTGCGGCAGTCACATCGCCTTCTGCGGCGAGTAACGCGGCTCGTGAGGCGAGTAATACGCCTTCTGTGGCTAATAATACACCTTCCGCGGCAGTCAGTACAGCTCGTGCGGCAGTCAGTGCGCCTTGTGCGGCATCTCGCTCGCCTTGCGCAACGATTAATTCGTCTTGTCTAATACCCAATGTATTTTGTGCGGTGGTAAAGTTTGTTTGTAAATTAGTCAAACCCGCTGTACTTCCCTCTGTGCCAAAGGCTCTTTGGGCGTTATCATACGGGGTCCTTATTGAGGGATAACCCAAATCATTGTGAAGGGCAGAACTGAATTCGTGCATGGCAGTGTTGATGGCATCAATAATGACCTGTGAAAGACCGGCCGAGTCAACGGTTGGGGGACTTGTGGCAAGATACGGAAATGGAGGGTCAAAGGGGAATATTGTGTCAAATATGGTGTTAAGGCTGGGCGTTATACTTGTAACAGCATTGTTTACAGAGATAGCACTAAAAACCCAACCCCAAGCGTTATGGGCAACCTCTACTGCCCCGCCGAGACCGGCGTCACCGGAGTCAGCGCTGCCACCGGAAATTACAACGGCGTTCCGTGCGGTAGAAACGGCAATCGGCAGCTTGGGGTCATAGTGCGCAGGCACCCTTACTCCGTCTATATTATCAAAGCCCACCAAAAGCCTGAACCCGCGGGATAAATGTGATAATTCAGTAGTGTTTGTAGGGTCATTGGACGGTGAATTCGGCCTTATGCTTAAGGCACCGTTGATTATCGCGTCAAAATCCGATACTCCATTGAATGAACCCGAGCCGCTTCCCGTAATCTGTGTTACATGAAAAAGAGATTTTTCCGCACCGGTTAAAAACCTGCCAAGCACCTCTACCGGGTCACTTTCAGTAAACGAGCTGTTCCTCAATGGATTAGGCGTACCATCCGGGTTAACCCCTCCTTGATACCAAGTAGAAAGCACCCAATTGCCGGTAGCCGCATCCAATGTACTGTGCGCATTGTATAGTCTGTCAAACCACTCATTCATTGCCGGGTTCATGAAAACACCGGAACCGTTGGAAGTGATTGCATCGCGGCCGCCCAATGCGTTTAGCTGGTCGTTTGTAATTTGATATATCTCCTGTGCTGTCCTTACTCCTGTTTGCACAAGACTATTCAGACGATTGGTAATGCTTGATATTTGCTGAACTTCAGCGTGCCTTAATCCGTTCGACTGTAATATGTTTATAAAGCCTTCCGAGGAAGTATTATTATTTGAAACCAAAGGGTCGCGAGATATCAAACTTCTGAAATTAGCATCAAAATCGCTAAGGCTTAAATCTCCGTCGGCAATCTGCCGCCTTGCAATACTCTCAAGGGCATCATTAAACTCGTTTTGTAAATCTATAATATCTTGCCGTAAACTATTTTGGTTTCTGTTGTTAGGTTCTAATCTGCCGTCTGGCCGCGCCGACCCCACAGTCCGTGCCTGGTTAAAAAGCACCCACTGTAAGGATACGGGATTTACATCTCCGCCGCCGCCGGTTAATCCGCCGTCAAGTAGTGTGCGCGTGTTATATTGCGTGCGGAAGGTGACATCGTTTATTTCCTGCATAAGCTGGTCTATTTCCGCTTGAATCAATCCGCGGTTAGAGGCGGTGTTGCTATCATTTGCGGCTTGCACCAAAAGTTCGCGTATGCGAATTACCATATCGCTGACCGTTGACATCGCACCTTCCGCCGTTTGAATAAGCCCGACGGCATCTTGAGCGTTTATT
This sequence comes from Defluviitaleaceae bacterium, assembly GCA_009779835.1. GTDB lineage: Bacteria > Bacillota > Clostridia > Lachnospirales > WQUN01 > WQVC01. Next base: position 1,268 of record WRBD01000029.1, on the reverse strand, counting down.
GATGCTTTGTCTAACCCGCGAATTTGCGCCCGCATACTTTCGGATATGGCAAGCCCCGCGGCATCGTCTGCCGCAGAATTCACCCGAAACCCGGATGACAACCTTTCCGCCGCTTTCTGCTGCGAAAGCCCGACATTTTTTAAATTTCTATGCGCGTTAATGGAGAAAACATTCGTGCGTACAACCATGTTGGACATATATTTACCCCCGCGCAACAGACCTTATTCAGATACGCATTTTATCATACTCTGTACTGCACGTGCAAATATATTTTAAACCAAATTTCTGTGTGCAGGCAACGTCAATAAATAATAACATTTTGCGCAAAATACATGAAAACGTCGAAAATGAACAAATTAATAAATACAAATGAAAGTATTCGGCAAATACCGAAATGCATATTTTCTTAAATGAACATTTTTATTTAATTTTGTGAAATTTCTTGCTATAATGACAATAAAACCTGCTAATAAAAGTCAAGTCCTAAAATGAAGATTTTTTGCAGGGAAATACAGGAGGTATTCATGTAAATTTTACGCAACAAAAATAACCAAACAGAGTTGGCAATCTTTCCGCACTACCGTGCGGGAGTTTATCGCTTTGAGTCGCATCCCGATTTTCAGGAACGAAAAAAGACCGCTCCCAAGCTGATATAGATGGCGCGAAGCCGTTATCAAGAAAATGCGGGCGGCAGTCTTCTCCTGTCGGTATTGCGACCCTGCACAGCCGCTCGGGTTGCCCTCCGGCATTGCCCTATCCTGCTTGCAGGTAAGAGAAGTATTGCCGACTATAAAAAGATTTATGCCGTGGTTAGTGCGTCAAAACATTCTTTGACACGAGCGTAGTAAATGCGCAGAAACTTGTTCGCACCCGCAATCATGTAAACCTTGAACGGCTTACCTTCGGAGCGTTTCCGACTAATAAAACGGAAAACGTCTTCATCATGATTGCTGTTTTGCAAGATGCATCGCATTACTTGAAATAATGCTTTTCTAAGTTGTGGCGAGCCTTGCTTGGAAATACGTCTGGAATGTTGATTGTATGTTCCTGACTGATTTTCCGGGGGTTCAATTCCTGCGAAGCGAGCAAGAGAAGCGCGCTTGGGATAACGGCGAATATCACCTATTTCAGCGATGAGTTGAGGTGCGAGCGTTTTGCCTACACCATGCATTGAAAGCACCGTTTCATATTCCGGCAGTGTTTTGGCAATCTTCGTCATTTCAGCTTTTAATTTTGCAATACTCAAACAAATACTATTCATTTGTTCA
>WRBD01000028.1 GCA_009779835.1 Defluviitaleaceae bacterium | reverse complement strand
GTAGAAACCACGCAATATTTGATTCCAAATATTGTATATATTTCAACAGAAGGTGTATAATTGTAAACATAGCAACGTCCTTTCGGATGACTTGGTGTGTTTGTTAGACCTTCAAGTTTTCCCTGAAATGGGGGTTGCTATATTTTTTTTGTTTGAAACGTGAGTATATCAAGGTTTTTTAGCAATAATCTATAAATTTATAAGGTGGTTTGTACACTACCATAAAAAGAGAGGAGAATGAAAAATGAAAAAACTGTTTTTATTTTCGCTTGCATTAATAACACTTGCGCTTTCTGCTTGTGGAGGCGGCGGTGGCAACGAAGGCGACGGCGGAGCAGCAAGCGATGCTGAGCAAGACTTGGGGGGTATAACAATAAACATGGCGAACTGGTGGACGGATGAATGTACGGCAACAGCAAACCGCGATTTGTCGATTTCCGCGCGTGCGCGTTGGAACGACAGACAAGCAATGGAGGAAAGGTATAATTTTAAAATGCGTTATGTAAGATACGGAAGCTGGCACGATGTGCGCGACGATATTCAGCAGCAATTACTTGCTGAAAACAGGGATTATCAAATGTGGGCGGTCTTTCCCAACTGGTTTCCGACTCACCACGCGCAAGGGCTTTTCGCGCCTATCCCCCAAGAACATTTTGAAGATGAATTCGGAGTTGAATGGAACCACAGCATGATAGACCTTACACGGCGCGACGGAGTACCGCACGGTTTTGCGCACGGAGTAGCAATGGCGGGCGGCGTTTATTTTAACATGCGTTTGCTTGAAGAAGCCGGCTTGCCGAGAGATTTGCCATTCAAATTACAAGCGGAAAACGATTGGACATGGAGTACATTTACGGATATGGCGCGTCATCTTTCCGTTGACGAGGACAGCACCGGAATTATGGACAGATGGGCAATAACAACCTTCCATCAAGATTTTCTTGCGGCAGCGTTGGCATCGAACGGCGCGGCATACACGACGATTGACCCCGTTACAGGCAGATTTGTAAACGCGACAAACACAGATGCTTTCCGCGAAACTCTTGAATGGTTAGTACAGCTTCGCGATGAAAGGCTTACAATGCACGAAGACGATGTAGGCGGCGAATGGGACGTATTTAGACAGATGTTTAACGATGGACAGGGTGCCATGCGTATTGCGGCAAACTATGTAGCGGGAGAAATTTTCCCAATGCTTGCGGACGATTGGGGCTTTGTAGCATTCCCACGCGGTCCGCGTTCAGATAAGCACTACACTTGGATATCCGGGGAATTTACAGTCATACCGCATTTCTATACTCCTGAAGAGGTTGATAATTTCATGTTTGCGATGCAAAGATGGATTCGCCCGCTGGAAGAAGACGACCCGGACGATTGGATTTTTGAAGCACGTGAAAATCACCGCGACATGCGTTCCATTGATGAAACAATGAAGAATTTTACACGAAACCCCGAACTTCAAGTTATTCCGGCTCATATTATGTTGCCTGGGCTTGGTCACTCTATGGACGACCTTTTTGCGTGGAATGTTTGGACAGGAAATGAGGCTTCGGTAATTATTGAAGAAGCACAGCTCATTTGGGACGCGTTTTTGAATGATGTAAATGATATGCAAGTCGGCAGGAATTAAAGGAGGATTTACGAAATCATTTTGGAAAGGCAGTAAACTTATGAAAAAATGGGATTTAACTTTACCGTCTTTGTGCGGAATGTTTGAGAAACATTTTATGCTTGGCAATATTGCTTCGCCCGGGGACTTGGATGTGCCGGAATTTGAGCAGATGTATCGACACCATTACAACGCGGTCACAGCGGAAAACGTTATGAAGCCTGTGTATATCACATCTGCGCCCGGGGTTTACGATTTTTCCGAAGCTGACAGAATTGTCGAATGGGCGGAGAAAAATAAGATTACCATGATTGGTCATACCCTTGTTTGGCATGGGCAGTCCGCGCCGTGGCTAAACAGAAGTGCCGACGAGTCGCCGCTTACACGTGCGGAAGCGAAAGCCAACATGGAAGAATTTATCAAGACATATGTAAGCCGTTACAGCGGCAAAATTTATTCGTGGGACGTTATAAACGAAGCGTTTATCGACAGCGGCTATGAAGAAGAGTACACGGGAAACTGGCGTGATTATATTCGCCGCGAGACAGATAATCCGCTTGCGGTGGGGCATTGGTATTTAGCGTATGCGAATGGCGCAGGAGCCGGTGAACACGGCTCGGATTATATTTTCGACGCATATTATTTTACGCGGAAATACGACCCCAAGGCGATTCTTTATTACAACGAGTACAATGAAGAGTTTCACCATAAATGTACGGCGATTCCGCAAATGGTAAACGAAATAAACGAAATGTGGCGCAACCATCCGGAGTACGACGGACGGCTTCTAATCGAAGGAATAGGAATGCAGGGCCATTACAACCATGAATTCATCGACATTGAAAAAATTCGTGCCACTATCGAAAGTTTTTCTAAAACCGGCGCGAAAATTTCTGTAACGGAAATGGACTTTACTCACGGTTCCAATAAAGAGCCCGCAGCACCCTTAACTGCAGAGCAATCCAAAAATCTTACAGAAATGTATGCAACCCTGTTTAAATTATACACAGAATATTCAAGCCACATTGAACGCGTGTCTTTTTGGGGAATTGATGACGAGCGAAGCTGGCGGTCGTGGGGTTCGCCGCTATTGTTTGACGTGAATTCGCAAGCAAAGGAAGCCTTTCACGAAGTTGCTTCAATATTCGCTTAGAATTTCCGCAGTTGGTAATAGGTAGTGCGAAAAAGGCAGGGAGTTTAATCCCTGCCTAAATCGCTGTCGCCGTACAATAGATTATTTGTGTCCTTTGTGAATTTAATAATATCATTAACAGTGCCGAAGACTATTCCCGTGTAGGTATCGGCGGTGCCATAGTAGATTGCCAAGCGCCCTGTGGGTGCGTCGCAAAGAGCGGCGCATGGGAAACATACGTTTTGCACGAAGCCGATTGTTTCGTATGGTTCTTCGGGGGTGAGAAGATAATTCCCGCTTCTGTAAAGCACTTTCGAGGGGTTTTCCAAATCCAAAAGAGCCGAGCCGAAGCTGTATACATATCCGTTGCAAGTTAAAACTACGCCGTGGTAAATCATCAGCCAGCCTTCGTCTGTTTCAATGGGGATTGGGCCCGCACCTATTTTTAACGCTTGCCACGAACCGCCCGCTTTCATTACACTGCGGTGCTTTCCCCAGTAAGTCATGTCGGGGCTTTCGGAAATGTAGATATCGCCGAAGGGGGTGTGTCCGTTATCACTCGGGCGCGAAAGAAGTACATAGTTTCCGTTTATTTTTCGCGGAAAAAGAACGCCGTTACGATTGTGCGGCAAAAACGCGTTTTCAAGGCGCACAAATGTTTTGAAGTCGCGCGTTTTTCCAAGCCCGATTGTCGGCGAGCCGGCAAAGCTTGTACACCACATAATAAAATAATCATCGCCGATTTTACAAAGGCGCGGGTCGTAGCCGTAGGCAGGCTGGAAGGGTTTCCCGCTTTCGTCCACCCACTTGATGTCTTCGTCTTCAAGTTCCCAGTTCACCGCGTCTTTGCTTTTTCCGAAATGCAAATGCATTGTGATATCTTTGTGGTCTGCGCGGAAAACTCCAACAAAACCGTCTCCGTAAGGAATTACTGCGCTGTTAAATACACGAGCCGCTTTCGGTCCAGGATTCATTCCGAAAATCGGGTTGCCACTGTACCGCCAAAGAACCTCTTTGTGTCCCGCCGGTTTTTCTTCCCACGGAATGTTTGGAATTGCGTTTTCTCCAATAATTTTTGCCATAAAATTTCCCTCCATTTGTAATTATTTTTTGCAATGTTAGCACACGAAATATTACAAATCAATTGCAATTTTTAAACGGGGGGGTATAATCTAAAAAGCAAAGGGGTTGGAGCATTTGAAAAAATTAAAAGCAGGAATTATCGGTTGCGGCGGAATCGCAAAACAAAAGCATATGCCGAGTATAAAAAAAACAAACTTAGCAGACATGGTTTCATTTTGTGACATAATTAAAGAACGTGCTGCTGAAGCCGCAAAAGAGTACGGCGCATCCGGCGCGAAAATTTATACCGATTATAAAGAACTACTGAAAGACCCGAGTATAGATATGGTATACGTACTTACTCCGAATAAATCGCATTCGAGTATTACAATAGACGCGCTTGAAGCGGACAAACATGTTATGTGTGAAAAACCGATGGCAAAAACTTCGACGGAAGCACGCGCAATGATTGAAGCCGGGAAACGCACGGGAAAACTTCTTACAATTGCATATCAAAACCGATTCAAGCCCGAAGCTATGTATATAAAAAAATGCGCTGAACGCGGCGATTTCGGCGATATTTATTTCGCGAAAGCGCACGCATTACGCCGCCGCGCTGTTCCGACATGGGGCGTTTTTCTGAACGAAGAAGAACAAGGCGGCGGCCCGCTGATTGACATTGGCACGCACGCGCTGGATTTAACGCTTTGGTTCATGGACAAGTATAAACCGAAATCCGTGATGGGAAATGTTTATCACAAGCTTAACGCGAACGGCAATTGCGGAAACGCTTTCGGGGAGTGGAATCCAAAAGAATTCACGGTAGAAGATTCCGCGTTTGGTTTCATTACAATGCAGGATGGTTCCACGATTGTTCTTGAATCAAGCTGGGCGTTAAATACCCTCAACTTCGGTGAGGCTAAGGCAACCATTTGCGGCACAAAAGGCGGTGCGGATATGTGGGACGGTGTTCGCATAAACGGCGACGACTTCGGCAAGCTTTACGAAAAAAAGCCGGCACTTGGAGCCGCCGGCGTAGATTTCTTCGCGGGCGATGAAAAAGAACATAGTTTGCTGGAACAACTTTGCTTTATGGAAGCCATAACAAAAGGTACTCCGCTGAAAGTTCTGCCCGAACAAGCCTGCGTTGTCACAGAAATTTTGGAAGCCATTTACGAATCCGCGAAAACAGGCAAGCTTATTACATTTTAGATGAGGGGATGTTTAAATTGCAGGAAAATACAAAACCTACTGATACAAAGCTGAAAGTATACGGGTTTAATAATTTAACAAAATCGTTAAGCTTTAATATTTACGACGTTTGTTACGCGAAAACAGCACGTGAGCAACAGGATTATTTGAAATACATTCATGAGCAATATAATTCTGAAAGACTTACCGGGATTTTACAAAACGTAACGGACATGATTGGCGCGACGGTTTTAAATATCGCAAAACAGGATTACGAGCCACAGGGCGCGAGCGTAACGATTCTTATTGCGGACGAAACGCGCCACACTGCGGACGACGTGCATGGCGACGCAATTGTAGCGCACTTGGATAAAAGCCACGTAACCGTACACACATACCCGGAATTTCACCCGGACACAAGCATTGCAACATTCCGCGTTGATATAGACATTGCCACGTGCGGGCAAATTTCGCCACTTCAAACATTGGACTATCTAATAGGAAGCTTTGATTCGGACATCATAACAATGGACTATCGTGTTCGCGGCTTCACACGCGAAGAAAGCGGAAAAAAAATCTTCATCGACCACGATATTACATCTATCCAAGACTTCATAGATGACAAAATTTTAGAACGCTACGACGCAATCGACGTAAACGTTTATCAATCCAATATCTTTCACACAAAAATGTTAATCAAAGAAATTCATCTGCAAAACTACCTTTTCAACACAGATGCATACGAAGTACCGCCCATGTCACGTCTCACAATTACGCATAATCTACGGCAGGAAATGATAGAAATTTTCAGCGGGAAGAATATATATTAATATCGAAATTGGCAAGCAGAGGGGATAAATTATGGCACATGATGTTTTTATAAGCCATTCATCAAAAGACAAAAACGCGGCTGATGCAATTTGCCATGCATTAGAAAGAAACAGCATTACCCTCTTCCGAGATTATTGAAAATATTAAGCAGCAAGCGTATGCGGCGATACGGATGGAAGGTTGGCCCGAAAGACAAGATTCTGTTAATAATATAGGTGAAGAATTGAAAAAAATACTGGCATCTGAATATTCGGAATTGCTGGATAGCAACACATTTTCGAGCGAAGAAGATGAAGAAACTCTTGCCGATTTAATCCTCGGTGACAATGCGAACATCTTATATCAATCAAACATTCACACATATCACGGAAGAACAAACCCTTATGTGGATTTCAAACAACTGGCTATAATGAGGAATTCCGGAAAATGGAGTCTCATGCAGCCTATGGGAGGGGGGCTTTGGAGTCACTGGGAAGCGAAGGATATTCTCAGCTTTCCGGAAAGCGATGCTTATTTATTTCCGTATGATTATAGAATTGTCATCAGCTTATGGGGAAAAAGAGGACATTTCAATCCCTGTGAAGATTGATGAGTTTATTTTGTCCATTAATTTTGCCGATACAGCTACGCAAGAACTGTGGAGTGCCGAACTGATTTCATATTAAGGAGCACGTTTAAGAATGAAACAAACGACAGACACGCTTTCAAAGAAAAAAGCAAGAGGACGTTTTTACACGCCCGATTATATAGTTGATAATATCCTTGACCTTTGTGATTATCGTGGCGAGAAAATAATCGGCAAACACATCATAGATAACAGTTGCGGCGATGGGGCTTTTCTTGTTGAAGTTGTTCGCCGATACTGTGAAACGGCTTTACATAGTGGTTTTTCCGTTTCTCAAATAGCTTGCGACTTATCATTTTTTATTCACGGAATAGAGATTGACACAGGCGAATGCAAAAAATGCTGCGAAAACGTATCGAAGGTTGCGGCACAATTCGGCGTATTTAATATTGAATGGGATATTAACGCCGGGGATGCTCTAATCATAAAAAGCTATAATGGCAAAATGGATTATATTGTCGGAAATCCCCCCTATGTCCGCGTTCATAACTTGCTGGATAATTATAACGCTGTAAAGGGTTATTCTTTCGCACAAAACGGAATGACGGACTTATTTATAGTGTTTTATGAAATAGGATTGAATATGCTAAATTCGTCCGGCGTTCTTGGTTATATTTCTCCATCGTCGCTGTATAACAGTGTTGCAGGTTCAGATATGCGGAAGCATTTGATATCTGACCGCAATATCAAAGCAGTCGTAGACCTTAAACATTTTCAACCGTTTGAAGCAACGACATACACAACAATAATGATACTAACCGCCGAGCGTAACAACCTTGTTGATTATTATGAGTATGAAAAACATATGCCATGTTTCGTGTCGCGTTTGGATTATATGGATTTTATAATGAACGGTGTTTTTGTGTTCGGAAAAAAAACCGCATTGATTGAATTCCCAAAAATAATGTCGTATATCTGCGATTCGCCTGCTTATGTAGTTAAGAATGGGTTTGCAACGCTATGCGATAATTTCTTCATAGGGGATTGGTCTTTTACCGATTACACGATACCTATTATTAAAGCATCTACGGGACGTATGGCGCGGTGTTTGTTTCCGTATGACGAAGCGGGCAAGCTTATTGCTTATGAAATATTGACCGAAAACCCGTTAATCCGCCAGCATTACGATACTCACGCGGACAAGCTACGCGGCAGAAGTTTGGAAAATAATAATTCGTGGTATGGGTTCGGGCGGTCGCAAGGCATTAACGATGTCCGAAAAAAAAAGTATGCCATCAACTCTTTAATTCGTGATGTGCCGGATATAAAGTTACAATTATGCGAGCCGTGTACGGGAGTTTACAGTGGCTTGTACATTCTCACCGATTTTTCGCTTAACGAGTTGAAAAGTATTTTGTTCACCGACGATTTTATCCGCTATATTACTATAGTCGGAAAATATAAAAGCGGTGGTTATTATACTTATTCGTCAAAAGATTTGTCGCTCTACCTGAATTATAGGTTGACCCTATCTTGATTGCCGTATTTGACAAATGAAATGCTCTTATTATAATAATATTACATGCGTAAGAGTACAAGGAGGGATTGAATGAAGGGTTTCCCGGAAATTTCAGATGCGGAATATCAAGTTATGAAAATTATTTGGTCGGCAGGTGTTCCGCTTAACACAAATGAAGTTGTTGAAAAATTGGAAACAACTACGTCATGGAAACCCAAGACAATACACACGCTGCTTTCTCGCTTAGTAAAAAAGGGTGCGCTTCAATATGAGAAGAACGGAAGGGTGTTTGTTTATACACCTCCTGTAGCGGAATCGGAAATATTGGCAAAGGAAAGCGACAGCTTCCTCAATCGATTTTACAATGGAGCATTGAACGCAATGGTTGTTAATTTGCTTGAGGAAGATAAACTTTCCGATGATGATATTAACGCGCTTAGGCATATCTTATCCGAGAAGTTATCGAAAAGGCGGGATTTACAGTGAGTGAATTTTTTTCATATTTTATTATATCTACATTCGTTACTTCTGTTGGCATGGCAATTATTTTATTGGTAAAAAAACTTTTGAAAAACCATATATCAGCAAGGTGGCAATATAATCTAGGCTTTCTATATTTTGTTTTATTAATTGTTCCGTTTATACCCGGCAATTTTTTTTCTTCATTTAATATGGGTGATTGGGTGAACCCTTTGCGTATTGAAAGGGATTCATTAGCAAATGCAACCGCCGCAGGTGGCGGGGAAGTCGGTCTTGTATATGAAACGGCTTGGCTTCAAGATTTTGCAATAGCGGTAAATCGCCCCGGTTCGGAATATATTTCAGTGGTCTTTATGGGGATATGGATTATCGGCATTGTTATTTTTGCGGTAATTATGCTGTTCTGTAATCGAAAATTACGGTTGGTAAAAGAATCCGTAAAACCTATGGAAGATAGCGAAATGCTTTTGTTGTTCTCGCGCTGCAAGACAGAAATTGGTGTAAACGGCAAAGTTTCTCTTGGTTCGTCAATTATGGTAAAAACACCGATGACTATAGGATTTTTTAAACCGTTCATTATTTTACCTGCGGCAAAAATATCCTTAGAAGATGCTCGTTATGCCATGTTACATGAACTGTCGCATTGTAAAAACAAGGATATTCAAATTAATAGCGCTATGTGTTTATTCCAAGTTTTATTTTGGTTTAACCCGCTTGTTTATTTTGCATTTTATCAAATGCGTGTGGATAGGGAGTTGGCTTGTGACGCATCTATATTAGAAATGCTTCCGCCGGAATTTCATATAAATTATGGAGGAACTTTATTAAATTTTGTGAACAGGCTATCTCGCCCGTCTATGCTTCTTTTAGCGGCAGACATGGGAGGTTCAAAACCGCAAATTGCAAAACGTGTTAAACATATAGCAGCTTATGCAACCGAATCGGGTTTGCTTCGGGCAAAAAGCATTATTGTTTTTGCCCTCATGGTAATTCTTGTTTTCAGTAAAATTCCCATTATCTCAACGCTTGCAAATGTTGATGATAACAGATTTCATTTCCGAGCCGCAAATATACTCCTTGAGAATTTTTCCCGATTCTTTGATGGACGTGAGGGAAGTTTTGTGCTTTATGACTTAAACGCCGAGGTGTACACCATTCATAATATGAACATGAGTACGACAAGAGTGTCTCCAAATTCAACCTATAAAATAGTCAGCGCGTTAATCGCTTTGGAGACCGGCGTATTGGAAGCAGATAACACATTTCGGGAATGGGACGGGACAGTACATCCGTTTAAATTATGGAATCAAAACCAGCACTTGACATCAGCAATGCAAAGTTCCGCTAATTGGTATTTTCAAGATTTTGACGCGGCGATTGGTTTAGAACAACTACGCTCATATTTAACCCGTTTGTCATATGGGAACAGTAACCTTTCCGGGGGTATAGCGGATTTTTGGATTGAATCCTCCTTACGAATATCACCGATTGAGCAAGTTGAATTTTTGAGAAATCTTCATCAAAACAACATCGTATTTGATACCGTGCATATAGACACGATGAAAGATGCACTGCAGTTGTACGAAAGAGACGGCGCGGTACTTTCAGGAAAAACAGGAACGGGCTTTGTAAACAGCAGAATCACAAACGGTTGGTTTATCGGGTATGTTGAGACGAGCGGAAACACATTTATTTTCGCAACGTATATCCAAGGTGAAGAAAATACCGGGGGCAGTTTCGCTTCACAAATTACATTATCTATTTTGGAAGAACAAGGTGTTTTTTAATAAAAAATAAAAACAGTAACAGCGGCTTTGTGAAAACATTGCCGCTGTTTTTTTTGCGAACAATGAGCTAAGCTCGAAAGTTTTTTTCGCATTTGGTGAGTGCCGCATAATCGGGTAGGCTTGCTATCCAATTATAGAAAGAAATATTACTTTTAATTCTTACAAATGTAGGATATAATATATTACATATGTAAGAATTAAGCTCTCAACCTCGAAAGGCTGAATCGAATGTGTGAACTAATTAAAGATGCCGCCAAAATTTCATATCGTTTTATTACCCACCGTATGCTTTGGCTGTTTATTGTTATAATGATTTTGTTTTATATAATGCTTGCTCGATTATTTGAGTTGCAAATCGTGTTAAGCGATACATTTGTTCCCTTGCCACCCGTTACTGCTACGGCGGAGCAAATAATCCACGCACCACGCGGCAATATTTACGACCGCTTAGGCAGGCCGCTTGCGGTAAATACGCCCGTTTGGGTGGTAACTATGGATTCAAGCATCGCTATTTCAAATGAAGCCCTATTGGAATTAACACAGCTTTTTGAGCGCAACCATGAAGATTTTACAAACGAATTTCCCATAACATGCGAATGGCCGTATGAATTTACATTGGGTGGCGGTACACCGGAAATACGCCAAAGAAGAGAGTTCCGTTGGAAAGATGATATGGCAGTACCTAATCCCGAAACCGCAACGGCAGCAGAATCATTTTTGTATCTAAGAGAGTGGTTTAGGGTTGACCCGGATAAATCCAATGAAGATGCACGGCGTATTTTGAACTTCCGCACCATGCTCTTTGAACGACGTTTCAGGCCGGGAATTTTTGTAATTGCAACAGACATTTCCCCTGTAACAGTTGCCGCCATTGAGGAGCAAAATAATTTTCTTTTTACGGGCGTTGGGGTAGAAGTACGAACTTTACGAGTATATCCCCAAGGAAGATATTTTTCTCACATTCTTGGGTATACAGGAATAATAAACGCCGAAGAATTAGCGGCAAACCCCGATTATGCACATGATGATGTAATCGGAAAAGCGGGGCTTGAGCGTTCTATGGAGACACATTTACAAGGAATGCAGGGTTCGCAAATTATAGAAATAAATCCATCTACAGGTCACAGGGCAAACTCGATGGCAGAAATCACACCGCCAATACCCGGCAACAATATTTTTGTTACAATTGACGCGGCTATGCAAATACAAGCCTATTATATTTTGAACGAACACCTAACGGAAATTGCTGTTCGCAGAATACAAGGCGGCGACTCCCGAGAACCGCGAGTTACTTATCATCAAATATTTAATAACTTAATTCGAGCAGGGTGGATTCCCATACGCAATATATTGGAAGCAGACGAAGAAAGTGCCGCTTATCTACTACGCCGATATGTATTGGATAGGTTTCCGGAAGCAACTGCCTCGCGGGAGGATAGAGACAGAATTGTAAGTATACTAACCGCCGGAATTGATGCCGGGCGCATTAATCCATCTACGATGTTTACGGCAATGGTGGATTTAGAGATTTTATCTGATTATAATAACTTTTCCGAGCGGGTACTTTCAGGAAGGTTTTCGGAGAATTCATTGATAATTGAAAAGCTGCGCATGGGCGAACTTACTCCGCAAATGATTAATGTTGACCCGGCAACAGGCTCTATTGTGGTGGTTGATGTGCAAACAGGGGCAGTTTTGGCGGCGGTAACATACCCTTCGTATGACAATAATCGGTTAGACAATCGCATAGACCCGGAGTATTTCTTTCGCATAAGCAACCTTGACCCCACTCACCCAATGAATAATCGCCCCTTTAGGGAAGCCCGCGCTCCCGGTTCGACTTTCAAGATGATTACCGCAACGGCGGGGCTTGAAGCAGGCGTAATCGGCACAAACACCCATATACACTGCGGCATTGTTTATACTCGTGCAGGCAGACCCACGGCACGATGTATGTCTAGTAGCGGACACGGCAGAATCAACGTAACACAAGCAATTTCTTCTTCGTGCAATTATTTCTTTTTTGAAACGGCATTTCGTTTAGGCAATTCGCCGCATGAGCGGATAGAAACACTTAATGATTATATGGATTTTTTTGGTCTTAATGAGCGAACAGGCGTGGAAATTGGGGAATATGCGGACACTATCAGCGTTGAAATGACCCCCCATATAATGGCATCGCCGTCTTTTAAACGATTCCGGCATCTTAGCTTAAATCCATTTGCGACAAGTAGCCAATGGGATTGGTTTGACGGTGATACGATTCGAACAGCAATAGGCCAATCCTACAATAATTACACTCCCGCTATGATGGCAAGGTATATTGCACAAATAGCGAACAATGGAGTACGATTACCCTTGTATTTGGTTGACACGATGGAGAATCAACAAGGACATATCTTACACCAAACAATTCCTGCCCCGGATTATACAGAACCGGAATTTTCGAAAAACACATGGGAAGCAATTCAAAACGGCATGTTACGCGCTACACAAAGCGGAACGGCGGCGCGTCATTTTACAAATTTACCAATCCAAGTTGCAGGAAAGACAGGTACGGCAGAGCAGGCAGGCACAAGGCTATCCCACACAAGTTTCGGGGGTTATGCTCCATTTGATGACCCGCAAATTGCCGTATATGTAACCATTCCGTTCGGGGCAACAAGATTAATGCCCGCGGCATCTACGCAAATTGCCGCAAATGTTTTTCGCGCATTTTTATTGCCGGAAATTGAAATAGAACGTCCCGTTCCGGCTAATACATTCACTAGATAGGGGAAGTGTTAAGAATACAAGGAGAGTCTTCAATGAGAAAATCAAATCAAAACGGACACGACATTTCACGCCGTTCGTCAGAATTTCCTATTCTTCGTAAACCGCGCAAAAATTTATTTACAAAAAGAAAAATATTTTTATTATTATTTCTCGTAGGCATTACGTCAATTGGTATAATTGGCTTTACTTTGCGTCCATCCTCATTTGAAGGTACTTTTGCGGCATTAGCCACAACAGAACCTATCCCTCCCGATGAACTGCTTCGGCAATATTTTGAACACATCGAAAATAGAAGATTTGAAGATATGTATAATCTACTAACCGAATTAAGCCAAGCAGATATTTCAAGAGAAGATTTTATTGAAAGAAACCGAAATATTTATGATGGAATTGATGCCCGGAATATTACATTTGCAATCACTCAAATACTTGATGTTGTCGAAAGACCGGGCAGAAAAATTATTGTATACAATTTACTCATGGATACTGTGGCGGGTGAAACAGCACAAGAAAATCATCAAGCAATCATTGAATTAAACGCGGATAATCAATATAGAATACAATGGTCGTCACGCATGATTTTCCCGGAACTTGGCAATAACGATCGGGTACGAGTAAGTATTTTACCTGCACAAAGAGGACGTATCCTTGACCGGCACGGAGCATTTTTGGCAGGCCCCGGCACGGCTTCTGCCGTTGGATTTATACCCGGAAGAATGCGTAGGGAAGAAATCCCCGCTCCCAATATTCCGCTTATTAATGCAGAGATTGATTTGGAAGATGACGTTGACGAAATGGACATTGAAATTCTCCCATCTACATTCATATACAACGAAGAAGATATAACAAAAGTTGCCGAATTATTGGAAATGACACCCGAAGCCGTTATGCGAAGGCTAAACGCCTCTTATGTAAAAGATGATATTTTCGTTCAACTGCGGATTATTTCCAAAGATGCACAAGAATTGATTGACGAACTATTAACCGTGCAAGGAATTATGATTAGCACCGCCTATGTCAGATATTATCCGTTAGGCCGCCGCGCCGCTCATTTGGTGGGGTATGTACAAAATATCAATGCAGAAGAATTGGAAGCCCTTAGAGGAGAGGGCTACCATATGAACAGCATAATCGGTAAGTCAGGATTAGAAAGAATATATGAGGACATACTTCGAGCCAGAGACGGACGGGATATTTTTATAATTGACAGCGAAGGAAACAGAACAGCAACTATAGCGTATGTACCACCTATAAACGGTAGCGATATTCGACTGACAATTGATTCTCAAATTCAAAACCAACTTTATGATTCGTTTAACGAGGATAAAAGTGCTTCTGTTGCTATGAATCCTATAACGGGCGAAGTTCTTGCTCTTGCAAGCACACCCGCATATGACCCAAACGATTTTGTACGCGGCATGACTACAAGCGTATGGACTGCGCTTAACGAGGACGAAAATCTTCCGTTGTTTAATCGGTTTAGGGCTACGTTTAGCCCCGGCTCAACAATGAAAGCACTAACCGCTGCCATTGGCATTGATACGGAAAGTTTCCGTTACGATGAAGATTTTGGGCCCAGCGGTCGTAGTTGGCAACGGGACGAAAGTTGGGGAAGATTTTTTGTAACAACCGTAAGGACATACGACGGCCCGGCAAATCTTAATAATGCAATGGCGTGGTCTGATAATATTTATTTTGCGAAAGCTGCTTTAAGAATAGGTACGGAAGCATTTAGCGACAGGCTTAAGGGTTTGGGATTTAGCGAAAGAATACCATTTGAGTACGGATTATTTTCCTCTACTATTTCAAGAACAGGGGAGATTGCATCAGAAATACAATTAGCGGACAGTGGTTATGGGCAGGGTCAAATACTTATGAACCCCATTCATATGGCAGCAATTTATGCCGCGTTCGTAAATGACGGCAATGTTATAGAGCCGAGATTGATTTATGACAGGGATAACGAACCGCAATTTTGGTTGCCGCAGGCTATTTCGCCGGAAACGGCAAGAATTGTATTGGACAGCTTAATAAATACAGTAGATTATGGAACAGGCCGAAATGCAAGAATTTCGGGTATAACCCTCGCCGGAAAAACAGGAACAGCAGAAATTAAATTGGCACAAGATGATAAAGACGGAACAGAACTTGGTTGGTTTGTTCTGTTTACCGCCGATGAAGATGAGAGTAATCCACTTCTTGTAATTTCAATAGTAGAAGATGTGCATGGTCGCGGCGGCAGCGGTTATGTAGTGCCAAGGGTCAAACAAGTATTTGAATGAAGATAGCCGTCGTTGTTGCGTATTCCTAATTTGAACTCATTGTTATATTTGACGTTTATATTAAACAAAGTATAATCTCGTAGTAGGAAGGGGAATTCATATGACAACATTTGAGTATGTAAAAAATCTTAAGGCGGGCTGGAATTTGGGCAACACACTTGATTCTATTTTACATCGCAGGGACGGTAAAAAACCACATGAAACGGTATGGGGCAACCCGAAAACCACGCAAGAGATGATTCAAACTGTGCGAGACGCGGGCTTTGATATTTTTCGTGTTCCCGTGACATGGTATCAGGAAATGGGCGACGCGCCCGGTTACATTATAAATGAGGAATTTTTGGCACGTGTAAAAGAAGTTGTAGACTACGGAATTAACATCGGAATGACGGTGATATTTAATCTTCACCACGAAAATTGGCATTTTCCTTCGGAAGAAAATTATCCCGCCGCAAAAGAGCGGCTTATTAAAGTGTGGACACAGCTGGCAAATTATTTCGCAGATTATTCCGAAAAATTAATCTTTGAAGCAATGAACGAGCCGAGAAAAGAAAAAACCGAAGTTGAGTGGACGGGTGGCGATGAAGAAGGCCGCCGTATGGTAATGAAGATGAATCAAGTTTTTGTGGATACAGTTCGTGCAACAGGCGGAAAAAACTCAACGCGAATGTTGCTTGTACCAAACTACGCTGCAAGCTGCCACGAACCCGCAATGGTAGATTTCGTAATGCCCGTAGGTGAAAACATAATATTGTCATTGCACGGCTACTTTCCTTATGATTTCGCGCTTGGAGACGACCACTCGAAAAATAAATGGAGCGAAAGCGAACAAACCGAAGTAGATGACCTTTTCGCTCGTATTGAAAAATATTTTCTCTCCAAAGGAATTCCCGTAATTATGGGCGAAACAGGCGCGAGAAAAAAATACGACAACGTAGCCGACCGCATAGAATGGGCGAAATATTATACAAAAAAAGCCCGTGAGTACGGAGTTCCCTGTTGCTGGTGGGACAACGGATATCTTGAAGGCCCCGAAAACTCGGAGGTTTTTGGAATTCTAAACCGCAAAACACTTGAATGGGGTTTTCCGGAAGTTGTTAAAGCTTTTGTAGGCGGGGGTTCGCAATGAAAAAAATTTTTATGTTGCGTGTGGAAGTGTCGCAACGATAAATAATTTTTTGCAATTTTTGTAGTTATCGTGTATATTTTTCCCAAAAGCATATGATAAGTGTCATTTCCAAGGTTTACACTTTGGGGCGGAATAGGGTGAAATTCCCTGCGAGCGGGTCACTGTGAAGCGGTACGGCAACTCCCTGTCGTAGCGATAAGTCAGACACGTCGTGGCACTTCGTTGTTTCCCCGGACGGAGCAATGTGTTCAAGGGTCGGTTTTACATACCCCTTATTAGAACGCGTTTCGGTTTCGTTAACGGACGCGTTCTTTTAATGTCTGAGAACAGTATGCAACAGGAAGGAGGATTTTGGTTTTACAAGATAGGGAGAATATAAAACGAAAGGGATTTTTGGTTTGCATAAAACAAAATTACTTGCGATTTTTCTTGCCGTGATGATGATTTTTGGGCTTTTGCCCTCAATCGTTTTTGCAAGAGATGAAGAACCGGAAAAAATTTCGGAATTTTCAATTGTAGAACAAAACACAGTCTCCTTTGCCGCGCTGTCAATTACCCCCGAATGGCATGATGCTATGAACGGTGCGTTGGGTTGGTTATTGGCTAATACGCCAAACCCCTCCGCAGGTGACGAGTGGGCAGTGATTGCCGTTGCCCGCGCAAACATGGCCGCCGAATCTTGGTTTTCCGATTATTTATCGAACTTGGAAAACTACAAACACAGTTCACCAGCTTGGACAGATTTACAGCGGGTGACGCTTGCATTAACCGCACTTGGGGAAGACGCAAGCGATTTCAATGGAAATGATTTGCTTGCCGATTTCCGAAATTTCACCCCTGCATCAAGCAGACCTGTCCACAGCCAAGGCGTAACAGTGGATATTTTCGCGCTCATTGCCTTGAATTCTCAACCGTACACGGGTGAGCAAGCGCAATACGTTGAATCAATTCTTGCGGCGCAAACTGAAAGCGGAGCATGGGCGTGGTCGGGTGAATGGCCTTCGGCAGACCTTACCGCAATGGCAATTCAAGCACTTGCCCCGTATTACGAAAGCAACACTGCCGTTACCGATGCAATTAATAACGGGTTTGATTGGATTGAAACGGAATTCCTTTTCAGTGGGGAAGAATATGCGCAGGTTATAGTAGCGCTAACGGCAATCGGGCGTTGTGCGAACGACTATGTGGCAGGTCTTTTAGAATTTTATGACGAAGAAACAAGCGGTTTTTTCTTCCTTGACTGGCAAAGCGGTGAACCAATCATTAATGCCATGAGTACCGAGCAAGCCGCTTACGCGTTGGTTGCGCATTATCGTCATGTAAACGGAATGAACACATTGTTTGACATGAGCGACGCAAAAACGGGAACGGGTACTCCAATACCGACACCAACGCCGCCGCCGTCTACGTCGCAAACACCGTCGCAACCGACACAGACCAGAGCGTTTATAAGCGTTCGCAACGATAGCGCAAGCGGAACAAAAGTTTTCTTTGAGGGATATCTTAATCTTAACTCAAACGAAACTGCGTATACATTATTACAAAGAACAGGGCTTACTCTTGGAACGAGGGGGACATATGTATACAGCATAGATGGTCTTGCCGAGCTTGATTATGGTCCGAATTCAGGTTGGAAGTATCGGGTTAACGGCGTTTTTCCCATGATGGGGGCTTCCAATTTTACCGTGAAAAACAATGACAGAGTGGAATGGTTGTTCACCCTCGATGGCGGACAAGATATAGGCGGAAGCGGCAGTGGCGATGGAAATACAGTGTTGCCGTCGGTTGCGAGTGATAAAAACGAAGATGAAGAAGAAACCCCGCCGGAAGAGGAAATTGCAGACGCAACCGAACCCGACTCAATTAACGCATTGGAACAAGAACCCGTTTCGGAAACCCCGGAACCCGAAACATACGAAGCTTGGGAAAATCCGTTTGAAGATGTTTCGGACGCGGATTGGTTTTACTATCACGTAAAATTTATGTATGAACGCGGGCTGATGACAGGCGTGGAGCAGGGTGTTTTCGCGCCGGAAATAAATTTATCACGCGCAATGCTTGTTCATATACTGTGGCGTTTGGAGGAAAAACCATTTGAGCAAAACGGCATTAGTTTTGACGATGTTGCGCACGGACACTGGTATTCGGACGCGATTAACTGGGCGCGTGCAAATGGCATTGTACAGGGCTTTGGCGACGGTACATTTCGTCCAAACAACCATATAACCAAAGAACATTTTGCGGTTGTGGCTCGTAATTACGGAGAATTCAAAGGGATTATTATTGACCCCGCAACACTAAATTCCCTTGTCGGAAACAGCACTATCACCCGTGCAGAAGCCGCGGCTATTTTGCAAATGCTTGCATAGTAAATTTTTGACCACGAAAGGCGCGAAAAACACGAAAAAAAATTGCAAGAAAGTTTTCGTGCTTTTCGTGTTTTTCGTGGTTTAAAAGGAGTTGTTAAAGTGCGTAAGACTTTTTATGCGTTAATTATTTTAATTTTTTTCGCGGGAGTGAATTATCCCGTTTATGCAAAGAACAATGAAATAACCCCGCAAGAATTGAACAGGGCAATAACTCTCACATCCGCATATTTGCAAGTGAATGTCCGTAATCCGCAAGTGGGTTCGGTTGGCGGCGAATGGACGGTTTTGGGATTGGCGCGAAGTGAGCGGGCTGTGCCGGATTTATATTTTCGGCGGTATTTCAGAACAGTTGAAGCATATGTAAAAGAACGAAACGGCGTGTTGGACGAGCGGCGTTTTACGGAATATTCCCGCGTAATACTTGCATTGACCGCCGCAGGATTTAACCCGCGTAATGTGGCGGGCTATGATTTAACGCTCCCGCTTGGCGATTTTGAAGGAACAATGCGGCAGGGAATAAACGGCGCGATTTTCGCTCTTCTCGCGTTGGACAGTCTTGAATATGAAAGTCCTGCACGGGAATTATTTATCGAAGAAATTCTGCGACTTCAAAACCCTGACGGTGGATGGAGTTTAACGGGCGAAACCGGCGACCCCGATATAACGGCAATGGCACTGCAAGCTTTGGCAAAATACCGCGAAAACTCCGCCGTTGATTCTGCCGCAGAACACGCATTGACATTCTTATCAGATATTCAAAACGAAAACGGCGGGTTTACAGGTTTGGAAAGTTCCGTGCAGGTTCTTGTTGCGTTGACAGAATTGGAAATACCGATTAACGATTCGCGTTTTATTAAAAATGGAAATTTAATTTTAAATTATGTGTTAGGTTTTCAAAATTCAAACGGAAGCTTTCGCCGCGATATGAAAGGAACCAATACCGACGGAAATCTAATGTCCACTGAAATAGGTTTTTACGGACTTGTTGCGGCGCAAAGAAGCATAAACGACCGAAACAGTTTATACCGTATGTGCGACAGACGGGTGCGGTGAATTTTCGCATTAACACAAATCATAAAGTTCTGTGAATTCTTCGCGGATAAACAAGCGAATATGTTCGTTTTTTTCTGTTCTTACAATGCGGATTATAGGGGTTTCTGCTTTTAGCGGTTCGCCGAAAAAGTACGTAATGTCTCCTTTTTCATAGCAAATTATATCGGTGGGTACATCATGCTCCGACGTTAGGGTTATTACGTGATTTTTGTAACGCGAACCAAACGCGCCGGTTTTTACCGCGCAATTTATCGTTGTTTTAAAGCTTACCGTTATTTCCGACTGTTCGTATAAAATATCTTCACCGTTTTCACGCTTAAACGGGCATATTTGGTACGTGGTAATGCCGGGGATTTTCCCAAGAAAACAACCACCACGTTTTTTGTACTCCTGCAAAGTGAAAAGTTTTCCGTTAACATACACAAGTTCAATTTCCGGCGGCCATGACCATGTTAGTTTTATTTTTTCGCCGTCTTCGCGGCATTTTATGTTTGTTATTCGCACATTAACGCCCCCTTGTCTGCTATAATATGCAAAAAGGGGAGTCGTTTATGATTGCTTATGTAAAAGGCGAATTGGCGTTTGTGTATGAGCGTTCGGTTGTGGTTGACGTGAACGGTGTGGGGTATCTTGTTAATGTTTCGCCCGCTACGATTAGCCGTTTGCCGTCGCGTGGTGACGGTGTACAGATTTTTACTTATTTTCAATCGGGGGAAAACGGGCAATTTTTGCATGGATTTTTGACGCAAGAAGAAGTGCGTCTTTTTACTCTTTTAATTTCTGTTTCGGGAATCGGGCCGAAGGTGGCTTCGGCGATTTTGGGCGCGATGACCCCACAGCAAATTATTTTGGCAATCGTTGCAGAAGACGCGGTTGCACTGAGTAAAGCCCCCGGTGTTGGAAAAAAAACAGCACAGCGTGTCATGTTGGAACTAAAAGATAAAATAAAAACTTCGGGCGCGTTTGAAGAATCCGGCTTTGAACCCACGGTAGCTTTTAAAGGCACGGCAAGCCCAAAGCAAGACGCAACAGACGCACTTCTTGCACTTGGTTATGGACGCGCCGAGGCTGTTCAAGCAGTGCTTGAAGTAGCAATCGACGAAATAAATACAGAGGGAATTATCAAGCTTGCGCTAAAAAAACTTGCGCGGGTTTAACTTCCCGATATAAATTTAATAATCTTTTTCTCTTGGGCTATCGGATTTATTTTTAATACCTGCGCCATTATTTTATTTTTGGCATCTTCCGTATCAATGCTTGCGGCTTGCTCAAACACATCACCAAATAACCGCTCTGTTGTGCAGAACATGGTGGATGACATACCATATTCCTCGCCCTTCTGCGATACTTTGTATCGTCTGCCACAGGGCGAAACAAACATTTTCATTTGTAGTTCCGTTAAGGCTCTGTCAAATCCTGATTTATCTTCCCGCGAAAACCCGCCTAATCGTTTTAATTCTTCTGTTGGAAGAGTTTCATAGGCAGTAACCACATCGTAAATACGTTTTGCAAAATGGCTGATTGTGCCGTCTTCGTAGGCTTCATCAAAAGATAAACCCCCACGCCGCACAGCCCAAAAATACGGAAACCACTCTTTTGTGATAAAGCCACTTTTTTTGAAAAATAATTTACCGTATGCGATATCGTCCCGCTCGTCCAAGACACGGTTAACCCATTCCCACGGGTCTGTTTCAGGGTCGCCTGTATGCCAGCGTATGGGTGTGTCATATGGTGGCGTTTCGTTCCATCTCCAATCAATGATGGCATATATTCCGTCGGCGTTGCCGCCGCCCATTGAAAACCCCGCGGTCAGCAGGGTTTCGACAAAGTCATTATAGCAACGTATCATTATTTATCTCCCGTCATTCGTTCTTTTATCTCGTGTTCGACAAATGATTTGATGTGGGGATTATTTTCGTCTGTTATCAAAAATTCAAAGCAATTATATCTGCATTTTTGAAAATGCTCGTTCCCAATTTTAAAATCATAACCGATGCACTTAGGGCTACAAGTGCTGTGAACCAGCCGCTTGCATATTCCGGCACTTTCGATGGACTGGACCATTTCTTTCGGCAGAGTATTTAAAAAATCGGGGTAGCCGCTAATGCGTTCTCCATAAATTCGGGTAAGCATTCCATGCTTTCTGAAAACAAAATTCAAGACTGCTTTTGGTGGCTTGCCATGCTTATATGAAGCAAGGAAGCCGCTTTTCTTTTCTTCAAATGTTACTTTGCAACCATTTTCCAGTAAGTAGTTGTGCAAATCTTGAACAAACGGCTGGTTGCTTGCTTCTACCGCTTCAAAAAATTGTTCAAATGTGATTTTTTCTTGTGCCATTGTGATTGTCTCCTGTTCTTCTAATTATTTTTAAACTGCCCTATTGCTATTATGGGCTTGCCGTCAACATACCGCCATTGACTTACCCGCACGATTTCCACTTTCACAAGAACTTGATTCGGCAACGCAGACCATCGCTCAAAAGCATTGTGATGTTTGGTTTTAATCTTTTCGATTATAGCATGATTAGCCTCATCCATCGGATACCCGATTATTTGGGCAACGCCCTTGATTTCATATGTTCCGACACACATTGCCACGTTAGGGTTAGTTCTTATTTGCTGCGTTTTTAAATAATACTCTCCTGTTTGTAAATAAATCGTAAGCCCCTCGTTAACATGGCTCATTGGGCGTATGGTGACGCAGTTATCTGCGCAAGTGTTTCCAAGAACAAGTTGAACAACACAAACCGCATCTTGATTCAATCATTTTTATCACGCTCCTGTAATTTATCGTATCATGACAAATGTGACAACTGCATGTCATGTTACGAATAGCGGGATAAAATATTTTGCGGCAATTTATATATCAGCACAAAGATTCATTTGCTTTTTTGAGAAACAGGCATTGACAAGTTACACATAGTGAGATATAATGCGCTTGCATCAATCAAACAGACGTTTTATGCCATGAACGGGTTTTGCCATTTTCGGAAGGGGCTTCGCGCCTTGAAACGAACTAAACAAAAAAACGAAAAAGAAAAAGCTTCTTGAAAAATTATACAAGAAGTCTAAGGGTGAATGCAATGTCAAGCATCGTCAATGCATCCGCCTCGCTTTTTTCGTTGCTTTTATTTTGCCCCTTCGGGGCTTTCTTCATTTCAGGGCTGTTATTTTGCAACAGCTCCTTTTTTTGATATACTATGTTATAATCACCAAAGTTTAAGTTGTTAGGGAGGAATAAAATATGTCATTTGTATTCAATCGTTACACAAATCTTTTAGAAATCAGCGCGTCGTCGCAAGGGCAATTGGATAGGGAAGACCCGAACTTATACCGCGACCAGTTTCCGTACACAGAGGTTCCAAAAACCGTGTTTAATTATCGTAGTGTACCGGTGGATATGCCCAATGAAATTTGGATTACTGATACAACTTTCCGTGACGGGCAGCAATCGCGGGAACCATACACTGTTGAGCAAATTAAGCATATTTATAAATGCTTTCACCGTTTAGGAGGGCCAAAAGGGAAGATTCGGCAAAGCGAATTCTTTTTGTATTCAAAACGCGACAGAGACGCGGTTTATGAATGCCTTAATCTTGGCTATGAATTCCCTGAAGTCACGGGTTGGATTCGCGCCACGAAAAAAGATTTCGAGCTTGTAAAGGAAGTTGGCCTGAAAGAAACGGGTATTTTAGTAAGTTGCTCGGATTATCATATTTTTTTGCAAATGAAAATGAACCGCCGTCAGGCGTTGGGGCATTATATTTCAATTGTGCGCGAGTGCATTGAAACGGGCGTTAAGCCACGTTGCCACCTTGAAGATATCACGCGGGCGGATTTTTACGGCTTCGTTGTGCCTTTTGTGCGCGAATTAATGAAGCTTTCAAAGGAGACGGGCGTTCCTATAAAAATTCGCGCGTGCGACACGATGGGATACGGCGTGACATTCCCCGGTTCTGTAATGCCGCGAAGTGTGCAGGGCGTAATACACAATTTGACACATCATGGCGGGGTGCCCCATGAAATGCTTGAATGGCACGGGCATAACGATTTTTATCGCGCTGTAAACAACGCGGCTTATGCGTGGTTGTATGGTTCATCGGCTGTGAACGCTTCGCTTTTCGGAATAGGGGAGCGCACGGGAAACACGCCGCTTGAAGCAATGGTATTTGAATACGCGCAAATACGCGGCACGCTTGACGGCATGGACCCCACTGTGATTACCGAACTTGCCGAATATTTTGAAAACGAAATTGGATACAAGATTCCTCCTATGACACCGTTTGTAGGCAAAAACTTTAACGTAACCCGCGCGGGAATTCACGCCGACGGGCTTCTTAAAAACGAAGAAATCTACAACGCCTTTGACACAACAAAAATCCTGAACCGCCCGTGGAAAATTGTAATTTCAAACACATCCGGCCTTGCGGGAATCGCGCATTGGCTGAATACTTACTATAAAAAATCCAAAAACGACGAGTTCGACAAAAAAGACCCTGCAGTTCTGAAAATAAAAGATTGGGTGGACGCGCAGTATGAATCCGGTCGCGTAACATCAATTACGGACGAAGAGATGGAAACTGTCGTGAAATTAATTCTTGAAGAAGAAAAATAAACTTTCTTGACAAAATGTGAAAAAAGCGTTTATAAGTAAAGGCTGTATAAAAAATCCGCTGTTAGGCGGAAATCATAAGGAGGATAAAAATGCAAAATAATAAGAGGGTAGTCACTGTTATTCCGGGAGACGGCATAGGTCCCGAATGTATCAACTCTGCTATGCAGATAATTGCCGCCGCCGGTGTTGATATAGAGTGGGAAGAACGTCATGCGGGCGCAAGTGTATTTAAGCAGGGCATCGCATCGGGCGTTCCTGCCGATACAATAGAGTCCATTAAAAAGAACCGCGTGGTTTTAAAAGGGCCACTGGAAACGCCGGTAGGTTTTGGTCAAAAAAGTGCGAATGTAACATTGCGCAAACTCTTTGAGACATATGCAAATATTCGCCCCGCACGGGAATTTCCGGGTGTTCCAACCCCTTACACCGGCCGTGGGATAGACTTGGTTGTTGTTAGGGAAAACGTAGAAGACCTGTATGCCGGAATTGAGCATATGCAAACTCCCGGTGTGGCGCAATGTCTTAAATTGATTTCTCGCAAGGGTTGTGAAAAAATAGTCCGCACAGCTTTTGAATTTGCCAGGGCTGAGGGCAGAAAATCTGTTGCCTGCGCAACAAAAGCCAATATAATGAAAAATACCGAAGGTTTGCTTAAGAAAACATTTGAAG
This sequence comes from Defluviitaleaceae bacterium, assembly GCA_009779835.1. Classification (GTDB taxonomy): domain Bacteria; phylum Bacillota; class Clostridia; order Lachnospirales; family WQUN01; genus WQVC01. Next base: position 4,466 of record WRBD01000028.1, on the reverse strand, counting down.
AAATAGCCAAAGAGTATCCCGATATTGAATCCTGGCATGTAATTATTGATAATTGTGCGCATCAATTAGTTAAAAAGCCGGAGCAATACGATGTAATTGTTACCACTAATATGAACGGCGATATTATCAGTGATATTACATCAGGATTAGTGGGTGGTCTCGGCTTTGCACCAACCGCAAATTTGGGTAACGATGTGGCTATTTTTGAAGCTGTTCACGGTTCCGCGCCCAAATATGCCGGTAAAGATGTGATTAACCCTACCGCAGTAATTCTTTCCGCCGTAATGATGCTTAGATATATCGGTGAATTTGACGCGGCGGCATTGATAGAAAATGCGGTTATGGTCACAATTGAAGAAGGAAAAGCTCAAACCGGAGATATAGTCGGCTACGACAAAGGCACTTCGACAAGTGTATTTACAAAAACGATTATTGAAAATTTGGGACGTAAACCCACAAAATGGCAAGCCCGTAATTATCAACCCATTAAAATGCCAAATATATCCGGCAATCCTGTTTTCGTCACACCCGAATCAAGGCGTGTACTTGGCGCGGATATATTTGTTGAGTGGCCGCAGGATGCTGAATCGCTTGGACAAAGTTTAGATAAAATTGCAGAAACATCTGATTTCCGTCTTAAAATGATTTCAAATCGCGGCACAAAGGTTTATCCTGCAGGCGACGCTTTTCCCGATTGTGTTGACCATTGGCGTTGCCGTTTTGTACTGCGGGACACAAAGGCAGACGCATCCCCCGAGCAGATTATAGAATTGCTGACTAAAATTTCTGCCGTTCATCAATGGATGCATGTAGAAAAATTATTGGAAATCGACGGCGAACCCGGTTACACCATGGCACAGGGTGAGGATTAATATGGGTAACCTCACACTCCGAAAAAAGGCATTATTTGCACCGCGTTTGAATATGCTAAATCAAATGGATAAAAACGCATAACCACCGTTACAAAATTCGGACACAGGATGCACAACCAAAGAACTCGCCACATATATTATGGAGACATGCAAAAATTTATCTTAATAATATAAGACCTTGGGGACTCCGTCCCCTTGACCCCGTAACTTTTCTTCGCAATTTATAAAGTTTTTTGGAGAGGGGGGTTCGGGGGGAGACTCTTTTTGTCAAAAAAGAGTCTCCCCCCGAGGTTTTATCTTCAAAGAGGGGTTTCTATGCGATTAATTAAAGAAATAATGCGCCGCGACCCGGCTGTTAGGTCTGCGGTGGAGGTTTTGCTGTATCCGGGTTTTTGGTGTATGTTCTATCATAGACCGTGTCATTGGCTTTACAAGCGGCGGTTTTTTTTTCTTGCTCGTTTAATTTCTCAGCACGCGCGGTTTTTAACGGGGATAGAAATTCACCCGGGTGCGCAGATTGGCAGGGGTGTTTTTATTGACCACGGGATGGGCGTTGTGATTGGCGAGACGTGTATAATTGGTGACAATGTACTTATTTATCAGGGCGTGACGCTTGGTGGAGTAGGTGAAGAAAAGGGAGCTCGTCACCCCGTGATAGGGAATAACGTAATTATCGGCGCGGGCGCGACTGTTCTTGGCAGGGTTCACATCGGCGAGGGCGCGAAGATTGGCGCGGGTGCTATTGTTTTAGAAGACATTCCAGCGGGCAGAACAATGGTATGTCAGAAAGCGAGGCTTGTTGAAGACGCGTCTTCTGCCCTTCGTGAGATGGAAGAGATGAAATCGCGGCTTGCGGAGCTAAAAAAAATGGTGGAAATGGATATGTATGAGAAAACGTGAAATAATAACCGCATCTAACGAACTTGAAACTACCTTGTATGCCGAGGGTTTTTCTCCTGTTTCGGGCGTGGACGAAGTCGGACGCGGGCCGTTGGCAGGGCCGGTTATGGCGTGCGCGTTAATTTTACCCGAAGGTCTGATAATTGAAGGCGTAAACGATTCCAAAAAAATGACGGCAACGCGGCGCGAAAACCTTGCGGAGGAAATAAAAAAAGCGGCAATTTCCTATGCGTTCGGGATTATCGAGCCCGCAGAAATAGACCGCATAAATATTTTGCAAGCGACTCTTAAAGCAATGGCGCAAGCTGTTGAAGGGCTGCAAATCGTGCCGAAAGCGGTTTTGGTTGACGGAACAACTCCGCCGAAGCTCTTATGCGAGCGCGTAATTTGTGTACGAAAGGGAGATTCTGCCAGTCATTTAATTGCGGCGGCGAGTATTTTAGCTAAGGTTGAGAGAGATAATATAATGCAAGCCCTTCACGAAGAATTTCCACAGTATGATTGGCAAAAAAACAAGGGCTACGGAACTGCGGTGCACATCACCGCGATTAGACAATATGGGATTTCGCCCTATCACAGAAGGAGTTTTTGCAAAGGATTTCTATGAATGCAAACGATTATAAATTAATTGGAACCCGCCGCTTTTACGAATTGCAGGCAGGAGAAAATTTCAAGGCTTTAATACACGACATTCGCCCGGGCGAGGTTACGATACGGTTTGTTGGCGGCGAGCTTTATACTGCTCGTTCCTATGTACTTCCCAATGCGCGAATCGGAGAAGAAAGCCTTTTTTGCGTTCAAGAAAACGATTTCAAAGGCAGAATTGTTTTGAAAATGGTGAGCGATGGCAATGTAAAAAAATTTGATATGCGAGTGTAGAGTTATTCGGTTATAAATGGCATGGGGTCAACCAAATTCCCGTTTCTCAACACTTCGTAATGTAAATGAGTGCTTATAGTGCGGCCCGTGCTGCCTACATATGCAATGATTTGACCGCGTTCCACGCGCTCGCCTTCGGCTACGAGGTTTTGTGCGTTGTGCGCGTAACGCGTTTGCAAGCCGTCGCCGTGGTCTATGAAAACTACGTTTCCGTAACCGCCACGAAAGCCGGAGTAGGTAACTGTTCCGCCGCCCGCCGCAAGAATTGAAGCTCCCGATGGCGCGGGAATGTCAACACCTTCATGGAATGCTTGACTGCCGGTAATAGGGTCGCGGCGCGAGCCGAAATAGGAGGTTACAACTCCGTCCTCAATAGGCATAAGCGTCGGATAGTTACGCAAATACATATCAATTTGTGACCTATATGTTTCTAAATTTTCAAAAAGCATGCACTGAACTTCCAGTTCGTTAGCCAATATTTCAAGTCGCGTATGAAGTTCCGCTTCGGTGGCGGGGGTGTATGCGCCAAGAACCATCGGCGTAATAGAAGTATTTTTGGTTTCTCCGTTGAAAAGTTCGTATGATAAAACATCCTGCGAATCTATAATCTGACGAACGGTATTTTCTATCGGTGGAATCTGCCGCGCACGTTCATTAAGAAAATCCAGAAATTGTACCCGCTCCGATTCAAAACTGCGAATTTGACGCTCCATATTATATATTACATCTTGTATATAATTAAAATTTCCTTGATGTTGCAATTCTTGACGGGAAAATTCAGCTTGCACACGGCTTTGTTCGTTATTTAGCTGTTCGTAAACTTCAATGGAATTGTCCATCAGTAAAATATGTATATCCTCGGCGGTTTGACGGTACTCGTCAAAATTTTCGCGCGTTTCTTCCAGTGTATAACTTAATGTTTGCGTCATATTTTCAAAATATATTGATTTTAGATAAAATCCCCCAACCAACACACTAATCGCAATGAAAAATAAAACGGTTCCGTAAAAGACAGTGTGCGGAATATGCAAACTTCGCGTTTTCGCACCGCTGTATGATGGAACCACCATTAAAGATATATATTTTTTTTGCTTATGTGACTTATAATTCACAAGCTCGCTAACTTTTTTTACCGCCGGACGGGTTTGCTTGAAAAACATTTTACACACTCCCTCAAAATTACATTTGAAACAAGTTTGTAAAGTCATTATAACACATTGTCGAAATTTTCCAAGTAATAATTTCATTTTATGTGCGCCAATTATGAACGGTGAATGATGAACAGATAGGATATAGAAAATACTTCATAGTTGTAATCGTGGTGTTATCTTTCACCCTTGCCTTTCTTTCAGCACGGTCTTATCTTACGAGAGAAGTCCAATACGATTGGGTAAGGGTGAGCGATATACTCAAAGTGAAACAAGTATATTATGATGTGATTTTATGCATTTAGAATATATTTGTAAGAAATCCATAAAATGTATTGTAAAGTCTTGTTATTTGATATATAAATAAATTACAACATATTTCATACAGACAAAGGGTAATGGCTAATGACAAAAATCAACATCAATCAACTAAGGCGGATTATTGCACTGATTTTAGTAGTAGTGATGGCGACGCCATACATAACCACGGAAGGTGCGGAATGGTTGGAAGACCTTCCCGAAATTCCATCTCTTGGCGTGGAATATGACCCTGCGGCAACAGATGCTTATATTTTATCCACGATACCGGGGGAATTTCATACTGAGTACGGGAATGTCCCTAACATATATCAAGATGCCCGTGAGCGTGAAGAAATTGAATTTAAAT
>WRBD01000027.1 GCA_009779835.1 Defluviitaleaceae bacterium | reverse complement strand
TTGCTGAATCTCCCCTGTCTTTTCGATTTATGTGCGTTCGGTAGCACACATGAATCTTAGCAGGGGTTTTTCAATTGCCCAACTCTTGCTATTTTTCATTCATTACAGGAATGCTGAAATTTTATGCTCTGCTAACGGGCTGATTACATTATAAGCGGCTATTCAGCGTCGATGTGATGCTATATCTCTTATGCAATTATTACACCATTTGTCGAATATATCCCGATCTCTTCCTCTCATCACGCACTCTTGGCCGGAATTACAACTATCATCCCATGCGCCAAGCAGATGTGATATTTCATGTACAATAGCTTTACGTTGTGCTTCAATCTCGGGGCGAGAGGATACAATAATATTACTGCCTCCAACCCTATCTGCCATGCCATTTGGATTATTCATCATCGTAGGATGAGTATCGTCTTGGTGCGCAATGAACGCACAGAGTCTGTAATCAACAAATCTAAAGGTATTTGCATAGTTCACGGATAAGACGGTAACGAAATGCATTGCAGACCTATGGTGTTCAGTGCGGCAATCCGAACCGTCATCTCTATTTCCGCATCTGGTGGCATTGGGGTGACCGGGAGTATAGGAAATACAGATTTCCAAACGCCCGGGCCAACGGCAACCGGGCCTCATATTAAGGGCAGACGACCTGCCGCTGGCATGTATACGAACCAGATTTGTGTTTAAAACATCCCTAAACAAGGGCTTTACATAATCCGTAAGGTTCTCTGCTTGATTTATTCTGTGTGCCCAATCCTCGGAATCATTTATCATAATTCTGTAGTTCATAGTTAATGGGGGAAGAGGGATGGGGGTAGGAGTTGGTGTAGGTGTGGGAGTGGGAGTTGGAGCAGGCCCTAGAGTTACCCTATGACCCACTAACGCCCTTGCGATAAGTACAACGTCAGCCGGGGTTAGGTATCCATCCATATTAACATCAGCAGCGCGTTTGTTGATTCTATTACAATTACCAAACCTGCAAGGGTTGAGCAGATACTGCGCAAGAGCCGTCGCGTCATCACTTGTAATGCGACCATCCCCATTAATATCCCCCCATAGAATTCCATCCGTAGTAAAGCTTGAAAAAGTGCCGACTTCCGGCTCATAAAATCCGGGGGCTTCATACTCAAAATATCCCCCGTTTCTCTCTCCCTCAGCAAGCAAAACTCCGGAAAGTCCCAATATAATTACAGACACAAAGACAATGAAATGTTTAATACTCTTTTTCATTAACAACCTCCCTTTTAATATATTTTTGTCATAACTAATGTGCAATTGCACCTTGCACACAAGTATTTTACACTAAGTGGATATATTTGCAATGGAAATTTGTCTTGTTGGGGCTAAATATGTATAATATTATGTGAATTCTGCTACGGGCTTCCTCCGATAACCGTAACACTTTTATAACGCACACAAACACTGCCTTCTAAAACAATCGGCTCTTCGCAGTCGGTTGTTATTTTTATGCGCATTCGGCTGCTGTTTACATAAGCGATTCGTATTTCTGATATATCTGACGCAAATTCATTGCCGGCATCGGGAAACGTTAAGCGTTGCTGCCCCGCATTAAAAGTGAACCTGTAATCATGCCACTGCCCCTGCGGGTTTAGTTGGTTCATCGTTACCGACTGCAAAACATCGTTTTCCCCCGTTCGCAGTATGATTGTTCGCGACAATTGAAAATTCATTTTCATGGCGTCCATAGCAATTCGTGCATTCTCAAACGTACTTTGACGCTCCAGCATTTCTGTTCCCCTGTGCGTGGAATAATTCCAAACCATGAAAATCCCTGCCGACAAAATTAACCACAATGCCAACGCGATAACGGTTTCAAGTAATGTAAAGCCTTTGTTCATTCATTTTCTCCGTCTCTGTTTAACACGCGGATTATTTCTTCGGCTGTTGTAAAGCCGGCTTTCAACGAGCGTATGGCGTTTTTTCGCAGATTGTCGCGTTTGCGTATTGTTGCGGCGAATCCGGCTGGGTCTGCGACCATTTGTCGGCGGGTTTCTTCGGTCATTATTATGTATTCGTAGATAGCGAAGCGTGTGTGAAAGCCGGTGAAGTTGCAATGTACGCAGCCCGTGCCGTGCCGTACGGGGGTGTCGGGCGGGATGGAAAGGATTCGCGCGGCGTGTGGGGTTAGCGATGTTTCGGCGGAACACTCGCAGCATATTCGGCGTACCAATCGTTGCGAAATAACGCCGTTTAACGCGGCGGCGGCAAAGTATGGCTCTATTCCCATGTCTGAAAGGCGTTCGATTACGCCTGCGGCATCGTTCGTGTGTAAAGTGCTTAGCACCACATGTCCGGTTATTGCTGCGCTGATTGCTATTCGCGCGGTTTCTTCGTCACGGATTTCGCCAATCATTATGATATCAGGATCCTGACGCAAAATATGCCTAAGCGCGCCCGCAAAGGTCAGCGTGTGACGCTCCACGTTTACGTGGCTTATGCCGGGGATGGGATTTTCTACGGGGTCTTCGACAGTTATTATGTTTTTTGTTTCTTCGTTTAATTCTTCTAAGAAACAATTTAACGTGGTGGATTTTCCGCTCCCGGTTGGGCCTGTCATGAAAATTGCGCCGAACGGGCGCGTGAAAAGCGTTGTAAGATGCTCAAGGTCGTCCTCGAAAAAACCGAGTTCATTTTTTTTCAAGCGCGTCTTTTGGTTATAAAGTAAACGTATTACTGCTTTTTCACCGTTCGTGGTTGGTAATGTACTTAGGCGAAAATCAATTGTTTGGCCGTCAATTTCCTTTGAAAACGAACCGTCTTGCGGCATTCGTTTTTCGGAAATATCCATTCCTCCCATGATTTTAAGCCGCGAGATTACATTAGAATGCAATGAAATATCTACATTGTTATATGTAATAAGTTCGCCGTCCACCCGGAATCGTGCTCTCAGTTTTTTTCCGAACGGTTCAATATGTATGTCGCTTGCGCGTTTTAACACCGCAGACTCAATCAAAGAATCTATTAGCTGAACCGCAGGTGCGGCAGATATTTCCACCAGTAGTTCTTCTGAAATTTCTGTGCCCGCTTTGTTGTCCTTTAACCGCGCCAAAAAACGCGACGCTATTGAATCAATTTCTTCCTCCGCAAAAATATTGTTTATATAAAATTTTAAATCGTTTTCTTCCACCGCCAACGGCAAAATAATTTTTCCCGTAATATCCGCCAAATGCGAAATAATCCCGAAATTTTCAGGCTCGCAAACCGCAACACGTAAAAAATCTCCCGTTAGCGAAACAGGCAACGCAAAAAAACGCAATGCATATTCATATCCCAAAAGTCGCGCTGCGTCTGTGTCGATTTCGATTTCCGCAAGACGGACGAAAGGGATTTCTTTAAAATTCAATTAATTGCTTTCCGGCCGGAAAGCGCCCCAATATTTTGTTTCGATATTTTGTTTGGTCGATAACACGCTTCTTTTTTCTGCATTTATCGCTACAAAACAATTGATTTCGCGCACCTTTATAATCAGCCCCGCACATAGCACATTTTTTATCTGTAAACGCCGGCCTTTTAATATAGTTTTCGTGATAACGCATTTTTTGCGCTTTTTTCTCGCATTCCTTACTGCAATAGATCTTTAGCCTATTTTTGGGGGCGAAATCTACTTCACATACTTTGCATTTTTTTACCGGGTACTCATTCATGTTACCACCTCATCGTATTATTAATTTTTATATGAGTTGCTCACTTTCCGTTATCCCCAGCAAATTCTCCTTGCCGGTATAAACTTGCACATCGCGAAGGCTGCGGTTAATGGCGTTTGTGCGTGTTCCTACAAGGTTGTCCAGTTCGGTGCCGGCTTGGTTTATTCTTTGGCGGGCTTTTTCCAACACGCCTCCAAAGTTGGTGAATTCTTTTTTCACCGCGCCTAGAGTTTTTTCTATGTCTGCCGCGCCTTTTTGGATTTGCAAGGTTTTAAAGCCGAGCTGGAGCGAGTTTAACATCGCGGAGAAAGTCGTGGGGCCTGTAATTATTATGCCGTCTTGACGAAGTGCTTCAAAGAATGCGGCTTCGCGGGCTATTTCTGCGTAAAGTCCTTCGGTGGGAAGAAACAATACGGCGAAATGTGTTGTTTCCGGCGGCGAGATGTATTTGTCGCGGATATCTTTCGCAAATACTTTTATTCGTGCGAGAAGAGCTTTGCGCGCGAGTTCTATTTCTTCGGGGTCGCCTGTTTCATAGCAATCTAAAAGCCGCTCGTAGGTTTCAAGCGGGAATTTTGAATCTATCGGTAAGTACACATGACCGCCATCTTCCGCTCCGGGTAGTTTTACGGCGTACTCGACGCGCCCTGAAGAACCGGCTTTCGTTGATATTTCGCGTTCGTATAATTGCGAAGGAAGCATGTCCTCGATAATCTGTCCCAGTTGAACTTCGCCGAGAATCCCGCGCGATTTTGAGCCTGCCAAAATCCGATTTAACGAACCCACAGACTGCGCAACCGTTTTCATTTCGCCGAGCCCACGATTTACGCTTTCCAATTGATGGCTTACCGTTTCAAAAGATTTTTGCAAACGCGTTTCAAGAGTTTTTTCAAGTTTTTCGTTTACGACAAAACGCATTTCATCAAGTTTTTTCTCGTTGGAAGCTTGAATACCCATAAGTTTTTCATCAACGTTTGTGCGGATTCCATCAATACCTTCGGTTGTGTGGCGCAAAAAATTGTGCATTCCTTCGTTCATTTCCTTCGAAAGCGAACCGATTGCCTTTCGGTTAGATTCACGACCGGACTCGAAAACCGCCATAAGACTGTCGCGAAGACGGTCTAGTCTGCCTTCTATTTCCTCGCGCAGAAAACGGTTTTCGCTTGCAATTTGATAAAAGATATCTTCTCTAAGTTTGCGTAAATTTTCTTCATTGCGCCGCGAATATCTGAAGCCTTGCAACAAAAGCGCGATAACCAGCAAAATTACAGCCGCGATTAAATATATTAAAATATCTTCAGGCATCTTTACCCCCGAAATTGCAAAATAATACCGATTTCTACAAATAACATTGTATCCGCAGAAATCGGCATTGGCAACCCAAACAATTGTTCTATTACATCTCTTTTAATAGCTCTAACAAAAACATCCAAACCCGCGATGTTGATGAAACGGATAGTTTTTCATCGGGGGTGTGGTAGTCATGGGCGGTGGGGCCGAGGGAAATTATATCAAGGATAATATTTTTTTCCGTGAATTTCGATGAAAAAATTCCGCATTCAAGACCGCCATGTACCGCGGTTGCCTTAGCTTCATGATTGAAAAGAGTTTTATATATTTGCTGTGCGGTTTTTAACAATTCGGATTCTGGGTTGTATGGCCATGCGGGGCTTCTTTGCAGAAAATTTACTTCCGCGTCCATTTGCTTTGCCAGGTCGGAAATATCGGATTCTATTTGCTTTGTATAATCTGATGTTGCGCCGCGCGGCATAGCGAGAATTTTTATATAATTATCGGTGGTTTCCGATACGCCTATGTTGCATGACGCGTTTACAAGCCCGTGGATTTCGCGGCTTTCCGAAATAACACCCGTGGGAATAAGAAGCAACGCTGATATAGCCTTGCGGGTGATTTTTTGCGTTAATGCCAACGCTTTGTTGCCCGTTGTGGCGGAAATATTCCACTCGATTTTTAGGCCGGGGTCGGTTGCGGCAAATTTCTCTATTAAAGTTTCATTGTATTCATTAAGCATTTTGGAAATTTTTTCTTTTTCCCTATTTGGAAAAATAATTTTTGCGTTGGCTTCACGCGGTATGGCGTTTACTTTCATACCGCCGGAAATTTGTTCAAGATAGATTTCCCCCACGTTATATGCCGCTTCAAGCACATGTGCAAGAATCCTTAACGCATTACCCCGGCCTTGATTTATGTCGCCGCCGGAATGTCCGCCCTTTAAACCTCTTATTGATATCTCACATCGTGAGAAATCGGAAATTTCATTTTGTTCGAGCTCTGTGGAAATTATAAATTCCGCCGTTGTTCCTGCCGCGCAGCCCATTGTGAAGGCTGTATCGTCGCTGCTGTCAAGGTTTAGCATTCTTGTACCTTTAAGCGTGCTTATATCAAGGTTTTTTGCGCCGCTCATGCCTGCTTCTTCGTCAGTTGTCAAAATAATTTCAAGCGGCGGGTGCTCGAATGTTCCCTCTAATAATGCCATGCACATCGCAACGCCGATGCCGTTGTCCGCGCCAAGAGTTGTTCCGCGAGCTTGCAAAAAATCGCCGTCTACGTATAAATCCAGTGGGTCACGGGTAAAATCATGTTCCGTACCTGTGTTTTTTTCGCAAACCATATCCAAGTGTGCTTGCAAAATTACAGGCGGCCGGTTCTCATAACCAGCCGCCGCCTGCTTTGTAATTATTAAGTTATTCCAATTATCCTGTGTGACTTCCGTGCCGTTTTTACGCGCAAACTCGGCGATGTAATCGCTAACCGCCTTCTCGTTTCCCGAACCGCGCGGAATTTTACTTATCTCACAAAAATTTTTAAAAATAACTTTCGGTTCAAGATTGTTAAACATAACCTCAACTCCGTTTTATTAATAAGCATACATATTCAAATTCCGCGGGTCAAGGGGTGTAGATATTTATCGTAATCATCCTGCGCTTCTAAAATCCCCGTCATTCTCGTAGTGATTACTGCGGGAATAAAGTTGCGCTTCTTGCTATAATACTGTGAAACTATTTTCAAAAACGGCCACGGGAAAAGAAGCATTGCATATATAATTTTATAGTTGGACAGCGGCGAAATTTTATTGTAAATTTCCAGAAGCTCATTTATCGGAATTTCACGCAAACTTTTTTGCGCGTAACGCCTCAAAACAGAAGCAAGGTCTGTAAGCTGAAGGTCGATAGTTGCGTCTTCAAAGCGGGAGATATAGCAATTTTTTTCCGTCAGTGTAAATGTTTCTTCTTTCAAAGCCGTGTGGCAAATATGATTATTTTTTTGCGCGTTTTCATACAATAAAATATAATCCGTTGACTCAAGAATTTTGGTGGCATTTTCCGCACGGGCGAAATAGGAATCCGCATTTTTTAACACAAGCACATCAAAATCCGAAAGACGCGGACGGCGATTAACCTGTTTAACAATGGCGTTCAACATGGAGATATGTTTTGCAAAAACTTCGGTAAGCGATGGCGCACAAGGAATTCCCGGTTCTTTGAAGTTTCGCGCCGCGTTATGAAAACCCGCAAGACTTTCTATCAGCATTTTTACATCGGCAAAACAACTCATGTCGGGTTCGCGCCCGCAAACATTACGCGTCATAACAAAAATATCACGCCCAAGATTCACAAAAGGCGTTCCCGATGTGGCTGGAATTATTACATCGGCATAAGAAAAACCGGCTTGCTCAATTTTTTTAAGCAAGTTAAAGCTTGCGATAATCTCACGCGGGCTGCAATTCGATTTATGTATTTTTGCGGAGCCGAGCAAATAAACCCCGCGCTCTTTAACCGCCCGAACGCCCGATAACCCAAAATAAGCCGGCAAGCTTGTTGATAAATCGCCCACAAGTTCAACTCCATTCCATCTATTCTTATTTATATGTAAACAAACTCTAATTTAGTCAAAAAAATATATGCAAAAAGCCGTCCTATTTATTAATTTTGGTGATATAATACAATTATGATAATCGAAAGCGGTGGAAAAATGAAGGGCATTACCTATGATGTAAATAAACTTTCCGAATCAGGGAAGTTTGACACAAGTGTTTCTAAGCTGTTTTTTTACAGCACACAAGAATATTTCAACGCGCTAACCGACTTCGTACAAAACTATAAACAAGACCTTGCTAATTACACTCCCGCGTTTGTAATACACTCAGAAGACAGCCGCAAAGAATTCATAAATGAATGCTTCGCGGTGCGTGCCAGTCTTGTGCGCCTGGGAATGCCAGAACTCCTTGATGCCCTGGACACATTGGAAAACGCTGCCATATCCAAACACGAAAAAGAATTTTCCGACGGTCAAATAAAATTCAGAGCCACGATAAAAATATACAAAGAGAAAATAAAAGAAGCTGAGAAGAAAAAATGAAACCTCGGGGCTTTGCCCCAAGGTTTTATCTTTTATTTACATAGTTTATAAATTTCAACAACATCCTGCCATTTAAGGCGTTTCAGCCCGCCAATGCCGTGTTCTTCGCCGAAGAATGCGCCTGTTGCTTTTTTCGCCATGTCCTCGAAGGCGGATTCCGGGATTTTTAGTTCGGAGAGGGTTAGGGAAAGACCAATTTTTTTATAGAAGTCTTCCAGTCGGGCGATTCCTTCCAATATAATCGCATCGGGGTCGCGGAAGCTGCCCTCCACGCCCATCACATTTACCGCGAACTGTACGAACATTTTGCAGTTTTCTTTGTAAACGTATTTCATCCATGCGGGGGTTAATACGGCAAGCCCTGCGCCGTGGGCAATATCGTTATAGGCGGAGAGTTCATGCTCCATGCCGTGACATGCCCAGCACTGGGCGCGACCTATGCCAAGCCAGTTATTGTGCGCGATAATTCCACCTAAACCTATTTCCGCCCACGCTTCGTAGTTTGTGGGGTCTTTTGCCGCGATTAACGCGTTTTTCATCACGGTTTTTAATACGGTTTCGCAAAGACCGTCTGTGATGTCGCAGTTTACGGTGTTTGTGAAATAACGCTCGAAAATATGCGAAAGGATGTCGGCAACGCCGTAACCAAGCTGTGCTTTCGGCAGGCTTGTAAAATATTCCGGGTTTACAATGGAAATAACCGGGCGGATTAAATCGCTTCCCATGCCGTATTTGCGGCCTTCTTTTTCGTTTGTGATAACAGAATTGCAACTCATTTCGCTTCCGGCGGCGGGAATTGTTAAAATTGTAGCGACGGGAAGCGCGGCGGTAATTTGTGCCTTGTCATCGAAAATATCCCAAACATCGCCGTCATAGCAAACGCCTACGGCTATGGCTTTTGCGGAGTCAATCGTGCTTCCGCCGCCGATTGCAAGAATAAAATCCACACCCTCTTTTTTACAAAGCTCGATGCCCTCGTAAACAAGAGTAAGGCGCGGGTTCGGCTGAACGCCGCCAAGCTCCACGAATTCTATTCCCGACTCGGCAAGAGATTTTTTTGTGTCATCGTAAAGCCCCAGCTTTTTCACCGTTCCGCCGCCGTAATGTAGAAGAACTTTTTTCGCAAGCGGTTTAATAAGCCCGCCGATTTGATGCTGCGTTTCTTTCCCGAATACTAAATTTGTTGGCGTTTGAATTTGAAAATTTTGCATGATATCACTCCTATAATCTTATTTGACCCGCTTCAATTTTGCGGATTGTTTCAATTCCGTCTTCAGCTTGCGAGAGCAATACTTTACTGCCGCCCTTGTTACTGCGGGCTTTTACGAAGAAAATTTTTGCGTTCGGCACATCTTTTACAATCAGGCTTAATTCTCCCATTAGTACGCACAATTGTTGGAGTGCGTCGGGGGTTGCGTCTGTTGATTCAAATGCGGAAAGATATGAAGAATGCGCTTTTTTCGCTGACATGGCTTGCATTTCGGCATCTTCTACGTCATCGTAAAGCCACATCAGACGAAGCCATATTTTCGCAATAAACATCTCGGGGCTTTTATAGAAAAGCGGTGCGCCTTTTAACGCGAGATAATATCCCGCAAAAACGGCGTTAATGCTGCGGTCTTCGATTAAGTTCAGACCAATTTGCGTTTTGTACGTGGTTATTTGTCCTATGTTTTCTTTAAAGCGGGCAATAATCGGCTGGCTGTAAGCACTTTCAAAATTGCTGAACCAGCATTTGGTGCAGGTAACAATTTCATAATATGTCGGGTCGATTTTTTGAATGTAATGGCTGCGGAAATCTTTATCGCGTTTTTCAAGTTTAAGACGCGTTGTACGCACGGTATATGCTTGGAATGCTTCGTCGCAAACAGGGCATTTGAAAGTTCTCTTATAGATAAGTTCCGGCGGCGGCGATTGTGTTTCGTGTTCGTAAACTTGATGACCTTCGGGAAAAAGTTCGTCGGGCAGCGAAGCGGGCGCGGTTGCAGTCGCGACAAAACCTGCGGGCGGTGTGTCTGAAATAAAACCCGGGGGCGGTGTATCGGAAATGGGCGCGGACGGCGCGGGAGCAGATGCGGCAACTTCTTCGGCGTGCGGCGTTGTCTTGTTTGATGCGGCTACGCGCAGAAGGGTTCTTCTCGTGTTGTCCAACTCTTGGCACAGCGTTTTAACCAGTAAACCCGTAAGCTGTGGCTGCGTTTGAAAAAATTCAAAGGCGGAAGAACGGCTCACGGCAAACAAAATAACATCTCCCACTGCAACCGCCGTTTCCGTGCGTTCTTTTTGAAGGAACAGGCTCATTTCACCGAAAAAATTTCCCGTGCCGATATTTTTTATTTTAGCCTCATTAGGCTGATTGTAATTTCTGTATAAACTAACATTACCTTCTAAAACTACATACATTTCATCGTTTGATTTGTCGTTTTCGTTTGCAATAACATGTCCGTCTGAAAATTTCTTTGCGTTCGCATTGTTTTTCAACGCATTAATATCCATTTTTTTTTCGCAACCCTTCAAAAAGAATATCTTTCTTGGTAATTCCTGCATATACTATATCACATTGAAACGTAATTGTAATGTTTTTGTAATTGTATTTTTCGATAAATGATGGTTGAATAGTAGCAGGTAAAAGTCTAAGAATGATTCTTAGAAATTAATTCGGAAATTGTTTCGGGAAGGCGGTGAATTCCAATGCAGCGGAAAAAAAAGAATTTAGTGTTGTTCATGCTTGTGTTTGTTGTGTTGATTTCAACAGCGCCGGTTTTGACTTTTGCAAACCCGAACCACTTCGATTTTACAAATCACTTTGATTTCGCCAACCATATCGCGCCGCCGGTGCGCAGTTGGCGTTCTTCCATGCTTTCCTGGCGGGAGCCTACCCGCCGTCAGGAAGGGCTTGATATACGAGGCATAGTTCCGGACATAAACGGCTTTCATTCCGCGACTTTAATCAACGAACACATAAGAGACGACGTGATTACATCCCTTATCGCCGAAGCGCGGCGTATCCGCGCGCGCGCAATCACTTTCAGCTATGATTATTACCCGACAGATAAAATCATTTCTATTGTAATTCGCGCGGATGTTGCGACAACGCTTCCGCATACTTTGGTGCGCAGTGTAAATTTCTGCGCGTACACCGGCAGAATTTTAACCATGAACGAAGCGACGGGCATGGAAATTGCGTCTCTTGCAGAGCGTGTTCTTGCGGAAAAAATCCGCGCTAACCCCGAGCTTTATTATGCCGCGCTTTCCGCCTTAGTTGCGGATGCGTTTTACCTTACAGATAACAGTCTTGTAATTTTGTTTGACGGTTTCCGTCTTTCCACAAGAATAGGCACGGTTGACACCATTGAACTTCTTTTAGGAAATATTCGCACCGTTGAATTACACTTGAACGACTATCGCCCTGACGGCCCTTACGAGCTGAAAATGATTCCATTAAGCTATGTGGTACGGCATTTGGGTTACGGTGTTCGCTGGGATAGTTGGGACGGTCGCATTATAATAGACCGCGACGGCGTTGATTTGATTGAAATGCGCCGTTACGATAACGAATATATCGTTCACGGAACACAACGCAGGTCGCTTGAAGTGGCACCGCAAATTATTTTTTATGAAGATTCCAGGAGTTACCACACATACGTCCCCATAACCTTCTTTGACCAAATTCTACCGCTAACAACCTACACAATTGGCTGGGATGGCAGTATTACTTTTCTTGCTTACTTCGATAAATGATAGATACCTCGGGGGGAGAACCTTTTAAATGTTCTTCCCCCGCCCCCCCTCTCAAAATTATATAACCCTCGCGGCGAATGAAATTCGTGCGGGGGTTTTGCCTTTTATGAGGAATGTGTCATTTTCGCGGTAGGCAATAACGTCAATTTCTTCGTCTTGTCGTGTTTCGGCAAGATAATTTATTTGAATCTCGCGCCAGTTTTGTGAAGAGATAGCGTTGCCTATTAAATCGCCGTAAATGCTGTTGTTCATGTGTTTATTTGTATCGACATCGGCATAGCGAACGGTGTGTGTATATCTTGAAAATTCCGCGCCGTCTACTGTTGGTAAAATAATTTTTTCCGGCGTGATGCTTACGCCGTGTTCTTCAAAAACAGGTAACTCTACAGGTAACGTGCTTGGTTTTAGAATTTTTCGTTCAGCTATGTCAAATAAAATCCACAAACTTGCCCATTCCATTATTTTTTTTCCACTTTCGTCGTACATATCGCCTTTACGCGTGAATGTTCCGCGTGCTACGGAGTCCGGCCATGTGTGAATTTTCACGGTTTCGCCGTAAACAGGCATTCGCATTGAAGCAATTGCGAAGCGTTGTAAAACAAAAGTCATGTTAAGCGCGGACAATTCTTTGAAGCCGATTCCGAGGTCATTTGCGTTTATGTCTGCGGCGATGTGTACCATTTTTAGAAATGCCGAAAGCTTTACGCGCCCCATTAAATCTAGGTCGTAATACGAAATTTTATGATTCCCCTCATACATTTTCATCACCCTTTAAATTAAGTTTTTTACTGAAAAATTGATATACATATCTTCCACTTCATTTTTGTGGAAACAAGTAGTGCAAGCAAATTGAGAACAATAAAATAAACCATCGCGCCGTAGACCATTGTTGGGCTTGGCTTGATGGAAAAAATGGGTAGATAAGAATTTTTATTTTTTCGCTGTAAGTTTGCTCGTACAGTTTTTTGACGCGCCAAAATTTCCCGATAATCCATTACAATTCACCTCCGTATACATTATACACAGAAATCTTTTTCATACCAAGAAGTGTTTAATTTGGAAGAGTTTGTTGACATTATGAACCCGGTTGAAAGTCCTTTTGGTACAAGAGTTGACCGTGAAGGGAACTTTGGCACAAGCTGGCTGGTTTCTGTAAGGCTGCCCGATAACACTGGAACCTTTACGTATCAGGTTTTCGCGGGCAACAACGAACACCCCGCATTCATTCCGCAGGGATTTCCTCACACCGTTCATGTGCGCAACAGAACCACCGAGAGCAACGACAACGAACCGCCGGGCCCGCCGCGCGTAATGCTTGCCGAACACCACAGAGGTTCGATGTAATTAAATATGTACCCCGATAACCCTATTAATTAAACGGGGCAACGGGTATTTACCACCCGGTAAGCGTACTAGCAAAACGCTTACCGGGTTTTTTTTGTTTGGAATAATACATCTCGGGTCTATCGCGTTACCGTTTTTCAACTTCTTCATCACGTAATATGCTTGTACAAGTTCGGATTCCTCATATTATGTGATATGGTAAAGCGGTTTTCCCGTTCGGAAAGAAAGTGGTCAAGCAATTGAGAGAAACAAGCGAGCTTTTGCGCCGCCGCGCGCGATACTTCTTGCGGCGCAAGCCCTGCAATAACAATAGCAAAACGTTTCTTTTCCTGTTAAAAAGGGGACAAGCCAGTGAGGTGTAAAAACCAGTCATGCAACGATATCAACAGAGCCGGTGTAACCCGCAGGGATGATGGCTAGTCATTTGGACGGGCAGAGCCGGGATATTGTAGGTTGAAGCGGTTGTGCCTCGTGACTTGCATGTATATTACACGTAACGGGCATTTATGTCAAGCAATTTTTTACTTTTTTTGAAAAAATTATATTTTATGAATATATAAAACTTTTGTGAAAATTAATCTTTGTGGCATTTTAACTTGCCGAGGTCTTGTTTTTTTGTTAAATTCTTCATATGGATATACTTGAAAAAACACCATATGAAACTAATCCCGTTGAAGGCCCTGAGGATGCAATTTGTGCATTTGTAGAGGCCTATGATGTGTTGCAAAAAATTTTATGCGAAGAAAACGAATTAATCTTTGCGGACGCGCTTCGTGCGGCGATGTATCGACCGGTGCGTCCGGCGGGAGAAGATATTCCAACGATTAGTCTTTATGAAATAGGTGTAGTTTACGTGCCGGGTGCGGACAAAACCGGAAAGTACGGAATAAACGAGCGCAAGTTGAATGTTGCGTTAACAGAGCGCGAATGCGATATTCGCGCGTTGTTTGTGCAGGAAGACGGCATTTTACCGAACCTTATCGAAATACTGGCTGAATTTCTTAACACCGAAGCAGAAATTCCGATGAATGAATTTATTTACGCGGCGGTTATTCGTTTTTTAAACGAATGCCGTCGTTTGATTGCAATGTGGGAGTAAACTTTTGTAAAAACGCAGCGTATATGATATGTGCGATTAAAAACAAGGAGGAATAAAAGATGAACGAAGAACTTACCCGCATGGTGGAACCGGAAATAATAAAAATGGGAGTGGGGCAACGCATAATTGCGTTATTCACCGCGCCAAGTGAACTTATGCGAAATATAAAAGCGTACCCCGTGATTCTGGTGCCGTTTCTTTTGGCGTTGGTACTTGGCTTAATTACCATTGTACCGGCACGGCAGGCAACGCAGCTTGCAAATCAGGAGTTATCACATATTTTTATCGAAAGATACGGAGCGGGCGTTGACAACCCCTTTGATGTTGCGTCACTTGCGGATGAATATGGCGAGTCAATAGTATCAGAAGGCTTTATTGATGCGGTGACGATGGTAACGCTTGTTTTTTCTGCCGTTTTCATGCCTTTTATTGTAAGTCTTCTTGCCGGGCTTGGATTCTTTATTCTTTCCAAAATAATGAGGGGACCTGTCAAGTTTGGGCAGATGTTTTCTATGTATATGCATATTTATGTAATAACGGCATTGGGTGCACTGGTTACCTCTTTGTTGATATCATTAACCGGAAGCATCGTTGATATAACATCTTTGGCGGCGGTTGTAACGCCCAATGGTCGCTTGGACGAAGTTTCTTATAATGTTTTTGCGAGTATCGCAGTATTTCCCGTATGGGCTACAATTTTGTCATTTATCGGAGTGAAAATTCTAAATGACTTTTCAGCTATTAAAGCAGGCATTGCCGCAGGAATTGTTTACATTTCGGTGGTGGCTGTTAATGTCATTGCGGTGATGTCTACGTGGTGGGTGTATGATGCGTTTATGGCTGCGGAGGCTATGCAATGAAAAAAGCAGTTATAGCGATAATAATTGTTATCGCCGTTGGCGGGTTTATATTTTTTAATATAAGAAATGTAAGCCAAACAGAAAACGAAAGCGGCATTCCGCGAAACGCATTGCCTGTTCACTGGGCGTATCCGGAAGTGCAAACGATTGTAAGCCGCGTCAGCGCGCGCGGAAACGTCGAACTTCGCGACAGAACAATCGTATTCCCCACAACGCAAGCACGAATTCTCACCGTTCATGTAAGCGTGGGTGACGAGGTAAAAGAAGGCGATTTGCTTATCACTTACGACGACGAAATTTTAGAAACAATGGAAGACCAACTGGCGCAAGCGCGATTAGCTTTGCGTTCGGCAGAGCTTGGGCTTGCGGCGACAAGATTCGGCGCGACAGACACGGAGATTCTGGCGGCAGATAATGCAATTGAGCAAGCCCGCGCCGGCATAGCGAACATAGAAGCTCAGCTTGACCAAATGGATTTGCAAATAGCGCAAGCGCAAGACAATATTACCACCGCAAGAAATACTCTTTCAAACACACAATTTCTTTACGATAACGGTGTTATTCCGCGAAAAGACCTCGACGACGCAACCGAAGTCGTGCGCCGCTTGGAAGACCAGCTTGCGATTATACAATCGCAACGCGACGCGGCGGCACTTGGATTGCCTACGGCGCAAGAATCCGAAAGGCTTGCAATCGCCCAGCGCAATGCAATATTAAACCGCAGCAGTCAACCCGCCGCGATAAACCAAGCGCAGCTTCAGCAAATTGCAATAGAGCAAGCCGAACTAAACATAGCCCAAATTGAAAGAAATATTGCCGACTTCCAGCATGAAGAATATGCTACGGTATCCGGAACAATTTTAAAATTATTAGTTGAAGCGGGCGAAGTAAGCATTACCGGGCGGCCGCTAATGGAAATTGCCGATGTTTCAAATGAAAATCTAGTTATCGTCGTTCATGTGCCGGAGAATGACAGCGGCGGCATTTCCGAAGGGCTTGAAGTTGAAATATCAAGTGGCGCAATCGGAAGACATACTTACGAGGGCTACATCGAATTAATTCATCCGATTGCCGCGCCGCGCCAAATGGGAAACACCGTCGAAACCGTTGTTACGGTGGAAATCGCGGTTGCGGAATCAACGCGATTACGCGCCGGCAATACGGTTGATGCGGATATCATAACAAACATAAACGAAGACACGCTTGTTGTCCCGTTAATGTCAACAATAAGCGCGGGCGGCGGCGAAACTTTTGTTTACGTCGTAAACGACGATTCCGTTCTTGAACGCTTGGACGTAACTCTCGGCGAATTTTCCTCTATGTATATTGAAGCAATCGGTGTTTATGAAAACTCCCGTATTGTAAACAACCCAACCCCGGCAATGTATGACGGCATGATTGTGCGCCCGGTTCAACCAATCTCATGATTATCCAAATTGAAAATTTATTTAAAGTTTACCGTAATGGCTCTATTGAGGTTACGGCTCTTCGTGATGTCGGTTTTTCGGTGGGAATAGGGGAGTTTGTTTCGATTATGGGGCAATCGGGTTCAGGAAAATCTACTCTGATGAATATTTTGGGCTGTCTCGATACAATGTCCGGCGGAAAATATTTTCTTGACGGCGAAGATGTATCGCTCATTCACGGAAAAAAACTTGCGCAAATCCGCAACAGAAAAATCGGTTTTGTTTTTCAATCGTACAACTTGCTTCCGCGCCTTAACGCGTTGCAAAACGTAGAACTGCCTATGATTTACGCGGGAACACGCGGTAAAAAACGCCGCGCCGCGGCGATGGAAGCACTCGAACGTGTAGGGCTTGCGGAAAGGGTTCATCATAAACCTTCGGAGCTTTCCGGCGGACAAAAGCAACGCGTTGCAATCGCTCGCGCTTTGGTGAACAGCCCCGCCATTCTCCTTGCCGACGAACCAACGGGAAATCTTGACAGCCGTTCCGGTGAAGAAATAATGTCCATTTTCCAACGTCTTAACCGCGAGGGCGTAACAATCGTAATGGTAACGCATGAACCGGATATAGCAAACCACACAAACAGAATCGTCGCATTCAAAGACGGACGCATTATTTCGGACGAACTCGTTAAAAATCCTGTACAAGCGGGAGGGCAAAAGTGAACATATTTGAAAGCATAACATCTGCGGCGCATTCGGTTTTGTCAAACAGAATGCGCTCTATTTTGACAATGCTGGGGATAATTATCGGGATTTCGGCTGTAATAATGATAACGTCGATTGGTCAGGGAATGCAGAATACCATGAATGAATATTTTGCGGAATTCGGCGCGGGAACACTTATTGTAAACATGCGCCAAAATGCGGCGAATCCCGCCACGCGCCGCGACATGCTAACCATTGAAAGTATGGAGTTTCTTTCCAATCATCCGGATGTTTCCGTTGTTTCCGGCGGTTCTTGGTCAAACGCAAGGGTACAACTGCGTAACCCGACGGAAACTACATCTTTATTTATCATAGGCACAGATGAAAATTACAGGCAGGCGCAAAACGTAGATGTACGCTTCGGGCGTTTTTTGGCTTCAATTGATAACGAACGCGCGGCACCGGTTATCGTAATTGATTCCACCTTGGCGCGTGAAATTTTCGGGCGCACAGACGTTGTGGGTGAAACAATAAGAGTAACTTTTTGGTCCGGCACGATTGATTTTAACGTAATAGGCGTTTACAGAAACGCAGACCCGATGGCGGGAATGTTCGGAATGTCTACAGAAGCATATATTCCGATTTCGTATTTTCAGCGACTTTTTAACAGGGACAATGTAGTAGACCAAGTACTTGTAATCGCGAGCGACTTGAACCGATTAGACGAAACCGCCGAGGAAATAACCCGCCTTTTGCACCTTTTCCACGGAAACGAGGACAGATACCAGGTAACAACAATAATGCAACAAATTGATATGTTGAACAATATTCTTTTTATGGTGACAGGCTTTGTTGTACTTGTCGCGCTTATTTCTCTTGCGGTGGGTGGAATCGGTGTTATGAATATCATGCTTGTAACCGTAACGGAACGCACCCGCGAAATAGGTATAAGAAAATCACTTGGCGCAACAAACGGCAATATCCTGTTTCAATTCCTTGTTGAAGCGATGATATTAACGGCATCCGGCGGCATCATCGGAATCTTTCTAGGCTACTACGGCGGTTTCGTCTTGGGTGGTTTTATGGATTTAACCCCCGCTGTGAATATCCCAACCGTAGTTTTCACGGTGCTTGCGTCAAGTTTAATAGGCATTATTTCCGGTGTTTACCCAGCATACAAAGCTGCAAAACTTGACCCTATTGTGGCGTTGAGATATGAATAGATTGAAGAAGTATAAGAAGTGTTGTTTGTAAGCGATTATGCCCTGTTCCTTTTTCGGGAATAGGGCTTTTTTTCGTCTGTAAGACCAACAATAAAATCAATGCTTGTTTTATGAAAATTGGCAAGTTGTATGAGCGAAACACTAGGTATGTCAAGCACGCCGCTTTCGTATCTGGAATATGTAGCTTGAGTGATGTTTAACAAATCTGCAATATGTTTTTGTGTTAAGTCCTTATCCTCTCTTAAATTACGAATTCGCACATACATAAAATCACCCCCAACAATGCTACTGTATGCGTTTATTGCATATTGTTTTTTATACGATTTTCGTATAATATAGCGAAAAGGGGAGATGTTGAATTATGGAATCGAAGTGTTGGGGCTGCGGTAAACCAATAGAACTTGAAGGGACAGTATATCTGTACCGCTGCCCGGAATGCCGCGAAAAACTTGAAAAAGAAAACGGTATCGTTTGTTCTCATTGCGGTGCTTTGCGAAGTAAATCTAATGACGCTGCAAGATGCTCAAGCTGCGATAGAATTTAATTGACTTTTATTTTCACGCGTGTTTGAATGTTGAGAATTACATGACAAGGAATAGGAAAGGAATAAAAAACATGAACCTTGCCGTAATTTTTGACATGGACGGAGTTTTAATTGACAGCCAGCCATTGCATTACGAAATTGACATTAAGGTTTTAAAAAAATGCGGATATGAAGCGGTGCTTTCAACCGTTGTGCCGTATACAGGATTGGGAAACCCCGACAGATGGCCTAAATACAAAGAAGATTTAGGGCTTTCGCAAGAACCGGACGAACTGATTGAAATGGCTGAAGAAACCATGCGCGAGTTATTCGGCAACGCGGATTTAAAACCGATTGATGGAATCCCAACACTTTTGGACGGGATTAAAGCGATGGGAATTAAACTTGGGGTTGCGTCCAGCTCGTCCCATGAACTGATTGAACTTGTGCTTGGAAAAATCGGGCTAAACGGTCGTTTTGATTTTATTGTTTCGGGCGAGGACGTAGCCGAAGGCAAGCCCGCGCCGGATATTTATTTGAAAGCGGCAGAGAAAGCGGGCGTTCCCGCGAATATGTGTATTGCAATCGAAGATGCCCCCGCGGGCATTCTTGCGGCAAAAAATGCCGGCTGCACTTGTATTGCATATGAAAACCCAAGCACACTCGGTCAAGATTTCACAAACGCGGACTACTCGACAGGAAGATTCGATGATTGTTTTCCCATAATAAAAACACTGTTTTTCCGTTCCATGACGGGTGCTTTATCGTGATAAGCGTAGCTGAAGGATGGAAAGATTATGTACTGCTAGACGCAGGTGACGGCGAAAAATTAGAAATGTGGGGGGGCGTAAAAGTAATCCGTCCCGACCCGCAAGCGTTTTGGCCGCGCTCATACAAATGGGAAAAACCTGATATGCACTACCATCGAAGCAAATCCGGCGGCGGCACATGGGAAATCCTGTCCAAAAACATACCCCAATCATGGCAAATTTCCTACAATGACCTAAAATTTCACATCCGCCCCACAGGTTTTAAACACATGGGCTTATTTCCCGAACAAGCGGTTAATTGGAGCTGGCTAAAATCTCAATGTAAAAATTCCCCCAAAGTTTTAAATCTTTTCGCATACACAGGCGGTGCAACCTTAGCTTGTTTGAATGCGGGTGCGGATGTTACGCATATTGACGCGGCGAAAGGAATGAATAATTGGGCGCGTGATAATATAGTGCTTAGCGGGTTGGAAGGCGTAAAGCACAGGGTTATGACGGACGATGTTTTGAAATTTGTTAAGCGTGAAGCGCGTCGCGGAAATATGTATGAAGGGATTATAATGGACCCGCCTGTTTTTGGGCGCGGGCCCGGTGGGGAAATGTGGCGTCTTGAAGAAGGTCTTTTCGAGCTTGTGGAAAACTGCATGAAACTTCTATCGCCGAATGCGCTGTTCTTTTTGATTAACGCGTATACGGCAGGGTTTTCACCAACCGCTTATGGGAATATTTTAAGTTTGGCGGCACAAAAAGCGAAGCTTCTTGGTGATGTTAGCGTAGGTGAGATTGGTCTTGCTGCAAAAAGCGGAATTTTACTGCCATGTGGTATGTATGCGCGGTTGGTTTTACGGGGTGCTTAATAGACGCTTGCGGCGTGGTGACACCGATTGCGTGTGCTTGTAGTTTGCGTTTTTTTGGGATGTAGTTTACCTAGCAGCTAACCAGTTCTGATTTTGATTGCCACTCGTCCGCCATTTCCAAAAGCGTTAATGGGGGGACACTTCCTTTTGCGAACGCTTTCACCATGATTAACGCGTTTTCGCGGCATTCGGTTATTGCAAAAGTTTCTTCACTTTCATGTAGCACTCCTTCGGGGGTGCTTTTGTCAATTCTTAAGCCGTAAAGATTTTCGCCACCTTCCCCGTCGAAATTTTTAAGAAAATAGTCTAAAACCCAGTTTTCGCCGCTTTCGTTTTTGTACTCTACCTTTGCGACCCATTCGTCTTTAAGTATACGCATATTTATTATGCATTCCCTTCATAACAAAATGTATTTTTTGTGCAAAGATATTGTACATCAATAGATATTTTTACGCAACCACAAATTGAATATTTTTTTAAATAAATTTTAACAATTCCCGCAAGTCGCTTATTTCGTGGGTTGGAGAGAATTCTGACAGATTTTCTGCTTTGTGCGGATTAAACCAACAGCTATCCAATCCGCTATTTATGCCGCCTGCGATGTCATTCTTGAGATTATCGTCGATTAATAAAATCTTGTTTTTCTCAATCGAAGGAATTCTTGCCAATACACACTCAAAGAACCTAATATCTGGCTTCATATAGCGAATATTGTTTGATACATAAAAGTTGGAAATATAAATACGAATAGACGAATGCTTAATTCTTGATTCCTGTGTTGCCAAAAGCCCGTTTGTCACAATGTAAATTTTTTTGCCGGCGGAAGTTATTCTTTTACGGATTTAATTTCACGGTATCTTGCGCGGATTTCTGCGGAATACGAAAATCCGCAGAGTTCAAACATTATTCGTAACGCATTCTCTTCCGCCATGTCGTAATCAAAAAGAGTGTCGTCTGCGTCGAATAAAAAAATTTCGTATTTTTTCATTTTTTCCCCTCCAGTAGTTTTAGAAGTGTCGGCTCAAAAGAAAATTCATGTAAGATTTTTTGAAGTTCATCGGTTGATTTATTTTTATGCGAAATTTTTCTTGCGCGAATTAAAAGGTTTTTTGCGGTGTGTTCCATTGCGGTAAACTCTATTATTTGGGCTTTGTACCCGTGAATTTCCAAAAGTTTTGCGCGAATCGCGTCTGTTGCAAGCGAGGCGATTCTTTCCTTTATTATGCCGTATTCCGCGAAAATTTTTAGCGTTTGCGGGTTCATTTGATTACGTAGTTCGTGCTGGCAGCAGGGAACCGCGCAGATTAAGTCGGCTTGCCACTTGATTGCGTTAAAAAGTGCATGGTCGGTTGCGGTGTCGCAGGCGTGCAGGCTTATTACTATATTGAAACTGTCTGGCGCGCCCCAGTTTTCAAGCGGCGGCGCGTATTGCGATTCGATATCGCCTTCGCGGAAGATTAGTGACTCGTAGCTGTATTTTTCTGCCGCGGAAGTGCATTTTTTTACGATTTCGGTATTGGAATCCAATCCGCAAATATTTGTGCGAAGATTTTTTATTTGTGTGAAGTAGTGGTAAACCAAAAAAGTTAAGTAAGATTTTCCACAGCCGAAATCAATGATATTCACGGTTGTTTCGGGTTTCAATTTATCTGTTTCATCGGCGATAAGTTCCAAAAAGCGATTAATTTGCTGGAATTTATCCCACATTGGTGCGGCAACTTTTAATTCTTTTGTGAAAACTCCCATGTCAACAAGCGCGGGAATGTTTTCACCCTCGCGAATGATATGGTTTTTCTGACGGTTGAAACTGTTTTCCGCAAGATTTTCCGGCGGCGATGTTTGCGATTTTCTTCGGGTCGCAAGCACCTTCCCTTTCTTGCTTACCCGTGCGGAATATTCAAACTCCTCATCCCATGCTGTGTAATGCAAAAAAAGCACGCCAAAGTGCTCGGAAATGAATTCACGAACGCTTTGAGTGTCATGATTGCTGTGGAAAACTTGCTTCTTTGTGTATGAGCTTGCTTGGTACTTTTGTGTGTTCCGCACGATTTCAATGCGCTCATATGAAACATTTTTTACGGGCTTGCTTAACACAATTTTAAAAATTTTTTCATTAAACATGGTTTCCGGTAACATATTTTCACCTACTTTTATTGTAATTCATGTTTACAATGACGTATATTATGCATATAATAGTTTCATAATAAAAAAAGAGAGGGACAAAGTCCCCCTCAATTGTGATTAAGAGCCTTTACTTTGGTGAGTGGGGGGCTCTTTTCTTTTTCGGCGTTTTCCGAGTTTGTCTATATACGGCTCAAGCTTGTTTCCAAGAATAGAGCCCGCAACCGACAGCAGGAAATTGCCTAGAATACACAATAGACCCATAACTTTTCACCTCCCTGTTACAGGCTTTCGGAATTCCGGAAGCCGTAAATTGAAGGTGCGCCGTTTCAAAGCACTTAACCACATACATATTATAGCATAAAATTTCTACACTTTCTGCCTTAAATTTTTTCTATACCGATCCGCAATAATCTTCTGTATTCGTTCCATGAAATATAACGCCCGCCCATTTTTTCAAGGTGCGGCGTGTGAAATTGGCAATCCACAAATGCGAATTTTTTTTCTGAAAGAATCCTACACAGTCGGATTAACGCAATTTTTGAAGCATTCGGCACGGTCGAAAACATACTCTCTCCGAAAAAACATTTGCCAATAACCACACCGTAAAGCCCGCCAACCAGCGCGTCATTTTCGTAAGCCCCAACGCACATAACATAACCCGCATCAAAAAGCGCGTTATATGCCTCTTGCATTTCATCGGAAATCCAAGTTTGTCCTTCGCGCAATTTTCTGCATGTAGCCATTATTTGTGAAAAATCTTTATTAATTTTTATTTGTAAATCGTTTTTGGAAAGAATTTTTTTCATGCTTCGCGAAATATGAATTTCTTTCGGAAAAATTACAAAACGCTCTCGCGGGCTCCACCAAAGAATTTCTTCGCCCGGGTTGTACCACGGGAATATTCCATTTGAATACGCGTTTAATAAACGCTCCACGCTTAAATCGCCGCCATACGCCAAAAGCCCGTCGTAATCCGCAAGTGCGGGCGGCGGGAAAAGCATTGAATCTTTCGACAATTTATAAACGGGCATGGTTGCACTCCTCTCGAAGTTTTACTATTATATAGCAATAACATTTGAAAGGAAGAAATTCATGAAGAATTCTGAAAAAACTTTGGATAAAATTGTTGGGTTAGCTAAGTCGAGGGGGTTTGTTTTTCCCGGTTCGGAAATATATGGCGGGCTTGCGAACACTTGGGATTACGGGCCGCTTGGAGTTGAACTGAAAAATAATGTTAAAAAAGCATGGTGGAAAAAATTTATACAGGAAAGCCCGCTCAATGTTGGAGTGGACTGCGCGCTTTTAATGAACCCTGCGGTTTGGGTAGCGTCGGGACACGTTGGAGGGTTCAACGACCCGCTCTTGGATTGTCGTGCCTGTAAAGAGCGTTTCCGAGCAGATAAACTTATTGAAGATTTTCTGCACGAGCAAAAAATAAACGAAACGCCCGATGGTTGGCCGCAGGATAAAATGAAGTCATTCATAGACGAAAATAAAATAGCTTGCCCGAAATGCAGTAAACGTGATTTTACAGATATTCGTCAGTTTAATTTGATGTTTAAAACCTTTGTCGGCACAACCGAGGACAAACAAACCGAAGTTTTTCTTCGCCCGGAAACGGCACAGGGAATTTTCGTAAACTTCAAAAATGTTCAGCGCACATCTCGGCGCAAAATTCCCTTCGGAATAGGGCAAGCGGGGCATTCGTTCCGCAACGAAATTACGCCCGGACGTTTCACCTTCCGCACCCTCGAATTTGAACAATTAGAGCTTGAATTTTTTTGTGAACCGGGCTCGGATGACGAATGGTTTGTGTACTGGCGGCAATTTTGCATAGACTGGCTGCACGGCTTAAACATGCCCACCGAATCCCTGAGAATCCGCGACCACGGCCCCGAAGAGCTTTCATTTTATTCAAAAGGAACAACAGACATTGAGTATCTTTTCCCGTTCGGCTGGGGCGAACTGTGGGGTATAGCCAACCGTACCGACTACGACCTAAAGCAGCATATGGAGCACTCCGGAGAAGACATGCACTACATCGATACAAACGACAACACAAAACGCTACATTCCCTACTGCATAGAGCCGTCGCTTGGGCTAACGCGAATGACGCTTGCTTTCCTTTGCGAAGCCTACGACGAAGAAGAACTTGGCACGCCCGAAAAGCCCGATATGCGCACTGTTTTGCGTTTCCATCCCGCGCTGGCGCCAATTAAAGTTGCCGTTTTACCACTCTCCAAAAAACTCGCTGAACCCGCCGAAAAAATCTACGCAGAGCTTTTAAAATATTTCAACTGCGACTTCGACGACAACAGCTCAATCGGCAAACGCTACCGCCGCCAAGACGAAATTGGTACACCATTCTGCATAACCTACGACTTCGACTCCCAAACTGACAATGCCGTAACAGTCCGCCACCGCGATTCAATGGAACAAGAACGGATTGCGATATCCGAGCTTGTAGGATATCTTGAGAATAAGCTTTCATATTAGTTGGAGGAATTGTGCGTGATTAAAAAAACAAAGCGGTTTCTTTTTGCATTGATTTTTACCATAGCACTTATGTGTGTGAATGCTTATGGAAATACCGGCGAAATACAAATTCTTTTAGACAATGCGCCGGTATCGTTTGATGTTGCTCCGCAGATTATTTCCGGCAGAACGATGGTGCCAATGCGGTCTATAATGGAAGCATTGGGTGCGGAAGTTCATTGGAATAACGAACTGCAAACCGTATGGGTTCCCGCGTAGATTGGGATGCAAACGCACAAACGGTTATTATCCAATCCGCGGAAATAGCGGAAGTAGTGGAAATAAATGAAGCAATTGCGATTATTTCTCAAGAGGGGCAAGCTGTGGCGTGGGCGGCATCTAATCCTCTTCACGACGCAATTTATGTAATATTGGAAGATGGTTCGTTGCTGACAATGGGCGGCGAACTTGAAATGGAAAATATGAAACAAGTAAGAACGGGCAATAGCCACACCCTCGCCATTGATTCAGAGGGTACATTGTGGACGTGGGGCGATAACATGGTTGGTGCGTTGGGTGACGCTTTGGGTGTGGGGTAACGTGATAGACACGGATGATATTAAACAGATAATTATAGAGCGATAAACCGGCAAGGTCTTTAATTCCTTGACCTAGCCCGAAACTCCTTCGGAGTTTCATCTACATATTTTAAATGTTCCAAATAATGTCTCCGCCTTGCTTTCTTATTCTTCTTCCAGGATTATATTCGCCGCATCAATTATAAACTGCATATCCTTTTCGCCAAGGTTAGCCTTATAATATTGTTTGTTTACATTAACTGAATTCATGTTACTTAGCAATTCCGTGGCCTTTGCATGAGCTATCTCGACAATACTTTTATAACCGCCCTCATAAATGGTTCTCGCGGCGATCGCCCCTATGCCGTTGATTCTGACAAGATTGCACAAGCTGTTTAATTCTTGCAATTCATCTACCTCAATACCCATTTCCCGGCTTATTATTAATATGTTGTCGGGATTGATTGCCAAATCATATACATTCTTTGATGTCTTTATATTCTTATTTAAAAGAATAGAAACTGTATTGGCAGAAATATCGGGGAAATCAGAGATTGGTACCGGTTTCTGTTCAAAGCTTCCCATTTCTCTTTTCAAAATAGTCAGATAGTTTTCAGGCACACCTGTCTTTTCAGCAAATGCAGAAAGCCGATTAGCTGAAGATATATTGCTTTTAAGTTCAGCCAAAGTAAGAATGCCTATATTCGCCATACTGCGGAAATTTTGTTCAAGGTTCTCTAATAATATTCTTCGACCCGGTAACAAGTTTTGGGTTTTTAGCATTTCCATGTATCGGAGAATTGGTATACGTTTTAAATCTACATTGTACCCCATACGGACTAACCACCTACTTTAACTTTTAGGAACTATGACGTATTAAATATCATTGAAAATTCTTCTTGCTAAAATATAAAAAAGACTAATTGAGCCAAGAAGTATCATGCCAACAACAACTGTTGAAAAAACAATTTACCCCTACCTAATTCACTTTATATCTCGAAAGCGAACATCTAAATTATATACCAATCACAAATCTAAAACAATGGAGAGCATTACCGCCATTCTGACTATCAAGTCTGTCACATAATAATTCCGATAATTGAAAAAACACTTGACATCGAATAATATTTCGGCTATATTACACGCACGGAATGAAGCGTACCGCATTTACTTGCTCCGCATATCAACCGCGCGGGTGGCGCAAGGGGCGTTTCTTCCGACAGTACATACACCGACGCCTTTTTTGATGTATGAAAACCTGAGTTCGACAAGTAAAAAAAAGCAATGGGAAAGCGGGCATCTCCATGTTTCCGATTTATTAGAGCAAACAGGACTGAAAGAAGCCACGTTTTACAGGCGTTTGCGGGAGTACCGCCTAACCCGAAAAAAATAAAACGCTATATGATTCCCGGTAAAGAATAACCCTATCGAATTACAGTTGAACGCAAAGTCTGCCGATGGTTTGAAAAGGGTCTGAATTGACTATGTTGATAAGTTTACGGACGGCAATACTGACCCGATAAAATTTTGAAAAGAATACATTGTTAATGCAAGTGTCTTTTAGCCATCCCCACAGTCCCTCGATGATGTTCAGCTTTGGGCTGTATGGCGGCAGAAACATGAGGTTCAAGCGTGGGTTCGCGTTCAGGAATTCCTTGAGGAGAACGGCATGGTGAACTTTTGAGTTGTCCAAAACCATGACGATTTTACCCGATGGATACAATTCCAAAACACGGTTGAGAAACCCCAAGAACACCACCGCGTTAAACTTCGCCTCTTCCTCGATATGCACCTTGCCCGTTTCATAATTGAGTATGCCGACAAGTTTCAGGCTTTCATGCTTGCCGTATGTTTTAATCAGGCGTTGCCTGCCTTTTGGAAACCAAGACTTCATGATAGCCTGATAATCCCTTATGGAGGATTCGTCTTCGAACAAAATGTGGTCGATTTCACGATAAAGGAGTTTTTTTTAAGTCTTCAAAATCGGTTTTGAACCGCTCCTGTTTTTCGGGGTCGGCTTTCGCGAGGACATATGTCGGCCGCGTATAGCTCAGATTCAGGCGGTGGAACAGGTCGAGCATACCGTTTATTGAATAACGGACACCGAAGTTTCGGGATACCCATTCACACGCAAGTTTTGCCGTCCAATTCTTTACGCCGTCAAACCCAGATTCCTCCGGCGTATCCTTGTAGGCTTGTATATACCTCCCCACAGCTTTGCGGTCAATCTCCAACATT
This sequence comes from Defluviitaleaceae bacterium, assembly GCA_009779835.1. Lineage (GTDB taxonomy): Bacteria > Bacillota > Clostridia > Lachnospirales > WQUN01 > WQVC01. The sequence goes on along the minus strand of WRBD01000027.1, from coordinate 2,763 downwards.
TCGGCTATTTGCGTGTTGTTTAAACCTTTCATGTGCAGAAGTATTGCATTATATCTCCTTACCATAACGGCATCTTTGGTTTTACGTATGAAACCAAACCATATAAGAGAACGAGTGAATATACAAGAAAGCCGCGCTTCACAAAAGCAACTCTAAAATCCGACCATTAGGCTTTTAGCTGAATCGGGGTTTGGGGTTTGATTACATATTTGAGATTTTATGCGTTGAAATTTTCTCCGAGATTACTTTGACAAGACAGGCTCAATAATAATGTAGGGTATATCATATCTCATGCGATTTCTGCGTGGAAACAGTGTCGTTAGTGGAAAGACCTTCTTGTGCTTGTGAAAAAGTTAACAGCCAAATATTGGATTTATCCGATATTCATGCAGCATTAATATAAAATGAAAACATAACCCATAAGCTCCGAGGAAATCTTAATTGGTTCTCCAACACGTTAGTCTAATTTGTGAATAAACATTCCCGAAATAGCTGAAAACGCATTAAACCACTTCGATTTTATACGTTATTTAAACCTATTTTAATTCCAAAACAGATGATTTGAGACTCAACATGAGCAAGTTTTCATAAATATTCACAAATTGGACTGACGTGATTTGGTGTTGTAAAGGTGTATTTGGTGTTGTAGAGGTGTTGACAAATGTAGATACTTGATTTAAAGTCTAATTGTGCGAATTCAAAAATACAAAATATAGAAGGGAAATGTGTATCATGAGTGAAAATATTAAGTCAGAGCAAGAGGTAAAAATAGCAGATAATAAGAAAATAGCAATTTTAGCCGAAAACGAAAGGTTTATACATCGTTGTTCAAATAATAAGGATAAAATTGTTGCAGATGGAGGTAGGCTTGAGCTAGATAATACTTGTATTTTTACTGTCAAATATTTAGATGATACAACTTTCACATTAAAAGCCGACAACGGCAAGTATTTAAGTATAGTTCCTGAAAAAGGACCTTCTTTAGGTTTACTTCCGGGTTCGACAATCAATTACTTACGAGCTACCAGCACAACAATTGATGATAGTTGTAAATTTATAGCTACTCTATCGGATGATCATTTACTCTGGTATATAAAATCAGTTAGTACGGGGCTTTACCTTAAACGTTGGACTTTTTGTAATGAAATTAGTTTGATAGTTGCGTTGTTAGAGGGGGACAAATTAGACCAGTATTCTAAATTTGGCGTGGAGTATCTAAGCAGAAAAGTATATACAATTAACACAGGAAAAAATTGTAATGTTAATGGTTTATCCGATGCAACAGAGTATAGTGTAGATTTGCGCATAAATAACGAAGTAAAAGGCACATATGCGACAGCGCTTAATAGCAATTATGGAGCAGTAGGCGGAATGTATGGAGGTCTTCAAATTATTGCTGATGGCAGGCACGCATTGAATTTTACCTTGTGGGGTCAAAATCTTAAAATGAAGTATGTTAAGGATCCTAAATTTTACCATGACCAGGTATATGGCTCTGCAGAAGGAGATTTGTTACAATTTTTCGATCCGGATTTTGGATGTGAGTTAGGAAAATTCTATAACTTTAATTTCAGGATTGATTATCCAAGTGAAGGCGGAACGGATTTAACACTTACTGTAGACGGTATAAAACAAGCGACACTACATTCACCGGATAATTTTAAAATGTCTTATGGTGTAGTTTTTTTAGAGCAATTTTTAGGCATTAAGGATGCCATGAGTGCGTCATGGACTAGAATAACATCAAATTCTAATCCTAGTCCCGATACTTGGATGGAACATAGCATTGATGGTGCCGATGAAGTAACGAATGAATATACTAACTGTGATTAACGGTAGATGGGATTCACAGAAGCACGAATGTCGACAACAGACTTTACTTATTAATTACGAATATTTAATTTAGAAGAGAAGAAAACCCGTTTATAGCAAAAAAAGATACAACGCTAAAAACATATCTAACTCTTCAATAAGAATAAAAAGTATGATGGCAAACGCTACAATCCCGCCAGTCTGTATATTGTCAAGGCATTGACTTCTGTTTTGAAAAAATATCCGCAAAGCCGGTATACGCTTGTGTTGTTTAATGAGGATTACAACACGAAACGCGAAAGGTGATAGAACCTTTCGCGTTTCGTGTTGTAAAAATATAAGTACGCCATGCGATACTTTGTATCAATTTCCAAAATGGGTAGTTGCCGAAGGGGACATTGACATGGACACCTTCGGCTATCCCAAGTAGCAGGTCTATGCTCTTATCATTCGGGCTTTCGTGGACTGCGACCGTGACCAGCAATACGCCGTGGCTAACGATAAGCGAACAAGTGCGTTTTCCGCCCCATACTAACGATTCCCTTGTTATGAATGTTGACGAAAACTTCGGAAATGCTTCAAGAACGGGCACAATAAGGGTTAATTTCAAAAATGGGGCAACGGCTGAAATTACAGTAATCCAAGGTCACGGCCCGGCTCTTTACTTATTGGGGGATACATTGCCGCTGCCGGCTGTTGCCACACCACCGAATATCCATAGCGGAGGCATAATAGATGTATTCACTAACGCTAACAGAAGATGGAATGTAGACATAAGCGGTAATGCGGCTTCTTGGCTGTCCGTTGGTCTTTTTCACCCCTCAAACCAAACCGGACCTAGCGAAGATGAAAGAGGATAACCCTTCCGAAGAGCGAATTTTTGAAGCACGTTGGATGTTGGTTTTCTCAATGAGCCAATTGTTGAGAGATTCAATCGGCTGTTTTATGCTT
>WRBD01000026.1 GCA_009779835.1 Defluviitaleaceae bacterium | reverse complement strand
TATTCATTGTGTGGCCTCCCTTTGTTTGCGGTAATCCCGTCTTGTTGGTTTTCTTAGTATTACCAACTTTTCGGTAAATCCACGGTCTTACAATGTGGAGGTCACTTCATATTGTCTCGCAATTCAATTATACAAGTTGACGCAAGGTCAATGTCAAGGTATATGACAAAAGTTTTAATATAAAAAAGGCTCTCTCATACATGAGGAGACTCATTTATTTTGCTTGATTAAAATATGCTTCATCGCCCCGGTAATGATTACTGTAATTTAAAACATTGTATTCCGCTTTCCGAAAGTAATTTGAAAATTTCTTCGGAGTTTTCGTTTATATCGGAAATTTCAAAATACAATATGGTAATGTGGTGTCCGCTTTTTGTGCCTTTGACCACACGCTCGTAGAGTTCGGCGGTCAGATTTGGGGTTATTACTACGGCGTTAACGTAGCCCGTCGCTTCTGTCAGGGTTTGCGAAAGTACGCCGTGACAGTTCGGTTCGGCGTTTTCAAGGAAGTGTAATTCACTTGTGGTTTCGTAGATTATTCCGAAATCGGCGGGCTTTCGCGCATTTATTCTTTGTCCGTCTGATGTAATAAAATCCACGGGCATTTGCTTGTTAAGACAAAATTTCGCAACGCCCAGCGCGTTTTCAATCATGCCGTCTTCGAGAGCGTATGTTTGGCGCGGTTGAAGCTCTACGCGTGAAATATCTAAAATAATTGAAACCAAGTTCAGCGCATTGGATTGAAAATTTTTTACAAGCCATTCGTTGCGTTTTGCGGTAAGTTTCCAGTGAACGCGCTTAATTGAATCGGTCGGGAGATATTGGCGGATATCCGAAATTGTTGAGTAATCCTCGTCGCGCATATCGTGGCGCGAGGACGCTTGCGTCATCAGATTCATGGAAAGCGGGAAATTTGAAACGTCGGCAACTTGGGGCAAAGCCGTAATCATTTTCGCCGCGTCGAATTCCCGTTTCAAACGAAAAAGTCCCGTGATATCCGAAACCTGCACCGCCGCAAGCCCAAAATTATAATGTCCGCGAAATTCAATCACAAACGGAATTTCCAAGCGTCGTCGCCCGAACGGATTAATTTGTACATTTTGATTTTCTAAAACGCTAATCGCGTTTTCGTCCGCGTTTATTAGAACCTCTAGGCTTCCCAGCGGCATGGGCGTTTTATTATGTATGTCAACTGAAAGAATTCCCTCCGCGTTTTTCATAATTGTTTCCGGTTGAGAACGAAAAACACGCAACCCGCGCAGTAACGCAAACGTGATAATTAAACTTAAAAACGGCAACACAAATAAAACAACGGCTGTCAAATATAAAATCCGCTCTCCCGAAAAAAACGCGCCGATACATATACCCAAAAAAAGTGTAGCCCAAATAAATCGGTTTATGAAAAGCGTTGGGATTCTACGTTTTTTTTTCATTGCGGTGAAATTTCCGATATGGCAAATTTAAGCGCGTCGGCAAGAACGTCGTCAACGCTTATTTTTTTTATGTTTGCTTCCTGCTTCATTAAAATACGGTGACTTAATACGTGCGGCGTCATTTGAATTACGTCATCAGGGATTACATAATCGCGGTCATTGTACAATGCCCACGCCTGCGATGATTTATACAGACACAAACTTGCGCGCGGGCTTGCGCCAAGCTGAACGTCTTCGTGTTCGCGGGTAAAGCCCGTTACGTTCACTATGAATTTATTTATTTCCGGGTCGGCATACACTTGCTCTGCAAGTTTTTGAATTTGCACAATGTCTTGACCCGTCGCTACAGGATTTATGTCCGGTGTGCCTTTTTTGAAACGGTCAAGCATTTTTCTTTCTTCTTTTGAATCGGGATATCCCAGAGAAATTTTCATAAAAAATCGGTCAAGCTGTGCTTCGGGAAGTGCGTATGTTCCCAAATATTCCACGGGGTTTTGAGTTGCAAGCACCATAAACGGCGCGGGAACAGCGTGTGTTTCGCCGTCAACGGTAACTTGATTTTCTTCCATAACTTCAAGCAAACTGGATTGCGTTTTCGGGGATGTTCGATTGATTTCATCCGCAAGAACAAACTGGCTCATAACCGCGCCCGGGCGATATTCAAATTCGCCCGTTTTCGGCGAAAACGCGGAATAGCCCGTGATATCGCTGGGCATTATATCGGGCGTAAATTGAATCCGTTTAAAACTACCGCTCACCGAACGCGCAAGCGCGGCAACAAGGCTTGTTTTCCCAACCCCCGGCACGTCCTCAATTAAAACATGTCCGCGGCATGCAAGCGTTATCACCACAAGTGACACTGCATATTGTTTTCCCACGATTATTTTCTCCATGTTGCCAATTATATTCCTCATACATCTAACGGCATTTTCGTTTGTTTGAACCATCAGCCCAGTCTCCTAAACAATGCGAGTAGCCTTTCAAGGTCTTCGGTGGAATAATATTCGATTTCAATTTTGCTTCTTTTCTTGCCCGGGATAATATGAACCTGCGAGCCAAGTACGTGTTTTAATTCTGTTTCGGCGCGGCGAAAAGCTTTTTCGGCGTTTTCGTTTTCGTTTTTTTCTTCGGCGGTGATTTGTTCTTGCGCTGCTTTTTTTGCGGCGGCTTTTAACACCGAGTTCACCATAGCTTCGGACTCGCGCACGCTAAGAGATGTTTCTGCGATTTTTTCCGCACATAACGCTTGAAGTTCTTCGTCTTCAACGTTTAATAAAACTTTGGCGTGGCTGGCGGTTAGTTTTCCTTCGGATGCTAATTCCTGCGCGCGCGGGGTTAGTTCAAGCAAGTGCAGCGCGGAAATTACCGCATGTTTGCTTTTTCCCAGCTTGCCCGCAACATCATCCGGCGAAAAAAAGAAATCATCCATCAGGCGTTTGTAGCAGGTTGCTTCTTCTATTGAGGTTAAATCCTGACGCTGAATGTTTTCAATCAGCGCGACTTGCAAAATTTCCATCTCGGTGTAATCCTTGACGATTACGGGAATTTCCGTAAGTAGTGCTTTCCGCGCTGCACGATAACGGCGTTCACCTGCAATAATTGTATAATGCCCGTTTTCGTCCGTTACTAAAAGCGGCTGAACAATTCCGAACGTTTTCATGGATTCCGCAAGCTCGTCCAATGCTTCCTCGTCAAAATATTGTCGCGGCTGTGTCGGGTTTGGCTCAACCTTTCTGATATCAACCATAAGAACGCCGCTTGAAGCCGCGTTTTCTGTCTCCGCCGAAGAATTAACGCCGACGTCTTTTTTTTCTTCTTCTTTAACCGCCGCCGACTGAACTCCACTTATTAACGCTCCGAGTCCCTTTCCTAAACCTGATTTTGCCATTAGTTCACCAACGCTTTCTGCGGTTTATCTCCCAAAAAATTCTTCGCTATAACTTCTTGCGCCAGCTGCTCGTAGGCCTCAGCACCTTTTGAGGTTGGGGCATAAAGCGTTATCGGCAAGCCGTGGCTTGGGGCTTCGCTTAAACGCACATTTCTTGGGATAATCGTTTTAAATGTGTGTTCTTCCAAGTGGGTTTTAACTTCGTCAACAACTTGCGCGCTTAAATTTGTTCGTGAGTCGTACATTGTGAAAACAACGCCTTCAAGCGAAAGGCGCGGGTTTAGTTTTGCGTGTACTAAATTAACTGTATGCATAAGCTGTGTAAGACCTTCAAGCGCGTAATATTCACATTGAATCGGCACAAGAACGGTGTCTGCCGCGCATAGGGCGTTAAGTGTCAATATATTTAATGACGGTGGGCAGTCGATAAGTATGTAGTCATACAAATATTTTGCATGGTTAAAAACCTCGCGAAGGCGAAATTCACGCTGCGGCAAGTCTAGCATTTCTATTTCCGCGCCCGCAAGATTAATATTTGACGGCAACAGTTGTAAGCCTTCGATGCCTTCTATTTTAAGCGCGACTTCTTCAAGATAGGATTCACCAAGAAGAACGGTGTATATAGATTTTTCCAAGCTATGCTTGTCCACCCCAAAACCGCTTGTTGTATTGCCCTGCGGGTCCATGTCCGCAACCAAAACAGTTTTACCGGCTTGCGCAAGGCATGTTGCCAAATTTACATTTGTCGTTGTTTTACCTACGCCACCCTTTTGGTTTGCTACCGCAATAACTCTTTTCATGGAAGAAAATCCTCCTCTATCCCAAATTCAAATTCATTTTCCCTGTTTTCTTCGCGAACGCGCCGCCGTTCAAAAATTTCAGCTTGATTTGAACCCGCCACTAGAATCGTGTTTGTGTTGTCCAAAAAAAGTAAGTCGCGGGTGTCGAACAAAGATGTATATTCCCAAAGCGGCATTCCCCGAAAATTCATTGCGTGAAAACTTCGGTCACCGCCGGCTATTATGGAATTGTGTCCCATTCGCAGATGTGTCGCGCGCCGTCCAAGCTCGAATCGGCCGGTTGGGTTTCCGTTGATGCCGTAAATGTGTACCGTTCCGATTGGGTCTCCGTCGCCTGTTGTTGTTAAAAGCCTGTCACCCGTGGCAAACGCGAAATGCGTTCCTTTGTAAAATTCAATGTGCGTTTTTGCGTTTTCCAATTCGATTGTCCAAAGCTCGCGGCTTGCAGTGTGTCCCGGCCCCAGTTGAAAGCAAGTAATCCGTTCGGTTGTCGCTATAATTAATCTGTTGCCGTCCATAAATCGTAACGCGGTTACGAATTCCCCCGAAAAATCCTGCGTGGCAAAACGCCCTTGTTCTGTTCCCCACGCATCCCTTTGATTAATGTATCTGAATTGCACAGAGCTTCTTACATTAAAACTTAAATCGACAATTGTTATTGCGACGTACTTTCCGTCGGGCGAAACTTCAACATGTGTGGGTGTAACTAAATCATCATAAATATCCCAGTGAAACAGCGGGGTGCTTGTCTTGTGTTCGTTAAAAACGTAAATTCCGTAACCGCCTTCGTACTGCGCGATTACCGAAAGAAATCCTGTTTCGTTCACCCAAAAAGAAAGCACAGGGTTTTCAAGCGTAACTTGAAAGCGTAAACCGTTTTCGTTGAAAACGGAAATATTCAGCCCGCCGCGTTCTTCTCCGACGGCAACGTAATTTCCGCGTGCGGAAAGCCACGGGTTAATAAAATTTTGTGGAAATTGCCATTCCGTTACTTCGTTAGAATTAATAAAACGAACCATATCGCGTGTTACGTAATAAAAAAAACGCGAATCGTTAGAATGAAAAGCCGCGCCTGAATCAAAATCATACGTGAAACCACGCCCGGTAGCCATAATGCTCATTTCATGATTTGAACTGAAATACGGCAAGACAAAAGTATGCACCAAAACCGCCGCGACAAGAAGTGCCGCGGCAATTAATACTTTTGCAAGGACGGTAAGGCGGGGATTTTCATTTTCATTTTTCATGAAAGAAATATACCATTACCCCGCGCCAATGGCAATAACTCCTTGTAAGGGTTTGTAAATGGAAGTGTTAATTTTTATTTCTTCAACTTCCGTTCCGTTATGAGAAATAATTTTAAAAAGTTCAACGTGATATCCAATTTGTGATTCCATTTTTATTTGGAATTTGCCACGCGGGATTGAAGTGTCAAGAACTTCGCGGTATGGTTCAGGCGGAAGAACTTCTACCTGACGCACTTCAAAGCGGACGGTTCGCCCGTCTTGGCGTGTTTCGTTGCCATAGATGCGCACGTTTAATATATCATTTTTCACGCGGCTTGTTACAAGAATCGGGGACGCGGTATTGTTTTTGAATTTTAAATCGTAATAATTGCCCGCGACGGTTGCGTCATAACCAATATCTACATACGAAACCCGTGCCGAATGATTATGCCGCTGAATAACTTCAAGCTCCGAGCGAAGAACCGCGTTGTACAAAGTCGTAACGACTTGACAAACTCCGCCTCCGATATCCTCTGTGGGCTGACCTTGTACCAGAACAACCGCCGGCTCATAACCGCTATCCGGCAAATGCGCAGCTATTAAATCGCCCGCGGAAAAAACTTCGCCGGGATACACAACCGTATTATTAATTCTTTCGGCAGCACGGGCAATGTTTCTGCAACGTGCTTCGTCGTTTGGGCAAGCGCACGGCGTTTCAAACGCACCAAGAATTTTTGGCGTGAAATTAAAATTTGCTGTGGTGTACGACGGCTCAATTGTTACTATTTGCAGTTCAACTGTTCCGTCGCACAAGCTTTGTAAAACTTTTTGCGTTTCCGCCGCTGCCGCGTCAACATCTATTCCTTTTCCCGACGTTTCCTCCGTCACGGAAATCTCTCCGTCCTTTTCATGAAAAGCGGCATTCTTTACGGGAACATCAAGTTCCGCGGAAAGCTTTTTTAAAACGTCTTCCAATAAATCCGCACTGTAAATAAAAATCGGCGAATCAATTATTTCATATGTACCACGAAAAACCCGCGTCATTCGTTGCGAAAAACTTGGCGAATGGCTGTACGTTAACGCGGCATCAATCAGAGGCAAAAAATCAAAACGCGCACCGAAATCCGCAAAAATAAATTCGCGTGTTACTTCTCCGTTTACAGAATACCGTACAATACGCTTATCAATCCCCGGCTGAAACCGCTCCATTAGCGCGGAATTCGCTTCTGCCATGTTCATGCCACCAACCGCAACCTCGTGTATGTAAACATTTGTATAAATCCTGTCCGCCTCGTTCGGCGGGTCGCCCGCTTGCCACAAAATCATAAAAATCCCAAGCAACACAGCCGTCGTTATTACGGCAATTATTATTTTGCGATGCTTTCGCAAGACATGTGACATAAAATCACCCTTCTTTATTTTCATTTATTAATGTATATAAAAAAGGACGTGAAATATTCCTGTACGGATTATAATGAAATTATTGCTTGACTGATTCTAATAAACGGAGTTAAATTTGTTGTTGCAAATGCCGTTCAAATATGCTAATTCATTCGCAACGGCGCAGAAAATATCGACAAGGAAGTAGATTTAACAGGTACGCCAAAAGAAAGGTACGAACGCTATACAGAAACTATATGTACAGGCATAGCGGGAAAAAATAAAACAAATATAAGTTGAATAGTAACTAAGAAAAAAAGCAAAATAATTTTTCGCTTCGCTTGGGAAGCATAAATTTATATGCAACCAAGCAAAAGGCAATTGAGATTGATAGTGCCGTTGTTATTGAAATGATAAATTGCATTTAACGTACAACTCCCTCTAAGCGCATCTTATAAGAATTACTGCAATTTTCGACTTTATATGTAAGCTTGATTATAATGCAAAATTCGACACGATGCAGGAGGATTTAATCCTACATACAATAAGGCGTAAATATATAACCTGATGTAACGTTGCGCCCGGCTTTTTTCGGCGCGGATAGGGCGCATTAATACATTTTTGAAAATCTTTATGAAAAGAAAGAAAAGTTACAACAAAAAACAATTGCCATTACATGGAATATCAATAATAATACAAATTAGCAACACATATGCGCATATTGTTGTTTTTTGCATTCAAATTTTCATGAGGGGAGGATTTATGTAAGTCAAATAAAAATAGCCGTTCACGAAAACGGCAACCAAAAAAATTTATAGGAGGAATTTTTATGCGTAAGAAAGTAATTCTATTATTGGTTGTGATGCTGATATTAGTGCCAATTGCAATATTTGCGGCATCTTCAGACGGTTACAAGAGTGAAGCTGACGCATTGGGTTACATGAGTGAAGCTGAAGCATTGGCAGAACGTATCCGACTAGAGGAGGACAGTGGACGTACTCGCATACAAGGTGTGAGGATTCCTTCCGAACCCGTTCAAATTGATGTTGTCGCGTTGGAAGATGAATCAGAAGCATTGGCAGAACGTATCCGGCTGGAAGAGCGTACTGAACAAACAGTAGAGTCAATAGGTTGCACATTTCCTCACCTTTTTCATGATTGGGGTGCATGGATTGGTTGGTATCAATGGGGAAGCATTTGGCATCACTCCACACAATGTGGGGTACCGGGGGTTTTCTGTCACCGTGAAGAAGGTAGACATCGTATTTGTCGAAGATGTAACGATTGGCAACCTGAAGAACGTCTTAATACGCAATTTCAATGCAGATAAATACAAATTGCGGTTTCTTAACCTAAGTTGGGCAAAAATCATTATCCCACTAAAAAACGCCACTGCTACTTTTTCGTTCACCGTGGCGTTGCAAAAACGTGGGGATTAGGAGGAACTTTAAATGCGTAAAAAAGTATTAGTTGTTTTATTTACTACTCTTGTCTTAGCTTTAAGTATGTCTTTTACCGTGCTGGCATCAAACGAAGAAGGGGAATTTTTTTCACTCAAAGTAGAGCCTGCTCCCTCACTAACATTTGAACAAATAGCTGAATTTTCCGGCATTCACGATAAAGAATTGCTTGAAAATATCTATCGTGTTTTTTCACTGCCCGACGACGAGATAACAAGGTTGTATGAGCCATATACCCAAGCCTTCGACACCGTAAGGTCACAGTATAATATTGTGTCTGTCCGACCGTTTTCGTTGTCTGATGAAAGAGGTACATGTACTCAATTGAACAGGTTCGGCATGGCAATGGGCATTGTAACAGATACGCCGGAGGAACTTGCATCACGTTTAACGGTAGATGTTGAAAGAATTTTATCTTATGAAAAGACACTTGAACTTGACGCAATAGTATCCAATGAACTTGCCGTTTCCGAATTCATAAGCGAAGAAGAATCTACAATTAACTCAAGTTCTATTTTTTGGGATTCTACACAGCGGAGAACCGGGAGCGGTTTCGTTGCTACGGGTGCAAGAATTGACTTGAATCTATCTGTTTTCACAACGAGAGGTATGTTTGGAAATGTTGCACTGTATGTAACCGCACACCACGGAAGCCTTACGTCTACAACACACACTACTTCCCTGTTTGCCATTGAAGGTCAATTTCAGGATAATATGAGAACGCTCTATCTAATATACGATTATGACGCATGGGTGCCAAATTGGGGCTGGCAGATGCTTCTGCACCATACATGGTTTTACGCCGCGGATTGAGTTATTAATACTTAACTAACGACAGTAAAGGGCTTTTTCTTCTCTGTGAAGGAAAGCCCTTTTTTTGTGACTAATCTTCGGTTTTCATTCCCAAATGAACGCTTATTTCGTGTATGGATTTTCCGTTATCGAGCAGATTTTTGATAATGGCTTGCATTAACAAAAAAAGATATTGACATTACTCAAAATACGATTAAAATTGATAAAGCTGTTGTGTTCGATGGGAACGTCGCTATTCTAAAGCCGACCCCAAAGAGCGATGCGGGCAACCGGACAATCCCGATGCCGGATGTCTTGGTAAATGCAGTGAAACAAACCCTCGGGGAGTAGCGCAGCTTGGTAGCGCGCTTGGTTCGGGACCAAGAGGGCGCAGGTTCAAATCCTGTTTCCCCGATGTGTAAAAACCCTGCAAGTATAAGGCTTGCGGGGTTTTTGTTTTTCTTTTTCAATTCACGCGCCATCACTTGAAACCTCACAAAAACCTCACAACTTAAGTGTTTTGCATCAAACGCCAAAGAAAAAGACAACACAGAAAGATAAAAAAATACTTCTTTCATTAAACGAGAAATGCTCTCAATTTTGAGAATTTCCAAAAATAACATAATGCTGATAATGGGTAGAAATATTTTCTCGATTGATGTTTGCTTTGATAAAAAATTTCATGAACCTGCGAGTGCTGCAGATAGAACAATGTGGCGGCTTTTATGTTGCTAGAAGCAAAGAAGCCCTAAAAAATAACAGAAATTTCCCCGTCACGGTCAAAATAAAGGAAAAATTATATTACAGGGGTATTGGGGTACGACCCAACAAGTACGCACAAAATGGTATCATTGTGCCTTACTTGCCGGGTACTGAAATCACACTGAAAAGCTTTTTTTTGCAAATTGTAATACACTAACCGGGCAATCAAAAACTGAAATTTTCGTTCATTTCACAACCCCGCAAGCAAGGCAGAATGATACCATTCTGCGCTAACTTGTTGGGGATTCCCCCAAGCCCCTTGTTTAAAGTTTTACGTGGAAATATTTGCATAAATTGGATACAGTCGTATCGTTTACACCGCTTGCTTCGCTCACGGAAAATAAAAAATCTGACACGTTGGGCAAAGAAATTTTGACTAAATGCCGCTCCCGGTCGTTAATAAAATATTTTACATTACCTTTTTTTCGCTACCGCTTCTTTGTTTTTCGTCGCGTCACCGGTACTGAACATATATTTCTCCTTATTCACAGAAATTTATAATTATTAATAAATACAGCAATTTCGGCATTTGTTAAGTTTTTCTTTTAGCAAGTATTTGTGAATAACGGCAGAAAATTATTATCATTTTCCCCATATTTTCCCCAAACTCATATAATCAAATTGACTGTAATTTTGTCAATAATCCCGCGCGATCGAACATATTGCGAACGATTAGCAACGTGCGCATCATGTTGTCGTCTATATCAAGATTGTCGGGAGCGCGACCGCTAAGAACGCGCATATCTATTAATTGCTGTATGCCCGGTTGCGCCCATTCGGGCATTTCTTTTATTGTGCGGTAAACCATTTTCATCGTCTCCTCATTTATTTTTTGTGGTTGAATGCCAAGAAACTTAAAAACCCCATTTGCCAACGCTTCGGCCATAAGCGGCCGTCTGTCGCGCAACACCGTAATATCAATCGAATGGGCGGCGGCTGTGATGAATGCCAATTCCACCAGCACGGCAGGCATTGTAGAGTGCCTCAAAACCGACAGCCCGCCGCTGTGCTGTGATTGACTATCTACCTTAACACCTCTGTCGCGTAGTCCTGTCGCTTTGATAAACTCGGTATGGATGCAATTTGCAAAACCTCTGTCGGCGGGTTTTGTTGCCGCAAAGAATGTTTCGTAACCGTTTGCGGTGTCTAGCGCGAACCCATTACAATGAATACTTACATATAAATCAGCGCCCCACGCATTCGCGGCTTGCCAACGTTGCTCCGGACTTATATCCTGTGTGCGGCTATACATTACTTCAATGCCGGCACGAGTTAAAATTTCTCCGAATCGTTTTGACACATCTAAAGCTACATCAGATTCGCGCATTCCGTTACCGATTGCGCCGGGGTCTAATCCGCCGTGACCGCCGTCGTTGTAAACTTTAAACTTTTTCGACACTTTTACTCTCTCCCTTCACTTGCTTGTCAATTCTATCCCTAAACACCTTAACGCCCCGGCTTAGAAACGGCACTTCAACATCAAGTTTTGCTAAGTTTTCAAGGATAGATATTGCTTCCTCTGAAACTAAATAAAATATTGATAGTTTCCCAAGCGAGAAATTACTCATATCCCACCCAAGTGGCCCGGCAGCATAGCCGATTACGAGGTCAACACCTAACGCCACCATAACTAAAACGACATAACCAAGTTTTTTTATAAACCCCCATAATGCTGTGCTTTTTCGCAACCTCCCGTATTTAAACGCGGAAACTATGCCCGTGATATAATCCAGCACGAAGAACATCCCCAACACCCACAACACGATGCTAAATGCACCAAAATAATGAGACGCCGCCGCAACCAAAGCCGTCAAGCCCAGTCTTGCAGGAATATCTGCATTCACATCATCACTCCTCATTTTTGTAATAAAAAAAGACAGCCGAGCCGTCTTAATTAACCGTACCGTCCGTGCATTTTAGTGTCATTTAATTTGTTTCAGTGGTTAATTGTATTTGCGTATTTGTTCGCATTAAATCTAGCTCCTTAATAGTTAATATTTTGTGTGAATCTATTAAACTATTATCTTCCAATAATATAAAAGAAACAGTGCCAACAAATGTTGCCGTATTATCCCCAATATCGTTCCAATTCACATAACGATTTGATGTTACAAAGCACAAAGCACCATTAGATAGCAGCATACATTCGTTCATTGCAAGAATTAAAAGATTATGAAATGTTGCTTGCCCCCTTGTGTTTGCACTTGGTAAAAAAGGCAATCCGATAACCGCAACGCTATTTGTACTGCCCGGTGCGCTCCCCTTTGAAATAGTAAAAGAAAATCTATAAAAAACATTTTTGGGATTACTTTTGTTTGCAAAGGCTTCAAAATAGTTTACGTTTAAACTTGCCGTACTTGGAGCCGTAGCAGCTAAACTTAATGAAATTTCATTAGTTATTTCTTCTAGCCGTAAATCCGCTATTTGGGCTTCATTTTTAATAATTCTTGTATCATGTTCTTGCAAAGCGGCTTTACGCGCCGTGGCTTCATGTTCAAGTTCCGTCGTCGTAGCGAATCCTGTTACATTTGGAATTTCATTTTCAATACGTTCTAATTCATCTTGCAGTCCATTTATTGCGCTTACGGGGTGCTGATTTGCGTCTTCGCGCCCTGCGAGTTCGCCATGAGCCGTTACGCCGCCTGTGCCGCCCGACACATATGCACGAAGCAAGTCAATTAAGTTGTACATTTTTCCGTCTTCACCTAAAACACGACCGGAACGGGGCGCGTAGGCATTAATGTTTTGCGTTTGGTTGCTAATTGGCGGCACGTTTCCGGCAGCATTTAAAATATCTACGATGTTTACAGTCGTGCCGTCTTCGGCAAGAATTCGCCCGCTTGCGGGTATCATTGTGTTAATGTCCATAAATTCCTCCAATCAAAAAACCGACGCAATAAATGCGGCGGTGATTATCGAATATGCAAAAACCACATATTTATTTATGCAAAACTACCGTCTCCTATTACGGTATATCCTTGTGTGTTATGGAAGGTATAGCAAACATCTTTAAATTCGCCTGTTGAAAACGGTGCAACGGGTCTGTTTTGCATTTCAATTGTATCTCGAACTTGTATAAATTGGCCGTTAACATTGCGGTCAAGCAATACCCTATGAATGATTAAATTATTATTTCCGGTTGTCGTGCCATATAAAACCAGTCTATTATTCATTTGTGCAACAGATAAACAATTTGTTAAGTCAAATCTGACATTTCCAGCCAGTTCTTGAGCGCCTACATTCCGTGCTGTGCCTATATACCCCCCATTATTTGCACCTTGCGAACTTGCGGTTCGCCATGCAACAGCTAATACGATGCCATTAGACATTCCTCCGAAGGTGTTTGCTATTCTTTGACTACCGGACAACCCTCCTGCGCCGGAAGGTCTGTAAAAAGGTATCCAGCTTCCGGGTATCCCTGTTGGTGAATAGCCTATAAAAACATGCCAGCCGATATCTGCCCACGGTTGATTGCCTAATAACACAAAATACTTTTCTTTGCCGTCTGTATCAACAAATGGACGCAATATTGTCGGGTTTGCTGCACTTGATGAAAACCAATTATCATATGCGGGGTTTGCTCTAATTTCTGCATTGATGCTCATAGTTTCAAATGTTAAATCGGGTACATTAAAAACATATATTATCGGCTGCACATTTATACCACTACCATTGTAGACAATAAGGGTGTCTTCAATTGAAGCACAACGTTGATATGCTCCTATTGGTTGCCCGGTATCAAAGTAATTCCATTCAGTTTCATATTCGGACAATGAAAATATAGTTAAATTTCCATTAAAAACACCAACACCATAAAACATTTTATGTTTCCTGTTATAACAAATTTCTCTCATTTCATGTTGTATAAGTGGTGTCTCTATCTCTTGCCATTCTTGCAAATTGTGTGATTTAATGCAACGCTTTGCCCTAGTTTGTAAAGCCCCTATATACGCAAGCGCATAGCTATACCCCCCACACGCTACATTAAAGCTTCCGGGAAACGGCGGCGGGAAATAACCAAGCTCAATACTTTCATCGTGAAATAATCCGTCGATATTTTCATTATAAACCGCCATATAAGCAAGTGCTTTCTCAAAATCGTCGGCTGGAAATTTCCGCACTCTCATTTTTAAACCGGTGGCGGTAGGAACTTGCGTAATTAATAATTCATTATCAGCGGTTATCTCTACATAAGGCTCTAATTCAAGCGGAATAATCCATTCCCCGGTACCGTCAATTTCTTCATCAAAAACATGTACAATGCCGGTAAGTTTATCTCCTGCCCCGAGCGCCAATGTTAAACTTTCATCTCTTACGCTGCGGGATACATCTATAATTTCACCTGATGCTGTCGTAACAGTTATTATCTCCGGATTTGCGTCCGTATTAAAATTACTAAAGCATATCAAGACTACACCCCTATTCCGTGTTCCGCTAATACGGCTTCAATCATAGCCTTATTGGTTTTTTCAAACTCATCAGAAGCAGCAAACCCATAAAATACCCCGCCTGTTCTATCTTGCTTGCCCTCTCTTATCATTTGTCGCCAATCTTCTTTATTAAAAAGCTCAATCCGCGCAAGGAATAATTCTTCATAAATACCGTCCGGAATATTTTCAGTCGGCATATCTCCTTTTTTGGGAATCCGCCGCAAAATAGGAACCCTACCAAAGTTCGGCGCAATTTCCGGAATTTTTTCTATGATGTCAGCGGCCAGCTCATCAAGATTGAAGTTGAATGTCTGTGAGTTGTAAAAACTATTAGCCGGGTCCACAGCAGATAAAATATCTACGTGTGTGCGTGGCGGGTCGCCTAATGTGTAAACCGTACTGCGTGATTCATACGGGTAAACTTCCATTGCCACAACGCGCACTTGGTCGTCGATTTTAAGGTTTGGGTCAACTAGGCGTATGCTGTCTCCCATTTTTAGACGCAGATGGTTTTCGGGGTTTAGTTTCCATAAATCAACCGCGCTTAGGTTATATGTCACACGTGGGCGGTCTATTCTCCAATAATTATCATGGGAGAATTGCCATTGGGCTGCGCGAAGTAAATCCGCCGCGTTGGTGAAGTCGGAAAAGTCTTTTTGTCCTTGTCGGCCGTTTGCAAAGTCCGGGTCGGCTCCGATGAGCGGGCTGTCTATGAAATTTTGTCCGTGAACGCTTGTAATTTCTAAGTTGCCGCGGCCATATGGGTAAAGACGTGTAAAAGTATTTCCGTTGTCTATTGTCCGCTCGATGGAGCTAGTTTGAATATTTAAGTTATAGACTTCGTTTGTATCAACGCCTTGCCGCTTAACCAGCGCGAAAGTGAAATTATCTACATAAAATTCACCGCCAACGTGGTCGCGTATTCCGGAGGCAACTTCAAGCGGCGTTACGCGGTCGCGGTAGATGTCCGTTAATGCCGTTACCGGCTCCATTCCAAGCGGCGCGAGTTCTTCCGCTGTAAGCATCCTAATTTGATTCCCGCCGTAAAAAATATTTTTAAACGCCAATGATAAAATCTCATCCGCAGGAAAACCAATCCACATGGTACGCGGTAAATGTATTTTACTGCACCTTTCCCAAAAAAGATGGATGCCGCTTATTTTTACGTATGGTTGACCTTCATTTATGCCTTCGGTTACGACACTTATCAAAAAAAGCTGCCCTGCCGCTTTTACAATCGTGTTTTCTACAAGAGTATCGCGGTATGGGCTGTTTATCGGAATGTCAAAGGAAAGCGTCCACGCCGCGCTTACACGCTCATTCACTACTATATTATAAGCATCTTTCAACGGTTGCCCGGGCTGTGAAAAATCAACCGTGCCACGTGGATAAAATTCAGGGGACATGGACAGCATCCTTCCACACATATAATCGTTCGTCCGCCTCATTAATAGAACGTCCGAAAGGCTGGCTTTGGAAATAAATAGAAAATTGCCGCAGTGAACGCGCAACAAGACTCAAATCAAAGCGGTTGGTAATAATCGCGTCCCACCAAATACCCGGACACTTATCAACTTCAAGCCTTCCGCGCCTGTTTCCCGACATAAAAAGTTTAACAATGTTATTAATGGCAAGGTCAAATCTATCATCCGGAGCTGCATATATCGGTGCTAATGGTAGATAACCGCTCCATCCCGTAAGAGCGCGACCAAGATGAACAACGTCATCGTTGTCGATTTTTCCGTCATTATTTACATCAAGAATTTGCCGCCAAACATGTTCCGGCCTGCCACGCACAACATCTTCATCTTGACCTAATAGCCATCTTGATAGCATTGTTGCATCCCCAAGCGTAAGTATGCCATTTCCGTCTACATCTCCACGCTTATACATCTCGCTGGGATACTCATTCGGAAGATTATGAACATCCATTGAGCATAAAAAACGCCATTCGCGCGGTCTGTAATGAATGCGCCCGGCAGGATTGAATGTTGAAAAATCCAAATATCCATCACGTCCCGGTATTTCTTCGGTAATGATTCGTGGCTCCGGCAACACCGGGAGGGTTTCAGCCGATGCGATTATGCCAAGCTCTGTTATGTGTACGCCGTTCCATTTAAACGCCATCGGATACCCCTCCAAAATATTTTATTGATACGAGTTCACTTTTATTTACAACCACGCATATTAAAGCTATAATGTGCTTACAATAAAAGAGAGAACGCTTGGGGCGTTCCCTCAGTTTGGTCGCACAACCGCTAGAAAGACGGCGGGATTGCTGCAAAGTTAATTTAAAAGTTAGCAGTGGAAATAGCCGATTTTGCCCGTGCGAAGGGGTCGGCTATTTTTTCATGCTCTTGACAATAACGATAACCAATTTGATAAGTTCAACAATCAGAATTCCGAATGTCAACGCTACCATTATGGCTTCGAAAACCGTCACGGTCTCACCTCCCTTCGTGGTGGTGCGGGTAAACTACCCTCCCTTCCAAGAAGCAATCCCTAGAACGTGATAAAATTCGTGCCGCCTATCGCAATGTGCTTGACCAAATTATAGATTTAAAAGCATATGCTGTAAACAATCAAAATCAAACTCTTAAACCTGCCCCGCGAAAAGCGATACCCAGCATTTCGTTATTAGCTTGCGCCAGCCCGTGCCTATCGTTACCGTAAAAATTATTTGTATTGGTGAGCGTTAAATTGCGGCTGTTATCATTTTGGTTGTGATTAACAACCGAACCGACCATTGCCTGTGTAGCACCAAAAGCAAAATTTACCATGGACAATGCTAATCGTGCATGGTTTACGAATTGCATAAGTTGTTCTTGCCAAAAGTTTGTAGCGTTAATGCCTAAATCGTGGTAGACAGAATTTAAGCTGTCGGCTAATTCCCTTCCGGCGTTTATTTGCTCTTCGTTAAATTCGTTGAGACTGTCACCGAATACATCGTAGAGTGCAGATATGCCAGCCGTGAGTTCCGACCCCGCTTCCATAATCCCGGTGTGAGCATCTTTCGCAAGTCGATTTACATTTTCGCGTACAATTTCATATTGCTGTTGCAAGGCTTTGCGCTGTGCGTCTAATTCTGCGATATTATGCTTGTGGTCTGTATCAAGCGTGGCAATCTGTTGCCTGATATCGTTTTCGGCTTGTTGACGGAAGATATTACGGTTTTCGCGTTCTTCTTGGCGTTGCAAATCTTCTATTTGCCGCCGGATATTTCGCAACCGTTCTTGACCGCCTTGTGTTGCCGCGTTCGCCCAAACATTTTCCTCTTCGAGAAGGTCTTGCAAATTTCGACCGCGTTCCCAACGACGCTCTTCCGCATCGAGCTTGGCGTAATGTTCTCGGAGCAGTTCAAGTTCGCGGTTAAGCTCATCGCGGCGCAAACGGTGTTGCTCATCGAGTAGGCGGTGGGCTTCGTCTAGCTGCTCACTTTGGAAGGTTCGCCACTGTGTTGCTTGTTCTTGTAGATTTCTAAGACGCAAATCGTGCATTTGTTGGTCTATCCTGTTAATATTACGCGCAAACTCGCGATGAGCATCCTCTTCCGCCCTTCTTCTGTCCCGTTCGTTGTACCAATAACGCTCTTTGATGCTGTCAAGGGTTTCTTGCAATCCGGCTTCTATGGCGACCCGTAAAGCGGCATATGCTCTGTATCGCTCAACATCTGATTGCGCCCGGTCAATATCCCTTTGCGCCATTTCCTCGCGGAGACGGGCGGCGCGTTCCATATCGCGTATGTCTTCTTGGTCTTCGCGCATTTGAAGAGAATATGAAGAACGCTCATACTGTTCTATTTTTTGTCGGAGGTCGCGTTCAATACGTAGACGTTCCTCTGCGTTTGCTTCTTCGAGATTTACAACGTCGGCAAGATATTCACGCAGATATGCAAGAACACGCTCATTCGCCGCCGCTTCTTCATCAAAAGAAATGTTATTATAGAATTTTTGACGGTCAATCCAAGCGCGGCTATGCCCCTCCCGGTCTTTATAGTGCCGTTCCCAAGCCGCAACTGCCGCCAATCGTGCTTTTTCTTCTTCGCGTTCCGCTTCTTGCCGGGCGCGTTCCGCGTCATTTGTTGAACGTGAACCGCCGCTTCGTGTGGACGCGGGAGTACCTACGGTATTTTCTAATTGACGCAAAGCGGCAATTTGTGCGTCAATTGCGGCAATTCGTTCCTGTGCCGCGTCCGCATCCGTTGCGTTTGCGGCGGCAACCGAAAGAATAGATGCCGCAAGCCCGAAATTTGCTTTTGCGGCTAGATTTATAACACGTTCTTCCTGTTCAAGCCGCTGTACAATTTTAGTGCGTGACGCTTCCAGTTCCGCACGGTGCGCTTCAATTCTTGCGTTTGCAAGGGCGGTCATAGCGTCCGCGCATAATTTTACCGCGCCTGTTTCCGCGTCAAATGCAAGTGCGGTCGCATAGCCGCTTTCGATAAGGCGGAGCGCGGTATCAAAGTTCAACGCTCCCGCTTCGTTTTGTTCTGCAAGGGCGCGGCGAAAAATGTCAACTTCTTTTGACAGTTCTCCTGTTGAACGCCGGAGATTGTCTAAATGTTCGGGCGAAGTGGAAATTTCGCGCTGTATGGTTTTTCCCAACGAGCGAAATCTATTTTCAAGTTCCGGGTTCGCTTCTGCGAGTGCGTCAATTTCGTTAAGCATTTCGCGCAATGCTTCTGTGTATTCCCTCCCGGATTTTTCGCCGTCACGGTAGGACTGCATAAGGTCGCGGAAAGATTTATATGCAACGACATATGCGTTTGCGGAAAGTGTTGTTGTTTCCGCTAATTTGCGTTCAGCATCATCCACCGTTTCAGCAACTAAACCTAAATCATCTAACTGCCCGATAATACGATTGGCATAAACTTCATTCGCATGTGCCACCCTGTCAAGCGTATCTTCGTAATTATCAGTAAAACCTTGAATCGCGCCGATATTCTCCCTCAATACATTTTTATGCGCTTCGATAGATTCTTCTGTGCGCTTTATGGTGGAATCCGCCACGCGTCCACCGTTTTCACGCAAACGGTTTAAACGTTCTAAATTTTCAATATGTCCGACTAATCGGGAAGCGGAAGCGTCAAGCAACGCGATTGCCGCTTCTTCTGCATTCCTTCCGGCAAGAATTTCTTCGTTCTTTTGGGTGAATAAATCCGCTTCTAAAATTTCTGCGACACGTTCAAGTCTTGCAAGTTCTTCCGGGTCTACAATCGAAATTTCACCTTGATTACGAATTTCGCCAATACGCCTGTTTATGATTTCAAGTTGCCGTTCCGTTTCTTCGGTTTCGCGTTTTAAACGGTGGTATTCGTCCGTTAACTCACTTACGCGTTCTTTTTGACGTTCAAAATCGGTGGTGAGATTGCCAACAGTTTGAGCAAGTAAGGCTATCCCGCCAATTGCTACCGCTCCTATGAACAATGGGTTTGTAAGCATTGCCGCAGTTAGAGCTTTAACGGTAGCAGTTTTTGTAACAAGCGCGGCGTTATTTTTTATTATTACTGCTGTCCCTACTTCTGTTGCGGTTGCCCCTGCAACTTTCGCCGCTGTTAATGCTTGGTGTGCTGCCGTTGCACTTGTGCCGGTTACAGTAGCGGATTGTATCGCTGTTATCCACATTTTCAAGCCGTTAACAGCGTCTATTATCTTCATGCCTGCAATAGCCCCGCCAATTCCGGTAAATACTCCGACAATTGCAGTGCGGTTACTTATTAAAAACGAAACCAAGCCCTGCAAAACACCCATAAGCGCGGAAATATTGTCGCGGTTTTCTTCCACAAGACGCAATAAATCAGTGAAAACTTTTTCTACGTCCGGTAATAATGCCGCGCCGACTTCTGCACGAAGGGAATTATAGACTTCACCAATCCGTTGCTGTGTGTCCGCCAAAATCATATTTAGTTGAGCAAGCCGCCCAGCATCAGTTTTAGCGAGATTTTCATTTGCATTGGCGACACTTGCGGAAACAACATCAATAAGAACCGCCGCACGTTGCGCTTCATCACCGAATTTGAGTATATTCGCCTGTGCTTCCGTGAAGCTGTAGCCGTACCGTGACAACGCGCCTACTTGACCGTTCATCACCTTACCCAACATAGAGCCAACCGTTACCGCGTTTTGTTGTGTAGCGTTTATTCCGTTCTGCTGTGCAAGCATATCATTCATAACAGGAATTAAATTTTGCAATGTTTCCGATTTTTCAAGGTATGTCGCTAATTCCTGTGCGCCTGCGACTTGAACGGTTTGTGAAACAACACCAAGTTTTTGCTGTGCGGAGGTAAGTTCAATAATTGCGGCAACGTTTTCTTGTGTCGCATCCATTGCATTACGCATATTACTTGCAAGCAGAGTTTGTGCAACAGAAAAATCTTCCGCCGATTTTACACCTGCCGACAAATAATTGCTTGTACCGCTTACCAAACTTTTAAACGCTCCGGTTATGGCATCAGCGACAAGGTTTGCTTTTAGAACATCACCAAATATGCGTGCGTTTTCGCTTTGTGATTGAAGTTCTTTTCCGAGTTCGGACAACCCCACCGTTTGACTGTTTACATTTTTTGTTGTGTCCTTCAGTGCGGCTTCCAGTGTGCGGGTTTTAATAACGGACGCTTCTAAATCGCGCCCCCATCCCACTAATTGCCGCTTTGCGATTTCATAATCTTTGTTAGATTCGTCAAGAGTTTTTCTTAACGCTTCCAATTCATCTTTTGTAGTGGAAACAGATTGTTTCCCGCTATGATACGCAACGGCGGCGGCTGTTGCTTTTTCCGCCGCTTCTTTCATTGCAACGTTTACAGATTCAAACGCCTTACGCTGATTTTCCGCAATATCTGTCTGTAAACGTATTTGAGCATTAAGGGCTTGCTTTTTAGATGCAAGGGCTTCCGCACTGTCACCGTTCGCCGCTAATTCTTTATCTGCAAGTCTTCCTATTTTGGCGGCTTGATTCAATTCTTTGTTAAGAATTTTTATTTCGTCTGTAGCCTTACCCGCGTCCGTGGTTATAGGAATGCTTAATTTGAATGCCATATTAAACCCGCCTTTAATGCGTCAATGCGCCTGTATAAACTTCTTCTTCCGGCTGTTCGTGTCCGTTAAGCAAACGCCACAAATAGTGAAGTTTGAAAAAACGTCGCGGCGTAGTTTCTAAAAACTCGTCTTCGTTCATAAGAAGACGCATACGTCCGACCGCATATAAATAATCCCAATCGTTGGGTTGCCAATTTTCTTCTTCATCTTCCGGGTCACAGTCTTTTTTGTCGGGAAAATCTCGTTTAAGTGCCTTTGTCAATCCTTCAAACGCCATCCGGAAACGTAAAGCATCCATGTTCTCATTAATTTTCTCCGGGTTTAATCCTGTAAGTACGCAAAGAAACGACACCGCCGCTTCTTTTGCTTCGTCGGGATTTTCACCGAGCAAAGCCTTCAAAGCGGCGGGCATCGAACCGTAGCGTTTTTCCAGTTGGAAAACAGCCTTTAGTGTAAATTTAATTGCATATGACACATCCAGTAATACGCGGATTTCGTCTTTTTCAAATTCAAAAACATCTGTGTTAATCATAGTCTATTTCGCGAGTTTGCTATCGGCGGCGGGTTTGGTGTCGCCTGTCAATTTTGCCAAATTTAATTTTGCAGCTTCTGCCGCCGCGTCCGCTAATGCGCTTGCTTCTACAGCTTCGGCTACAGCAGCGGCGTTTTCCGCAACTTCTTTTGCTTTATCCGCTGCCGTTGCCGCGTTTGCCGCGTCAGTTTGGGCTTTTGTTACGTTTTCCGTTAACGCCGCCGACATCTGTACAATCGGAATATTTGCACTTGCACCGCCTATTCCGCTTGTTGGGTCGGCTTCGAGGTACAATTTTTGTAAAGTGGCAAGGGAAAACCAGTTATCAATAACGGATTGCGATGCTTCGTCCGTATTAATTTGAACCGTAGTAACGCCGTCACATTGACGCACAACAAATGTGCCGGTCATTCCTTGGAACTGCGGCGAAATTGTGTTTTCTTGTGTCGTTGCGTTTTCCGCGCCTTTGGTGAACACGCCTTTAAGATGCCAAACCAATTCCCAAGTGCCATCACCAAGTTTACGCGCAAAACCGAACGCGCCTTGCGTCGGAAGACTGTCTTTGGAATCGAATGTTATTCCGTCGGCGTTTTGTTTATACCCGAATAAAAGACGCTGTTCTTCGTTGCTGATGTTGAAACGTTCGACTTCGGCGGTTTTTTCGCCTTTTGAAATAGTTGTAAACTGTGCCGCGTTATCGGCATAAACGGTAATCGGCGTATTGGATGCGGTAACATTCACGAACCGTATTTTTGGTAAATGTATCGGAGTGCCGTATGTTGGCGTAACCGCTCCGGTTGCCGCAGGGTCAAGATTTATAGGGTCTGTGAGAATCGGGGCAAAATGCGCACGTTCGACACCCACTCTAAATTTTGCACTTCTGTTGTCGTTCATTTTATTTCCTCCAATTCAAAAATAAATTTTAATTTGAACCAAGTATTCGCTGTGTTTCCGCTCCCCACGTTGATGGATCTCCTTGCGGGGTGGATTCAATCAATTTTCGCAAATGCGCTTGAAACTCTTGGCTTATTGCGTCTTCAACCGCGCCCTGTGGTGCGCTTCCTGTCGCTGCTGAAAGTGATGCCGTCGCAGCCTTACGCGCACGTTGAGCAACAGGCGAACCGCCAAGCCACGGCCGCGCCGGTTGGTTTGCTTCCGGCGCACCGTAGTTAAGCACATTTGCAATCATTTCATTTGTGATTTTGTAATATGACCGCTTGCCGTAGCGCATATCTCCGCGCCGGGCAGATTTACGCCCTCTATAATTCATGGTTTTAGCGTATTGATGTTCGCGGGGTTCACTAAAACCAACTTTGACGTTACGGTCGGAATTTTTCGAGCTTGTTTTTGCAGGAGAAGTACCGAATGCACCCACAAGCTCCCCGGTTGAATTGCCGCTAAGTGAGTTGTATAACCGCGCCCGCAACTCTCCTTCGGCGGCTTTTGCACCGGCTTTAAGTGTTGCGTCTATAACGGTTGTATCTGCCCCGGATATAGCGTCTGCAATCGCTTGGAGTTGCTTGCCGTTCTTAATAATAATCGTTTGCACGGATTACACCGCCATTTCGTACCCTTTTTCAACGTCAACAAGCATTTGATGGTATTTCGTTTCAAATTCGAAGCCGATATATTTACGGTCTGCGATGTAAAAATCCGCCGCAAGAAGTTCTTTGACGATGTTATCGCGGAGCGTGTAAGGGTGTATTTTGCTGAAAACTCCCAACCGTACTTTTCGTATGTCCATATTCGGGGTGTTGTCACCATATATAAACTCATCGGCTTGGGGGATAATCACAACAAACTCATCCGGCGGCTCTTCACCGAAATATCCGATTTCAAAAGGAACATTCACAGCCGTAAGCACGGCGTTTAAGTCTGTTAAAATATCCATATCTCTACCCCTTCGACGGTGATGTTTTTTCGGATAAAACCTCTACATACATACCGCGACCGCGCACATCTTCGACGCTGAAAATGTTGTAGCGTTCGCCGTCACATTTGATATACATGGAAGTGGTTACTTTAAAGTTCGGAATTGTGCGAAATCGGAACAAAGTATCAGACATAGAAAAAGCGGCGCGGTTGCGCCACTTCTCATTGCCGTGTTGCGATTCTTTGTATGCGCGGACGGTTTTAAGAACAATCTCGTCTCGCTTGGTAACGCCTTGATGGTCCTTAGATGATTCGGTGGAGATAATCTCAATTGTGTGGCGCATTTGACCTATCACATTTCCCACCTCTTTCCAACCATAAGAAGCCGATTA
This sequence comes from Defluviitaleaceae bacterium, assembly GCA_009779835.1. Taxonomy (GTDB): domain Bacteria; phylum Bacillota; class Clostridia; order Lachnospirales; family WQUN01; genus WQVC01. The sequence goes on along the minus strand of WRBD01000026.1, from coordinate 6,885 downwards.
ACGGCGTCCCAAACCTGTTTAGCCGCACCCGACTGCCCCGCGAAGAAGCCCGCTGTCGAGCCGTCCCTACTCTCGTAGAAATGGCTTGAAAGCATAATTACAGCTTGCTCGGCGGCAGGTGGAATTTTATCCTTACTGTAATCTAAATTTTGAACGCTTCCGGCGTAATCAATAGCGGCAATTATAAACCCACGAAGCAAACTGTCGTCCTCGTCGTGGGTTAAAATAAGGTTGTTTTTTACCTTCGCCAGCAAATCATCAGTCGTGCCTTTTGTCTTTGGTTTTAGATTACCAACCATGCCGCCCACCTCCAAAATTAAGCTGCCATTTCTAACAATTTAATTCCTTCCGGTAAAATAACTTTGCCGTCTACACGCTGTGTACCGATGAAGCCGACTTGCCCGTTTTCGGCATAAAGTTCGTTAAGCCGTTGCATTGTGCGTCTCATTCGGTCAGCTATCCAATAATTTGTAAAATCTCCGAAAGCAATCGGTAAGCCACCCGCTTTAACCAAAGGCACAAACGGTGAAGTATGAAGTCCGTAACCAAGTAATTTGTCCGGCTCCCCACCTTGAACGCTCGGCTGCCACAAATATTGCCCGTTCGCGTCTTTCATCTTACGCACAACCGCTACAGTCTTGTCATTCATTAGAAACACAGCTTTTCTGCGATACGGGCTTTTTAATGAATATACAAGGTCAATTAACTCATCGGCTTTTATTGTCCCGTTAGCGGCGGCAGTAAGCCCAACATCCGCGCCTTTGGCCGTAAATAATCCAGTGGGTCTGCCGACACCCGTTCCGATGCAAAACGCTTCTTCTTCTGCCGCGCCAAAGGCCCTTGCAAAATCTTCGGCAATATACGCCGCAAGGTCAAACATGGAATCTTGCATAAGCTCTATACTCACCTTTATACGATTGGTAAGTTTAAAAGCGTCTAGCGTCTTTTGGTCAAATTTCATGCCGCTTTCAGGGATTTTTGCGTTTTCCCCCGTCCATGTTGCTGTCGAGCCGCTTGCCGCAACGGGTATTTCGCGTTCCGCGCCGGTGGTTATAACTCTGGCAATTTTACGGATTACGTTTTCTTCTTCCAATCCTTGAACAATGCGTCGCTCAAATTCTGTCGGTACAAGATACCCGCCGTCAGAATTCGGCGTGGTGCTTAAAACATTATGAGCGGGGGTATTTCCGCGCATCACGTTCATAAAATCCTCATTGTACTCGTTAGATGCACGCCCGGTTCTTTCCGCTCCGGCAGTTGACGGCGCGTTGGTAATAGGTTCGCTCGTTGGCCTAGATAATTCCGAGTCCATCGCAGCTTGACGTTCCATGCGTTCAATGTCTTTACCCATTGCTACGATGTCAGTTTCCATCTTGTCGTAAGTAGCCGCGTCCTCGGCGGACAACATTCCGTCCGTACTTTGTTTGTTCTCTAAAAATTTCTTTGCAGCATCCCATGCCTGCGCACGTTTTTCACGTAATGCTAAAATCTTTACTTGCATTTCTGTTCCTCCTTCAAAATATTTATGGTTGAATTAAAGAAAGCCGCTTCATAAGCGACTCTGCTGTAACACCTTTTTGTGTTGGTTCATGTTTTGTGTGACGTTCTGCAATGTTGTGGAAATTTGGCGTCGCGTTCCTCCCTTTATCACCGCGAACGCACGCTGCTACCCGCTCCACTGAAAACGTATTAAACGCTTTTTGTGAAAAACTGAAATTCGCAGCGGTCGATGATGCGGCTGACGATAAACCTTCCACATCCTCAATCATTCCGTCGGCAAAGCCTAATTCAATCGCTCGCTTCGCAGAAAGGAATGTTTCCTCGTCCATAAGGTTTGAAATTTTCGCACGCCCCATGCCCGTCTTGATTTCATACGCGTTGATAATTGCTTCCTTCACTTCGTCAAGCATAGCAGCGGCTTTCTTCATATCCTCGCTTTCGCCGATTGCGAAACTCCACGGATTATGAATCATCATAAGAGCCGTCGGTGACATAAGCACCTTTGTACCTGCCATTGCGATAACTGATGCCGCGCTGTATGCGCAACCATCAATTTTTACAGTCACATCGCCCTTGTAATCCTTTAACATGGCGTAAATCTGCGAAGCTGCAACACAACTTCCGCCGGGCGAGTTAATCCAAATAGTTACCGGACCGCTCCCCGCGAAAAGTTCTTCACGGAATTGTGCCGGAGTAATTTCATCGCCCCACCATTCGTCTTGTGCTATTACGCCGTCGAATCGTAGAACCCGACCATCACTGTCATCGGCTTCTACCCAATTCCAAAATTTCATTATGTGTCTTCCTCCCGTCTCATCAAACTTGCTAAAGTTTTCATGTTTCCGTTTACCATATACAAGTCTCCGCCTTCTTTGGCAGGTATACGGTTCCTATCCTCCATATCGCAAATATCGTTTACGGATAAGAAACCGTTTTGTCTACCGATTGCGTAACCTCTCATACGTCCGACATAATCACCGCGAAGCAATCCGTAGACATCAAAGCGAATTAACATTCGTGACTTTTCTCCGGGAAGCATCAAGTCCTTTTTCATACTTGACTCCCACCGGGCTAACCACGGGTCAAGCGTATACTTCACAAATTCAAGACTTTGGTGTTCTATATTGTTAAAACTCGCTTTTTCTAAGTCACCTATCATGTGCGGCGGTACTCGGAAAATACGTGCAATTTCGGCAATTTGAAATTTACGAGTCTGTAAAAATTGTGCTTGCTCCGGCGGAATGCTTATCGGGTTAAATTTCATTCCTTCTTCAAGAATGGCTATACCGTGAGCTTTACCTGTGCCCTGAAACCGTGCGTTCCAACTTTCGCGCACATGGTCGATATCTTTTATCGTGTTGGGGTGTTCTAGCGTTCCGCTTGGATTTGCGCCGTTTCCAAAAAACATAGCCCCGTATTCTTCCGCTGCCAACGCCATGCCGATAGCACTTTTCGCCATTGCAATCGGCGAATAACCGGCCAAACCATCAAACCCAAGCCCCGGAATATGCAAAACTTGTTCACGCGGTAGTTTAACAACTTCCCCACTGTCAGTTTTATAGATATAGACCAAATGCCCTCGCTCGTTTCGCTCTACCATTGTTCTGTCCGGCAATAACGGGTAAAGAGCGGCAGGACGGCCGTGCCCATCACGAACAATTTGCGCATAAGCATTACCCCAAATTAAAAGATGCGACATAAGCGTTTCCCTAAAAACGAACGATGTCATTTCGGGGTTAGGTTCGTCGTGGAGAAGTCTATACAACGGGTGATTAATCGAAAGTGTTTTGCCGCCGTATGTGCCGCGTTCATAAACGTGTAGCGGCAAACTTGCAATTGCTTCGGCAAGAATACGCACGCAGGCGTAAACTGCCGAGGTCTGCATCGCAGTACTTTCGTTTACAAACTTTCCTGCCGCAGAACCTCCGAACAAAAAAGAAAAATCCCCGCCGGGATTTCCTTTTATGCCGCTTTTCAACGTATTAAATAAATTTGAAATTATTTTCATATGAAAAGGATTCCCCTCTCATCGTAAACACTCTTTGATTGTCCCCCATCTTGCAATATTGCTCTTGCAAATCCCATAATTAAAGCAATAGCACCGTCGATTCTCTCTGTAGATTTCTTTTTACTTAGTTTGATATTACCTGCCGCATCAACATCAGCAATGACATTTCGCATATTCCAGTCTAAAACCGGGTGTTTTCCGTGACGTATTTTGCGTTCCAAGACATGTTGAAGCAAGTCTTTTGTCGGTGGTGACATTGATAAAAAGCCCTGTCCGAACGGAAACACTGTAAATCCATTTTCATCGCCAAGCTCTTCAAGGTCGCGGCGGATTTTCTCCGCACCGTAGCGGTCATAAGCAACTTCACGAATTACAAAACGCTTAGATAGCTCCGCAACAAACGCCGTGATAAAAGAATAATCAACAATATCACCCTCGGTGGTGTTAAACACTCCCGCTTTTTTCCAAACCAAATACGGCACATGGTCGCGGCGCGTTCGCAAGTCAATTACATCCTCCGGCAGCCAAAAAAACGGCAAAATCGCATATTTTTCATCATCACCCTCCGGCGGAAACACCAAAACCAGCGCGGTAAGGTCGGTTGTGGAAGAAAGGTCAAGCCCCGCATAACATTCGCGCCCTTCAAATTCGGAAATATCGAAATCTTCCCCGCAAGCGTCCCATTTGTCCATCGGCATCCACCGAACATCGGCGTTGCACCACTCGTTTAAACGAAATTGCCGGAAGTGAATTTCGTCTGCCGGGTTTTCCCTCGCCAACTTATACGCCGCGCGTACAGTTTCAAGTTTAATTGTCGTTCCGATTGACGGATTTACCCGCAACCAAACTTTTTCATCTTCCCAGTCGTCCCCATCGTCCATACCAAACACAACCGGGTAGAATGCCGGGTCAATCTTCGTGCCATCTAAAATCGCTTTCGCCTTGCTGTGAACCTCGTAGCAAATGGAATTTTTATCTTTACCGGCAGTGGTGATTAAAAAATAAAGCGGTTGCCTTCGTGCATCGCCGGTAAATTTCGTCATAGTATCGAATAATTCCCGCGTAGGTTGCGCGAACAATTCATCAAAAATTAACCCCGACACATTAAAACCCTGCTTTGTTTTCGTTTCAGAAGAAAGCACACGGTAAAAACTTTTTGTTTCATCAAACTCTATCCGCTTCGTCGAAGGCAGGAGGTCTGCAATGTCCATTAAATCATCGCACAGCTCGACCATGCCCTTCGCGGTATTAAAAACAATAGATGCTTGGTTGATGTCGGCCGCACAGGAGTATACTTCCGCGCCCGGTTCTCCATCGGCAAACAACAGGTAAAGCGCGACCGCGGCGGCAAGTTCACTTTTACCGTTTTTCTTGCCGATTTCCACATAAGCCGTGCGAAATTGCCGGTACCCTGTTTCTTTATCCACAATGCCGAAAATATCCCGTATAATTTGCTCTTGCCACGGCATCAACTGGAACGATTTACCGTACCATTCCCCCGTCGTGTGCGATAACAGCGATATGAAGTCAACCGCAAAATCTGCACGCCGTTTATCGTAGTAACTTGAGGGAAGCATTAACTTCGTAGGCGTATACTCAAACAAAAGTTAAAACCCCCTGTCTTTAATTAAATTTAAGAATGATTTACCTTTGTTGCTTTTATAATCCTCCGTGGAATTTTGTGCGATTATCGCCCAAATTTCGCGGTAGATTGCCATGTTTTGCTTCATGTATTCAATGGACGCTTTTACATACGGTGACATTTGCCCCTTATCATTCACGCGCCCCTCCGCCTTGCATTTATACTCACACTCCAAATAATTTCTCCGCGTAAGCGCGAAGTCCTCTATAAGCTGTGCGGACACAAATTTCTCGCACCCTGTGCCTCTCACCCATTCGAGCGTGATGTCGTAAATCTCCTCCGCAGACGGCAAGAATTTTTCTGCGGCTATGTCTAATTCGCGCAAAAACTTCGGAAATTCTTGTTCACTTTGATTGTTTTGCGCGTTTTCTCCACCGCTTTGATTGTTTTTGATTTCCTGAGAAAATGCAAGCACTTGGGGTTTTTCATGCCGCACAGCCCCGATACCCTCGTCAAGCCGCTTGAATAGGGGTTTCGCGGGTCTTCCCGCGCCTGTTCGTTTCCCTCCTCTTGGCATAAAATCACCACCTGAAAAATTTTTGATTTCGGGGAAAATTCCCGCTTGCTACCCCTGTCGTTGTCCGCTCGCACTGCCTTGGGGATTGAGTGCCCCCCTTGCCGTCGGCCGCCGCTTAAAAGTAGTCTCCCTCGCTTACATGCAACCGCGAGTGGCACGATGCACACAACGCCTGCAAGTTTTCCTTCGCGTTTGTCCCACCGTCTGTTAATTTGATTTTATGGTGAACGGTAGTCGCAGGTACTAATTTGCTCTCTCCTTTACATATTTCACATAAAGGATTAACAGAAATATATGCTGCTTGAATCCTTTTCCATCTACGTCCGTACCGCTTGTTAGCATTAGGGTCGCGACTATATTGGTTGTAACGCTTCATTACTTCCTTTGCGTGTGTTTCGCAGAAACGGCCGGATGTTAATTCGCGGCAACCGGGATGAGCGCACGGCTTTCTTGGTTTAAATGGCATGGTATCGACTCCATTGTTTTAATATCGGGTCTATGCAACTGAAAAACATTTGTAGTAAGTGATTTTTGTGTATTCGGTCAAATCGCCTAAATCCTGTTCAAGCCGCTTTTTATCGAGTGTTTCCCGCTTGGCTTCGATGTATGAAAGTTTGTACTCGCCTACAATCATTTTGCTTTTTCCTGCTTCGGTCATGGCAGCTTTGATTTCGTTTGCTAAACTTTCGGCGGCGGCTTGCGCTTCTTCGGCAAGCCTTTTCATTTCCCAGTACTCCTTGATTTTTGCTTCTAACACGCCAATCTCTCCTTATGGGTTTGTTGACTGAAACCACTGACTGCTCTTACGGTTAGTAATTCATAATCAAAACTTCACGAACCACTTTCTTTTTCCCATCCACAATGCTTTTACCGGCTACAGATTCACTTCTTTGTAATTCGATTATTCTGAAATTCGAAAAGGCTTCTCGAACGGCCAGCGTATCAAAGTTGGACAATGCGAATTTACCCTGTACGCGTTCCAATGTTTGCCGCAGTTCATCTAAACTGAATGCGCTCATGTCTAAGTTAAAAAGCCTTTTATATACTTTTTCTGCGCCTATATACGGCGGGTCAATATAAAAAAGAGTGTTTTTGCTGTCATGCAGCTCTATACACTCTTTGTAATCCATGTTGTGTAGCGTGACATTTTTTAACCTTTCGACTAATAATGGTAGCTTTCGTAGGACTCCCGTAAAATCGTTTCGATTGCTTTCCTTG
>WRBD01000025.1 GCA_009779835.1 Defluviitaleaceae bacterium | reverse complement strand
CTGAATGCCAATGTCGAACCGCGTGTTACGGTTGTTGCTCCGCCCGCAGCCGATACGGTTACACCTGTTGGGACGATATCACTTACAGTTACTGTCATTGTATCGGTGATACTTGTATGACCAACCACCGTTGCCCTTACATTTATTTGCGCACCGGCATTTGCGGCTGTGGTAACTGTTAATACACCGGTGTTAGCGTCTATTGATGCGCCGTTAACCGCTGATACAAGACTCCATGTTACCGCCTGTGGCGCACCTTCAGGTGCTACTACCGCACTGAATGCCAATGTTCCGCCCCGCGTTACGGTTGTTGCTCCGCCAGCCGCGGATACGGTTACACCTGTCGGGTTTATTGTACCTGATGTTACTGTTACGATGCTTTGACCGAAAACATTTGTGCCGGTAGAGGCAGTTGCTCTTATTGTAATATCTGTTCCTACGGCTACTGACGAACCGACCGTTAACACACCCGTGGTGCTTATGGCCGCGCCGTTAACTGCCGGATTAATACTCCATGTTACGGTTTGCGGCGCGTTTACGGGGATTACCGACGCACTGAACGCCAATGTCCCGCCTTGCAATACGGTTTCCGCGTCGTCCGCCGCTGTTACGGTTACGCCTGTCGCGGTAATGCCGGACACGGTTACTTGCCTTGTACCAAAGACAGTATTATGACCGACCGCCGTTGCCCTTACGGTAATTTGTTGATTGACGGGTACGGACGAACCAACCGTCAATAAACCTGTGGAACTTATAGATACGCCGTTAACACTCGGATTAATAGTCCATGCTACGGCTTGGGACGCTGATGAGGGGGCTACTTGCGCGGTAAACTGCAATGTCCCGCCTTGCGGCACGGTTGTAGCCAGCGAATTTACGGTTACACTTACCGGGGTTGGATTAGGCGTTGCCGCAGCTATAATGGCAGCACGAAGTGTATCGAAGCGCCAAGAATTATTTGAAGGGTTAAATAGAGCGAAACGCTCGGAGTTTGCATCATCTAAGCGGTTATTATCCCACCAGAACGTAGGCCATCCTCTTTGCCTTGCCTGTGTTACATAATAAGTTGCGTGGGTTACTCTGGCAGAGGTATTATCTTTATTTTCCGTACCCCACTCTCCCAAAATAACGGGTACACCCAACTCATTCGCGCGTGCTTGAATATTCGCAAAATAGAAATCAATCCTTTCGGGGCCGGCGGCACTTGAACCTGATGTGCTCCAGTTTGTTGTACCCAGACCTATAACATTTCCTTGCGAGTCTCGTTGCCTGAAAGCAAAATCGTAAGGCGAATAAGTGTGAACGGACATAATAAGCCTGTTATTTGTTGCCGGTGAAGGGTCACTTGGCATGACGAAAGCACTTGCTGTCGGGGGCATGGTTCTGCCGTTGGCACCCGTTACGCTTGTTTCAATACCTCTCAACGCGGCATTTGTCGCACTTGCCGCGTGAGTCGGAACCATCAGTGACCTATATTCATTATTGCCCTTGGAATTCCGCACAGTGTTTACAAAAGTTTGGTTCAACCTGTTAATTGCAATACGTTCCGCAGGTGTACCGCCTCTCCATTCATCCGGCCTTGGATTTGCCTGTGTTCCAATAATCCTCGGCTCATTAAGCCCGGCAAAAATTAATCTGTAACCAAATTGGTTATTAAACGCGGCGCAGATTTGTGTCCACAAGTTTACTAAAATCTGCTCCGCAAGGTCAGTGTTTGCCGTTAAATTATCATATATAAAGTTTTCGTGATGAATGTTGAGTATGACATACATATCTTCGTCGTAAGCCCATCGGACAACGTCACGAACTCGGTTCATCCATGCGGGGGGAATAGTCCAAGTTGCGGCGGCTTGTGCGTTAGCCGGGCTTCCGGTTCCGATTGAAGTCCATGTTACCGGAATTCTTATGGCGTTAAACCCGCCAGCCTTGATGGCACGAATATTCGCTTGAGTCGTTGCTGGGTTTACCCACTGTGTTTCATGACCGCGTGCGTCAAACCTGTTACCCAAATTCCAGCCCGCACCTATTCCGCTTACCACTTGTGCGGCGGACATATGTCTGATTGGATTTGCAAGGAACTGGCAGGGAGTTGACGTACAGCCGCCCACGCAAACATTACCGCAGGCATTACAGCAATTGCCACTGTTACTGCACGTTGTACAATTAAGCCTGTAAACGCCGAAGGGTTGCGTAAGCGCGACACCGTGGCTGTTGATTCTTGAACCGTGTCCGGTTCTGCAAACCAGTACGGCGCGGACATAGTTGCCCCATACGTATCTACCGGTTTGAGCCAAGTTAAGCGAATTACCTGCTGCGTTAAACTCTTCCGCATGAATCACCACGCCGCCGCCCTGAGTCACATCCGCCGGGGTACCGGGGAAGCCTGCACGGAACGGGTTTCCTGTAATCCACAGGATTTCGTCGTAGTTAACACCTGTAATCGTAATGGTTTGACCCGTTACAGAAATATTTGTTATTGCCGGAGCCTGCCTGTTCATCAGAGGTTCATGCCATCCGCCCGCTGCGCCGGTGCCTTGACCCGCGTTTACACCAAGCCTGCGGTCAATGCGGCTTACCATGTAAAACGTACCGTCACGCATTGCCGTCCGGTGGTTTCCGTCTGTAAGCGACGGCATAAGCATTACGTTCCAGCCAAGCCCCGTGCCGTCCATGCTGTGGGAGTCGTCATTTGCGAAGCCCCAAACATTTCTTTCGCGCTGCGGCATTATTTCCATAAGAATGTTATCCCATAAAATTCTGTCTGAACGGGATTCGTGGTCGGGCCGGTTATAAATCTCCATCCCGATTGCACGGGAGAAGTTATTAAACCTTGTTACATATCTGTTTACTTCACGGGGCAGGTTTGAAGCGGCAATATTACCGGCGGCTCCGGAGTGTTCACACCTGTTGCCGGAGTTGGAATGCATACTGCATCTAGTGGCACGGCCGCAAGTATGTCTGCCTGGGTGCGCGAATACCGCCATACCGTTGGTGCTGTTTTGCACCTGTGTGAGAAGGTTGGTAATAACTACTTCGGTGTCTACACTGGAGGAAGCATTTGATGAGTTATGATTAAGCCAGTACGTGAGAACATGGTCTCTGATAGTCTGCTCGTTTGAGTTAGGCACGGAAATCATGCCCGCGTTGGTACCGGTCGGGGTGCCGGGCAATCCAAGTATTCCGCGCATTTGCGGGCGCATAAAACCAAGAGCGGAAAAGCGCGAACCTGTCGGCAAAGCCCGCCCCGAACCGACAGTCCAAGTTCCGGCGTTGATTAAATCCTGCTCTGCCGTTGTCATTAAGTTGCTGGCATGGTCCCACTGACGGGGTGTCCAATGGTTAACTGTGGGCTCAGGCGGGTGCGTTGTCCAGTCACCGTTTTCAATTACATTGTGGTCTGTTGAGGCAACTATGCTAAAACCTCTGTTATAGTGGTCTACCAGCATATCGCGATGCGATGCGGCACCGTCCGAACGAATTGTGTGCGTATGGTGCGCGGCGCGGAACTGGTGCCATGTATTCCAGTTTACAGTCGAATAGGGGCTTACAACTTCAAATACACCACCCATTGCCGGGTTTTGTACGCGAACTATATCTGCGCTTCTGTCCTCGCGGTACACGGTAATGTTATAAACACGGAAAAGGGCGGCAACATCTGCCGTACCCGCTTCTCCATGGGCAATAATACGTATATTTTGGTTTGAACTTTCTGCCAGTCCCGGAGATACGGTGTAAGTCATTGTAAACTCGCCGTGACCAATGGGAAGAGATTGCATATTACCGGTGACTGCTTCTTCTTGAAAGGCCATTCTAAGACCCGTGGTAGTTGTAACCAACCGTCCGTGAACGGTTATTGTGTCGCCCGCTTCAAGCGGAATACCCCTTAAAAGCAAACCGCGTGTTCTGTTTGCCTGCTGACGGTTTACCGTTAAATATCGCGTGATTCCAGCAGGGGGAGCAGGCGAGCCGCCTGTTGCTATACCAAGTACTACGTTTTCGGGCGTGCCTCCCGTATGTGATGAAATCAAATGTGTTGTGTTTGCGAATGTGCCTGTCGGCATTCCGGCAATATGCGCTTGAAGGTCAAAAATAGTGCCTATAGTCGGTAATCCCTCAACAACATTTAACACTACGCTTTGGAAGTTATTGAACTCATTACTAGTTCCGCCGCCCCTGTGGTTGGCCGCCAAAGTAAGTGCTTCGGGATTACCGGGGCTGGTAGGGTGATCCGGAGGATTGAGATTGGAATCCGTGGTAGTGGCAATATAAATCTTTGATGCAGTATCGGCACCGTTTGTAAGCATACTTGTCGGAATTGTTAATGTCGCAGAAGTTGCACCTGATAAACCGGACGTACGCACAATTCTGTTTGCAACCCCAAGATTAGCCGAAGACAAGAAAGTAATATTATTTACATTTTCAGCAACACTTCCATCCTCGTCACGTCCGGTCAAATCCGACCAAACCGCCAAACGCCGCGCACCAAAAGCAGGTGATACTCCTATAACTAAAGTTGCACTTGAAATATCGCCAAGCATATCCTTTTCTTCCGGTGTAAGGTTTAATTCCAGTATGTGGTTACCGGAAACGCGGGTTACATTAACATCGGCATCGACAGGATTAACTGTCCATGATATGCTTTCGGTTTCACTAAACGGCTCAACCATCATAGTATCAAATGCCGAAGGCGAAGCAACTAAAAACTCGGGCAAATCGTAAATTTCATCCTCACTTAATGTCGGAGGACAACTTAGCGCATAATCACTGTCTTGCGCCGTAACGGGAAGACTTCCCGCAATCATGATAAATGCCATTAAAAGACAAATTCGCCTCTTGATATAGGCTCCCATACACCCACTCCTCTTCCTTTTTTTACATAAAATATTAAACTTCTCCGCTATTGATAATAACACCCTGTTGTGAAATCCGTCAATCAATTTTTACATTTTTATAACATTTTAATGACGGTCGTTCCTCTCTATATATGGTTGTCGAAAAATTATATTTGGTTTAATAAAAATTGAGTTAATAAAAATTTTTTTGTGATGTAGGGGTTCTGAACCGGATAAATATCAAAGGGGACGGGAAAAATTGACAGTTTCCTCGTCCCCTGTATTTTAATTCTCTTTTCAAAAGCATTAATATTTATGCATTATTATTGAAGGCTGTATTTGTTTTCCGGCCAGCGCGCACGTTAAGGCTTCTTTTAATTGAGAAAGGTCGGCGGTCATGCTGGTTGGTTTTTTTATTGGGTTATCCTGCCCGAAGGGGACGAAGAAGATATTTTTCGTGTTGTAGAGTTTTGCTACGTTTATGCCATTCATGCCAAGCGCGTCGTTGGAGAACAGAGCAAGCAGAACAGGACTGCCGTTACGCAAAGTGGCTTTCGATGCAAGAAGCACCGCGCCGTCGGAGATTCCGTTTGCAAGCTTGGCGATTGTGTTGCCTGTGGCAGGCGCGATAATCATGATATCCATTGGATTGTCGGGGCCGAAGGTTTCCGCACCGTTTATTGTGCTTATTACTTCTCTGCCGCATATTTCTTGTACTTTATTTATGAAAGAATCTCTGTCGTGAAAACGCGAACTGTGCTTGAAAACATTTTCGGATACCACCGGAAAAATTTCCGTGCCTAAATCTTTCAACATAGCAAGCGGTTCAAAAATTTCTAAAACTGTGCAAAATGAACCGGTGATTCCAAAGCCGATTTTTTTACCTTTCAACTCCATTTTATTGCCCTCCCGATAAAATATAATTTATATATTCACCCAAAATCTCGCCGGCTGTTTTTGCTGCAAATTTTCCCGGAAGTCCGGGAAGAATTGCGGATTTTTCGTTAAGTTTTTTTGCGTATCCGATGTCAAAGCCGTAAGGGCTTGACGCAATGTCTATAAGAATCGCGCCGTTTGTTTTAGAAAGCATTTTGTTTGACAGAACCCGTTCGGGAACGGTGTTAATGATAATGTCAAAGGATGTTTTTTCAAAAATCCCGGGCAGGTAAAGCGGCGTAATACCGTCGGTGTATGCAGACGATTCCTTTTCTCTGTTTCGCACAAGAGAGTACACGTCTGCGCCCAGAGCCTTTAATCGTTTACATAAATCGCTTCCGCAAATTCCGTAGCCGACTACAAGCACACGGCTTCCCGCGATGGTTTCATTCCGGTTCGCAATAAGATATGTCAAAACGCCTTCGCTTGTTGGCACGGCGTTTTTTATCGCGACTCCGCGTTTTTCTATCATCGCGTGATATTCAAGCCCGTATTTTTCGCATTTGTACGCAAGCGCCATGTTCAAAACTCCCGAAAATATCGGCGTGCCTTTTTTCAACTCCGCAAAAAAGCTGTCGTCATATTTGGAAAGGTCAACCTCCCCCTTGAAAGGAAAAATGACAAAATTCAGATTTTTCGCCGCGTTAAAAGTATGTCCGCAATTTTTCAAGAAGTTTTCGCAATAGTCGTACCTTGCATCGTCCTTGATAATCATTCCGTTCATTCTGCTCTCCTTATAAACCATTATTCTTTATGATATGCAGACTGTCCTTTTGTGGTACAGGTACACACGAATTGAAGGTAGAATATATTATAAAAAAAGTCAGAGGAACAAAAACATGACAAAACATATGTTTGCGGGAGCAGTTACTCCCAAAGGGTTTGTAGATTTTTTCGACCATATAATGCCGACGGAGAAAGCTAAACTGCGATATTTTTTAAAAGGTTCGTCGGGTTCGGGAAAAAGCACATTTATAAAGAAAATTGCTGCGGCGTTTGAGACTTCCGGTACAGACACAGAAAAATTTCACTGCTCGAACGACGCTGAAAGCCTTGACGCATTAGCGATTCCGGAGCGCGGCATATGTATTACAGACGCAACTTTGCCGCATTCGCGCGACCCGGAAATTCCCGGAGCCATTGATAAACTCATAGATTTCGCGGAATTCATAGATGAAAAAAAAATCATTTGCCACGTAGACGAAATAAAATCTTTAATGCTTGCGAAAAAACTTCAAAACGAAAAAACCGTCGCATATATTGCGGCGGCAGGAAAAATTTTTACTGCGGAAAATAAAACTTCCGATAACTATGCATATGAGCAGATTGCGGAGTGGCTAAAAAAGTTTCGTACGCATGATAATTTTATCGGCTCGAACCGAAAATTATTTTTAAGTGCCGTAACCCCCGACGGTTATGTAAGCTTTGCCGAAGATTATTTCAAAGACTGCAAAGTTCACAATCTTTGCGAAGAATTCGGCACGGCGGCAAGCAGTTTTTTAATTGAATTAAAAAATCAGGCCAATGCCGCCGGAATCAGCACGGAAAGCTTTTACTGCCCCCTCGCACCCGAGCGTCTCGATTATTTATATTTGCCGCAAATGAAAATATCCTATGCCGCAACCGACGGCACTTTATATTCCGGAAAATTATTTAACGAAGTTCTCACCGCCGCCGTAGATTCCATGCAGTTATCAAAAACACATCATGTCAAGTTAGAAGAAATTTATGCAAGCACAATTAATTTTAAAAAAGTACGCAAGCTTACCCTTGCGACGCTTTCTGCCCTCCAATAATCTTTACACCATTCTTCCCATTTCGCAAATTTTTTGAAGGGTTTTGAGACAAAGCTCTTTTCCTTCGGGGGTTTCGGCATATTTATAACCCTCAACAGTCCTGTAGCCATACATTAGAAGGATGATTTCATAAACGCAGTTATCTTTAATATGGGATATATCTGCATATTCTGAAAATCCCTTGTAATACGCGGGGATGCAATTCTTGAAGTTTTCCAGCATGTGAATCACATCCGCATCATCCGCAATAAGGCTTGCGATATCCTCACCCAAATAACCCCAACCGGTGGTGTCCCAGTCAATGAGTGTGATTGTATCTGACCGTTCGGTTTTTGAACGGTCAGATACATCTGTTTCGGGGGAATAAAATATATTCGTCACCCAAAAATCCCGATGACACAATACTATCGGCAATTTTTCAATGCGTAGAAATATTTCATCTGCCTGCTCGTCGATTTTAATAAGCATTTCACATAATTCCCTCGGGAGTTCGCAATCGTTACTGCGAATGTAATCATACACCTCCGGCCACAACCTATAATTCATATAGAAATTTTTCAAGTAACCGGTATTACTTAAATTCGAAAGACTCTGCAATATGCTTGGTTGCTCGGCGTAAAGTTTGCCTTGAAACCGACCCAACTCCTTTGCCGCACGTTCATACATTGGAGGTGTCAGCTCAACGCCCGAAACCCCGTCTATATATTCCAACCAAAGTTTTGTTTCGTTTTCGTTTAACTCGTGATGATAACATTTCGGCCAGCGTAATGAATCCGAAAAAAGCATATCAAATTCCGACGCATACAGGTCATACTCCCTTCGCCATGATTCAGGGTCGCCATGACGTTCCCATTTTTTTGTAATTTTTAATACCAATTTATATGGTATTTTTTTATTATCCACAGTTTCGGCAGTACCTGAAATAAGACAAACCTCACCTATTGTTCCGCCTTGCAGTGTTTTGTTTTGTGAAGTAACGCTTGTTATGGTCGCACTCAACATTTTACTTAAAACAATTTTCAAGTCACTCATTTTTATCTCCTTTTTTTAAGATGCCTTGTGAATTGGGAAAGTTCCTTGCCGGATGCTCGCTTCTCGCGCATGAATGATGTTTTGTCGTCTATGAATTTTGTTTCCCGCTTTTGAGCAAGATAGCGTTTCCATTGCTCCATTGGTAAAGAACCGTCTTTAATGGCGGCTTTAACCGCACATCCTGGTTCAGTTTGGTGTTCGCAATTGGAGAAACGACAATGGACGAATAGTTCCTCTACGTCGGAGAAAACTGCACTGATGCCTTCTTCTGCGTCATAAAGCCCGAGTTCCCGCATACCTGGCGTGTCGATAATCATGGCTCCGCATGGCAGCATAAAAAGCTGGCGATGTGTAGTTGTATGACGGCCGCGACTGTCGTACTCACGAATACCTTTAACAGCCATAACCTCTTGTTCCATTAATGCATTTAAAAGGGATGATTTGCCAACGCCGGACATCCCCAAAAATACGATTGTTTTACCGGGCTGCAAATATTCGGATAATTCCGGCATTCCCTGCCCTGTATGACTTGAAACGGCATGAACAGGTACATCAGATGCAACCAATTGGACTTCCTTTACCCTCTGCTCGTAATCTTCAATTAAATCCGCCTTTGAAAGAATAATCACGGGCATTCCGCCGCTTCGTCTTGTTTGTGTAAGGTAACGTATAATACGGTTGACGCTAAAATCCAAGTTGAGCGACGACACGATAAATACATAATCGAAATTTACTGCCACAAGCTGTTCGTAGACTGTTTTAACGTGTCCCGCCTTGTGTCCTAAGAAGTCCGCCCGCGAAAACTTTGTGTTCCGCGGTAATAACTTTGAGATTAAGGAAGTTCCCGTATCATTGTATTGCAACAGCACAAAATCACCAACGCATGGTAAATCCTCACGTATTTGTGCGTTGTGAAAAAACGCACCTTTTAACGTGGCTGTAACTTCGCCACGTTCTGTAATGACGGTGTATCTTTCCCTTTGTAATTCAGTTATTCGTCCGGGGAGCAAGCCGTCAGGGAGCGGTTCTGTCACAATATAACCATAATCTTTTAAATTTATCATTCTGTTCTCCTTTTCTTCGTTGAAACAAAAAAAGATACGACCTTATATCGTATCACACAGTTAACAGTATTCACGAAAGGTTGCCGGTTTGCGGCACAGCAAAAAAATACGGTATACCAACCCGCTTCCTTTAAGTTTCCTTTGAGCTGCGCCAAGTATAAAGTTTTAGACTGCCATCACCATAATCATAACTAAACTCATACGAACAACTCCTTCCGAAAAATGAAATATATTTTAAACAATTATATGTTTCTTTATAGGCAGATGTCAACTTGAAGTTACAGCAAGGCTCATGATATACTTTGGGAAAAGGAGGAATCCCCATGAAAAACGCAACGGATTTAGCGGCAAAGTTAAAAGAAAAAAAAGGTTTCAGTTTAAAAATGTTAATCGGGCTTGACGGTTTTGTTGACGAAATAGTTCACCCGGTGGACAAGCGGCAGGATTTTAATAATTTCACACGAATAAAAACCATCGCGGAGTTTGGCGAAAGAATTTCCAAAGCGGCAGGGCTTAGTACAAACATAGAAATGGTTACGATGCAAACCAAACTTGGTGGTAACGGACCTATCCTTTCCAATGCTCTGTTGGAATATGGCGTAAAACTTACTTATGCAGGCGCACTTGGCGTGCCGGATGTTCACGCGGTTTTTAAGCCGATGGCGGAAAAAGCCGAGGCTGTATATAGTTTGTGTCGGCCGGGGCGCACAGACGCTTGTGAGTTTGAAGACGGCAAGATAATGATGGGAAAATACGCGTGTTTGGATGATTTGACGTGGGACGTTTGTAAAAACGGAATGGGTGGCGCAACGGGAATTGCAAAAATGATTGGCGAGTGCGACCTTTTCGGCATGGAAAACTGGACAATGATGCCGCACATGAGCGAAATATGGCAGGGCATGATAGATGAAGTTTTCCCGCTATTGAAATCCGACAGAGCAAAACCGTTTGCGTTCTTCGATTTGGCAGACCCGGAAAAACGCACAAAGGAAGATATCTGCCGCGCAATGGGGCTAATTGGTAAGTTTGAAGAAAAATTCCGCACAATTTTAGGTCTGAACGAAAAAGAAGTTTACGAAATAGCGGGTGTTTTGAACATTGCCGTTAATGATTCTTCGCCCGACAAATTAAAAGATACAGTTATGGCGGTTTATAACGCGCTGGGAATTTACTGCTTGATGGTTCACCCGGTGCGTAGTGCGTGTTGCTGCATAGATGGCGAATATTTCTGCACCGACGGCCCGTTTTGCGCAAAACCGAAACTGACCACCGGCGCGGGCGATAACTTAAACGCCGGGTTCTGTTTGGGGCAAACTCTCGGGCTTGACCCGCTTGCGTCGTTGACGCTTGGTGTTTCAACATCGGGATTCTATGTACGAAATGCAAAAAGTCCCACGTTTGAAGAAGTGATCCAATTCGCGGAGGATTGGGGTGGGGGAAAGGTGGAGTAACCTTCCCCCACCCCGGATATAAATACATCAAACATGGAGGTAATCAATTTGAGTGATTGTCTTTTTTGTAAAATTATTGCTGGGGAGATTCCTTCGTTTAAAGTATATGAAGACGAAAATTTTCTTGCGATTCTTGATAGATTTCCGGGTACAATAGGAACGGTTTTGGTTCTTACCAAGCGTCATGCGCAGGATATTTTCGGGTTGAATGAAGCTGAATCCTGCGGATTAATGCCGCTTGCGCAACAAATTGCGGAAAAAATCAAAAGCACGTTGAACCCGGCAGGTTTAAATATTTTGCAAAACAACGGCTCAGATGCCGGGCAGGAAATTTTTCATTATCATATGCACATTATTCCACGGTATAAAAATGATGAAATCAGATTCAGAAAACCGCCCACAGACCCGCCGATTGAAGACCTCGCGGAAATGGCGAGGCGGTTGACGTTGTGAAAAAGGAACTGCTTGCAGAGTTTTTAGGCTCTATGTTTTTGGTAATGGCAGCTGTTTCGCCTGTGATTCTTTTTGCGAATGTATTTGAAGCCCCCGAAAGCATTTCAGTTCTTGCAAACGCTATCGCCGTTGCATTTATTCTTTTCGTTTTGATAGAGATGTTCGGCTCTGTTTCGGGGGCGCATTTTAACCCTGTTGTCACCATGGTAATGTTTTTTGAGAAAAAAGTCGGTTTGATAAAAGCCGGCTTATTTGTATTGGTTCAGTTTGCGGGAGGAATTCTTGGTACTGTTTTTAGCCATCTTATGTTTTTAAACGAGGTCGGCGCACTGCTGTCCGTTTCCGAAAACGTGAGAAATGAATATGTTTTTTTCGGCGAAATTTTCGGTACTTTCATTCTTGTGATTGCAATTCTAATGCTTGTTAAAAACGGTTCAAATAAAATTTCAATTGCGGTGGGATTATTGGTTGGCGGTCAAATTATGGCTACATCTTCAACCATGTTTGCAAACCCGCAGGTCACTGCAGCGCGAATGCTTACAGCTACACCTGCGGGTATCAGACCGATTGACGGATTGGTTTTCATCGCCATGCAAGTCGCCGGGGCGTTATTGGCTTACGGGGTTTACCGATTAATACGAGAATAAGAAGCACATTAGGCTGAAGAGCATTACTCAAAATCCGATTCAGATATCATCCCTAAAAAAATACCCCGCATCTGAAACTCCGCCAAGTTCTTAGCTGTTTCAGTTGCGGGGTTCCCTCCCTCATCTATTGTATTTATACTCGAAAATATCTCCTTGTGCCGTACGATGTTGAAATTTACATATATAAATGTAGTCATCCAAGGTTTAACGTATTTATTTTCCCTTCAAAAAAAGTTATTATAAATAAAGATTGAGAGGGGTTTAACATGGTATACAAAATTGCTATTTGCGATGACTCCAATAATATCTGTTCGCAAGTTGAAGAATATGTGTTATCCGTGTGCGGCGGTTTAAGCATCAAGTGCGACATTGATGTATATTACGATGGCGCGGATTTATGCGCCGCGTTGGAAAACAACGCTATCTACGATTTGCTTTTTCTTGATATAGAAATGAAAAACATCGGCGGCATTCAAGCCGGAACAAAAATTCGCGACGAGTACGACAATGCGCTTATGCCAATAGTGTACATATCCGGTAAAACCGATTACGCACTTGAATTATTTAAAATTCACCCGTTGGATTTTTTGGTTAAACCTCTTGATGAAGAGAGAATTAAACGGGTTATAAATAAATTTTTAAAGATAACAAATTTTTGGTCGGACGTTTTCACATATGAAATAGGGCGTGATTCTTTCAAGGTGAAGCTTAAAGACATAATATATTTCGAGAGCGATAACCGAAAAATAATATTGCACCTTATAAATAAAGAAGAAGAATTTTACGGCACATTAGAAAAAATTTACACCGAGCGCTTGCAGAAGCACGAAAATTTCATGTTTATTCACAAGTCGTACATTATAAATTACGATTATGTGCAATTTTTTGAATACGAAAGATTATATATGACCAATAAAACAGAACTGCCTATAGCACAGTCCAAGCGCAAGGAAATAAGAACACAGAAGAGAATGCTTGATAAGAGGTGACGAATGGTTTTTATCGGCCTTATATTTATAAATATTTTTATTTTGCTTGCAGTTCATAAGTTCACAAAAATCTTTTTGGAAAAAAGAATTACGAATTTTACTATTTATGTATTGGCGTGTCTTTCTTTTTTAATTGCAATAAGTATTTCTATTTTATTTGTTAATATTCCAATAATAAATTTAATGCTTAATATAGCGGCAATATTTTTAATAACACTAAACTACGAAGCAGAATGGAAAAGAAAAATTTCTGCAGTATTGATTATTTATGTTTCCATGATTATTTCAGATGCGTTATTGTCCACCGCAACAAGAACCTCTTTGTTTTCCGCGGCACAGCAAACAGAATTTGTTTTTATGCACATCGTCGGCATGGGGCTTTTGATGTACTTATCCGCTATGCTTGCAAATCATTTTAAAAACCTGGGCACGATGGCGTTTCACCGGGATAATTCTTCCTCCGAAGCTTATTCTGAAAAATTGAAATCTAAGTTTATCAGCAAAGAACGTGAATATTTTTATAATCAATGCGAATTAATGCGTGAATCAGTAGACGAAATGAAATCATTTCACCACGATGTAATAAAACATTTATCTGCCGTAAGCGGATTTATCAAACGCGAACAGTACGAAGATTCGCTTGCTTATATCGAAAATTTAATCGGCAAAGTAGATGTGGTAGATTACAGCGACACGGGCAACACTGCTTTCGACAGCATTGTTAATTACAAACTGCGAAACGCAAAAGCAAGCGGTATCGAACTGGAAGTTGCGGTCAGCGTCCCGCCTAAGCTTCAAATTGATGTAAGCGATGTTGTTTCAATTGTTGGGAATTTATTAGACAACGCACTTGAAGCCGTTTGCGAAACACCTGAGAAAAAACTTACGCTGGATATACGATACAACAAGGGAGGAGTTCATGTTTATGTAAAAAACTCGCACAGTGGAAACATTGACCGTAGCGAAAACGGACAAATAAAAACAACAAAAAAAGGAAATGCACACGGCTACGGCCTTAAAAATGTGCGCAAATCCATTGAAAAATATAACGGCGATTTAGAAATAACCACAACCGAAACGGAGTTTACTGTTGAAGCGTTTTTGTATGTGTTACCGTTATCAGCTTAATAACGCAATGATTATCCAACAGAACTTAGGGCTTGTTCACTTTTCTTACTCCAGCACATTAACCAGTTATAACTTTTATCAAAGCGTGATAAAATCTATTTCTTCAAAATGCATAATGCCTCACCTTCGGTTAAATACCGCCACCTGCCCGGCTGTAAATCGCCAAGTTTTACATCTCCGATTGCTATGCGTTTCAGCGATATAACGGGATGACCGATTTCATCGCACATTTTTCGTACTTGACGATTGCGACCTTCGCTTATTGTTATGCGTACTTTTGTGTTCTCATTTTTACTACGTAAAATATCAATTTCGGCGGGCGCGGTTAAGCGGCCGTCTATTTTTATTCCTTCTCGGAATTTGCGCAATTCACTTTCCGTTGGCTCTCCGCGAATTGTAGCGATGTATACTTTTTTTATTTCGTGTTTTGGATGCGTTAAATTATTTGCCCAGTCGCCGTCGTTTGTTAAAAAAATCAAGCCGCTTGTTTCGTAATCCAACCGCCCCACGGGGAATAACCGCTTATTTGCGGGCGCGTAATCCATCACCGTTGGTCGTCCGAATTCGTCGGCTATGGTTGTCACCACGCCTTCGGGCTTGTGCAGCATTACATATGTTTTTTTTCGCGGCACACGCCCGATTGGAACTCCGTCAACAGCTATTTCGTCTTTGGTTTTGGCTTTTGTGCCAAGCTCCGTTATCGTAGCGCCGTTTACAGTAACGCGTCCCTCAACGATAAGCTCTTCCGCTTTTCGTCTCGAAGCAACACCCGCGTTCGCTAAAATTTTTTGCAATCGGATTTCCATATTAATTACACTCCAACATATCAACACGCACTTGATGCCGTCCGCCTTCAAAGCGGGCTTGCAAGAATTCATCAACAATCATTTTAGCAAGCTCCGCGCCCACAACACGCGCCCCGATACATAAAATTTGTGCGTCATTGTGTTCGCGGGACAAACGCGCTGTGTACGGCTCAGAACACACCACTGCGCGTACTCCGCGAATTTTGTTTGCGGCAATACACATTCCCGCGCCCGTTCCACATAATAAAACCGCGAAATCGTGTTCACCCGCCAATATTTTTTTCGCCGCCGCATGTGCGTATTCAGGGTAATCCGTTCCTTTTTCGCCTGTCGAGCCAATGTCGGTTACTTCCGCCGAAAATTTTTCTTCTATATGCGCCGTAAGAATTTTTTTCAATTCCAGCGCGTTGTGGTCGTTGCTTATTAAAATTTTCATCAAAATCACTCCCAGCAAATTATATCTTTTTTCGCGCGTTCATGATAGACTTTTTCTTAGAATATTTCTTAGAAAAATGAAAGCGCGTGATTAAATGCATTTACCAAAAATTCACCCAAGCATTCTGTGTGCAGACCACGGGAATTTGGGTCATGATATACGTCTCCTAACAGAAACCGGCGTTGATTATATGCACATGGATGTGATGGACGGCGATTTTGTGCCAAATTTTGGGCTTGGAGCAGAGATTTTCAATTGCGTGCGTCGTTATTCGGATGTTCCGCTGGATGTGCATTTGATGATTCGCAACCCTGCGCGGAAGATTAAATTTTTTCGTGAACTTGGTGCGGAAATAATAACGATTCACCCGGAGGCAGGTACCAATACCGCCGCAACGCTTGCGCAAATCCGCGAAACCGGCGCGAAACCGGGCATAGCGTTAAATCCCGAAACATCCGTTGAAAACGTCAAAAATCTTTTTCCGCTCTGCGACTACGTTCTTGCCATGACAGTAAATCCCGGCTTCGGCGGCCAAAAGTTTTTGGAATCCACCGTGCCAAAATTAAAAATGCTTGGCGAACTCTCAAAAAAATACGGCTTCACCCTATGTGTAGACGGCAATATAAACGCCGAACGTATCCGCCAGCTTCACCCGCTGGGAATAACAAATTTTGTAATAGGATCCGCCCTGTTCCGCGACGACCCTGTTGAAATGATTCGCAAAATTCGGGAAGAAAATGCGTGATGGAAAAATATCCGCCGATGGCATTCACTCCCACCACAGAGGAAACTGAGAGAATTGCAACGGAGTGCGTTCGCATTTGCGGAAAACGGGGGAGTATTTTGACTTTCCAACAAAGCAGCGGCAAACAAAAAATTTGCAGAAAGCAAAAATAAATAAATTTCAGGAGGTTTTGTAATGAACTACGGATTTTTTGATGACAACGCGCGTGAGTATGTTATTACGCGCCCGGACACGCCCTACCCGTGGATAAATTATCTTGGGTGTGACGATTTTTTTGGGCTTTTTTCCAATACATCGGGAGGTTATTGCTTTTATCGCGACGCGAAAATGCTGCGTCTGACGCGTTACAGATACAATAACGCACCGGCGGACATTGGCGGGCGGTATTTTTACCTGCGCGACAGCGGCGAAGTATGGACACCATCATGGATGCCGATGAAATCCAAGTTGGACAAATATGAGTGCCGTCACGGAATGGGTTATTCAAAAATTTCTTCCGCAAAGAACGGACTTGCGTACTCGCAAACGTCTTTTGTACCGCGCGGCGACACCTGCGAAATTCATAAAATCGAATTGAAGAACGAATCTGACAAGCCAAAAAATATTGACCTTTTCTCCTACGTGGAATTCTGTCTGTGGAACGCTCACGACGACATGACAAACTTCCAACGGAATTTCAGCATAGGCGAAGTAGAAATTCACGGTTCTCGAATTTATCACAAAACAGAATACCGCGAACGCCGCAATCATTACGCGGTATGGGCGGTGAATGTCCCTGTGGCGGGCTTCGACACCGACCGTCAAACTTTCCTTGGGCTATACAACGGTGCAAACGAACCCCAAACCGTTTTCATGGGCAAAGCGAATAATTCAGTCGCATCAGGATGGGCACCGGTTGGTTCGCATCATATAAAAATTGATTTGCAACCGGGTGAATCTAAAAATATGGTTTTTGTGCTGGGTTACTGTGAAAACCCCGAAGACGCAAAATGGGAAAAAATGCACGTAATCAACAAAGCCCCCGCAGACGCGCTTCTGGAAAAATACGCGACAGCCGAAGCCGCCGACAAAGCGTTAAACGAATTGCAAGCGTACTGGACGCAACTTCTATCGACCTTTACGGTAGACGCTGACGACAAAAAAATGGCGCGTATGGCGGGAGTATGGAACCAATATCAATGCATGGTTACGTTTAATATGTCGCGAAGCGCGAGTTATTTTGAATCGGGAATAGGGCGCGGAATGGGCTTCCGGGATTCCAACCAAGATTTACTCGGATTTGTTCATCTTGTGCCGGAACGCGCACGCGAACGCATCATGGACATCGCGGCAACGCAATTCCCGGACGGCAGCGCGTATCACCAGTATCAGCCACTAACAAAACGCGGCAATCACGAATTAGGCTCGGGCTTCAACGACGACCCGTTATGGCTGATTCTTGGAGTTGCGTCATATATTAAAGAAACGGGCGACTACTCAATTCTTGACGAAAAAGTTCCATTTGATAATGACGAATCGCTTGCGGATTCCATGTTTATTCATTTAAAACGCTCATTCGATTTCACCGTAAACAACAAAGGCCCGCACGGTTTGCCGTTAATCGGACGCGCAGACTGGAACGATTGCTTGAATTTGAATTGCTTCTCTAAAACACCGGGCGAATCATTTCAAACCACGGCGAACTTCGAGAGCGGCATAGCAGAATCCGTTTTGATTGCGTCGATTTTTGCTTTCGTCGCCCCTGACTATATTGAAATTTGCAAGCGCACAAACCGCGCCGAAGAAGCCATCTACGCCGAAGCAGAACTTACGAAAATGATAAAAACCGTAGAGGAACACGGCTGGGACGGCAATTGGTTCCTTCGCGCATACGACGCACACGGAAAGAAAATCGGAAGCAACGAATGCGAAGACGGAAAAATTTTCATAGAATCAAACGGATTTTCCGTAATGGCGGGTATCGGGCTTGAAAACGGCAACGCAGAAAAAGCCCTCGATTCAGTAAAAGAGTGGCTGGATTCCCCATACGGAATCGTCTTGCAACAACCCGCATACAAAGAGTATCACTTGGAACTCGGCGAAATTTCTTCCTACCCGCCGGGCTACAAAGAAAACGCGGGCATTTTCTGCCATAACAATCCGTGGGTGACAATTGCCGAAACCCGTCTGGGGCGCGGCACACGCGCATTTGAAACCTACAAAAAAATCTGCCCCGCCTACCGCGAGGACGACAGCGCACTCCGCCGCATGGAACCGTATGTATACTGCCAAATGATAGCCGGCAAAGACGCTGTAAACCACGGCGAAGGCAAAAACTCATGGCTTACCGGCACCGCCGCATGGACTTTCACAAGCATTTCCCAATATATCTTGGGAATTCGCGCAGAGTACGACGGTCTACGCATTGACCCATGCATTCCCGCCGACATGAAAGGCTTCAAAGTAACACGCAAATTCCGCGGCGCAACCTACGAAATAACTGTGGATAATTCCGCCGGTGTTGAGAAGGGCGTAAAATCCGCCACGATTGACGGAAAAGAAATCACCGGAAATATTTTGCCCGTCAGCACAGGAGTGCATAAAGTCAATGTGATAATGGGATGAGGATACAACTGATTGAAAAGCACTAGATTTAATACAGATTAGCAATTGGAGTGCATGGGATGTTGAAGGAATGGGTAGCCGGGATGATTTTGAATTGTTTATGAATTCATTGACTCCTATACTCCAGTTGACTTCAATTAGAGGAAAGAATGACCGTAACCGTTACCCATCCACTTCGTACAGAAGGTAAAATTCCTTAAATGCCGGCAATCAGACACACAAGCGAACGAATCAGCAATACACAAAAAAAGAGCAGGCATCTTTCGATACCCGGCTCTTTTCTTTTTATATAAAACTATTTTACATAAACAAATCCATCATCATCCAGGAATTGTTGGTGTTGCCGAAGTCGAAATTATTCGTTCTAACATTCACGGGCGGGGGAGCGTTTGCGTAATGCCTTGTGTTTGCCGCATTGGACGAAATACGCTCCATGCGGTTGATTAAGCCGCTCATTCTGTCGAAGCTGCCGTCTTCAATGGCGGCTTGCAAGCGAGTTTCGTTGATGGCAAGCTGCCCGTTACCCTGAACTTGAATGCCCACACGAGAAAGAGAAGGCGAAAAATTTGTATTCATGCTGATAAGGTCATTTAAAAATCTTGCGGAACCGCGTCCGTCATTGGGGTTTGTTCCCCTTATTGCGGAATTTACCGCATTAACAAGGTCACGGGCGGCAGTCATTGCTTGTTCCGACGAGCGTCCGAAGGTGATTTGGGCTTCACCTGCGCCTGTTAAAGTCACGTTAGCTCCGGCGGCAATATTTACTTCGTTCGACTGAGAGGTTCTTACTTCGCCGCCGTTAACTGTGTACATAGCATTTCGCGCTTCGCGGCTTTCGTCTGTTAAACCATTAACGCCCATCGCTTTCACAAGTCCGCTTCCGGCTGCGTCACGAATGGTGAATTCGGAATCAGTGCCTGTTCTTGCGGCGGCAACCGTTAAAGTGGTGGTGGTTGCGCCGTTTTCCGTTCCCGTTCGTACAGAAGCGGTAATGCCTATGTCTGCATCATTAATCGCGGCTGCCATTCGGCGTTGAATAGTTGCATTATTGTCGCTGTCCGACACATTTATATTAAAGGTGTGTGTAGTTCCGTTCGCCTCAATTTCAAAAGAATGAGTCCCGGCGGTAACATTTCTTGATGATGCCGTAAGTGCTTCGCCGACATTTGTTTGTGCCTGTGCAACCTGATGAACATTAATAGTCGTATCCTGCGGCGGCATAGATTTAATCGTTCGGCTATTATTCACAGCAACTGTGGCAACAGCGGCATCGGATGTGCGGCCTTGTATTTCACCGGTTTTTCCTGTTAACGTACCCAATGCCTTTGAAATGGCTTGACCTGCACCGCGGATTTCAGCGTTGGTTTGCGGCACATTTTGATTTGCGCCGGAGCGAGCCCCACCCTGCGGCCGCGAACTTCCGGGAAATCCAATCCCGTGGTATCCTTCCGCACGCAAATGATTAAGTGCCATGCTTCTAATTGTCATATGGACAACCCCCTTTATTTCAAATTTTCTAGTCCGTTTCTAATATATTACACTTTGTGGAATAAAACAACTACTTTATAACGCAATATCAACATTTAATCCAACCAGCCATCTTGCAAGCATGATAACGTCTGTAATATTTACCTCACCGTCGCCGTTTATGTCGGCGGAAAGCAAGCAAATTTCTACGGAAGATGGTTCTATTATCCACCGCGCAATACGTGATGCGTCGGCACTTGTAACGCGTCCGTCGCCGTTTGTATCGCCAAGAATGAAGTCATTGGGAGTTACGAGCCATCTTGCGTACAAGGTTGCTCCATTGCCAACCGGTGCATTAGCGTGAGAACGTACGCCACCCGTGGGTTCGCTTGTATCAAACCATCCCACAAATCTGTGACCGGTGCGGCTTACAAGAGGAAACTCGACAATACCGGAGGATGCTCCGGAAGGTAAAGGTATATTGGTAACGGTAATGTCAGTTCCGCGGATTGTCCCGCTGTTTGCGTTGAATGTGACGTAGTGACCACTGGGGGTTGGGGTTGGGGTTGGGGTTGGCGGAGTGGGAGTGGGTGTCGGCGTGGGAGTCGGTGTAGGAGTTGGAGTCGGTGTAGGAGTGGGCGTTGGCGTTGGGGTCGGTGTAGGAGTGGGCGTTGGTGTTGGTGTTGAACCCGGTGTTGGTGTTGGACCCGGCGTTGGGCTTACACCTGTCACGGTTACGGCGGCGTTCGCGCCTGTTCCCGCTGAACGTAATGTTAGGTCAACGTTTTGACCGTCAAAAAACTCGATATGCAAAGTCACGTCGCCTGTTGCTACAGAGGAATTGAAAAATCCGCCATCGCCGCCGCGTACATTGAAATGTGTAGCGGGATTATTAACACTATATGCGTGTCCCCTGTGTAAATACGTCCACCAACTATGATGGTCGCCGCCTACACGGTTTCCGTTTTGTGACGCGCTTACACGCCGAATAGCACTTCCGTTGTAACTCACCGGAATGGTGATTCCGTTTGCGCGGGTGCCTGTTGCGGTGGTGGTAAATTCAGGTATTGCGTGTTTTACAAGGTATTGGTGCCAGTCCGTGCCGCCGGAGAATTTCATTTCCAAAATTGCGAATGTGCCAAAGCCTATAAAATTATTAAAATGCGTATTTACAAAATCTTGGTGCAAAGTAACAACACCCGCATTGTACGTATAATGAACTCCTTGTGTTAAGCCATCAATTCCCACGAAAGTGTTACCGTTTAACGTAAGTGGAATTTGAATATCGGCTGTAACGGGCTGATTCAAATAAATCGTATCCAATCCGGTTGCATGGGAAGAACGCCCCTGCATAGACGCTTCAATCATTGCGCCGATACGCGGAACACGCCACGGAAATCCGGCAGCACGACGGTCAATGCCCGAACCGTTATCCCAAAACGTAAGGCTTGTTCCGGATTCCCGTGCCAAATGATGCATATATTCGTAATACTTTATTTCTTCGCCTGTCTGCAAATCGGTATGCTCGTTGTCGTAAGCAAGCAAGCCCCACTCTCCGACATTTACACCTATGCCTTCCGACAGAAAATATCGGTCGATGGTTTCAAAAAATCTATCGGCTGCCACTCGTGCGGAAGGGCTGCTTCCAATAGGCTCATCGAAGCTTGTAATACCCAAATTCGCGCTGAAAAGCCATTCGCTATAATAATGCACGGTCACGATTATATTTTCGTCATCCAAACTGCGCACAAAATCGCGAATGGGTCTGCTGTATCCGGTAGAGTACGATGTCCAAATGGTGGGTATTACGATGATTCTTTCTTCGTTACCCGGCGTTGCCCGAATAATGTCAAACGCGGCGCGGTTAAGCAATGCCAGCATTTCATTTTCCGGCGCGGTCGGGTTATTGCGTGTATTGGGATAAAAATGCGGCTCGTTCAAAGTCTCAAACATAACCCTGTCGTTAAAATTGGCAAAGGTTTGCGCAAGCTGTGTCCAGTGGTCGCGGAATCTTCGTACTTGCCACGCGTTGGGTTCGCCCCTCCAATTGCCCGCGCTTCTTCCAATCCACATCCACGAATCATGATGAATGTTTACCATTACATAAAGCCCTGCGTCGTGCGCCCATTGAACAACTTCAATGTAACGGTTCAGCCAGTCCGGGTGAATTACATATCGCAATTCGTTTGCGGGCGTACTTGCGCCGAGGTCTGTAAATCTGTTGCCCGTCCCAACTGTAAACGGAATCCGAATATGGGTAAACCCTCTATCTGCAATGGATTGTATAAATTCTTGTGTGACGCGCGGATTACCCCAGTCTGTTTCCCAATTCGCCAAGCTTGTGCCACCCGGCGCGTCCAATGTATTACCTAAATTCCAACCCATTCCCATGCTTTTAACGTAATCGCGGGAGCGTGATGTGGACATGATAGGCCCGGAACCTCCGCCGGTAGTGTAGAACCTAATCAATTCGGCGGCAGCATCGAATGCCAGCACCGCATTACCGTTCGCGCTTGACGCAATGACCGCGCCATTCGCTAATCCTGCCCATATATTCGGCAGGCCATTGGTGTTATCAGACCCTACGTTTAATACACGCGCAGGGTTAAAAAATAATTCAGTATCGCCATTTACGGTGATGCTTGCCAGTGTCATTGTTGCGGTGCTTCCCGCGATTACGTTCACAAAACCTAAATTGCGAAGACCCGCAGCTCCATTCAGGTTTGCCGTAACGGAACGCAACCCATTTCCCGCGGGAGTTATGGGAAGTTGTAGAGAAGTCCAGTCAGCATTATCGTCCAGCATTTCAAAAGTTAAGTTTGTTCCCCCTGCCAAGCCCGCAATATTAAAATCATAGCGGATAGATGTAATGTTTACAGGTGTTAGTTGTCCGCCGGGGGTTGGTGTTGGTGTTGGTGTTGGTGTTGGTGTTGGTGTTGGTGTTGGTGTTGGTGTTGGCGTTGGAGTCGGTGTCAACGTAGGAGTGGGAGTAGGCGTTGTAGTTGGTGTGGGTGTTGGAGTAGGAGTTGGTGTAGAAGTAGGCGTAGGCGTAGGCGTTGGGCCGGTTCCTCCGGGGACAACGGTAATTCTTATGCCGGTTATTACAAGGTTTGTGGGGTTTGTTGAAGAGGCGGGAGTCGCACCCAAAGTGATATCGCCTGTTCTTGGGGCTGTTGTTGCGAATTGTAACTGCTCACGAGTCAAATCAAGGGTGTGCGTGAACGGACGACTGGAACCTGAGCCTGTTGTCGCGGAAGTCCATACATCTTGACCCGATACATAAGTGTGAGGGGAAGGAGACTCTATGCGAATTTGCGAAGAACCCGCAACATTCAAAGTTCCCGTATATTCAATTCTTATATTGTTATTTCCGCTCGGTAACGCGGCAAGCAATGCGGAAGCCCTAATCCTCATTCCCTGCGAAGACCCGGTTCTGCCGGCAATATTCAGTTCACGCGGCGGCCCTTCAACTCTGGTTGTTGTACCGGCGTTATTCGTTCCGCGCATTATCGTGTGCGCGGTCGCTGACAGAATACTGCTCCAGTTTGTATCAGTTTGCATATCGTAGATGGGTGGAACCGGTGTTGGTGATGGTGTCGGCGTTGGGGGCCCCGGTGTCGGTGTCGGCCCCATAGCCAGCGTCGGGAAAACTAACTGCGGGTGAGCATTGCGTATGCTCCGTGTGGCATTTCCGATTGTACTCATGCCGATATGTGGATACGCACCACAACTGTAATTGGAAGTCCACGCCATAACGCCTTGCCAGCCGTTGTTAAAAGCACCTGTATAGTCTTGGGTAATTGTACGGTCTCGTGTACCGCCGCCGTAAACTTCACCGATTAAAGCAGGCCTTGACGGACATAATCCCCAGCCGGTGCGCGGTGTTGCATGAGGGTTTCCGTAAGGTGACATGGTAAACGGATTGAAAAACCATTGTTCCATCCAGTCGTAATAATGCGGTGACCAAAAATCAAGAACGGCATATGAGTTATTGAACTGTGCGCGCATACGCGTGTCAGAAACCATATTGCCGTCGTGGTGGTCGGAATTATATTTTGAAAAAGCGAAGCCAACCGTTACAAGAACATCGCTGGTACTGCGAATTTCCGCGGCGTTCCGCGCAAAGAAATTTGTCAAGTGATTCCAGTTGAACCGTGCAGAGCCGGAAACGTTGTTCCCGTTAATGTCTTCTTCATGAACCCAGTCGGGCTCGTTCATTAAGTCGATGCTCCACAAAAAGGGGTTGTCTCCGAAACGAGTTATAAACCCTCTTGTGTAGTGTTCAACAAAAGAGTTTATCGTCGCGGTAGATTGCAGCATTAGCCGCCAGCGTTGCGCTTGCGCTAAAGGATGGTCACCCGCGTTTACCCTGAAATGGTCGAAAGAAGTTATCGTCGCCATGATGTAAATTTCGTGTTGTTCCGCAAGCTCGAATAATACAGCCAAGTCATTCCAGTGACGCTGCGTAACACCTGTTACCATGCCTTGCTCGTTAATCTGAACGGCAGGCTGAAGCGCGCCGCCCACACGCTGCCCGTTATTACAGTTTACCCATATGCGCGTTGCGTTTACGCCTTCTTGTTTTAATTGCGCAAAATGGGTATCCCACTGGGCACGTTGGAAATTCCCTCCGAAATCATTCCAGTTGAACCACGGCGTATTAACACCGTTAATCCAAATGCGCTGGTCATTCCCAACCATGAAATGCTGCCCCGAAACGTAAATTCGGCGCGGGTCACGCGTTGATGCAGTTGTAGTTACGGTAAACACCGGTAAAAGCGGCATCAACAATAAAAACGTAAGTGCAAATGCAATGAAATTTTTCTTCATGAAAATTCCCCCATTTCTCTTTTGTGTAGTGTAACACTTTAATCGTTTTGTTTCAAAAGCTTTTTTAAAATATTGCCAACAAATCGCGGCAATTTTATTATACGAATTTTCATTTTCAAATCACCTCGCGAATACATGCCAAAATCCTAAAATAATTAATGCCGCCGCAAGCAAAAATCCCCAGCCCGGCATCATATACTGAATTACCATTCCAACGCCCACGAAGAAAAAAATCATTCCCATCAATCTTTTTTTTCTTAACATGTAAAACACCCCCGTGGTTTTATACTTGTATACTATGTAAAAAAAGCCTTTTATTGCCTGTCCTGTTATGTTAAACTATTATTTGAAAAAAAATTCTAAGAGAGTAGGCGATTCCAATGGTAAAAGTAGGTATCAACGGTTTTGGGCGAATCGGACGTTTGGCATTTCGTTACGCCAGTTCATTGAGCGATGTTCAAGTGGTTGCAATTAACGATCCTTTCATCGACCTTGATTACATGGTGTATATGCTTAAGTACGACTCTACGCACGGAAAATTTCCGGGCGAAGTTAAAGCGGAAAACGGCAAGCTTGTTGTAAACGGAAAAGCGATTACGCTTTACGCCGAAAGAAATCCCGCCGACATCGGCTGGGCAAAAGACGGTGTTGAATATGTAGCGGAATGTACCGGAATTTTCCTAACGCAAGATTCCGCGAAAGCGTATCTTGACGCGGGCGTTAAAAAAGTAATTCTATCCGCCCCCGCAAAAGACGATACCCCTACATTTGTAATGGGCGTAAACCACGAAAAATACACGAAAGATTTAAACATCGTGTCCAACGCAAGTTGCACAACAAACTGCCTTGCGCCTTTGGCAAAAGTAATCCACGATAATTTCGGCATAACCGAAGGACTTATGACAACCGTTCACGCAACAACCGCGACCCAAAAAACCGTAGACGGCCCCTCCGGCAAAGACTGGCGCGGCGGACGCTCTGCTTCCGCAAATATTATTCCGTCCTCTACGGGCGCGGCGAAAGCAGTAGGCCTTGTTCTTCCCGAATTAAAGGGTAAATTAACGGGCATGGCATTCCGCGTTCCCACAACAAACGTATCCGTTGTAGACTTAACCGTTCGCTTGGCAAAGCCCGCCAGCTACGACGACATTAAAGCCGCAATTAAAAAAGCAAGCGAAGGCGAATTAAAAGGAATCCTTGCCTACACCGAAGACGCAGTAGTTTCCACAGACTTCATCGGCGAAAGCTGCACATCCGTTTTCGACGCGTCAGCAGGTATCGCGCTTACGGATAACTTCGTAAAGCTTGTAAGCTGGTACGATAACGAGTGGGGCTACTCATGTAAATTAATCGACCTTATGCGCCACATGAACAGCATTGATAGCAAGTAACAACTAATAGTAAAATAAACAGCATCTTTTTTGGTATTTCACCGAGAAAGATGCTGTTTTTATATTTCCAATCCAACCAAAGGACACGAACAAGGATAAACAACTTTAGAAATGAGGCGGATTATGGATAATGGATACAAGGGTTCATTTTTTGTATTAATGTTTAAAATGATTAAAGAAATGGAAACAAACAAAGAAAAAGTGCTTACAATAGCGGTTATTACGATTGTAGTCAGCTTAATTGTGGGTTCTCTTGTGTCCCCGTTTTTTGTTATTAGGTCGCATGGCAATGTTATGTCGGACTTATATAAAAATTCAAATTTGCCGATGGAATATATCGGGTTGGGGGCTTCCCGCGAATTCTCCGAGCAAGACGGAGGACATTTTCGGGATACAAACTTAGTGGAAATAGACGAAATGGTTTGGGCAATAGTTACACACCATCGTCCTCGCCAAGTAAGCAATTTCAATCGAATCAGCGGGTTTATCTGGTTCGGCGACACACACGACACTTCTTTTAACGAAGAATTTCATGTTTTCGGCTTCCGCGCCGGAAGACAATGGTCGGGTAGTATTATTGATTTTTTTACGGAAAAAGATTTTATAATGTCAACAGCTTCTCGTGATGGTGATAGTTATTATGGCTTCCACACGAAAAACGGTTCTTATAACATAAGATTTAGAGTGAATTCCGATAATTATATTATTGAAATTGGGGTTTCTACGAGTCCGCTTTAGATTTGATACAACAATTGAAAAGTGTCGGACAAAATTTAAGCCGACACTTTTTTTATTGGGCAATATTCCTTAAAAATCAGACTTTCATATCAAGGTGGGTGTGCCTGTTGCGTCCGTTTTTCTTGGAGATGTAAAGGGCTTCATCGGCGCGGCCTGTGAAATCTGTGCCTTTGTGCGTATGGCATACGCGACCGGTTGTACTGCCGATGGAAATTGTTACATGTGGGGCGACGGCGTTTTTTTCATGGGGAATATTCAAATTGCAAACATTCTCTATTATCCTGTGTGCGATTTTCTGTGCGCCGCGTTCGTTGGTGTTTGGTAAAACTATGACGAATTCTTCGCCTCCGTATCGCGCGGCAAAGTCGTCGATGCGCGTTATGCTTTTATTAAACGTGCCGGCAACGGATTTCAAACATTCGTCACCCGCACCATGACCGTAGGTATCGTTGAATAGCTTGAAAAAGTCTATATCCATCATTAACACGCTTAATAAGCCGGTTTCGGAGCGGCTTAACGAACTTATTTCATGGTTCAACCTTTCTTCCATACTCCGCCTGTTGTAAATGCCCGTAAGTGCATCCAAATACGCCTTGTCGCGCAAGTCTACATTAGACGAGTTAAGGTTTTCTATTGCATTGTCGCTAATCTGAGCAAGAATGCGAAGTTCTTCTAGTAAATTTCCGTATTCACTTACCAATTGTTCGTGAAACTCAAGGGAAAAAACCCCGCCGTTTCGTCTTTCTTCAAGGTGAAGGATGGCTGTGTCATAAATTTCTTGTTCTCTTTGAAATATCTCAGTCATATAAAGCACCTCACAGTGTGAATGTTATTACAAATTTACTTGAAGTTCGCAAAAAATGCAACATGCACACATGTGGATATAAAAGCAAAGACGAGATTTCCTATGCTTAACTCAGTTGCGCCGAGCAGTAATTGAAGGTTAAAGTAAGAAAAGACGGAAATACTAATCCCGGAGGATGATGATTTTGAAAAGAACTCTTAAAATGTATATTTTCCTTTGCCTTTCTTTATTGTTGTTTTCTATTTCTGCATTTGCAGCAACCACTGACGATACAGCCAAACCCATTGATGCATTAAGAAAAACAGAGGGCACTACAGAACCGGCGCAAGACGCTTACTATATGGACGTTTTGGCTCAGACAAGCACACCTCTTATAAATAAAATGCCCAACCGCACAGACAATATAATCCTCACATGTAAGATGATCAACGAAACCGCGCTTATTCCCGGCGATACATTCAGTTTCAATCAGATCGTAGGTAATCGGACGAGAGAGCGTGGCTTTAAACCCGCGCCGACTTTTGTGAACGGACAGGTGGAAGACAGTATTGGAGGCGGCATATGCCAAGTATCCTCTACACTGTATTACACTTGCTTGCTGTCTAATCTTGAGATAGTTTCCCGCACAAGCCACTCCATGAGTCCGGATTATCTCGAACAACCGGGTTTTGACGCCACTGTTTGCTGGGAAGCCATTGATTATAAATTCAAGAATAACACGAATGGCCCTATCAAAATTTTCACATGGACAGATGGATCTAAAGTGTATGTTAAGATAATGGGTACAAAAATGAATAATAATACTGTAGTCATGGAAAGTAAGATCCTTTTAGTTACGCCGTTTAAGACGATATACAGGGATAATCCCAACCTTGCTTGCGGCGAAACGAAGGTTGTTCAACCTCCCTTCACTGGTTATGAGGTCGAAACTTACCGTGTGATTACGGACGAAAGGGGTGAGATTATCAGTCGAGTATTGGAATCGAAAGACTCATATAAAAAAATGGATAAGGTTATAGAACGTAGCCCTTACGGTTCCCCGACAAATACTCAAGATACATCAATCCACCCATTAATGAAATCACCTTCACTCATACTCTACTTATGCCTAACACCTTATCCTGAATATACTGCAATTTGCAGATAAAACTCTCGTCATCAGACATATAATCTGATGACTTTATTTTCCCATAAAGATACTCCCATGTATCAACAATCGTTTTTTCATATAATTTAAGAGTTCTTGACTTATGCTTAGAATTAGGAATTTTTGCAAGGTAAGCTTTGATCGGTTCTGTCAAGAGCGGCCTGTGTTGTGATGTGGTAACTGTATACGGTGAATACTTTTTTCCATTTATGACATCCATCCCAGCTGATGTATACACAAAAAAATACTCATCGTTAGGGAAGACATACCGATAAATTGAATCGAAATAATATTCATTAAGATGACCTTTATTTATTAGTATACCCACATAACTTGAATCAACTTTTTCTAATACCGGCTTATTACCAATTATCCACCCTAATTTAATCTTTGTTTTTTCAATCTCATAAAGATATTTCATTTGCGCTATTTGGAAAACTATATATTTTCCGTATCTTTGAAAATTGGATAAATCGTGAAACGGGCGCATTTTAGTTTCTACATCTTGTAAAATACATTTATAAAAATCACAGCATTGATAGGAATGGGAGAGTACGACGTTATATATATTTTCAATTCCTAAATTTCGGGTCATGTTTGTCATTAGTTTGAGTTGTTCCTCAATAAGTTTGCAACGTTGTTTTTCTGAAATATCATAGCCCACGGTTCCTATTTCATGCAATACTCCGTCGGCGTCACTCCTCTCCTTTAAAATCAATGCTGTTAAGATCATATTTAGCAACTCGAAGCCAAATCCACAGCTTACTTCTTTAGCGGAAGCAAGTCCTGTACCGAAGTATACCTTCTTCCCCTTGGCGACGTCTTGAAAACTATTGGGTTTCAAGCAGTTAGAGCTGTTTGCGATTCTATTGCTTATTGCTTGCCGCATATATTCTCATCCTTGCATCTGCGCATAAGTATATAATATGCTTGACGGGATTGAGCCGTTCAACCCTTTACTATCTTTTCGATAAAAGCAATTAGTACTTATTTACTATTGACAATTTTTCAACCTGCAAGTTATACTACTCTTGCAATTGAATTTTATCTTCAAAAAGAGGGCTGTTTTATGAGGGCTAATCTGGTATCGGTGGTCAACACTTAAAACCGCATACCAAGGTACAATTTAAAAGATGGAAGGGGGCTATTGTTGCCCGTGTCTTTTTGTGTGCCGCCTAACATGTAACCTTTTTTTGAATACTGCAATTTGCGGGATACGAGAAGGTCGTATCTTTTTTTGTGCGTAAAGCACATTATGCCGCGAATAGGTATCCTTTCTTTTGAGGCTACTTATCCGCGGCATTTTTATTTTCAAAAACAAAAACCATTAGGAGGAAAATTTAATGAATCATTTCAAAACACTGGAATTCGATGTAATTCTCAATCAACTATCTGATTGTGCGATTTCATCAACCGCAAAAGAACGCTGTTTGTCTATCTTTCCGGCAGATAATATTGCGGAAGCGATAAGGCTGACCAATCAAACAACCGAAGCCAGAAAAATCATAGAATACTCTGGAAGCCCGCCTATCGCAAGCATGACCGACCTAAAAAAAATCATCGGATTAATAAATGCCGATGCTATGCTTTCACCAAACCACATTGAAAATGTAGCGACATTTCTAACGTCATGCAATCGAATGAGGGCTTACCTTAAAAAATCTGAATCCACCGAAACAGAAATTGCGTTTTACGGAAACTCTATGATTGACCAATCCGGCTTGGAAGAAGAAATTAACCGATGCCTACACAACGGGCAAATTGACGACAGGGCAACCCCAAGACTTCACGACTTGCGCCGAAGCGTCGAGCGCAAAGGTGAACAGATTAAAACTAAAATTGAATCCCTGTTGCAAAAGAACAAACAATATTGCGTTGACGGATTTGTTGCAGTCCGCAACGGCAGGTATACCATGCCCGTTAAAAAGGATTACAAAAATAAAATCCCCGGCATTTTGGTTGAAGTTTCAAATACAGGTGGCACATGTTTCATTGAACCGTCCGCGATATCTAAGCTTCAAGAAGAGCTATCCATACTAAAAATTGAAGAAGATAACGAAGTTCGCACCATTCTTTATACTTTAACTGCTCTAATCCATGAGGATTTACCTTCCATCAAGATGAACATGGAAGCAATGGAAACCTTGGATTTTGTTTTTGCCAAAGCAAAATTAAGCATTTCCATGAAAGCAACACAAATTCATCTAACCGAAGAAAGAGAAATAAGATTACTTTCGGCACGGCACCCGCTTCTGCGTAACAGCACGGATGATGCACCTCCCGTTCCTTTAAACTTCGCGTTGGGAAACTCCACGAAAGGAATAATCATTACAGGCCCAAACACCGGCGGCAAAACGGTTGCAATTAAAACCGTAGGGCTTTTTTCACTGATGGCCCAAAGCGGATTGCATGTTCCTGCAGACGAACGCAGCAGCATATGCATCTTTGATTCGGTTTGGTGTGATATCGGTGACGGGCAAAGTATTTCCCAAAATCTGTCCACCTTCTCATCCCATATGACCAACATCATAGGAATTTTAGAAAAAACCACCACACTTTCCTTAATTCTGTTTGATGAATTAGGTTCCGGCACAGACCCCGCCGAAGGAATGGGCATTGCCACAGCCATTTTAGAAGAATTACTGGCAAAAGAATGTTTATTCACCGTAACAACCCATTATCCTGAAATAAAAGATTTCGCTGCAAATACACAAGGAGTCATCAACGCGCGAATGGCATTCGACCGTGAAAGTTTAATGCCCCTGTACAAACTGGAAATAGGTGAAGCCGGAGAAAGCTGCGCCCTGCACATTGCAGAAAGACTGGGTATGCCGGCGCATCTTTTAAAACGAGCGCGGGAAATAACCTATTCCGGCATTTCTGCTGCACCCCCTACCTCTAATAATAAGACCCAAGAAAACATCATACAAACCGTCACGCCCTTAGAGATAAAAAACAATCCCGAAAAAGAAAAAACCATCCCCCGTAGCCAAACTTTCAACATTGGCGACAGCGTAACCGTCTATCCACAGAAAATCATAGGAATTGTATACCAACGCGCCAACAACACAGGTGAAATCGGAGTGCAAATAAAAGGTAAAAAGTGTCTAATCAACCACAAACGAATAAAACTTCGTGTAGCCGCCGACGAACTCTACCCCGAAGATTACGACTTCTCAATAATATTCGACAGCGTAGAAAACCGTAAAGCAAGGCACTTGATGGATAGAAAACATGTACCCGGAAATACGGTAACAATATCAGAGGGATAAAAGATATCTAACTACATGTTGGGGCAGAATCTTGAAGTTAAATAGAAGTGTGATAGATGATTCACCGGATTATAATGGTTAAATCACGTATATCATAACCTGCTTCATTTTCTGCCCTGACAGTGAAAGTGAATGAACCGGTTTCGGACGGTACTCCATTAATTACAGCACACGCATTTTTATGCTCACCG